>NZ_JADBHG010000009.1:0-134140 GCF_017808095.1 Brevibacterium renqingii | reverse complement strand
TGTGGCATGGTGTCTATCCTTCCAGGCTTGCCTGTGAACAAGCCAGATCAGATGTCACCAAACCTTGCATCAGTCCCCAAGGCAGCCGGTGATGATGCTGAGGTCGCGGGCGAAACGTCGATTCGCACTCCACGCCACGACCAGTGCGAGCAGCATCGGACCATATCCGAAGGCTCGGACCTGCGGAAACGTCGTCCCCAAGCCGAAGAGGACGACGGCAGAGAGAGCCAGCAGTGCCGCCGCGGCGGCTTCCCAGGACATCAGGCCATGGCGCGCGTCGTTCGCGGTGTCTGCATGATCGGTGTCCACGATGGACACTGTAGACGAGGAGCGCTCGACCGGCGATGAGTCCACGCGATGTGACGCGTAGGATCGAAGCGAAGGAAGGACAGCAGTGGATCCAGAGGACTATTCCGAGCTCATCGCCCACCTCGCCCCCGTACCCCGTACGGAGGTCGTGTCCGTGCATGCGGCGATCGGGCGCAGAATCGGCACCGAGGTGGTCGCCACGAGATCCGTGCCCGCCTTTCCCACCTCGGCGATGGACGGATTCGCCCTCGACGAGGCGGCCCTGACCGCTGCCGGCAACGGTGCGGCGATCACCGTCGTCGGAGACACTCCCGCCGGCCACGCGGCGGCCCCGCTGCACCCGGGCTCGGCGGTGCGTGTCATGACCGGTGCCCCGGTGCCGGCCGGCTCCGAGGCGGTCGTGCCCGTCGAGCTCACCGATGCGGAGCAGACGGGCCCGGCTCCGAGCACGATCCGTATCGCCTCCCTGCCCGAAACCGCTTCCGAGGGGTGGAACATCCGTTCGGTGGGGGAGGACATCTGTGCCGGCGAAGTGGTTCTGTCCGCCGGCGAGCGCCTCACCTCCGCCGGAGTCGGCACGCTCGTCATGCTCGGCATCGATGAGATCGAGGTGCTCGCACCCGCGCGCATCGGTCTGGTCGTCACCGGAGACGAACTGCGGACGCACGAGGCACAGACTCCGTCGGACGAACCCGATGCGCCAGGGGACGATGCCGTGGTCGCAACTGCCGCGACCGATCCGACGATCCTCAATTCGAACCTGCCGATGCTCGCTGCCGCACTGCGTGCGACCGGCGCCGATGTCCGCGAAGCGATCTGCGACGACGACCCGAGCCAGCTGCTGAGTGTGCTCACCGATATGGATGGCGCAGTCGACCTCGTCCTCACCACCGGCGGCGTCAGCGCCGGCGCCTACGAAGTCGTGCGGCAGGCCCTCGAAGGCAACTGCTCGTCCTTCGACCGTGTGGGCATGAGACCGGGATCCCCGCAGGGCTATGGGCGCTTCGCCGGGCTGCCGCTCCTGCACTTTCCCGGCACTCCGCAGGGAGCGTTCCTCGCTTTCCATCTCTTCGCGCGATCGCTGCTGACCGGCCGCACCCTGCGCACGAGGTGGAAGAAGGGGCTCTGCGCCGGTCCCGCGATCAGCCGACACAGCAGGGCTGTGCTGCTGCGTCCCGGTGCGTTCACGGCCGCGGGGGCGATACAGGTGGAACCTCGGTCCCGTCTGCGCGACTTCGCCGCCGCCGAAGCCATCGTTCGGGTATCCCCAGGCACGGACGAGCTCACAGCGGGAACCGTCATCGACTACCTCGACTGCTGAAGCGGCGCATCTCGGCCGGACTAGGATGGGAGACATGTCAGAATCTCGCCTCGACCCCGCCCACCGGGAGCGCTATGCCCGTCAGATCCGTCTGGCCGGTTTCGGCGAGTCCGCGCAGGCCGCTCTGCTTGAGTCGCATGCACTCGTCATCGGCGCAGGCGGTCTCGGCGCACCGGTGCTCAGCTACCTCGCGGCCGTCGGCATCGGAACGATCTCCGTTATCGACCCGGATATCGTCGAACTGAGCAACCTCCACCGTCAGGTCATCCATTCCGAGGCGGCCATCGGCGGCCGGAAGATCGATTCCGCCAGGCAGCGCATGAGCGGCATCAACTCCTCGGTCGAGATCCGCACCCATCCGATCCTGCTGACCGCCGACAACGCACTCGACCTCTTCGCCGATGTCGACATCGTCATCGATGGCAGCGACAACTTCGCGACGCGGTATCTGGCCAATGATGCCTGCGAGATCCTGGGCATTCCCCTCGTCTGGGGAACGATCCTCGGCTTCGACGGTCAGGTCGCCGTCTTCGATGCCCGCGGCGGGGTCACGCTGCGTGATCTCTACCCCGAGGTGCCGGCTCCGGGCTCCGTGCCCGACTGCGCCGTCGCCGGCGTCCTCGGGCCCCTGTGCGGCAGCATCGGTTCGGCCATGGCGATGGAGACGATCAAGGTGCTCACCGGCATCGGCACTCCACTGACCGATGCGGTCGCCGTCCACAGCAGCCTCGACGCCGGGTGGGAGAGGATTCCGGTCTCACCGATCCCTGGCAGGAAACCGGTCACGGACCTGCAGCAGCACCGTGCCGATTACGCGCAGCACTCATTCGGAGCAGCGGCGGCGGAGACGAACGGCGAGGAGGCTGATCGGACCGAACTCGGACCGCCCGCCTTGAACTGGTCGGAGCTGAGCGCTGAGGCGACTGTCGTCGATATCAGGGACGATGAGGAGATCAGCGCGGGGATGGCGGCCGGTGCGATCCACATGCCGATGGACGAGCTGCTGGCCGATCCGGGCAGACTGCCGAGAGCGCACGCCTCCGCAGCCGAGTCTGGGGCGGAGGCCGGTGTCGCGCTCTACTGCCGCTCGGGCATCCGTTCGGCCAAGGCCGCCGCGCAGCTGCGGGGACAGGGCATCGCGGTCGCCTCGATCAACGGCGGCTACCTCGCCTATCTCTCGCAGCCGGCGAATCGGAGCGTGTGATTCGACCTCAGCCGCCGGCGAACGGCGGAAGGACGTCGACGGTGTCTCCGTCGGCAAGAGGAGCGGTTCTGTCAGTCGCGGCCACGGAGTTGACGAGGAAGCTCGAGCGCGAGAGCACGGTCGCCGCCTGCGGGTCGGACGCCTCGGCGAGGGTGGAGACGAGTTCGTCGACGGAGCCGGCACTGATATGGGACTCGCGGGCGCCGAATGCCTCACGGGCAGCGGCGAAGAACCGAACGGTGATGGTGGGCACTTATCCTCCGATGGCGCTCATGGGACGTTGGGGCTGCTGGAACTCGTCGGTGCCCATGCCGTGACCGGCGAGCTTCTTCCAATGCGCACCTTTCCACAGGTTCGCGATCGCCTCGTCATCGGCGCCGTCGCGCATGGCGGTGAGCAGGTCGACCTCGGTGTGGGAGAACAGGCAGGTGCGGATCCGACCCTCCGCCGTCAGGCGAGTGCGGGTGCAATCGGCGCAGAAGGGACGGGTCACCGAGGCGATGATGCCGACATCGCCGAGGACGGTGGCGGGATCGCTGCGATCGGCGACGAGGAACTTCTCCGCCGGGGCACCGTTTCGAGGGGCCGAATCAGGGGTGAGCACGAAACGAGGCTCGAGCAGAGCGAAGACATCGGCAGCGGTGATCATCGAGCTGCGGTCCCAGGAATGCCCGGCGTCGAGGGGCATCTGCTCGATGAACCGCAGGCTCAGCCCCTGCTCGAGGCACCACTGCAGCAGATCGGGCGCCTGCGAGTCGTTGACGCCGGGCAGGAGGACCGCGTTGATCTTCACTGGGTCGAGGCCCGCGGCCTTCGCCCCGTCGATGCCTGCGAGCACCCGGTGGAGGAAGGGGCGCCTGGCCATGGTCTCGAAGGTCTCGGGGTCGATGGTGTCGAGCGAGACATTGATGCGATCCAGCCCGGCCTGCTTGAGACCGGCAGCGCGTTTGTCGAGGCCGATCGCGTTCGTCGTCAGCGCGATGTTCGGTCGCGGTTCCAGGGCGGCGACCCCGGCGATGATCTCATTGATGTCCTTGCGTGTCAGAGGCTCACCGCCGGTGAATCGCACCTGATCGACCCCGAACTTCTCGACGGCGATGCGGACGAAGCGCACGATCTCGTCCCCGGTCATCGCAGCATCGCGCGACATGAACTCGACGCCTTCAGCGGGCATGCAGTACGTGCAGCGCAGATTGCAGAAATCGGTGAGGGAGATGCGCAGGTCCCGGGCGCGTCGACCGAATGTGTCCAGAAGCGAGTCCTCGTTGTGCGCGGTGAAGGCTTCGCCCGGGTCGACCGTCGGAGTTCTCAGCACCGGCATCGGCAGACCGATCGTCGACATTTCGTCATCCTCCTCGAAAAGCGTGTGGATATCATCGTCCCATGACTACAGCGAAGATGCACCGGGTGCGCGTATTCGAGACGATCGCTCCACTGATCGAAACGGAGACGCTGCCGCTGAGCGCGCTCCTCGACTCCCCGCGGCGGCTCATCGCCGATGTGGACTCGCCGATCGATGTTCCCGGCTTCGACAACTCGAGCATGGACGGCTATGCCCTGGCCGCGGCGACGCTGGACGCGCTCGAGGCGGAATCTCCCATGCACGCGTCGCGGCCGAACACGCCGGCCCAGCCCGCATCTCCGAATCCGTCGGAACCGCAGAGCCGCGCAGAAGGCGTCCGGCAGCTCGGGGCCGTGCCGGTGGTCGGGCGGGTCGCAGCCGGGGCCCGCGGGACGAGGGTGGCTCCGGGCACGGCCGTCGAGATCATGACCGGAGCCCCTCTCCCGTCGGGCACCGACACGGTCATCAGGATCGAGGACACCTCACCCGGGGTCTTCGGCTCGGAGTCCATCACCGTCGGGTTTCCGGACGGCAAGAAGCCTCGGCCCGGAACCTTCGTGCGTCCCCGCGGCAGCGATGTGCGGTCGGGACAGACCGTGCTGAGCGCAGGAACGATGCTCACACCTGCCCACCTCGGCGTGGCCGCGGCCTGCGGAGTGAACGAACTCAGCGTGCGATCCCTTCCGCGTGTGCTCGTCGTGAGCACTGGAGACGAGATCGCCGCCGAGGCGGCCGCCGGGATCAACGATGCGAACTCCGTGACCCTGTCGGCGGGTCTCCGTCGCCTCGGTGTGGACACGGAGGTCGCCTTCGTCCCCGATGATCCGCAGCAGCTGCTCGACCGCGTGCGGGGGAGCGCCGCCGATCTCGTCATCTCCACCGGTGGGATCTCCAAAGGCGCACACGAAGTCGTCAGGCTCGCCGCCGAACTCGATGCGGGCTCGTCGATGGTCTTCGAACCGATCGCCATGCAGCCCGGCGGGCCGCAGGGGTGCGGACGTCTGGCCGATCACGCCTGGGTGGCGCTGCCGGGCAACCCGGTGAGCACGCTCATCAGCTTCGAGATGTTCATCCGACCCGCACTGCTCGGTCTGGTCGGCCAGGAGCCGCCTCGCGACGTCGAATACCACCGACTGGCTCACGGCTTCGATGAGGAGCCGCCGCAGGGCAAGCTGCAGATCCGACGCGGACGGGTGGGACCGAGCGGGCTCGAATTCGTCGGCGGCTCCCGCTCCCACCTGCTCCACAATTACGCCGAGGCCACTCATCTCGTGTTCATCGCCGATGGCGACCCGGATCCTGAGGACCCGTTCGCCGCCGATGGGGATAGGCTGAAGACGTGGAAGATCAGATGAAACTCTCGCACGTCGACGAGACCGGAACCGCCCAGATGGTCGACGTCGGCGACAAGGACGTGACGAAACGCCGGGCGGTGGCGAGCGGGCTCATCACCACTCGTGCCGATGTCATCGACATGATCGCCGAGGCGGGCCTACCCAAGGGCGATGCCCTGCCCGTGGCGCGCATCGCCGCCGTGATGGGGGCCAAACGCACGAGCGACCTGATTCCGCTGTGCCACCAGCTTCCGCTGACCGGAATCGACGTCGACTTCGAACTGGGCGCAGACTCGGTGCGCATCACTGGCGCAGTGAAGACGGTGTCGAAGACGGGCGTCGAAATGGAGGCCCTGACGGCCGTGGCCACGGCGGCGCTGACGATCTTCGACATGATCAAGGCCGTGGACAACCAGGCCGTGATCGGCGACATCAAAGTCATCGAGAAATCCGGCGGCCGCAGCGGAGATTGGACCCGAAAGGCATGAGCGTCATCACCACCGGAGTCGTGGAGACCCCGATCTCGACCGCGGCCCTCGAACCCGACGTCCTCACCGACACCTGCGGGGCCGTCGTCAGCTTCTCCGGGGTCATCCGCGACCACGACGGAGGACGGGGAGTGCAGCGGCTGCTCTACGAGGCCCACCCGCTGGCCGTCGATCAGATCGCCGAGGTGGCCGCCGACATCGCCTCGCGCCATCCCGAAGTGCGGCTGTCGGTCGTCCACCGCGTCGGGGAACTCGAGATCGGCGACGTGGCACTGGCCGCCGTCGTCGCCTCGGCGCACCGGCGGGATTCCTTCCTCGCATGCTCCGAGCTCATCGACGAGGTCAAGGCCCGAGTCGCGATCTGGAAGCATCAGCACTTCACCGACGGCTCCGACGAGTGGGTGGGTGCCCTGGAATGAGTCGGCTGCGCATCAGCGACGCCGCCCGGTTCCTCGGCGTCAGCGACGATACGGTCCGCCGCTGGGTCAGTGACGGACGGCTGACCTCGCACAAGGACTCCTCGAACCGCGCCGTGGTCGAAGGTCGGGAGCTGGCGGCCCTCGCGCAGTCGTCCGCCGGCTCGCTGCCCGACCCCAGCGGTGTCGTGAGTTCGGCACGCAACCGGTTCGCCGGCCTCGTCACCGACGTCGTCGTCGACGGGGTCATGGCGCAGGTGAGCATGCAGTGCGGGCCTCTGCGTGTGGTGTCCCTGATATCGGCCGAAGCCTGCCGGCAGCTCGAACTCGAGCCCGGGACGTTGGCGACCGCCTCGGTGAAGGCGACGATGGTGTCGATCGACACCATGCGCGAAGGCTGAGAAGCTCCCGGTTCGAACGCCTTCTGCAGGATTGACGGCAAGGTTCGCATTCGCGCACCCGAACAAGCATC
Organism: Brevibacterium renqingii; assembly: GCF_017808095.1. NCBI lineage: Bacteria > Bacillati > Actinomycetota > Actinomycetes > Micrococcales > Brevibacteriaceae > Brevibacterium > Brevibacterium renqingii. The sequence goes on along the minus strand of NZ_JADBHG010000009.1, from coordinate 127,254 downwards.
CAACGCTCAGATCTGCCGTGAAAGTCGACATTGCTCCGCAGATACGGGTTTAATGGGGCTATGAAGAGAACTCTGACGGGGCTGTGCATCGTTGCCGCCCTCACCCTCAGCGCCTGCTCATCGGGGAGCGATCAGGCCGAGTCCGACGAACCGAGCGAGATCACGGTCTTCGCCGCGGCCTCGCTGACCGAAGTGTTCGAGGACATCGCCGATGAGTTCGAGAAGGCCGAACCCGACGCCCCGACCGTGAAGTTCTCCTTCGCAGGCTCCTCGGACCTCGTCTCCCAGATCTCCGAAGGCGCCCCCGCCGATGTGATCGCCACCGCCGACGAGACGACCATGGACACTCTCGCCGGAGACGAACTGCTCACCGGGAAGCCTGTGACGTTCGCCTCGAACACGCTCACTCTGGCCGTGGCCGAAGGCAATCCGAGAACGATCGCGAGCTCGCAGGACTTCGCCGGACACGACCTCGTGGTCTGCGCACCCCAGGTCCCCTGCGGAGCAGCCACCCAGAAGTGGGCCGAGCTCAACGATGTGGAACTCGACCCGGTCAGCGAGGAGAACTCCGTGACCGACGTCCTCGGCAAGGTCGGTGCCGGGCAGGCCGACGCGGGCATCGTCTACGTCACCGACATCGCCCGTGCCGATGACAAGGTCGACAAGGTCGACCTCGACGGAGCGGACAAGGTCGTCAACAAGTACCCGGCCGCGGCCGTCAGAGCCAGCGAGAACCAGGAACAGGCCGAAGCCTTCGTCGACTTCCTCGGCTCCGACACGGCTCAGAAGCTGCTGCGCGACGCAGGCTTCGCCGCCGCCTGATCATGCCCCGGCAAGGACCCGGACGAGGGCAGACGGCGATCCCGGGCTGGCTCTGGATTCCCGGTGCCGCAGGGATCGCATTCCTTTTCGTCCCCATCATCGGGATGATCTCCCGCATCGACCTGCACGGCCTCGGCGAGGTGATCTTCGCCGAGGAGTCACGGTTGGCCATGCAGCTGTCAGTGGTGACCTCGGTGACCTCGGCGATCATCAGCGTGCTCATCGGCTTCCCGTTGGGATACCTGCTCGCGACGCGGACCTTTCCCGGCCAGAGCGTCGTGCGCACACTCGTCCTGCTGCCCCTCGTCCTGCCGCCGGTCGTCAGCGGCCTCGCCCTGCTCTACACCTGGGGGCGTTCGGCAGTCCTCGGATCGGCACTGGAATCGATGGGACTGAGCCTGGCATACACCACCTCGGCGGTCGTCATGGCACAGGTGTTCGTCTCCCTGCCCTTCACGGTGATGTCCGTCGAGACCGCGACATCGGCGCTGGGTCAGCGGTTCGAAACCACCGCCGCCGAACTCGGTGCCCGACCCAACCGGGTGTTCTTCACGATCACCCTGCCGCTGCTGCGGCACGGGATCATCACCGGCGCCGTCCTGTGTTTCGCCCGCTCCCTGGGCGAGTTCGGGGCCACGCTGACTTTCGCGGGATCGCTGTCCGGCGTCACACGCACCATGCCGCTGCAGATCTACCTCGTACGCGAATCCGATCCGCAGGCGGCCATCGGGCTCTCCCTTCTGCTCGTCGTCATCGCCGTGGCCATTATCATCGTTGCCTACCGATCCCCACATGCGCCGCGTCTGCGCGCGCACCGAGTCGATGAGGCCCGAGTGCCCGAGGCCCCCGACGGGGATCCTAACAGCGCCGAGGCGGCCGCGACGACGGAGGGCCGTGCCCCGGCAGGTGCCGGTCGGCATCCCAGAGGGCATGGGGCGACCGGGCTCGGAGCTTCCCGGGGGCCGAGTCCTGGCGAGACCATCACGTCCTCGGTGCGCATCGCCGAACGCGGCATCGCCATCGACTTCACCGTCCCCGCCGACGGGACCACTGCGATCATCGGACGCAACGGGGCCGGCAAGTCGAGCCTGTTCCAGGTGCTCACCGGGGCGCTGCGCGCCGATTCCGGTGCGCTGCGGATCGGCAAGGACACGCTCTTCGACCTCGACGCCGAGGACTGGCCTCCGATCCATGCTCGGGGCATCGTCCACCTCGCGCAGAATCCGCTGCTGTTTCCGCACCTGAGCGTCATCGGCAATGTGTGCTTCGGTCTGCGCGCCCACGGCGCGACCGGGACGCAGGCGCGGCGGCAGGCCCAGGCCATGCTCGACCGGCTCGGCGTCGGACACTGCGCGGCCAGACGCCCCGAAGAGGTCTCCGGCGGTCAGGCGGCCCGCATCGCCTTGGCCCGCGCCCTCGTCGTCGATCCGAAGCTGCTCCTGCTCGATGAGCCGCTGGCCGCTCTCGACGTCGACGTCCGGATCGAGACCAGGCGCGTGCTGGCCGAGCTGCTCTCCGACCGCAGCGCCATGCTCATCACCCACGACGTCGACGATGTCGCAGCTCTGGCGACGAGCCTGGTCCTCGTCGAGGACGGGACGGTCGCCCATTCGGCCCAGGTGGGAGACATCGACCCCGCAGAAGCCGGCTCCGGCCGGGACTTCCTGCACAGCTTTTGCATGTCCGATCGAGACGGAATAGTGTGCAATCAGTCACACCCATAGTCTGAGAGCACAAGGGAGCACACTGTCGTGGCCGAACTTTCCTACTCCTCCGGAACATCGACCGAACCTCTGCTGGGGATCACGATTCCCGAGCACTTCAAGCGCACAGCGGCGGCGAATCCCGAGGCGACGGCACTGGTCGACCGGCACTCGGACCGGCGCTGGACCTATGCCGAGTTCGATCGGGACACCGACGCCCTGGCCATCGGTCTCCTCGAACGCGGAGTGAAGAAGGGCGACCGGGTGGGAATCTGGGCGCAGAACGTGGCGGAGTGGGCACTCGTCCAGTACGCCACGGCCAAGATCGGCGCCATCCTCGTCAACGTCAATCCTGCCTACCGCAGCCACGAACTCGAATACGTCGTCGGCCAATCGGGCATGACCCTGATGATCTCGCAGATCGTCGCGCCCCCGCACTCCGACTTCCGCGCGATCGCCGCCGAGGTGGCTGCGAAAGTGCCCGCCCTCGACCTCGTCTTCCTCGACACCGTGCCCGAGGAACTGACGGGCGGGGCTGCGATCGGCGAACGCGAATCCTTCGCCCACCTCATCGGGCAGGGACGGCAGCTGCTCGACGACGAGGGAGCGAAGTATGGGGTCCGTCTGCAGCAGGTCATCGACGGCCTCTCGGCTGACGAGCCGATCAACATCCAGTACACCTCGGGCACCACGGGATTCCCCAAGGGCGTGACGCTCAGTCACCACAACATCCTCAACAACGGATTCTTCATCGGCGAGATGCTCGCCTACACACCGGCCGACACCGTCGTTGTCCCCGTTCCCTACTACCACTGCTTCGGAATGGTCATCGGCAATCTTGCCGCGCTCAGCCACGGGGCGGCCATCGTGCTGCCCTCACCCGGCTTCGATCCCGTCGCGACCATGGCGGCGGTGACCGAGGAGAAGGCGACCTCGCTCTACGGGGTGCCGACGATGTTCATCGCCGAGCTCGAGCACCCGCAGTTCTCCGAATTCGACTTCTCCAGCCTGCGCACCGGCGTCATGGCCGGATCGCCGTGCCCGGTCAACACCATGCGCCGAGTCATCGACGACATGAACATGTCCGAGGTCGCGATCTGCTACGGCATGACCGAGACCGCTCCGGTGTCGATGATGACGCGTGTCGACGATTCTCTCGAGGCACGGACCCAGACGGTCGGGCGCGTCATGCCCCATCTCGAGATCAAGATCGTCGACCCGGTCACCGGGCAGACGGTTCCGCGCGGACAGAAAGGAGAGTTCTGCACCCGCGGCTATGCAGTCATGCTCGGCTATTGGGAACAGCCGGACAAGACCGCCGAGGCGATCGATGCCGCAAGATGGATCCACACCGGTGATCTCGCGATCATGGACGACGACGGCTACGTCGACATCTCCGGGCGCATCAAGGACATGGTCATCCGCGGCGGGGAGAACGTCTATCCTCGCGAAGTGGAGGAGTTCCTCTACCACCACCCAGCCATCCGCGACGTCCAGGTCATCGGAGTCTCCGACGAGAAGTACGGCGAAGAGCTCATGGCGTGGGTGATCCTCAAGGAGGGATTCGACGCTCTGACCGCCGAGGAGGTGCGTGAGTTCTGCTCCGGCAAGCTCGCCCACTTCAAGATCCCGCGCTACGTCGAGGTGCGCGAGTCTTTCCCGATGACGGTTTCGGGCAAGATCCGCAAGGTCGAACTGCGCGAGGAGGGCGAGAAGATCGCTCATGCGGGAGTCTGAGCCACCGCTCGATTCGACGCTCCTGCCTGCCGGTGCCCGCGCGCACCATGTATCGTTCACACTGAGAGACGGCACCGCTCGTGCGCATCTTTGCCCGACGATCGATGCCGGCTCCGTGATTCAGAGTCGTCGGTGCCGTCAGTCACCGATGCCCGCGACAAGGAGGCGCAGATGCCGCAGCCCGAACTCAGCTCCACGCCGGTCAAGGTCGTGAGGAACGTCGATCGTGAACGCTTCGAGCTGTACACCGATGAGGACCCAGGAGAGTTCATCGGGTTCCTCGCCTATCGCGAGATCGACCCGCAGACCCTCGAACTCCAGCATACGATCATCTCCGAAGGCTTCTCCCGACGCGGCTTCGCCCGGACCCTTGTGACCACGGTGCTCGGCCTCATCAGGGACGACGGTGGTCGTATCGTCCCGACATGCACGTATGTCCAGGACTATCTCTCGCGCTTCCCGCAATACGGCGACCTCGTGGCCGATCAGTGACCCCGGCCGGGACCGACCGAGGGGCGGGCCGGTTCGCGCCGAGTCCGAGCGGAGATCTGCACATCGGAAACATCCGGTCCGGACTCCTGTCCTATGTTCGCGCGCGACAGACAGGGCGCCGTTTCCTGTGGCGCATCGAGGACCTCGACCGGGTTAGGGCCGGCTCGGCGGAATCGCAGCTGGCGGTGTTCGCCGAACTCGGGGTCGCTCCCGACGAAAGGCCGCTGATCCAATCCCAGCGGCAGGAGATCTACGCTCGCGCCCTTCGAGGTCTGGACGAGGCCGGTCTGGTCTATGAGTGCTATTGCTCGCGCAAGGACATCGCCCAGGCCCCGAGCGCTCCGCATGCTCCTCCCGGCGCCTATCCGGGAACCTGTCGCGACCTCGGCGAGGACGAGCGGGCAGAGCAGCGACGACGGCTGGAGCGCAAGGGGCGGCAGCCGGCCCTGCGGCTGCGCGCGGACAACCGGGAGCACCAGATCGATGATGTGCTCCTGGGCAGGGTGAGTGCCCTCGTCGACGATCTCGTGCTCAGGCGCGGAGACGGTGTCTTCGCCTATAACCTCACCGTCGTCGTCGACGATGCTGCCAGCGGAGTCGATGAGGTCGTGCGCGGTGACGATCTCGCGTCATCGGCGCCGCGGCAGGCGTACCTGGCCGGTCTTCTCAGGGCCCCAGCGCCCGGTTGGGTGCATGTGCCGCTGGTTCTCAACACCGAAGGGAGGCGTCTGGCAAAACGTGACGGCGCCGTCACCTATCAGCAGCTGAGCGCTCAGGGATGGACGAGGGCAGATGTCTTCGCCTGGATGCAGCGATCGCTGGGACTGCAGGATGTCGGCTCCGAGTGGAGGGACATCGACGATATGATCGCCGGAGTCGATTTCGACCGCATCGCCAGAGGACCGACGGTCTTCGAGCCGCCGGTGCAGGAGTGAGCAGGTCTCGGACCCACACGCCCTGAGACCCACGGCGCCGAGACCGTCGGGCGGCCTGCCGACGCTCGCCGAGTTCAGGCCGCCGAGGAGCCGACCGCCGCGTCGATGACTCCGTCGTAGAGCGATTCGAAGGTGTCCAGCGTGTACTCGATGTCGTGCTTGGCAACGACGTCGAGGGAGGCCTTCGACATCGCATCGAGTTCGGCATCCGACGCGGTGCAGATGCGGGTGAAGCGATCGGCGAGTTCCTCGATGTCGCGTGGGGGGAAGAGGAAGCCGTTGACTCCATCACGAACGAGATGAGGCAGGGCCACGGCATCGGCGAGCACCACAGGTTTGCGTGAGGCCAGCGCCTCCAGTGTGGCGATCGACTGCAATTCGGCCGTCGACGGCATGCAGAAGAAGGTGCAGCGGCGGTAGGCGTCCATGAGCTCTCTGTCGCTGATCTTGCCGAGCACATGGATGCGATCCCCGATGCCCAGCTCGGAGCTGAGCTCTTTGAGGGGTTCCTCCTGGTCGCCGCCGCCGACGATATCGGCCTCGAGCCCGAGGTCGGGATCGGTTTTCGCCAGTGCCTCGACGAGGTCCGCGGCGTGCTTCTCCGAGGAGAGCCGACCGACGAAGAGCACCCTCGGCGGGACTGCGCGGCTGGTCGAGGCGTCCACTTCGCGCAGCTCAGCGAAGCGCTGCAGATCGATTCCGCAGGAGACCGCACGGATGGGGGAGGTGAAGCCGTTCTCGGTGAGCAGGTCTGCGGCCAACTGGGTGGGCACTGTGATGATGTCGGCCGATTGGAACTTTCGACGCAGATCCCACCAGGCGATTGCGGTCCCGCCGTCGAGCACAGCCTTGGGTGCTCTGAGGTAGGGGCGCACATTGTCAGGCATGAAGTGGTTGGTGGCCACGACCGGGATGCCGCGGCGGTTCGATTCGGAGAATGCGTACCGGCCGATGACGAAGTGAGCCTGGGTGTGCACGACATCCGGCTGGAGGCTGTCGAGCAGCCGTGACAGCTCGGGCTTGGTCTCCCACGGCATGCAGATCATCCATGTCGGATGCAGCGGCCACCTGTGAGCGGTGAGCCGATGGACGGTGACTCCGTTCTCGACGCTGACCGAGGGCTTTCCTGTGGCTGAGGGGCAGGCGACGTGGACGTCGTTGCCGCGAGCGGCGAGTCCGGCGGCCAGGCGTTCGGCGAATTTCGCAGCGCCGTTGACTTCGGGGGCGTACGTCTCGGCCGGAATGAGGATGCGGCGGGCTTGAGTGGGACGGTGCGCGGACAGGATTCAGCTCTCCTCGGTGTCGGTCATGGTGGAACGGCGGGCGTCCCTGCGTTGGGTTTCTCGGTCCTTGACATCGGGATGATAACGCGACAATACAACGACGCCTGCGCAGGCGACCAATCCGGTGACCGTGATGACGATGATCAGCCAGACGGGTGCCGCAGCGGCCTCACCGAGGACGATGGTGCCGAGGATGACGGCACCGATCGGATCGATGACGGTCAGACCCGCGATGACCATCTCGGGCGGACCCGCTGCGTAGGCGTTCTGGACGAACCAGGAGCCCAGAGCAACGGCCGCCACCAGTGCTGCGACGTTGATCAGGGTGACCTGCCCGAGGCCGGCCCGGAGGAACTGGACACTGACGAGGTGGGCGTTCGTGGCGACGCAGGCGAAGAGGAGACCGGCGGCGATGATGAGGATCAGCTGCGGTGCGCGCCGGAAGACGAGCATGATGATGAGTCCCAGAGCGACGACGACGCCGGTGATCCAGAACAGCGGCAGGGCATCGGCGCCGAGGTGGACCTCGGTCCGCGCGGTGGTTGCCGAGAGCGCGACGAAGACCGTCACACCCGCCGTGCACCAGATGACGGCTTGGACGAGGCGCCGGTTGACCTTGAGACCGCGGTGACGGATCCCCAGGAGGACTGAGACGATGAGGGAGAAGGCACCGATCGGCTGGACCACCATCACCGGGGCGAGGGCGAGCGACACGAGATTGCCCGCTGTCCCCAAGCTCAGTATGCCGAGGCCGAGCAGCCATCGCCGATTGCCGAGGAGTCCGGTGAAGTGCGCCCAGCTGAGGCCGTTGTGGGAATCGTTCTGACCGGCCACGGCTTCGTGTTGGTACAGGGCGCCATAGGCGAGGGCCACAGCTGCCAGTGCAGCGAGGGCGATTGCCACTATGGTCACGGTGCTTCTTCCGGTGCGGAGACGGTGTGGGGATCGTTTCGAGTTTACCGTGCGCCTGTGCGACGGAGACGGCCGCTGACTGTATTTGTTCTGACTGTACGGCAATCCAGCGGTGGCCAGGTGGGGCAACCCGCAGTGCTGTGAGCTAAAGCACTGCCGACCGCTTTGTTCGGACGCCGGGGAGTTTGCTAAGCTGGATCCTACGTCCGCAGGTGACTGTGGCATTCCTCCGTAGCTCAGTTGGCAGAGCATTCGACTGTTAATCGAAGGGTCGCTGGTTCGAGCCCAGCCGGGGGAGCAGAAGTCGAGGCCCCGTCCGTTCAGGACGGGGCTTTCGTCGTGTTCGGGTACCTCGACCCCTGTGTGCCGTGTTGTCCGGTCGCGGGGGAGAGCGGCCGCGTCATGGTCCGTCCGTAAGCGGGAAGCCCAGGGGAATAATTGAACTGTTAACCAGGTTGCTCGGATTATGAAGGCATTCGGTTTCTTGAGTTTCGGTCATTACGGCGCGGGCAGCGCTCCCGGTGAGTACGGGGCGAGGGAAGCGCTGCAGCAGGCCGTGGAGATCGGTGTGGGCGCCGACGAGATCGGAGTCAACGGCGCGTACTTCCGTGTCCACCACTTCGCCGAGCAGGCCGCGTCTCCGATGCCCCTGCTCTCCGCTATAGCAGCCCGCACCTCCCGCATCGAAGTCGGCACCGGAGTCATCGACATGCGCTACGAGAACCCGCTCTACCTTGCGGAGGAGGCGGCAGCGCTCGACCTGCTCTCGGATCAGCGCGTGGCACTGGGCGTCAGCCGCGGGTCACCGGAGCCGGCACTGCGCGGTTGGGAGTCGTTCGGATATTCGGATCCGTCCGAGACCAAGGCAGCGAATATGGCTCGCGAGAAGTTCGATCGTTTCCTCGCGGCAGTGAGGGGCCATGAACTGGCTCCCGCCGACCCCGCGCAGTTCGGGACCGACGTGGCGCTGCGCGTCGAGCCGCATTCTCCCGGTCTCGACCGGCGAATCTGGTGGGGCGCCGGCTCTGCTGCGACCGCCGAGTGGGCAGCCGAGAAAGGCGTGAACATGATGAGTTCGACGCTGCTCACCGAGGCCACCGGAGCCGCATTCGCAGATCTGCAGCGAGTGCAGATCGATCGTTATCGCACCGCCTGGAAGGCTGTCGGACATGGTTGGACGCCGCGCGTATCCGTCAGCCGCAGCATCTTCCCGATCACCACGGACCTCGATGATCTCTATTTCGGCAGGCGCGGCAGGGGACAGGCCGACCAGATCGGGATCATCGACGACACCAGGTCCACCTTCGGCAAGACCTATGCGGGCGAGCCGGACGAGCTCATCGAGCAGTTGCGTTCCGACGCGGCGGTGGAGGCGGCGGACACCGTGCTGCTGACGATCCCGAGTCAGCTCGGCGTCGACTACAACCTCCACATTCTCGAGTCCTTCGCCGAATACGTTGCCCCGGCGCTGGGATGGCGTCCGAATACGAACGGGCCCGTCGAACCGAACCCGATCGGCAGCGGTGAGGGCAGCTGAACAAGGTCCTGCCCAGGAGGCTCTGGTCCCGTCCAGATCCTGGGCGAGGTCCCGCGAGCTCCTGAGTGAGACCTGGCTTGAGGCCTGACGGGGAGCCGGCTGTTCCGCCGGCCGAGAACGAGGCCGACAGACGTATGATGAGACAGATTGACTTGAAGAATGGCTGATGAGCCGCGCACTTGCCGAGGGCTCATAGAAGGAGATGGTGTGGACGACGACAAGGCAATGACTCAGACGCAGAAGCGTATTCTCGTCATCGGGCTCGTCCCCTTGTTCATGTCACTGCTCTCGGTCTCGAGCATCAACGTCGTCCTCCCGGCCATCGCCACCGATATCGGCGCTTCGACCTCGGCCCTGCAATGGGTGCTCACCGGTTATGCCCTGTCCTTCGGAGTGGTGCTGGTGGCTGCCGGCCGGGCGGGAGACGTGTTCGGCCGCAGTCAGCTCTTCATGATCGGGGTCGCCCTGTTCGGGCTGTCGTCGCTGGTTTCGGGCATCGCTCCCGATCCACTGACCCTCAATATCGCCCGCGTGTTCATGGGCTTGGGATCCGGACTGCTCAACCCGCAGGTGGTCGGCCTCATTCAGCAGTACTTCCAAGGTCCTCCTCGCGGTCGTGCCTTCGGACTGATGGGAACCACGGTCGGACTGTCCGTGGCGATCGGTCCGGTTCTCGGCGGTGCCCTCATCGCCCTCCTCGGAGAGGACGTCGGATGGCGCGCCACATTCCTGGTCAACGTCCCCTTCGCGATCGCATCCCTCATTCTTGCGAAGGCCTGGTTCCCGACAGGCGCGTGGCGGGGCATCGCCTCCGACGATGACGAACATCGGCGGGATCTCGACCCCATCGGTGTGGTCCTCCTCGGAATCGGTGTGCTGCTCGTTCTGCTGCCCTTCGTGGAATCGTCAGTCGGCTGGTTCATCTGGTCGGCGCTGCCCGTGGGTCTCGTGGCCGTCTGGGTCTGGACGAAGTGGGAACGACGGTATGCGGCTCGCGGTCGGCCTCCGATGGTCGACCTGGACCTGTTCCGGATCCGGAGCTTCAGCAACGGCTCCATCATCATCACCCTCTACTTCCTCGGCGTGACCAGCGTGTGGGTCCTCGTTGCGATGTACATGCAGCAGGGGCTCGGCCATTCGGCCCTGGCCGCAGGCATGATCGGGCTGCCCGCGGCTCTGCTGTCGGCGATCTCGGCCGATGTGTCCGGTCGCTTCGTCTTCCAGATCGGGCGCCGGCTCGTCGTCTGGGGCGTCCTCATGTGCCTTGTCGGCCTGGCGTCGACGGCCGTGGTGATCATGCTGCTCTCGCAGGGCATCGGCAGCGAATGGTGGATGCTCCTGACGTTGTCGTTCATCGGAACGGCCCAGGGGATGGTCATCAGTCCGAATCAGACACTGACGCTGCAGGAGGTCCCCCTGAAATATGCCGGTTCCTCCGGCGGAGTGCTGCAGACCGGTCAGCGCATCGGCACCTCGATGGGGCTGGCGATCATGACCGCGCTGGCCTTCGCCGTCACTGCCGTGAGCAACTGGCACATGGGCATGGTGAGCGCTTTCAGCGCGATCGCCGTCGTCGTCGTTCTGGCTGGGATCGTCGGCCTTGCCGAAGTGCGTCGGGGCAAGCGTCGGCAGCGCTGAGCGCAGTCCCGCCTGTGGGGCGCACCGGGGAAGACCTCAGCTGTCAGCACAATAATGTTACAGATTTTAGACAATCGGCCGTGCTCGAATGTGGAAGACTGTGAACGCACACCAGCCCACGGAAGGATGCACAGTGGTCGAGGCTGTACCCGAAGACGACCTGGCGCTCGAGGAACTCGTTCGTTCCGGCGGAATCGAAACGTACTTCGCGCCGGTCGTCGACGCTCTCACCTTCCAGCGGGTCGGTCATCAGATCCTGCAGGCCCCGAGCGGCGATCCGGCTCTCGGTCGTGCGGAATCCGAGCATCTGCGACGAACGATGCGTGCCTCGTCGACGATCGGAGACATCGACTCATCGCTGCGGGATACGGCCCTGCGGACTGCCGAGAGTGCCGGTCTTCCGAAGTCGAACCGTCTGTTCCTCCACGCCGAGGCGGAATCCTTCGCCACACTCGAAGACCGCACAGGCGAGCCTGACCGTTCGGTCATTCTCCAGCTCGACGCCAACCGTGTCGCTTCCTCGCCTGCTTCGGTGCTCCGCTCGGTGCGGTCGGCACGGTCCCTCGGCTGGGGAGTGGGCATGTCCGCAGTCGGTGCCGATCTGCGCAGCGCCTCCTTCGTCCCTCTGGTCAATCCTTCGGTGGTCGGCCTCCACCGGGACGTTCTGCATATCGACTGCGATTCGCACCTGGCCGAGCTCAACCGGCTGCTCCATGCGCACCTCGAGCGCACGGGGGCGGTCATCCTGGTCGACGGAGTGGAGACCGAGGATGATCTCGATCGCGTACGGGCCCTGGGCGCCCGATACATGTCCGGTCCGTACTTCGGAATGGCGACGAAGCAGCCTCAGCCGTTCTCCGAACCGAGTGAGGACGCACTCGTTTCCCACTATTCCCGCAACCTGCCCGCATTGGGCACGCCGTACTCGATCTCGCAAGGGCTCCGTCGTGAGCCGCTGGTGATGAATCGCGAGCTTCTCATCGCCCAGATCGCTGCTTTGGAGGAGCGTGCGCTGGCATCGGGCACGGCCACGATCACCCTCGGTGTTTTCGGCGACGATGAGACGTTTTCCGAGGCGACTCGCCTGCGCTATGAGAAGATCCGCGACACCGTGGGACTGACCGCGATGTTCTCGGGCGGATTCGACGGGCCGCCCATCCCTGGCGTGAGGAGCGGTCTGGTCGACGCCTCGGATCCCATGCGCAACGAACACGGCGTCGTCGTGGTCGGTCCCGACTGGTCCGGTATGGTCGCCGCGTCGAAGCGCAATGATCCGGGCAGCGACGGACAGACTGTCTTCGACGTCTACATCACCACTGATCGGTACACCTGTGTCGATGCCGCACGCAGTGTGCTCACCCGCGTGTCTCCGTTGACCGCTGCCGCCGCGACCCAGCGGGCTTGAGCCTCGCTGCGACCGGCGGGCTCTCACCCCACTGCGACCGGCGGGCTCTGACTTCACTGCGACCCGTCGAAGAACAGAGCACGAGACATATGTGCTTCGAATGGGACCGCCTGCACCGATGGTGCTAATCTTGACTCGGTCGGCCCCCGTAGCTCAGCTGGTCAGAGCAGGGAACTCATAATTCCTTGGTCGTCGGTTCAAGTCCGACCGGGGGCACCTCGTGATGCGACCACGACTGATCGACCTGTCGTCAGCCTTGGTCCTGCGAGTGCCCTGAGCCCAGATTCGGTGTGAAGGTCTCTCCCGTCAACGGTGCATACGCCGTCCACACCCCGCCTGACTCGGCGAAGATCTCGGCTGTCCTCTTCTCTTCGGCAATGAGCTCTTCGCGCAGGCACGCGAACGCGGCCTCGGCGGCCGGGTTCTCGGCGGGGCGTTCGGCTCTCAGCAGGACCGTCTCAGTCGGGTCCTCGACCGAATCGCACGCGATCGCGAAACGCGGCCCCACCTCGGCGGATACACGCTCTGCGAGCTGGACTCCTTCCTCAGCGTGTGCGGCTTCCGCTGCCCGCGACACGAACTCGAGATCACCGTTGCGGGATTCGTAGAAAGTCTGCTCCCAACGCTGCAGGTCATCGATGAGCGCGGCTGTCAGACCTGTGTCGGAGTACTCGACCGGCCCATCACCGAACCACAGCACCGTATCCGCGTAGTCGGGGAACATGCGGATGGTCTCGTGCCGTGCGTCCTCGTCTGTGATCTCACCAGGCATGCCCACAGCATAGCGCTGCCGACCCTCGAGGACAGACACCCGACACCACCAGCATCTTTGATGCTTGGCTACGAATGAAACATCGACTATCATGTGGTCAGCACCTCCTTTCGGATCGTAGGGGAAGACGTATCCGAGGTAGGAGGCACAAATGGATATGACACAGGGCGTACTCTTCGTCCACTCAGCACCTCGCGCGCTCTGCCCGCACATCGAATGGGCAGCGGGCGGGGCCATCGGCGCACAGGCACGCTTCGACTGGACACCCCAGCCGGCAGCGCCAGGCCTCGTGCGCGCAGAAGTCTGCTGGCGCGCGCCCGCAGGCTCCGGCGCTCGTATCGCATCGGCTCTGCGTGGCTGGGATTCGCTCCGCTACGAAGTCACAGAGGAACCGTCGTCCGGTGTCGACGGCGGACGGTGGAGCCACACTCCCGACCTGGGCATCTACCATGCCGTGACCGATTCGGCGGGCAACATCCTGGTCCCGGAAGACCGCATCCGCTCCGTGATGGAACGTGCCGCTGGTGATCCCGCACAGTTCTCCGCTGAAATGGCCAACGCGCTCGGTGAGGCCTGGGACGAGGAGCTCGATGCTTTCCGCCATGCTGGCGAAGGCGCTCCTGTTCGCTGGCTGACCAAGGTCGGCTGACCAGTCTCGTCCGTCGCGACAATCGAACTTCTTATGCTCAAGGGCACACCTTCCTACCTCAGGTGTGCCCTTCTTGCGTGTTCGCGGAGCACCCGGAAGCTCTGCCGGCGTCACACATGAAAACGGCCCACTTGAGGGTGGTCAGCTCAAGCCCGAAACTGGGCTGACCGTCCTCAAATGGGCCTTATCGCAACCCGGTGCGTTCTGGGCCGATCTCCGGTGCCGTTGATGACGCGCGGATACCGGCCGAACGTTCCAGGTGCCGACTCAGACGGAGCGGAACGCGACGACGGCGTTATGGCCGCCGAAGCCGAACGAGTTCGTGATCGCCGCAATATCACCAGCAGGCAGATCTGCAGGCGTGTCGCGGACGATGTTGATCCCGACGACCTTCGGATCGACCTCATCGATGTTGATGGTCGGGGGAGCGGTGCGATCCTGCAGCGCCTTGACCGTGAGTATCGCTTCGACGGCGCCCGTGCCACCGAGGAGGTGGCCGGTCATCGACTTCGTGGCCGAGACGAGGGTATCGCCGACGTTGTCTCCCAACAGCTCGCTGATCGCCAACGATTCCGGAATGTCTCCGACCGGGGTCGAGGTCGCATGGGCATTGACGTGCTTGATATCGGCCGCGCCCAGTCCGCCGGCTTCGAGAGCCTGCTGCATGGCTTTCAGGGCGTGCTTGCCCTCGGGCTCGCCGCCGGTGATGTGATATGCATCGTTGGAGATGCCCCATCCGGCCACCTCGGCGTAGATCTTCGCTCCACGGGCCTTCGCGTGCTCTTCGGTCTCGAGGATGAGAGCACCCGATCCCTCGCCCATGACGAAGCCATCGCGGTCGGTGTCATAGGGGCGCGATGCCGTCTCGGGCGAGTCGGTGCGGCGCGAAAGAGCCTGCATGGAATTGAACGCGGCGAGGGTGATCGGATGGATCGCGGCTTCGGAGCCGCCGGCGATGATGACATCGGCCTTGCCCGAGGCGAGTACGTCGTAGGCATGTCCGAGGCTCTCTGTGGACGAGGCGCAGGCAGAGACGAGCGTCTGCACACCGGCGCGAGCCTTGAACTCCATTCCGATGGCTGCTGCGGGGCCATTGGGCATGAGCATGGGAACGGTCAGGGGCATGACCCGCCGAGGGCCCTCTTCCTGCAGGGTGTCCCAAGCGTCGAGCAGGGTCCAGACGCCGCCGATGCCTGTTGCCCAGGAGACGGCGGTGCGTTCGGGATCGGTCTCTTCGAGACCAGCGTCCGCCATCGCTTCACGAGCGGAGATGAGCGCGAACTGGCTCGAGGGATCGAGGCGCTTGGCTTGGACTCGTTTGAGATTGTCGGGGACGACCTGTGGGTCGACCTGTGCGGCGAAGTCCACGGCGAGGCCGTACTTCTCAGACCAATCATTGTCCATTGTGTGGACGCCTGAGGTGCCGGCCAGAATGGCTTGCCACGTGGCATCGGCATCTGCGCCCAGGGGGGTTACCGCACCGATGCCGGTGACGACAACTTTAGCTGTCATGGTACAAACCTCGTCGATAGTGTGGACACGGCCCGCCGGTGGACGGGCCGTGTTCGGCTGCTCTGGTTCAGGCTTCCTGAGCCTTGTTGATGTAGTCGACAGCGTCCTGAACGGTGACGAGGTCCTTGACGTCGTCATCGGGGATCTTGACTCCGAACTTCTTCTCAGCGTTGACGACGATGGTCATCATGGAGATGGAGTCGATGTCGAGGTCGTCGGTGAACGACTTGTTGGCCTCGACTGCTTCGACAGCCAGGCCGGTCTCTTCGTTGACGATCTCTGCCAGCCCTGCGAGGACTTCAGCTTCGGTGAATGCCATTTCTTTCCTACTTTCTGATTTCGGCCGAGGGTCTTCGACCGTGTGAGGAACGTTTCGACGAGTGTCCCGCCGAATATCTTAGGACATTCACGGAGAGTTTTCCGTGAATGGTGTGTCTCAGGGCAGGCGCACGACCTGCGCACCGAAGACGAGCCCTGCGCCGAAGCCGATCTGCAGCGCGAGGCCGCCGCTGAGCTCAGGCTGTTCGCGCAGGAGGCGCTCCGTGGCGAGAGGAATCGACGCCGCCGAGGTGTTGCCGTTGTCGGCGATGTCCCGGGCGATGACGACGGACTCCGGCAGCTTCAGCTGTTTGGCCAATTCGTCGATGATGCGCATATTCGCCTGGTGCGGGACGAACGCGGCAAGGTCACCGGCCTCGATGCCCGCAGCCGTCAGGGCCTCCTTGGCCACCTCGGCGCCGTCCCAGACTGCCCAGCGGAAGACGTTGGGACCGTCCTGACGCAGGGTCGGGAACGGAAGCTCACGGTTGTCGCGGATGTCGAGGAGGGAATCGGTCATGCGAATGGTCGACCAGCTCTCGCCCTTCGAGCCCCACACGGTCTTCGAGATGCCCGGCTCGTCGGAGGAGCTGACGACGACGGCTCCGGCCCCGTCACCGAGGATGAAGGAGATCGAACGGTCCTCGGGATCGATGATGTCCGAGAGCTTCTCGGCGCCGATGACCAGAACGTTGTCCATCGTCCCTGCACGCACCAGGGCATCGGCCTGCGAGATGCCGTAGCAGTAGCCCGCACAGGCGGCGCTGATGTCCCAGGCGGGAATCGGGCCGGTGCCCAGCCGGTCGGTCAGCGCTGCAGCGGCCGAAGGGGTGAAATACGGGAACGTGACTGTGGAGATGATGATTCCGCCGATGTCCTCCGGCTTGAGCCCGGAGGAAGCGATGGCCTCGAGTGCCGCCTCTTCGCACATGTCGAGGACGCCGACGTCCTTGCTCGCCCTCCGGCGGGTCACGATGCCGGTGCGCTGACGGATCCATTCGTCCGAAGAGTTGATGGGACCGGCGATGTCGTCGTTCGTGACGAGGTTCTCCGCCCGGTAGGCGCCGATTCCCGCGATGCGGGAGAAGGTGCCGAGCTCGGCTGTCTTCAGTGTTGGCATGTCTCTTCCTTCGGTTCTCAGGCGTGGGCTGCCGCGAACTCACGCGCGCCGTCGAGATCGGCGGCTGTTTTGATGGCGAATGTCTCCACGCCCTTCATGGCGCGTCGAGCGATGCCGGTGAGCGTGCCACCGGGGACGAGTTCGATCATTCCGGTGACTCC
This sequence comes from Brevibacterium renqingii, assembly GCF_017808095.1. Taxonomy (NCBI): domain Bacteria; kingdom Bacillati; phylum Actinomycetota; class Actinomycetes; order Micrococcales; family Brevibacteriaceae; genus Brevibacterium; species Brevibacterium renqingii. The sequence continues at coordinate 110,258 of NZ_JADBHG010000009.1, read as the reverse complement.
GGAAGCCAGCAGCGTCTCCTGGCACAGGTCCCAGCGCACCGGGTTCGTGACCTGCCTGACCAGACGATCGACGTATTCGCGGCCCTCTGTCACCGCTGCGCCGTCGGAGTTGCTGAGGATGCTCACGACCGGGTCCGAGATCTCCAGATCTGCGGCGGTCGCGGCAAGCTTCTCGGTGGCCGGCGCCATGTACTCTGTGTGGAACGCACCGGCGACCGGAAGCGGGATGACACGGGCGCGCTCCGGCGGGTTCTCGGACAGCGCGGACAGTGCCTCGAGCGAACCGGCAGCCACAGTCTGCCCTCCGCCGTTGACATTGGCGGGGCTGAGGCCCGCGGCCGCGATGGCGGCGAGAACGTCCTCCGGCTCGCCGCCGACGACAGCCGACATCCCTGTCGGGGTGGAGGCTGTGGCCGAGGCCATGCCCTGCCCGCGGACGGATACGAAGCCCATTGCGCCGACGGCTGAGAAGATGCCGGCGATCTGTGCGGCCGCGATCTCGCCCACCGAATGTCCGGCCACGACCCCGGGGCTCACACCGAGCTCTGCGGCGCAGGCGATGGCCGAGGCCACGAGTAGAGGCTGAGCCAGCGCGGTGTCCTTGATGGTCTCGTCATCGGATTCGGTTCCGTGCAGACGCAGGTCGATCCCCGAGGCGGCGGAGAGTTCGTCGATCTGCGCGGAGAAGGTCGCGAGTTCGAGGAAGGAGCTCAGGAATCCGGACTTCTGGGCTCCCTGGCCCGGGCAGGTGATTGCTAGCACTCAGTTCTCTTTTCGTTGGGTTGCGTTGCTCAATCTAATGGATTCTGTGTCCGAATCAATGAGATTTGTCGCTGTTCGACAATACCCCGTCCTCTGACAGTCGCCCGTACACCAAAGCGATATGGATGACGAACGCATCACGCGAGGTCGTCGGATCGAGTCCGATGGCGTCGGTGATCTTCCGCAGACGGTAGCGCACGGTGTTCGGGTGGACGGACAGCGCCTTCGCAGTGGCCTCGAGGGACGAGCCGAACTCGACATAGGCGCTGACGGTTTTGAGCAGCTGGCCCGTGCCCGCGGTGAGCGGTTCGTAATAGCGCTCGATGAGTTCGTTCAAGGCCATCTGATCACCGGACAGGGCACGTTCGGGCAGCAGGTCGTCGGCCTTGACGGGTCGCGGGGAATCCGGCCGGGCGGTGGCCGCCTTGAGAGCCCGGATCGCCGCCTTCGCCGAGGTGGCCGCTTCGGCCAGAGCCGGCACCGTGGGGCCGACGATCACCTCCGAGGGGCCGAAGCATTCGGAGAGGTCCTCGACGGCATCGTCGAGGTCGGAGACCCCGCCCAGGACGATGAGCAGCCGACTGTCGTGGATTCCCAGCAGGGCGTCGTCGGCCCAGCGGCGGGCTTTGCGCCGGATGCCGTCGAGCCCCTTCTTCGCCGCGCGCTGCGGTGCCCGGCCGACGATGACGCAGACCGGCCCTTCGGACTGCCACCCGAACGCCGCGGTGCGACTGGCGAGTTCGTCGACGGAGTCCCCGCGCACGAGCGCGTCGATGACCATGGCTTCGAGCCTGGCGTCCCAACTGCCCCGCGCCTCGGCCGCGCGGGCGTAGACATCGGCGGCGGCGAAGGCTATCTCGCGCGAATACACGAGCACTGCCTCGCGCAGGGCCGGCTGCTCGGCCGGGCGAGCGATGTCGGGAACCCTCTCCTCGACGACCTCGACGACGATCTTGAGCAGCTGCAGGGTCTGCTGCAGGCTGATCGCGCGGATCAGGTCACGCGGGGCAGTCTTGAACAGGTCGGAGACCACGCGCAGGTTCGTATCGGGTTTGCGGTACCAATCGACGAAAGACGAGATGCCCGACTGGGCGAGCAGTCCCACCCAGGACCGGTCGGAGGAGGACATCGAGCGGTACCAGGGCAGTTGGGCCTCGAGGCGCTGGAGAGTCACGGAGGACAGCACTCCCACCCCGGCGCGCAGTCGCCGGGCGGTCTCGGCGCGACGGCGCAGAGTCTCGGCATCGGACATCATGGACACGACTTTAGACGACTGGTGACAAGTTTGTTGTCAGCGACATACAAAAAGTCGGAAGCGGCAGAAGAAATGGCCGGAGTCTTGGAGACTCCGGCCATATCTGTGGGCAGTGATCAGGCTCCCGCCCCCTCCGTCGACCCCGTGCTGCCTGCACGCACGTCGTCGAGCTGGTACTTCTTCGCGGCCTCTGCCGCCTTCTCAGGCGGCACCTGGCCGGTGTCGGCGAGCGAGATGAGCGCCTGGGTGACCACGGACGGTCCGTCGACGAGGTAGTAGCGACGGGCCGCCGGACGGGTGTCCGAGATCGCATAGCCGTCGGTGCCGAGCGAGGTGAAGTGACTGGGCACGTACTGGCGGATCTGATCGGGGACCGCGCGCATGTAGTCCGAGGTCGCGATGACCGGCCCCTCGGCCTCGGCCATCTTCTCGGTCACATAGGGCACGCGGGCTTCCGCCTCGGGATTCCTCAGTCGGTCGTTCTCGGCGTCCAGCCCGTCACGGCGCAGCTCCGTCCACGAGGTCACGGACCACACATCGGCCGAGACGCCCCAGTCCTCATCCAGCAGCTCCTGCGCTTCGAGGACCCACGGCACCCCGACGCCCGAGGCCATCAGCTGCACCTTCGGGCCGCCGTTGTCGGGGCCCTTCTTGAGCAGGTAGAGGCCCTTGAGCACGCCTTCGACGTCGAGTCCCTCCGGCTCGGCGGGTTGGACCATCGGCTCGTTGTACATGGTGATGTAGTAGAGCACGTCAGGGTCGCGTTCATCGGCCGGATCGTACATCCGATGGATGCCGTCCTTGACGATGTGGGCGATCTCGTAGCTGTAGGCCGGGTCGTAGGAGATGACCGACGGATACGTCGAGGCGAGCAGGTGCGAGTGTCCGTCACCGTGCTGGAGGCCCTCGGCCACAAGCGTCGTGCGCCCGGCGGTGGCGCCGAGGACGAAGCCGCGGGTCATCTGATCGCCGGCGGCCCAGAAGAAGTCGCCGGTGCGCTGGAACCCGAACATCGAGTAGAAGATATAGAACGGGATCATCGGCTCACCGTGGGTGGCGTACGAGGTTCCTGCCGCGGTCAGGGCGGCAGTCGCTCCGGCCTCGTTGATGCCCACGTGCATGAGCTGCCCGTCCGTGGCCTCCTTGTAGGCGAGGAACAGATCACGGTCGACGGAAACATAGTTCTGGCCGTGCGGGTTGTAGATCTTCGCCGTCGGGAAGAACGAGTCCATGCCGAAGGTGCGAGCCTCGTCCGGGATGATCGGCACGATCCGGTGACCGAACTCCTTCTCGCGCATGAGGTCCTTGAGCACGCGCACGAAGCCCATCGTGGTAGCGATCGACTGCTTGCCCGAACCGCGGCGTCCGGCTTCGAAGGCCTTGTCGGAGGGCATCTTGAGATCGATGTGGGTGCTGCGGCGCTCGGGGGAGTAGCCTCCGAGCGCGGCACGGCGCTCCTGCATGTATTTGATCTCGGGGGCATCGACCCCCGGGTGGTAGTACGGCGGGAGCTGCGGGTTGTCCTCGAGCTCCTTGTCGGAGATCGGGATCTGGAAGTGGTCGCGGGCGAGCTTGAGGTCGTCGACCGTCATCTTCTTCATCTGGTGCGTGGCATTGCGGGCCTCGAAATGCGGCCCGAGCGAGTAGCCCTTGACGGTCTTGACGAGGATCGCGGTCGGCTGACCGGTGTGCTCCACGGCGGCCTTGTAGGCGGCATAGACCTTGCGGTAGTCGTGTCCACCGCGCTTGAGGTTCCAGATCTGCTCGTCGCTGTAGTCCTCGACCATCGCCTTGGTGCGCGGATCACGGCCGAAGAAGTTGTCGCGAACGAATCCGCCGGACTCTCCCTTGTAGGTCTGGTAGTCACCGTCGGGGGTGGCGTTCATGAGGTTGACCAGCGCGCCGTCGCGGTCCTTGCCCAGCAGGGCATCCCACTCTCGGCCCCAGACGACCTTGATGACGTTCCAACCGGCGCCGCGGAAGTACGATTCGAGTTCCTGCATGATCTTGCCGTTGCCGCGGACCGGTCCGTCGAGGCGCTGGAGGTTGCAGTTGATGACGAAGTTGAGGTTGTCGAGCTCTTCGAATGCTGCGACATGCAGCATGCCGCGACTCTCTGGCTCGTCCAGCTCACCGTCGCCGAGGAACGCCCAGGTCTGCTGGTCGGAGGTGTCTTTGATGCCGCGGTTGTGCAGGTACTTGTCGAACTGCGCCTGCGCGATCGCGTTCATCGGTCCCAGCCCCATGGACACCGTCGGGTGCTCCCAGAAGTCCGGCAGCTGATGCGGGTGCGGATAGGACGGCAGTCCCTGCGGCTTGCCGTCGATGAAGTGCGACTGCTGCTGACGGAAGCCGTCGAGCTGGTCAGCGCTCATGCGGCCCTCGAGGTAGGCCCGGGCATACATGCCGGGGGAGGCATGCCCCTGATAGAAGATGTGATCGCCGCCGCCGGGATGGTCCTTGCCGCGGAAGAAGTGGTTGAGCCCGACCTCGTAGAGAGTAGCCGAGGAGGCATAGGTGGAGATGTGGCCGCCGACCTCGACGCCGGGACGCTGGGCGCGGTGGACCAGCATGGCTGCGTTCCAGCGGTTCCACCGACGATAGCGACGCTCGACCTCTTCATCACCGGGGAACCATGGCTCGTTCTCGGGTCCGATGGTGTTGACGTAGTCGGTGGCGGTGAGGCTCGGTACGCCGATCTGCTTCTGACGTGAGCGCTCGAGCATACGCAGCATCACGTAGCGTGCGCGTGACCGACCGCTCTCATCGATGAGGCCGTCGAGGGAGGCCAGCCATTCCTCGGTCTCCTCCGGGTCGATGTCGGGCACCTGGCTGGGAAGCCCGTTGAGGATGGGCCCGCCTTGATTCCGATTGTCCACGATGTGGTCCTCTCTTCAGCTCCACGATCTTCGTTGGTGTAGAGATCATGTCGATCAGATGGAGTGCGGTCCGCAGGATGTCTGTGCCCAGGGTCCATCCGATACATTCATCAGCCTAGTACGCGCAGGCAAACTTCGCTGTCCCGAGTTCTTGTGATCTCTCTGACGCATTCATGCCCTTGGATGCGTTTTGGCTTCGCTTGCGGTGCGCAGACGCGCCGGACATTTGCACCTTGACCACAGTTGACGGAACAATACAGGCATGAGCAACTCCGCTTCTGAAAGGACATCCTCCACGTCGACCCTCGCAAACGAGCTGGGCCACAATCTCGGCTTCAGCAAGGGGGACTATGTGCAAGAGATCGGCTATGACGACGACGTCGACCAGGCACTCTGCGAGGCGATCGAGAACATCATCGGTGACAAGATCGCTGACGGCGAAGAGGACGATGTCTACGACGTGATCCTCATGTGGTGGCGGTCGGACGACGATGATCTCATCGACGGTCTCGTCGACGCGCAGGCCACGTTGAAGGAGGGCGGAGTCGTGTGGCTGCTCAGCCCGAAGGCCAATCGTCCCGGACACATCAGCCCGGCCGAGATCTCCGAAGCGGCTCCGACAGCCGGCATGCACGTGACCTCGACTGTCAGCGCCGCCGACGACTGGGCCGGCTTCCGGCTCGTGGGCAAGAAGAACTATTCATGATCCTGCGGCCCGGTGACAGGGCCCCGGATCTCACGCTTCCCGATCAGCATGGATCGGTCATCACCCTCGCCGAGGCGGCCACCTCCTCCGTACTCGTGCTCGCTTTCGTGCCCTTCGCGTTCTCTCCGATCTGCGGGGACGAGCTGGCAGCTCTCGATCGCTGGCAGGCGTCGATGCGCGAGGACGCGAAGCGGGTCGACGTCCTCGTGGTGTCGGTCGACTCGAAGTACACCTTGGCCGCGTGGTCGCAGCAGACGGGCACCGGTCTGCTGCTGGGCTCGGACTTCTGGCCCCATGGGCAGGCCGCTCGTGCCTTCGGTGTCTTCGATCCGGTCCACGGGGTGGCCGAACGAGGAGTCTTCGTCATCTCGGCGGGTACGATCGTGAGAGGCAGGCAGGTCGCCCGCGGGGTGATGCGGGATTTCTCCGGCGATTTCGACGCGGCGCTCTCCAGCCTCTGACACTCAAGCCATATTCTGCGCGCCGAACCACGGCCCGTCGGACACTGCAAGGAGGACTCCATCATGGCCACGCTGTTCACCAAGATCATCAACGGTGAGATTCCCGGCACCTTCGTCCACACCGACGACAAGTGCGTCGTGTTCCTCGACGTGGCGCCAATGACGGAGGGACACGTCATGGTTGTGCCGCGGGAAGAGATCTCGCACTGGATCGATGCGGACCAGGAGCTGCTTGATCACCTCATGGCGGTGGCGAAGAAGGTCGGGGAGGCCCAGAAGCAGGCGTTCGACTGTGAGCGCATCGGCCTGCTCGTCGTCGGTTACGAGGTCCCCCACCTCCACATCCACGTGCTGCCGACGAACTCGATGGATGATTTCGACATCAGTGATCGGGCACCGATGCAGACTCCGGAACAGTTGGAAGGGCCGGCGGAGAAGATCCGTCAGGCTCTCTCTCAGCTGTCCTGACCTGCCGTGGCAAGGCGGGCCAGGAGCGAATCCCGCACCAAGCTCGCACCGCGGACCCCGCCGTAGTTCGCGGCGAAGCGCTCATCCGCAACGTACATCTCAGCCAGTCCGGTCACGTATCCGCACAGATCTCCGTCAGGATCGGCGGCGGGAGTCCCCGGCGTCTCGGACAGCCAGGCGATGTGTCTCCTGGCCAGTTCCTGGCACCTCGGCGATTCGGGATCCTCACCGTCATCGGAGGCGGCGATCCAGTCTCGACGGAGTTCATCGACCTGGGACTTGAAGTCGCAGCGCTCCTGAGCTGACAGACCCGTCCACCACTCCGCGGAGCGCCGATAAGCTTCACCGCCCCAGCGGGCGGTCACTTCCTCTTCGTGGTCGCGGTGGTCGAAACCGTCGAACATCTCCTCAGCCATGAGCGGCTCACCTGCTTTCAATCGTGTGATGGTCGCAGTGACGGCAGCGATCTGCCGACCGAGGCGCTCCTGCTCGTGTCCGAGTGAGAGCACGTGTTCGGACAGAGCCTTGACCGGATCCTCGGTGCGGTCGAGCACCTCGGCGATCCTGGTCAAAGGCAGCCCCAGCTCCCTGAGCAGCAAGATGCGCTGCAGGCGCACCAATGCCGCTTCGTCGTAGCAGCGGTAGCCGTTTGCGGCGATGTACGTCGGCGGCAGCAGTCCGATCGCGTCGTAGTGACGCAGGGTGCGGCTCGTCGTTCCCGTCAACTGTGCTGTTTCCTGAATGGACCAATCCATGATCGACAGCCTAGAAGTTGACGCAACGTCAAGGTCAAGTGCAGCGGTCGGTTCCGTCCCGACTGGGGCTCCTGCCCGACCGCGGAATTCCCTCAGGCCGCGGATCTGAGGGAGTCGAGGGCTGAGAAGAGGTCCCGAGCGAGGTCGTCGACGTGTTCGAGACCGACCGAGAGCCGGACCAGGCCATCTCCCGGCTTCGCCGTGGCGGCGACGGGCCGGTGGGTCAGCGAAGCCGGATGCTGGATCAGGGTGTCGGCTCCTCCGAGCGACACCGCGTGGACGATGAGGTCACAGTGTTCGACAAAGGTCCGAGCGGCTTCGAAGCCGCCGGTGAGCTCGATCGCGATCATCGCGCCGCCTCCGGACATCTGCCGGCCGATGAGACCCCGGGGGTCCCCTCCGGCCAGGCCGGGATAGTGCACTCGCGTGACCTCCGGGCGCGAACTCAGCCGGCGCGCGAGTTCAGCCGCCGTATCCTGTGCCGCGCGCATCCGCACGGCCAAGGTGCGCAGGCCGCGATGGAGCATGTAGGCACCCATCGGATGCAGCAGTGCGCCAGTGATCGCACGCACTCGACGCAGCCGGGTGGCCCACTCGTCATTCGTTGCGATGATTCCGCCCATAGCGTCGCCATGACCGCCGAGGTACTTCGTCGCACTGTGGAGGACGAGGGCGGCCCCATGCTCGATGGGACGCTGCAGGACCGGAGTGCAGAAGGTGTTGTCGACGAGGACCGGGATGTCACCGGCCGCGGCGACGACCGCCTCGAGGTCGACGAGGTCGAGGCTCGGATTGGCAGGCGTCTCGACGATGACGAGTCCGGTGTCCTCACGGATGGCCGCGGTGATCTCACTCTCCTCAGCCCAGGACACAGAGGTTCCGAGCAGACCCGATTCGAGCAGGTGGTCGCTGCCGCCGTAGAGAGGACGGACCGCCACGATGTGCGGAGTGCCGGCCTCGACAGCGGCGAGGAGCGCGGCAGTCAGCGCGGCCATGCCGGTGGCGAAGGCCACTGCTGACTCCGCGCCCTCGAGTTCGGCCAAGGCCGACTCGAATCGCGCCACGCCGGGCTGCCAGAGACGCTGGTAGACGGCCGAATCGCCCTCCTTGAGCGTCTGTCCGGTGGCAAGCCGTTCGTAGGAGTCCCCGCCGGTGCGGACGTCGTTGACCGGGTTGGTGGTGGACAGATCGATGGCGGGGACGTGGACGCCTGACTCTGTGAGGCCGTCCATCCCGCCGTGGACCATTTGGGTATCGAGATGCATAGAGGTCATAGCGGCATTCAAACCACTTCTCCCGAACAACGCAATCATCATTGAATGACCTGTGAGGAAACAGGCCGAAAATGGAGGATCTGCGAGGACGTGTGCCAGACTGTGACTCATGTCGCAGAATGTCTCACTCGATGCCACCGATCGCCGTCTGCTGCAGGAGCTCAACGCGGATTCTCGTGCCTCGGGAGCAGCATTGGCAGAGTCGGTCGGGATCTCCGAGTCGACGGTCTCTCTGCGTCTCAAGCGGCTCAGGTCGCTCGGTGTCATCCGCGGGTTCCGCATCGATGTCGATCCCGCGTCCCTCGGCGTCGGTCTGCAGGCGCTGGTCTCGATCCGATTGGCCAAACACGATCGCGCCGAGATCGACGCGTTCACTGCGGCAGCACCGAACTTCCCCGGTGTGGTGAGGATGTATCACATGGCCGGTGCCGACGACTATCTGCTGCACATCGTGGCCACCGACACCGAGGCGGTGCAGTCGTTCGTCCTCGACTATCTCACCCGCTACCCGGCGGTGGCCCATACGCGGACGAATCTCATCTATCGGGTCGAGGACGGTTCGGCCTGGATCCCCGGAGAGCCGTGAGCCAGCGCCAAGCGCTCGAGGAGCGATCTTCCGTGACCGAGCACAGGCTCAGCCCCGTGCGGTGATCGTCAAGCCCTGCTTGCGCTGGTGGACGGAGAAGTACTGCAGTCCGGCTTCGGCGTCGGCGACGATCCGTCGACGCGAACGGCGAGGCAGCCAGACGATCTGACCGGGGGAGAGGGCGATCGTTCCGGTCTCGGTCTCCAGTGTGCCCGCACCTGCGAGGACGTGGATGAGCACATCGAGATCGGGTCCGGTGTGCTCTCGGATCTCTCCGCCCGGGGTGAGGGCGATGACATTGGCGTCGAGGTCACGCTGCTGGGGCGGCAGCTGCCACACGGAACCGGAGGTCTCGGCCTCTGCCGAGAGTTCGTCGACATCGAGGACGACTCGCGGTGCCGAAGTCGACGCCTGCTTGCTGATGCGCACTCGCACCTCGTCCTCGGTGCTCTCAAGCGGCTCCCAGCCCACCGCATCGGCGAACTCTCGAAACATCTCGACGCGCAGTCCTTCGGGCACATGGTCATTGACGAGGATGAGCCCGGCTCCGACCTCGAGCTGCTGATAGGCCTTGATGATGTGCGGATGGCGCTCGGGCTTCGGAACGGTCCGGACGTCGATGACGGCTTCTTCTGCCATAGCGGCTCCTCTGCTTTGTTCCAATGGATTCTTGTATAAACTATCACCATGGATCCGCAGGAGTGCTCGCGCGCAGGTCTGTCGCGTACGAGAGGGGTCTCCGAAATGGGGAGGACCCGTCGAGCCGAGATCCTGCGTGTCCTGCGCGAACGCACTACGGCGACTGCAGCCGAACTCGCCGATGCTGTCGGGGTTCACCCGAACACAATCCGTTTTCACCTGCGGATCCTTGAGCGCAGCGGTGATGTCGTCCGCGAACAGGTACCGAGCCGTACCCCGGGGCGACCGGAACTGCGGTTCCGTCTCTCGCCGTCGCATGGCTCCACAGAGCTGCGGGCGGATCTGCTCGCACGCATCCTCCTCAACCGGATCGCCGCAGCGGCTGATTCCGAGCGCGAAGCCGAATCGGCAGGGCGCCAGTGGGGAAGTGGTGCAGCCGCCACCGCCGGGGCATCAGCGGCCGATGCGGTCGAAGGACTGGTCGACACACTCGAGGCAACAGGCTTCGCCCCCACGTGCTCTGAGGCGGACATGATCGAGTTGCACAATTGTCCGCTCCGGGAATTCCTCGCCACTCACGGTCGACTGGTCTGTTCCATTCACCGCGGGTTGATGTCGGGCTATCTCGATGCCGCGGAGTCGTCCAGTGCAGTCGAATCGCTCGAGCCCTTCGCCACCGCATCGAGCTGCCGGGCCCGACTGCGGCGGCGAGCGCCTGCCGCGGGGAATTGAAAACCATCACCACCATCGTCGAACGAAAGAGAATGCAGATGACCGATGAACCGACCGGGCAGAACCTGCGCGGGCTCAGTGCCGAACTGTTGGACAAGGCTCATGCATCCCGCAGCGGTCGTGCGGCACGCGGTGTCTTCACCGGCACTTATCTCCGGCAAGTGATGCTCACCCTGACCGAGGACTCCGAGCTCGCCGACCACGATTCTCCGCCCGAGGCGTCTCTGCAGGTGATCGAAGGGCGTGTTCGACTTGCGACAGCGGAAGCGTCCTGGGAGCTGTCCACCGGCGACTTCATCGCGATCCCACCCGAACGGCACTCGGTCACAGCCCTGGAAGATTCTGCCTTCCTGCTCACGATCCGCACGGAAGTCCACGGCGGCTAGTGCGCGCCAAGCGCCACGTCTGCCGCGGCGGCAGAACTCCAGCGTCACAGATATGACGAAGGCACCCCGCTTCCACGGGGTGCCTTCTGCTGTGGGCCCAGAGGGACTCGAACCCCCGACCCTCTCGGTGTAAACGAGATGCTCTAGCCAGCTGAGCTATAGGCCCCACTGCGCTGTCGGAGCGTCCGAGAGCGCCTGATCAGTATGCCACACCCGAGGTGCTGCGACGAATCCGGATGTGCGCCGATCAGGGGCAGGAACGGATGCCGCTGAGCATCTGTGCTGCGTTGGCAGTGTAGTTCTCTGCGGCTGCCGAGGGATCGACGTCGAAGAGCCGGCGGTTCTGCTCCACAGCGACGCCTCCCAAGGTCAGTGTCATGATGCCCTGCGCCACTTCCGCGCCCAGACGCTGACCGGCGAGCGCCTGCGGTGTGACATCGGCGGGGGCGATCGAATACCCCAGAAGCAGGATCTCGGCACCATCCCTGTACTTCAGCAGCACCTCGCGCAGGGACATGGCTGCAGCCAGGGGATCGGCGGTGGCGGGGCACCGGGCGTCGACTTCCGCCCTGAGGCTCTTCGAGATGAGGACGAGGAGGGACTGCTTGTCCTTGACGTGCCAGTAGAGAGCAGATGGCTGAACCCCGAGTTCTCGGGCCAGACGGCGCATCGAGAGGTCACCGAGGCCGTATCGCGAAAGGATGTCCAAAGCAGTGTTCGTGATGGTCTCGACGGTCAGTGCCAATGAGACATTCCTTTCATTCAGCGTCCGTGTCCGGTCCCGATTTTTCAGATCGCGTTCCCCTCGCTATAGTAGTTCCTGGTCACGGGATATAGCGCAGCTTGGTAGCGCGCCTCGTTCGGGACGAGGAGGTCGTGGGTTCGAATCCCGCTATCCCGACCAAGGGAATGTGCCGCAACTTCGCTCAGGCGAGTTGCGGCACTTCTGGTCTCCGGCGTCATTCGGTCCCTCTCTTCCCCACGGGGACGGGCCGTTGCGCGGCGAGGGAGCGGATCAGCCGACTCCGCCCTGTCCGGGATCTGTGCCGCCGACACCGTCGGCTTCCGACCGGCCGGCCTCTGCGTGTCGCGGACGGTCGTTCGCATCGGGGTGATCGGCTGCCTCGGCGAAGTTCTCGATCACAGCGTCGGGATCCGTGCCGCGCCACCGACCGATCGCCTTCATCACTTGGTAGACGACGATCGCCGAGGCTGTGCCCAGCGCGATCCCCTCGAACTGCAGTCCTCCGGGCGTCCACGTGAAGTTCGCGATGGCCACGATGAGCGAAACCGCGGCGGTGTTGAGGTTGATGGGATTGGAGAAGTCCACCTTGTTCTCCACCCAGATCCGCACGCCGAGCATGCCGATCATGCCGTAGAGCACGGTCGCAGCACCGCCGAGGACGCCGGGAGGGATCGTGGCGATGATCTCACCGAACTTAGGAAGCAGGCTGAGGAGGAAGGCGATGACGGCTGCGCACAGATAGGCAGCAGTGGAGAAGATCCGTGTCGCGGCCATGACTCCGATGTTCTCCGCGTAGGTCGTCGTCCCCGAACCGCCGCCCGAGCCGGCGAGCATCGTCGAGAAGCCGTCAGCGAAGAGGGTTCGTCCGGCGAGCGAGTCCAGATCCCGTCCCGTCATGGCGGCCACCGATTTCACATGGCCGATGTTCTCTGCGATGAGTACGAGGACCACGGGGAGGAACAGTCCGAGATAGCCGAGGTCGAACGCCGGAGCGTGGAAGGCGGGAAGGCCCACCCAGTCGGCTCGGGAGACGGTGGAGAAGTCGATCTGTCCCTGCAGCCATGCGGCTGCGTAGCCGACGAGCACGCCGATGAGGATCGAGAGCCGCCCGAGCATGCCACGGAACAGGACCGTGGTCAGCAAGATGGCGGCGATGGTGATCACGGCCGTCAGAGGAGCTGCCTGCACCCAGTCCCACGCGGCGGGAGCGAGATTGAGGCCGATGAGCGCGACAATGGCCCCGGTGACGACAGGCGGCATCGTCACCTCGATCCAGCGCACACCGACGAAATGGACGACGAGCCCGACGAGTGCGAGCGTGACGCCGACCGAGATGATGCCGCCCTGCGCCAACGCCATGGCATGGGAGTCGAGTTCCTCGCCCGCGGTCGCGGAGAACCCGGTGACCGCGCCGATCGGGGCCAGCAGCCCGAAGGACGAGCCGAGGTAGGACGGCATCATGCCCTTGGTGATGACGAGGAAGAGCAAGGTGCCGAGCGCTGTGAAGAACAGGGTCGTCGAGGGCGGGAAACCGGTGAGCAGAGGCACGAGGAACGTGGCGCCGAACATCGCCACGACATGTTGGGCTCCGACGCTGATGGTGCGCGGCCAGCTCAGGCGCTCCTCGGGCAGCACCCGCTCGCCAGGGGCGATCGTCCGTCCGTCACCGTGCAGCGTCCAGCCGCGACGGTGCCCTCGCCGCTCTTGTGCGTCCGTCTGCTTCGATTCCACCATTGTGCTCCTTGCCCACTGCTCGTCGCCGGTGATCGGGACTCGCGCCGATCCGTCGGAAGAATACTACGCGCCGGACCGCCGCGCGCAGCGCTGTTGCGGAGCAGCACGCCTGCGGATCCCCGGCGACCAGCCCGCGGATCAGCTTTCGCGCAGGCTGCGCTTGAGGATCTTCCCGGCTGAGTTCTTCGGCAGCTCCGAGACGAAGTCCACGCGTTTGGGCACTTTGAAACCTGCCAGGCGTGTCTTGACGTGCGCGATGACCTCCTCGCCGCTCAGCTCGCCCTGATCGGGTTTGCAGACGATGAAGGCGGATACCGCCTCGATCCATTTCTCGTCTGCGATACCGACGACGGCCACCTCGGCGACCTGGGGCAGTTCGAAGATCGCGTCTTCGACCTGCCGGCTGGCCACCAGGACACCGCCGGTGTTGATGACGTCCTTGACCCGGTCGACGACCTCGACGTAGCCGTCCACGTCGACTCTGACCAGATCACCGGAATGGAACCAGCCGTCGTCGAAAGCCTCGGCCGTGGCATCGGGGCGATTCCAGTAGCCTTCACACAGCTGCGGGGAGCGGTAGAGCATCTCTCCCTCCTGGCCGGGACCGACATCCTCACCGGCGCTGTCGACGACGCGCGTCTCGACGAACATGACCGGGCGCCCGGCCGAGCCGGGGTGGGAGTCGTGGTCTTCGGGGCGCAGCACGGTGCACAGCGGGCCGAGCTCGGACTGCCCGAAGCAGTTGAAGAAGCCGAGCTCGGGCAGTCGCGCACGGAGACGATCGAGGATCGGTCCGGGCATGATCGATGCGCCGTAGTAGGCCTTGCGCAGACTGTCGAGGTTCCGAGTCTCGAGCTCTGGGCTGTTGGCCAAGGCGACCCAGACCGTGGGAGCGGCGAAGAACGAATTGATCTCCCGCTCCTCGAACAGGGCCAGCAGCTGGTCGGGCACCGGTGCCGGCACGATGATGTTGTGCGCGCCGATCGACAGCAGCGGGAGGAGGAAGACATGCATCTGCGCGGAATGATAGAGCGGCAGCGCATGCACGGCGCGATCGGTGGTCGCGAAGTCGAGGGCGAGCAGCGAGGACAGGTACTCGTGGACCAGGGCGCGATGGGTCATCACCGCTCCCTTCGGCGCCGAGGTGGTGCCGGAGGTGTAGAGGAGCTGAGCGATGTCCGTGTCGACGACGGAGAACTCCGCATCATCGGCGGGAGCGATGGTGTCCGCCGAGGCGACGGGCACCAGTGAAGCCAGATCGATGACCTGTGTGGCCGCCCCTGTCTGCGTGGAGGCCACGGCATCGACGAGATCGGCATCGGCGAAGACGATCCCTGCCCCGGCATTGTCGAGGATGTACTCGAGCTCGTCGTGCTTGAGCTGGAAATTCACCGGTACGTGGATCATGCCTGCGCGGGCACAGCCGAGATAGAGGAGGACATAGGCGTCGGAGTTCTTGCCGTAGGCGGCGATCCTGTCGCCTTTTCCCGCCCCGAGGCGGAGGAGCTCGCGGGCGACTGCCGTGACGGCCGCGTCGAGTTCGGCGTAGGTCCACGTCCGATCTCCGAATTCGATGGCTGTGTCGGTGGAGAAGCGACCGGCGCTGCGGCGGATGAGATCGGCGACCGTCGACGTGTTGCTGAAGGCGGGGGATGCGGTGTCCGTGTGTGAAAATGACATGACCCAAATATATGAGCGAACGCGAGCGGAGTGAACTGCGTCTCATTTTTCGGGGCGGCGCTCAGTGATTTCCCGGCTTCCCGGATGTAATAGTGTGGACCCATGAAGCATCCGAAGGTGAGTGACTGCGTCGAAGTCTTCGACTCGCTGTGGCCGACGGCCCTGGCCGAGCCCTGGGACTCGGTCGGCCTGTCCGTCGGTGATCCCGCTGCCGAGGTCCGCTCGATCCTGCTGGCTCTCGATCCGATGGACGCGGTCATCGCGGAGGCGGTGGTGCTCGGAGCCGACCTGGTGTTCACCCATCATCCGCTCATACTCAAGCCCGTGAAAACCGTCAGCGCCTCCACCCTCAAAGGAGGGGCAGTGCACACGCTGATCAGCAACGACATCGCACTGTTCAATGCGCACACGAACGCGGACTCGGCCCGTGAGGGCGTCTCCGATGCGCTCATCTCGCTTTTGGACATCAGGGATGCCGTACCGCTGGCTCCGCACGCTCCCTCTCCGCGGACTGGGGCCGAAACCCTGCCGACCGGGATCGGTCGCGTCGGTGATCTGGCCCGCCCGACGCCGGTGCGCGACATCGCTCGCACGCTGGCCGAGAAGCTGCCCCGGACGACGACGGGAGTGCGCATCGCCGGTGATCCTGGCGCGACGGTCACCCGGGTCGCGGTGTGCGGCGGGGCCGGTGACTCGCTCTTCGACGAGGTCCGTGCCAGCGGCGCGGAGGTCTACATCACCGCCGACCTGCGCCACCACCCAGCCACCGAGGCGCGCGATACCGCTAACCGCGGTGACGGGCGCCCCCAGCTCATCGACGTCTCTCATTGGGCCTCGGAGACGGTGTGGTTGGAATCCGCTGCCCGGGCTCTCGAGGCGGAGTTCGGCGAGCGCGGCTTCACGGTCGCCCTGCAGCATTCGGCCGTCAACACCGACCCCTGGGTCGAACGCTACTGAGGAGGAGATCGACGATGCGCATCACCGACGACCAGCGAACCGCCCTGCAGAACCTCATAGAGCTCACGCCCAATGGCCGCGCCCTGCGACACGAACACGACAACCCGAAGCGCGGAGCCGAACTGCAGGACCTCGTCCGGACCCACAAGGAACTCGGGGAGGAGAGGACGCGGGCGTCCGAGGGCGTTGACCGTCTACGTTCGGCGATCGGGGAGACGAATGCGCTCATCGAGGCGCAGCGGACGCAGATCGAGAAGAAGACCGCCGAACTCAATGACGGCACGGGTCTGACCAGCCGAGACCTCGTGAACCTGCAGAACGAGATCGCGGGCCACGAGGACCGCGTCTCCGAGCTCGAAGAATCCCAGCTCGAGGAGATGGAGAGGCTCGAGACTGCCGAGGCGGAGCTGTCAGGGGTCGATGACAGGATCGCCGAGGTGACGACTGCCGGCAAAGAGGTGCAGACCGCGGTGAAAGACCGCAAGGCCGAACTCCGAGACCTCATCAGCGCGAACGAAGTCTCTGCCGGTGGGGCGAAATCGTCGCTGCCGCAGCAGCTGGTCAGCGCTTTCGAAGCGAATGTGGCACAGGGCGGGCCCGGTGCGGCCCTCCTCACCGGACCGAACTGTCAGGCGTGCGGCCAGGAGATCGGAGCAGCCGTCTGGAAGGCGATGCTCGGTGGGGATCTGAACGAAACCTACGAATGCGAAGAGTGCGAGGCGGTGCTGCTGCGGCGCAGCTGAGGCTGCGCAGCTGCGCGACACGAGAGACTCAGCCGCGCAGGACAACCGTCAGAGCCGCCGGCTTCTTCGGGGCAGACGGGGTGAATTCGACCTCATAGATCTCTTCGGCCCTTGCCACCAGCTCATCGACGGTCGTCGGCAGCGCACGCGCGTCAGCGAGCAGTCGACCCGCGAACTCCCCGCGATAGAACTTCGCCCAGTGCGAGACCACACGACGTTTGCCGTCCTTGACGGTGACGGCACCCATGGTGACGACCTGGTCATTCGGACCGGGCCAGGCCGATCGGTAATCACTCGAACGGCAGTCGAGGGCCACCTCGGCGGTGTCGAGCGGAGAGGATTCCGCAAGGATCGGCTTCCAATACGAGGTGAGGCGGCCCAGGGTTCCCAGCTCGGTCTTCATCGCCAGTCGGTAGGCGGGGATGACGTCGAGGCCGTTCACCCGACCGAAGAGCGCGGAGAAGACGAGCACCTGCCGCAGGCGCGCGTGCAGGCTCTCGTCCTCGGCCGCCCGGGCGACGAGTTCGGAGGCGCCCATGGCCTCGTAGAGGACGCCGGAATAGGTGAGGAGGGCCGGTGCGCAGGGAATGACGTCGAGGACGGTATTGCGTTCGACGTCGTCGGCCAGCGAGGCACCGACGCCGAGGACTTCGAGCGCATCGCGGCGCTTCGAGGCCTTCTGCAGCGCGGAGAGGACCCGCTTGCGTTTCGCGGTGAGCTCCGGGGACGAAAGCCTGTCCAGGTCGAGCACAGGGCCGGTCGGAGCCGGCGTCTTGCCCTCGGAGGGCGGCAGCAGGATCTTCACCCTTCCATCGTATGATCACCGACGAAGGCGAGCGGCGGTGCCTGCGGATGAGCTTCGTCACGTTCGCAGACTTGGCGGACGAACGGGCGCGGCTCCGGTCAGCGGAACGTATTCGAAGCGGTAGACTGGGTTGCTTGAGGACAGGTCACCAGACGGTCGCGGCCGATTTCGGCTGAGGAACGTCCGGGCTCCACAGAGCAGGGATGGTGGGTAACACCCACCCGGGGCAACCCGCGGGCAAGTGCAACAGAGAGCAGACCGCCCGGCTTCGGTCGGGTAAGGGTGAAACGGTGGTGTAAGAGACCACCAGGGTGTCGGGCGACCGGCGCCGCTGGGTAAACCCCATCCGGAGCAAGATCAGACAGACGACGTTCGAGGCTGCTCGCCGAGTCGTCGGGTGGATCGCTCGAGGCCGGTGGCAACATCGGTCCCAGACAGATGACCGTCAGGCGAGAAGGGTGACCGACTCGTCGACAGAACCCGGCGTATCGGTGGCCTGTCCTCTTCTCTCCGCCCGCGTCCTCACAAGGGGCGGCCGGCTTGCGCATGCTGGCGCAGGAGCCGACCGTTGAGTCCGACGACGAGTACGAGGATGCCGAAGGCGCCGATGGCAGCGACGCCGCCGACGACGAGGACGTAACCGTCTTCGCCGCGGTAGATCAGCGGCTGCTTCAAGGGCCTGCCGTCGGTGTCGTCGAGAGAATAGGTGAGCGTGTCGACCGTGCGATGCTTCCGGGAGGTCGAGTCAAGGACCTTCCTCACCTCGACCTCATGATCGGCGACGACCGCGGCTGCCCCGGACGCTTCTCATCAATGCGAGTCGCTCTTCTTCACCTTCGTTTTGCCGTCATTGACGGCGACCATCGCAGCTCCCACGATTCCGGCGTTGTTGAAGAGCTTGGCGGGTTTGAGTTTGGCCCGAGTCGAGATGAGCGGGAGGAACTCGGCATGGGACTTCGAGACTCCTCCGCCGACGATGATGACATCGGGGGCGACGAGCAGCTCGATGAGTGAGAAGTACTGCTGCAGGCGCTTCGCCCATTCCTCATAGCTCAGTCCCAACCGCACCTTGACCGATTCGGCCGCCTGCGTCTCCGCATCGGCACCATTCATCTCGATATGCCCGAGTTCGGTGTACGGCACGAGCCGTGCCTGCGTGAACAGAGCAGTGCCGATGCCTGTTCCCAGAGTCGTCAGAAGCACGGTCTTCTTCCGGTGGGCGCGCCCGGCTCCGAAGATCATCTCGGCGAGTCCCGCAGCATCGGCATCGTTGAGGAAGTGGACCCTGCGTCCGGTGCGGTCGCCGATGACGGCCGCGATCGCGGATCCGACCCAGCTCTGATCGAGGTTGGCCGTGAACTCGACGAGGCCGTCGCGGATGACGCCGGGAAATCCGCAGCCGACAGGAAGCGAGTCGAGATCGGTCCTGTCGGTGACGATTTCGAGTTCCAGGGCGCGGGCGGTGAGGACTTCGAGCAGTTCGGCAATCGTCTCGGCCACAGCGCTCGGTGTGCTCGGTTTCGGCGTGAGCACCCGCAGGCGTTTGAAAGCCAACTGCCCGGTGACCGTGTCCACGAGGGCCGCTTTGATGCCGGTTCCGCCGATATCGATGCCGATGGCGAATCGGTGCACTGTCTCCTCCGCCATCTCAGTTCCCGTGATTCAGCGGTCCGTGGGCGATGGCGGTGTCGGCATCGGCCAGGGTGAGGATGTCGGCGCCCGTCTCGGTCACCACCAGGGTGTGCTCGAACTGCGCCGAGCGCTTCCGGTCCTTCGTCACCACGGTCCAGGAATCGTCCCAGACATCCCATTCGATCGTGCCCAGATTGAGCATCGGTTCGATGGTGAAGATCATTCCCGGCTCCATCGTCTCGGAGTGCGCGGGCGCGGCATCGTAGTGGGGGACGATGAGACCGGAGTGGAATTCGCGACCGACTCCGTGCCCGCTGTAGTCGCGGACGACGCCGTAGTCGAAGCGTTTGGCGTACTTCTCGATGACGCGGCCGATGACATTGATCTCGCGGCCGGGTCTGACGGCTTTGATGCCGCGCATCATCGCCTCGTAGGTGCGTTCGACGAGGAGACGGGAGGCCTCGTCGACCTCGCCCGCATAGAACGTGTAGTTCGTGTCCCCGTGCATGCCCTCGAAATAGGCGGTGATGTCGACGTTGACGATATCGCCGTCCTCGATCACCGTGGAATCGGGGATGCCGTGGCAGATGACCTCGTTGACGGAGGTGCACACCGACTTCGGGAACCCCCGATAGCCCAGGGTTGACGGATAAGCCCCGTGGTCGCACATGAACTCGTGGGCGACGGCGTCGATGTCATCGGTGGTGATTCCCGGCACGATCATCTCGCCGACTGCGGCCAACGCATTCGCCGCGATCCGTCCTGCGGCCCGGACGATCTCGATCTCTTCGGCGGAGTAGAAGTTGTTTCCGCGACCTTCGTCGGCGTCGGCACGTCCGACGTATTCGGGGCGGGCGATGTTCTTCGGCACTCTGCGTTCGGGAGAGAGGGTTCCGGGAGTGAGCAGGCGGGTGTGAGCTGTCATGATGCAATCGATTCTATGGTGGTTGCCCGGCTTTGCCCACTTCGGCGGTGCCTGTCGATGTTCTGGTCCGGTGCAGGGCGCGTCTAGAATCGAAGCAGCCGGGCACAGGCGTGAGGCTCGACTCGGCGAACCGATCGGTCGCGGATGCGGGCCGTGAGCGGGACAGGCGGATGAGGACAGCGGGAGGCGTGTTGAGCGACGAGACGGATGCTGCCGGTCATGAGTTCTCCGGCCTCGGCGATGTGGTGAGCCTGACGAGCGCTCCACAGCAGATTGCGGACCACATCCTGTCCGGAATCGCGGTCGGGGCGCTGCCGGAGGGCACTCTTCTGCCCGGTGAGCGGACTCTCGCCGCCGATCTGCAGGTATCTCGTTCGAGCGTGCGTGCCGCTCTGCTGCGCCTCGAGCGTCTCGGAGTCGTCGAACGACGCCGGGGGCGCGGGGGAGGGACTTTTGTGAAGAACGCCCGCCCGGAGGCGTTGGCGCCGATGGCGGGAAGGATCGAGGAATTCCATGCGGAACGGCGGAACCTCCTCGACGCCCGTGCCGTGTTCCAGAACTGCCTGGCCGCGACCGCGGCACGAAGGCGCACCGAGGACGAGCTCACGGAGCTCAGGCAGCTCGCCGCAGACTATTCCCGACGCGCCGAGGCGGCGGCGGCTCGGACAGCGGACGCGCAGTTCCATTTCGCCGTCGCCCGGGCCGGCCACAACCCCGAGCTCGTGCGCATGGCCATCGACATCGACACGAAGATCAACGCCGGATTCCGGCACGATCCGTTCTCTGCCGAACTCTTCGACCATGCCGTGGCCGATCATGCCGCGATCGTCGAAGCGATCGCCGAACAGGATGCCGAAACAGCAGGACGGCTGTGTGAAGAGCACTTCCGCTTCACCACCATCGTGTCCCAGGGGTGAAGCCCGAGGACTCGCATGACGTCGGCCGGCACCCCGATGGGGCACCGGCCGACGGCGGAGAGAGGCGGTGAGCGCTGTGGGCTCAGTTCGCCAGAGCGTGCTCGACGGACACCGTTTCGAGCCCGAAGGCGTCGGCGACGTTGCTGTTGGTGACGTGGCCGTTGTGGATGTTGAGCCCACGGGCCAGAGCGGAATCGTTCGACAGGGCCTTGTGCCATCCCTGATCGGCGATCTTGACCGCGAAGGGCAGCGTCGCGTTCGTCAGCGCCGCGGTCGCGGTGCTCGGCACGCCGCCGGGCATGTTCGCCACACAGTAGTAGACCGAGTTGTGGACGGGGAAGGTCGGATCGTCGTGCGTGGTCGGGTGCGAGTTCTCGAAGCAGCCGCCCTGGTCGATCGCGATGTCGACGAGGACCGAGCCCGGCTTCATTCCCGCGACCATCTCATCGGTGACGAGCTTCGGTGCCTTCTTGCCCGGGATGAGCACGGAACCGATGACGAGGTCGGCATTGGCCAGGGATTTCGTGATCTCGTACTTGTTCGACACCTTCGTCGCGATCGCACCCGCGAAGGTTTCGTCGATCTGCCGGAGGCGAGGGATGTTGATGTCGATGACCTCGACGTTCGCTCCGAGGCCCAGAGCCATCCGGGCGGCATTCGTGCCGGCGACGCCGGCGCCGATGACGACGACGTTGGCCCGCTCCACCCCGGGCACGCCGGAGAGCAGGATGCCGCGTCCGCCGTTGGCCTTGAGCAGGCTGTGCGCGCCGACCTGCGTCGAGAGTCGGCCGGCGATCTCGCTCATGGGAGCCAGGAGGGGGAGCCCTCCGCCGTCGGGCTGCACTGTCTCATACGCGATCGCCGTCGTGCCGGCTTCCATGAGCGCCCGTGTCAGGGCCTCGTCGGCGGCGAGGTGGAGGTAGGTGAAGAGGATGAGGTCCTTGCGCAGGAACTCGTACTCCTGCTCGATGGGTTCCTTGACCTTGAGCACGAGGTCGCCTGCGGCCCAGGTGGCGGCGGCGTCGGCGGCGATGCTGGCTCCGGCGGCGGAATACTCCTCGTCGGTGATGAACGATCCCTCGCCGGCTCCCGCCTGCACGGTGACCTCATGACCGTGGGCGACGAGTTCGTGGACGCCGGCAGCGGTGATGGCGACTCGGTGCTCGTTGTTCTTGACCTCGGTGGGCACTGAAATGCGCATTGCGTTCCTTCTCTCTCGATCTTGCGCCACTCGCGCGGTGGCGGCCGACTTCGCCGTCGGCCGACTATGGCTCCAACTCTATTCCTTAGAAGGTTTGCAGAGCAAACCTTTATCGCTGTTTTCGTCAGCAATAGTGCGAAATCCGTGGATTCGAGTACCAGATGACGCCGAAAACATGATTCCAGTGCGAGTAGGAGTGCAGGGTCGGCGAACCACACGGGTACTCCGCGTTCACAGCCCGAAACGGTAAGCTGACAGTGTCAATGCAGAACCCCACCAAGGAGAGAAGGCTCGCCATGGGACTCTACGAAGATATCGACGATCCGAATTCGAAGTACTACTTCAATTTCGAGACGAACACCGTCGAAAAGGGCCTGGTCAGCGACTGGAATCACCGCATGGGTCCGTACGAGACGGAGGAAGTGGCACGCGCTGCCCTTGAGAAGGCTCGGGAGCGCAACCGGAAGTGGGACGAAGACGACGAGAAGTGGAACGGCTGATCGAATGTCGCGTCAGGAGGAATTCGTACTCAGGACCGTCGAGGATCGTGAAGTGCGATTCATCCGCCTCTGGTTCACTGATGTCCTCGGACAGCTGAAGTCCGTGGCCATCGTTCCGGCCGAACTCGAAGGCGCCTTCTCCGAAGGCATCGGATTCGACGGTTCGGCCGTCGAGGGACTGTCACGGGTGTACGAGGCCGATATGGTGCTCAAACCCGACCCCTCGACGTTCTCCCTGCTGCCCTGGCGGGGAGAGACCGAGCCCACCGGGCGGATGTTCTGCGATATCCACGTGCCTGGCGGAGAGCCCGCGCCGGCGGATCCGCGCAATGTCCTCAAACGCACACTCGCGAAGGCTGCCGAACGCGGTTTCACCTTCTATGTGCATCCGGAGATCGAGTTCTATCTGTTCAAGACCGATAACCTCGATCCGGTCAGCGGAATCACCGACGGCACCGCGCCGATGCCGGTCGACACGGCCGGCTACTTCGACCATGTCAATGGCGGTACGGCCAATGACTTCCGCCGGGAGGCGGTGACCATGCTCGAAGCGATGGGGCTGTCGGTGGAGTTCTCCCACCACGAGGCCGGGCCCGGGCAGAACGAGATCGACCTGCGCTACGCGGATGCTCTGACGATGGCCGACAACGTCATGACCTTCCGCTCGGTCATCAAGGAAGTTGCGATCTCGCAGGGTGTGTACGCCTCGTTCATGCCCAAACCGCTGTCGGCGCATCCAGGCAACGGCATGCACACGCATGTGTCGCTGTTCGAAGGTGAGAACAATGCGTTCTTCGAACCGGGAGCCGAGTATCAGCTGTCGCGGACCGGACGCCAGTTCATCGCCGGGCTGCTCATGCATGCGGCAGAGATCTCGGCGGTGACCAATCAGCACGTGAATTCCTACAAACGGCTGTGGACCGGACATGAGGCGCCGTCCTACATCTCCTGGGGGCATCGCAACCGGTCCGCCCTGGTCCGGGTGCCGCAGTACAACTCGGGCAAATCTTCCTCTGCACGGGTGGAGTACCGGGCGCTGGACTCCTCGGCCAACCCCTATCTGTCCTACGCGCTCATGCTCGCGGCCGGCCTCAGAGGAATCGAGGAAGGCTATGAGCTGCCAGACGAGGCCGAGGACAACGTCTGGCTGCTCTCGGACACCGAGCGTCGCGCGATGGGCATCGAAGCGCTGCCCCGCAGCCTCTCGCATGCTTTGGAGATCATGGAGAGCTCAGATCTCGTGGCCGAGACTCTGGGCGAGGAGGTCTTCGACTTCTTCCTGCGAAACAAGCGCCAGGAGTGGAACGACTACCGCGCTCAGGTGACTCCCTACGAGCTCGCCAAGCACTTCACCGCGATGTAGCTCTCATGGCAGGAATCACCTCACGCACCACCAGCGTCCCGGATCCGACCGCACGATTCCTCCGCGAGCTCGACGAGCTGCTGGGTCAGCCGCTGGCCACGGACTCCCGATTCGTCGACCTGCTCATGGCAGCTCCCGATCCGCACGCTGCCGCCCTCGGGCTGCTGCGGGTCGTCGAAGCAGGCGGAGCGGAGTCCGCACGGCTGCTGCTGGCCGCGGTCCGGTCCGGTTCGGCTGGGCGGTTGGCCGAAGACGAGCTCAATCGTCCTCTGCTGGCTCGTCTGCTCGCGGTCATGGGCACTTCCGAGGCGATGGTCGACCACCTCGTCAGGCATCCGGACTCGCTGCCGCTCCTGCTCGCCGAGGACCCGTTCCTGCTCATCTCCACTCCGGCCGCCTCGGCGGCGTCCCTGCGCAGCGAGCTGCTCGCCAGTGTGGGCGCCGACCCCGAAGACCCGGCCCCCCGTGCCCGGCTGACCGGTGATGAGGGGATCCAGGCGCTGCGTCGTGTCTATCGAGACGCGAGCCTGCGCCTCGTGGCCGACGACGTCGCAGCGGAAGCGCCTGTCGAGATCGTCGACCAGGTGATGGCAGTTCTGTCCGATCTGGCGGCCGCGGCTCTGGATGGGGCGCTGGCGGTCGCCCGCGCAGAGCTCGATCCGGTCGCAGAGGTCGGCCTCGCGGTCATCGCTCTGGGCAAGACCGGGGCGAGGGAGCTCAACTACGTCTCTGATGTCGACGTCGTCTTCGTCCTCGATTCGAGTGCGAACGACGAGCAGCGACATCTGGCCACAGAACTCGCCCAGCGCATGCGCAGCATCCTGTCCGACGCCGGGCCCGAACCCGCGCTGTGGGAGGTCGACACGGCCCTGCGTCCTGAGGGCAAGGCGGGCGCACTGGTGCGGACCCTGTCGGAATACGAGCACTACTACGCCGATATCGCGAAGAACTGGGAATTCCAGGCCCTGCTCAAGGCTCGTCCCGTGGCCGGGAGCGCCGAGGTGGGCCAGCAGTTCTCCGAGGCGCTGCTGCCACTCGTCTGGCAGGCCGCCAGCCGCGCCGGATTCATCGATGGCATCCGATCGATGCGTCGGCGCGTCGTCGACCTCATCCCCGCTGCCGAGGCGCCGCGTCAGATCAAGCTCGGGCGCGGAGGGCTGCGCGACGTCGAGTTCTCTGCTCAGATGCTTCAGCTCGTCCACGGGCGCACCGATGAGGACATCCGCACGCCGAACACGCTCGTGGCGCTCGAGGAACTCGGCGAACACGGATACATCGGGCAGCAGGACGCGGCTGTGTTCTCAAACGCTTACAGATTCATGCGCGTCGTCGAACACCGGGTGCAGATGCCGCGGATGATGCGCAATGCCCTCATCCCCGACGACGAGATGAAGCTGCGCGTGCTCGCCCGTTCGGTCTTCCGTTCCGGATCCCGCACCGGAGCACGGCTCGAAGAGACCAGGCGCGACTATGCCAAACAGGTCACGCGCCTGCACGAACAGATCTTCTACCGTCCGATCCTCGACGCCGCAGTCGGTGTGCACGGCGCCGTCGTCGACGCGCACAAACGCGGTTCGAGTCTGCAGGCCGCGGCGGATCGTCTGCATGCCTTCGGCTATCGCGATCCGCACGGCGCCCTCTCCCATATCAAGGCCCTGACGACAGGGATGTCGCGCACGGCGATGGTCATCAGACAGGTTCTGCCTGCTCTGCTCGATTGGTTCTCCGATGGAGTGGAGCCCGACCGGGCCCTGTTGGCCTTCCGTAGGCTCAGCGAGTCGCTGTCGTCATCGGGATGGTTCCTCAAGATGCTGCGCGATTCGGGCCTGGCGGCGAAGTCGGTGGCTGAAGTGCTGTCCCTGTCCGGCTATGCCACGGAGCTGCTGTTGCGCCAGCCGGCCGCCGTGGCCTGGTTGGACAAGTACGACAACCTCGCAGCTCGCGATCCCGAGGTGCTCGCTGCCGAGGTCGACGGACTGCTCAAACGCCACGGTTCCGCTGCCGTCACCCCGATCCGGGAGACGTACAGTCGAGAGCTGCTGCGCATCGCCCTGCGCGATGTCCTCGATGTGGGCGAGCGCGCGGGGGTCCCCGGTGATCTCTCGGACCTCATGGACCTCGCGGTCAAGGGGGCGCTGCGCGCTGTGCGGCTCGACCTCGACGAACCCGAGACCCCCGGGTACGAGTTCGTCCTCATCGCCATGGGACGGTGGGGCGGAAGGGAGATCGGGTACTTCTCCGATGCAGATGTCATGTACGTCTACCGACCGCTCGACGATGACCTCGACTCCGAGGCGAAGGCGAAACTGAGCAAACACGTCAGCAAGATCGCGCTCCAGCTGTCCAGCCGACTGAAAGCCAACGAGAGCGCGCAGGGTGTGGACCTCGATGCCGATCTCCGTCCCGAGGGCAAGAACGGTCCACTCGTGCGCAGCTATTCGTCTTATCAGGCCTACTATGCGAAGTGGTCGCAGCCGTGGGAGGCGCAGGCCCTTCTGCGCGCTCGTCCCGTCGCCGGCGACGAGCCGCTCATCGCTGATTTCGCCGCTCTCATCGATCCGCTGCGCTATCCTCCCCACATGCCTCAGAAGGCGATGACGCAGGTGCGCACTCTCAAGGCGCGGATGGAGGACGAGCGTCTGCCGCGCAGCGGGGACAAACGCAGGCACCTCAAGCTGGGCCGGGGCAGCCTCTCCGATGTCGAATGGACGGTGCAGCTGCTGCAGCTCGAACACGCTCATGCGCTTCCCGGTCTGCGAACGACTTCGACGCTGGAGGCGCTGCAGGCTGCCACGGACGTCGGCTGCATTCCTGCGGAGGACGCCGAGCAGCTCGCCGCGGCGTGGCGACTGGCCACCGACGTCCGATCCGCCGTGATGCTCTTCCGCGGACGGACAGCCGAGGCTCTGCCGGTCGATCACACCGAACTCGAGGCCACTGCTCGGCTGTTGGGCTACCCGGCCGGCGGTGGGCACGATCTCGAGGACGACTACCTGCGCACGACGCGGCATGCGCGCAGCGTCATGGAGCAGCGGTTCTACGGATTCTGAGCCGCCGGCTCAGTCCTCGTCGAACTCGAGTCCGAGCAGAGCGTTCTCGATGACTTCGGGGAGGGCCGGATGGATCCAGTACTGCTCGGTGGCCACCTCATCGGCTCTCTGCCCGAAGGCCATGGCCTGGATGAGGGGCTGGATGACGATCGATGCTTCATGGCCGACGATATGGGCCCCGAGGATGAGCCTGGTTCGACGGTCGGCGATGATCTTGACGATGCCGGGATCATCGGCCATCGCCCAGCCGTAGGCGACATCCGAGTACTTCTGCACCTTGACGGTGATGTCGTGCCCGGCCTCACGGGCTTCCTGCTCGGTCATACCGAGGAACGCAACCTGAGGCGACGAGAATACGGCTCCTGGGACCGCGTGATGATTGACTGTGGCCAGGTCCTCTTCCACCGCGCTGCCGGGACCGCCGGCGGCGACATCGGCGGCGAGGTTGCGCCCGACGATCTTCGCCTCGTGATTGGCCACATGCTTCAGCTGGTGCGGTGAGCAGATGTCACCGAGTGCGAAGACACCGGGCACAGGCTCGCCGCCGGAGAGCACACGCTGCTGCTCGTCAACGGCCAGGCGGAGGTCCTCCCGGACGTCGAAACCGGCGGCATCGACGGACAGTTCGCTCGTATTGGGCGTCCTTCCGGTGGCGATGAGGACTCCATCGGCGGTGATCGACTCGGGCAGATCGACCTCCTCGACTCGTCCGGTGGGCTCAAGAGTGAGCGTCACCTCCCCGTCGTCGACGCTGACAGCCGTAGCCTGGGCGCCGTGGAGGACAGTGTGTGAGGAACCGAAGACTCGGGTGAACTCCGCAGACGCCTCTTCATCGATGCTTCCGAGCAGGCGGGGGCCGCGTGCGAGCACGGTCACCTCTGTGCCCAGGCCGGCGAATATATGAGCGAACTCCATGGCGATGACGCCTGAGCCGATGATGACCAGGCGTTCGGGCTTCTCCTCAACGCGCATGATCGTGTCGGAGGTGTAGAACGGGTAGCCGTCGGTGTCGACGCGCTTCGGGTCGAGGCCTTCGACCGGGGGAAGGAACGGGTGAGCGCCCGCGGCGATGACGATGCGGTCGGCGGTGATGTCCTCGCCCGAGGCGGTGCGCACACTCTTCTGGCCGGTGAAGTGAACGTGTTCGGCAACGACGGTGACGTTCGGCTGCCGGTCGCTGCTGCGGTAGTCGCGACCTCCGGCTTCGATGGCGTCGATGCGGGAGAAGATGCGTTCCTGGAGTCCGGCCCAGTCGATCCGAGGCTGAGTGGGGGAGAGGTTGTAGCGGGCGGCCTGTTCGGCCTGCTCGGCCACCGTCGCGGGGTAGACGAACATCTTGGTCGGGATGCATCCGACGTTGAGGCAGGTGCCCCCGAAATGCCATTCCTCCGCGATGGCCGTCTTCAGGCCGGCAAACCGTTTGTCGAGGAACATGTTTCCCGAACCGGTGCCGATCAGCAGCAGGTCGTAGTGCGTCAAAGTCCATCCCTCCAAGGGTCAGTGGTCCGGCCGAATGAGAATCGGGCTGCAGAGGCGAAAGGGCGCCACGGGGGAAACCCGCGGCGCCCTCACTCTATTCCCCTGCGTCATCGAACAGGTGCAGCTCAGAGCGCATAGTAGAGTTCGAACTCCGTCGGTGTCGGACGCAGGCGGGCCACGTCGAGCTCGTTCTCGCGTTTGATCCGGATCCAGGTCTCGATCAGATCCGGAGTGAAGACGTCGCCGGCCGTGAGGAAGTCGTGGTCCTTCTCCAGCTCGTTGAGTGCTTCGTCGAGGGTGCCGGGCACGAGCTTGATGTCCTTTGCCTCCTCGGGAGGCAGTTCGTAGAGGTCCTTGTCGATCGGCTCCGGCGGCTCGATCCGGTTGCGGATGCCGTCGAGACCCGCCATGAGCTGAGCCGAGAAGGCGAGGTACGGGTTCGAGGAGGGGTCCGGCACACGGAACTCGAGGCGTTTGGCCTTGGGGGAGGCGCCGGTCACCGGAATGCGGATGGCAGCCGATCGGTTGCGTGCCGAGTACACGAGGTTCACCGGTGCTTCGTAGCCGGGGACCAGACGCCTGTAGGAGTTGATCGTCGGATTCGTGAACGCGAGGACGGCACCGGCATGCTCGATGAGGCCGCCGATGTACCACCGCGCGAGGTCCGACAGGCCGCCATAGCCGTTCTCGTCATAGAACAGAGGTTCACCGTTCTTCCACAGGGACTGATGGCAGTGCATACCCGAGCCGTTGTCGTCGAAGAGGGGCTTTGGCATGAACGTCGCGGACTTGCCGAGCTCGAATGCCGTGTTCTTGATCACGTATTTGAAGTCGAGCAGCTGATCGCCCGCATGCTGCATCGTCTTGAATTTGTAGTTGATCTCCTGCTGACCCGCAGTGCCGACCTCGTGGTGGGCGCGCTCCATCTCGAAGCCGATCTGCTCGAGTGTCAGCGACATCCGATCGCGGATATCGGCGTACTGGTCCTGTGGGGAGACGGGGAAGTAGCCGCCCTTGAAAGGAGTCTTGTATCCCTGGTTCCCGCCGGGCTCATCCGTGCCCATGTCCCATGCGGCTTCCTGCGAACCGATCTTGTAGAAGCTGCTGCCGGGGGTGTTCTCGTAGCGGATGGAATCGAAGAGGTAGAACTCGGCCTCGGCGCCGAAGAACACGGTGTCGGCGATCCCGGTCGACTCGAGATAGGCCTCGGCCTTGGCGGCGACCTGGCGCGGGTCGCGGGAGTAGGGCTCGTCGGTGAACGGGTCGACGATCGAGTGGGTGATGACCAGCGTCTTGGCCTCACGGAACGGATCGATGTAGGCAGAGGTGACATCGGCCAGGAGCTTCATATCCGATTCGTGGATTCCCTGGAAGCCTGTGATGGAGGACCCGTCGAAGAGCAGACCTTCGGTGATCTCGTCCGTGCCGTAGGAGGCGGCGGGGAGGTTGAAGTGCTGGACCACTCCGGGCAGGTCGCAGAAACGGACGTCGACGAATTTGACGTCTTCGTCCGAGATGTAGTTGACGAGTTCTTCAGCAGACGAGAACACTTAGTCTCCTAGTTAGGTTACGGTGGCCGTTTGTCCTGACCACGAACAATCCTAGTCGCCCGCGAATGAAGCGGTGATGACGCCCATGTTTCGGGCATGTTTCTGAGGATCCGCTCAGGGCGGATTGCGTAGGCTGGTGGGGTGATCAATCGTGATGACCTTGGTTCCTGGCTGGAAGGACCCCGGTTCGACAGGGAGGCCGGCGACTGGCCGGGCAAACGGCTCGGACTGCCCGCCACCGGTTCGCATTCTCTGGCTCCGGCATGGAAGCGCATCCTCGCTCTGCTCGTCGACTGGCTGATGTGCCTGGCGATCGCGAACCTCGTCGACCCGGCGAATCCGTTCATCGCCCCAGGACTGTTCGCCCTCGAGAATTTCCTGCTCATCGGCACGCTCGGGTACTCGGTGGGCCACCGGATCTTCGGCATCGAGGTTCGCCGCCTCGACGGCCATGTTCCCGGGATGCTCAAGTCCCTCATCCGTGCCCTGCTCGTCGTGCTCGTCGTTCCTGCACTCATCTTCGACCGCGACAATCGGGGACTGCACGATCTCGCCGCCGGCACCGTGATCCTCCGCCGCTGACGGACCCCGACCACGACGCCGGCTGAGCCGCCTCAACCACGACGCAGAGATCATTCGCACGGGATGTGGACCCCGTCTTCGCCGACTG
This sequence comes from Brevibacterium renqingii, assembly GCF_017808095.1. Taxonomy (NCBI): domain Bacteria; kingdom Bacillati; phylum Actinomycetota; class Actinomycetes; order Micrococcales; family Brevibacteriaceae; genus Brevibacterium; species Brevibacterium renqingii. The sequence continues at coordinate 79,404 of NZ_JADBHG010000009.1, read as the reverse complement.
TGCATCCCTACTCACCAGCGGCATACCCTCCTGTTGCACCGCGATGACCTGCCACGGGCGGTGCGTGATGGTGGGCAGACGGTAGGAGGTGCCACTGGCGGTGCGTGATGGGGGCGAAACGTGTAACGCATATGCAAAGGGCGCCGACTCACGTGGAGTCGGCGCCCTCCTGCCGAGTGGGGCAGTGCCGGGAGGAGCAGCTGCAGTCGATCAGCGTCCGCGCATGGCTTTGTGATTCGGTCGGGCCTTGTTCGGGTCGATGCCCTTCGGGATCGGGGGACGCGATCCCTGGGTGCCCAGCGCCGCCAGACGGTTGCGCACGGCGAGCACCTCGGCGCGGTTGAGCTTGCGCGGCAGCTTCTGCACAGTCGGAACGACCTGCTTCATCGTCAGCTGGCCCTCTTCCTTTCCGCCCTGGAAGGTGTGGATCGGAACGTTCGGCAGAATGCGTTCGTGCCGCTTCTTCTCCTTGGCCAGCAGCTTCGCGCTGCGTCCCTTCGGTCCTTCGCTGAGCAGCACCACTCCGGAGCGACCGGTCGAACGGAAGACGAGATCACGGCTCTTCGGGTCGATGGCGATCGGCTTGTCGTCCATGAGGTAACCGCGGCGAGCGGTGTTGAGGACAGCGCCGAATGCCCCGGGCTGACCGTCCATCTGAGCGAAGGCGGCGGTCTCGGCGAAGCGGCCGAGCATGAACATGCCCAGCAGGATGCCGACCATGAGACCGAGGATCGTCGTGAAGATCATCCCGCCGAACACGAAGCCGGCACCGACTCCGAGGGCCGTGCACCCGAGCACAGCTGCGGCCAGCAGCCATGGTGTCGCCTTGTTGTGCTTGGCGGACAGCTCGTAGACCTGACGCATCTGCGCCAGGCGACCGGGCTTCTTGTTCGGATCCTTGGGCTTGCGCCGGAAAAGTCCCTTACGCGGTTCTTCGCTCATTCTCTCACTTGCTCTTGAAGGGCGTTGCGACGCCGTCATGCGGTGACGGTCGCCTTCATTGCTCAGCAGTCAAGTCTACCTCTTCGCCGGGGCCGAAGGTATCAACAACGGCCTGGGCCTCCTGTTTGGCGGGAGTGTGCTTGTCCAGATGCGCCAAGTGTGAGGGGATCGGCTCCCCGCGGCGGCGCATCGCGGTCGCCCACAGACGGCCTGCTCGGTAGGACGAACGCACAAGTGGCCCGGACATCACACCGAGGAAGCCGATGTCCTCGGCGGCATCGCGCAGCATGACGAAGTCCGCGGGCTTGACCCATCGGGTGACGGGATGGTGCCGCGGGGAGGGGCGCAGATACTGGGTGATGGTGATGAGGTCGCAGCCGGCGTCGTGAAGATCCTGCAACGCGTCGATGATCTCCTCGTTCGTCTCGCCCATGCCGAGGATGAGGTTCGACTTCGTCACCAGCCCGGCCTCGCGGGCCTGGGTGATCACGGACAGCGAGCGCTCATAGCGGAAGGCCGGTCGGATCCGCTTGAAGATGCGCGGCACCGTCTCCACGTTGTGGGCGAGCACCTCGGGCCGGGAGGAGAAGACCTCGGCCAGCTGATCCGGCTTCGCATTGAAGTCGGGAATGAGCAGCTCGACTCCTGTGCCGCGACCATCGATGTATTCGAGATCGTGGATCTGGCGCACGGTCTCGGCGTAGAGCCAGGCACCGCCGTCCTCGAGATCGTCGCGAGCGACGCCGGTGATCGTCGAGTAGCGCAGACCCATCTCCGCCACCGAGGCGGCCACACGGCGGGGCTCATCCGCGTCGAAATCCGCCGGTTTGCCCGTATCGATCTGGCAGAAGTCACAGCGACGGGTGCACTGTTCGCCGCCGATGAGGAACGTGGCCTCGCGATCCTCCCAGCATTCGAAGATATTCGGGCAGCCGGCCTCTTCGCATACGGTGTGCAGGTCCTGCTTTCGCACGAGCGACTTCAGGGAGGTGTACTCCGGGCCGATATGTGCCTTCGCCTTGATCCAAGCGGGCTTGTCCTCGATCGGGGTTTCGGAGTTGCGGGCCTCGACCCGCAGCATCCGGCGGCCTTCTGGTGCAATCGTCATCTGAGTTCTCCTAGGCGGTGATGGTCTCGTGCAGGATCTCGTCCAGTCGTGCCGCCGTATCCTCCGGCGTCACCGTCCGTCCGAGTTCGGCACTGATGGAAGTTGTGTCGGCGTCAGTGATCCCACACGGGATGATGTTCTCGTAGGCGCCGAGTTCATTGCTGCAGTTGAGGGCCAGACCGTGCATCGTCACTCCCTCGTGGATGCGGATGCCGATGGCCCCGATCTTGCGGTCGCGGCGAAACCCGTCGCCGACGAGCCAGACGCCGGCGCGGCCTTCGATCGTCGTGGCATCGATGCCGTACTCCGCAAGCAGGGCGATCATCGCGTCCTCGAGCTGGGAGACGAAGAGGCGAACCTCTTTCGGGTCGTTGAGCCGGTAGATGAAATAGGCGACGAGCTGTCCGGGGCCGTGCCAAGTGATCTTCCCGCCGCGGTCGACGTCGATGACCGCGGTGCCGTCGTTGGGCCGCTCGTCATCCTCGGTCCGTTTGCCGGCTGTGTAGACCGGGGAATGCTCGAGCAGCAGGATCGTCGATTCGCGTTTTCCTGCGAGCACTTCTTCGTGATATCTCTTCTGCATGTCCCAGGTCTGCCGATAGTCCGAAAGGACAGGGGCGAACCCGAGCTTCTCTGTGGCCAGGGGCATATCACCACACTATGACTCTTGCCGCGAGGGTTCAATTTGCCCGGAGATGACCCTCGACGCCATTCGTCGGAGCCCTGCTATTGACATGCTTCCGTGATGCGACCACTATTGATAAGCATCAAATGCATCCAAACATCATCAATGGAGATGACGAACGATGACATGGGAATTCCAGGCAACGATCGCGGATGACATCCATCGGGTGCTCGGTCCCGATGGTGAGAGCGCGTGGGGGATCGACCACCGCGGTTTCGATGCGGTAAGTCCCCGAGCACTGGGCTCAGCGGAGGTGGATCTGCCGACCGGTCGGACGTCTCTGCTGCTCGTCCCCGCGGCGCCCGGGGGACTGGTCCTCGACGTCGTGCGGGCCTATCAGGGTCTGACCGAAGGGGAACTGTGCACCCTCTTCCTCGGCATCGCCTCCGCGCTCCGGGACTGCACCGTTCCCGAGGATCGCCTGACGCTCAAAGCCTTCGGACTCGATGCGCGGGGCCGTCCGGTCCTCATCCCCGGCGTCTCGGCACCGCTGGCGACCTCAGCGCGGCGGGCGATGGGCGAGATGCTCTACCACGCCGGCCACGGCAGCTCCTGGTCCTCCTGCCTGCTCCCCGTCAACCTGGCGCTGGCCGATTCCTCACCGGCACTGCGATCGGTGGTCGGCGAATTTCTCACAGAATCGTCTTCCGACACCGGACTGTCATCGGCCCTCGCCGAAATGGCTGAGTCGATGCGATTGCTGGCTGAGCCTGCGCCGCTTCCGCTCGTGCCTGCCGAGCGGGAATTCGATCCCGAGGCCGCTCTGACTGCTCGGCTGCGTGCCGCCTCGGGACACGTGCGAAGCCGCAGCGATGCCTCAGCGGCATCGGAGGCCGTGGCGGCTTCGGCGGCCGAGACACTTCGTGCTGCCAGCCGGCGTCCGCGGCTCCGCCGACGTCATCGGCGAAGGCAGTCCCGCCTCGGACGTTGGTCTCCATCAGCTCTCAGGGAGGCAGTCAGAGCCGGGTTCGTGCGCATGAGGGGTGCCCGCTCCGGTCGTCCGCTGGTCATCGGGGCCGTCTGTCTGACACTGTGCGGTGGTGCCGTGCTGTGGGGCTCGTGGCCGGGAGCGGATGCCGGGGCAGGCGAATCGTCGAACAGGCAGGCGGCTGACTACCGGACAGAGCCTCCTCGTGAGGGCACCGGTGCCGGTGAGACAGACGGGATGCCCGAGGATGAAGACGAGGTGGCGCGCGTGCTCCAAGAGCTCTGCTCCGCTCGTGCCGAAGCCCTCAGCGACGGTGACGAGGCCGCCCTGCAAGTGCTGACCGTGCCCGGATCCGCCGCAGCCGCTGCAGACGAACTCATCGATCCCCTGGACTTCGCCGGTTCCGACTACGCCATCCGAATCGACGAGGTCGATGTGATCAAAGCGGGAGAGGACCGGATCGTGGCCACTGCACAGATGCACTCGTCGGCCGGCAGCGGCCGGTCTCTTGAGGAATTCGATCCTCTGGCTGTGGAGTTCGAACTCAAGAGACTCGACGGGCAGTGGAAGGTCGAACAGGTCATCGAGACGGGCCGTGAATGACCCGAGGGGCCGACCGGAAACGGTCGGCCCCTCGCAGGGCTGGATGGGGAGACTGACTCAGAGGTCGAGATCGGCCTCGAAGTTGCCCTCTTCCAGACGCGCCTTGATCGTCTGCAGGAAGCGTCCCGCATCTGCGCCGTCGACCAGCTGGTGATTGTAGGTCAACGGCAGGTAGACCATGTCGCGCACGGCGATCGACTCGTCTCCATCGGCTGTCTGCACGACGATGGGGCGACGGACGATGGCGCCCGTGCCGAGGATGCCCATCTGCGGCTGGTTGATGATCGGCGTATCGAACAGCGCTCCCACGGAACCGATGTTCGTCACGGTGAAGGTTCCGCCGGAGAGCTCGTCCGGTCCGATCTTGTTGTTGCGGGTGCGATCGGCAACGTCATCGATCGCCTTGGCCAGCCCGGCGACGCTGAGATCACCGGCGTCCTTGACCACGGGCACCAGCAGGCCGCGGGGGGTGTCCACGGCGACAGCGAGGTGTTCGTGATCGAAGTAGGTGATCTGCTGCGATTCGAGGTCGTACTGAGCATTGACCTTCGGGTGCACCTGGAGTGCCTCGACGATGGCCTTGGCGAAGAACGGCAGATACGTCAGCTTCGAACCGTGCTTGGCCTGGAATGCCTCTTTGTTGGCCTTGCGCAGTTTGACGACGCGGGACATATCGACCTCGACGACCTGCGTCAGCTGGGCCGAGACCTCGAGGGACTCGCTCATGCGCTTCGCGATGGTCTGGCGGATTCGCGAGGCCTTCTCCGTGGTGCCGCGCAGCTTGGCGACTTCCTCGGGGATCTCGACCTTGAACGGAGCCTTGGATGCACCGGCGGGTGCGGCTGCGGCAGATCCTGCCGCCGGACCGTTCTTGGCCGCGGTCTCGACGTCCTGCTTGCGGATGCGACCACCGACACCGGTGCCGGTGACCTGCGAGAGGTCGACGCCCTTCTCGCGTGCCATGCGGCGCACGAGCGGGGTCACATATGCAGCGTTCTCGCCCACGGTGTCGGCGGCACCGGAAGCCGGAGCAGTCGTCGATTCGACAGGCTCCTCGGCCTGTGCGGCCGATGCGGACTGCGCGGATGCAGTCTGTGCCGGCTTCGGGGCGGCCTCCTCCTTGGGGGCTTCCTGCTTCGGAGCCTCCGGAGCCTTCTCGGCGGGAGCCTCTTCCTTCGGTGCCTCCTCGGCCGCGGGTGCTTCCTCGGCTGGAGCCTCCTCCGCAGGTGCTTCCTCCGCGGCGGATGATTCCGCAGCGGGAGCACCCGAACCGACGCGAGCCAGAGGTGCGCCGACCTCGACAGTCTCGTCCTCTTCGGCCAGGTGCGCCTGAACGGTTCCGGCGACGGGGGAGGGCACCTCGGTGTCGACCTTGTCGGTCGAGACCTCGAGCAGCGGTTCGTCGACCTCGACCTCCTCACCGACCTCCTTGAGCCAGCGGGTCACGGTGCCTTCGGTGACGGACTCACCGAGTGCGGGCATCGTGATCTCGGTGCCCTCATCTGATGACTGAGAGGCAGCAGGCGCGGATTCGGAGCCGGACGAGGAATCGGCCGGTGCCTCTTCCTGCTCTTCAGCCGCAGCAGGCTCCGCGGACGCGGAGTCCTCGGACGAAGCGGTCTCCTCGGCCGGTTCGGCCGCGGGCGCAGACTCCTCGGAATCTGAGCCGCTGCCATCGCCGATGTAGGCGAGATCTCCGCCGACTTCGACGACATCGTCCTCGTCGGCCAGGATCTTCTCGAGAGTTCCCGCATAGGGGCTGGGGATCTCAGTGTCGACCTTGTCGGTCGACACCTCGAGCAAAGGCTCGTCTACCTCGACTTCGTCGCCGACGGACTTGAGCCAGCGAGTGACCGTGCCCTCGGTGACCGACTCTCCGAGAGCCGGCATCTGAACGGAATTCGACATGAGTATTCGTCTCCTCGGATCTTATGAATGGAAGTGCAGGGGTTTTCCGGCCAGGGCCAGGTGGGCCTCGCCGATGGCTTCATTCTGCGTCGGGTGGGCATGAATGAGTTGCGCCACTTCCTCGGGGAAGGCCTCCCAGTTGACGATGAGCTGGGCTTCACCGGCCTGCTCACTGAGGCGGGCGCCGATGCCGTGCACGCCGACGACGGGTCCGTCCTTCTCGCGGATGACCTTGATCAGTCCGCTTGTGTTGAGGATGACCGACTTGCCGTTGCCGCCGAGGTTGTACTCGAGCGATTCGACCTTGTCCTTGCCGTACTTCTCCTCGGCCTGAGCAGAGGAGAGTCCGACGGAGAAGATCTCCGGTTCGCAGTAGGTGACGCGGGGGATGCCGCTCTCCAGGACGGGAACGGGGTTGAGCCCGGCGATCTCCTCGGCGATGAAGATGCCCTGCCCGAATGCGCGGTGCGCGAGCTGGAGCCCCGGGACGATGTCGCCACAGGCGTAGATGTTGCCGACGCCGGTGTGCAGGCGCTCGTTGGCCAGGACGAATCCCCGCTCCATCGGAATGCCCTGCTCTTCGAAGCCGAAGCCCTCTGTGACGGGACCGCGGCCCACAGCGACGAGGAGGTACTCGGCTTCGAGGGTCGAACCGTCTTCAAGAGTGACCTTGACGCCGTCGGCGGTCTCTTCGACGCTCTTGAACATGACACCGAGCTTGAAGCCGATCTTGCGCTTCTTGAAGGCGCGCTCGAGGTTCTTCGAGATCGTCTCGTCCTCGTTCGCGACGAGGTGCTTGAGACCCTCGACGATGGTGACGTCGGCTCCGAAGGAGTTCCACACGCTGGCGAACTCGACGCCGATGACGCCGCCGCCGAGGACGATCGCCGAGCCGGGCACCTTGTCCAGCTGCAGTGCCTCGGTGCTCGTGATCACGCGATCGGTGATCTCGAGTCCGATCGTCTTCGATGTCGAACCGGTCGACAGCAGCACGTTCGTGCCCGTGACGGTGTGGTTGCCGTCCTCGCCGGCGACCTCGACGGAGTCCTTGCCGACGAGCTTGCCGGTTCCGAAGTACGTGTCGATGCCGCGAGCCTTGACCAGTCCCTGCAGACCTTTGTAGTTGCGGGAGATGACGCCGTCCTTGTACTCGAGCACCTTCGTGATGTCGATGCCCTTGAACTCGGCTTCGACGCCGAAGGTTTCCGAGCTCTTGGCGGAGTCGGCGACTTCGGCCGCGTGCAGGAACGCCTTGGTCGGCACGCAGCCACGGTGCAGGCACGTGCCGCCGACCTTGTCGCGTTCGATCAATGCGACCTTCATGTCGAGCTCTGCGGCTCGCAGAGCAGCGGCATAGCCACCTGTTCCGCCTCCCAGAACGACAAGGTCGTAGGTCAATGAATCACTCACGGATTACTCCTCGTAGCTGTGAATAAGCCTGCGGTAAGCAGCTTTCTGTCTTATCTTTCCACTTTTCTCGCCGGGGGCGAAAGGAAATGCTGTCTGATTGGACACAGGTGGTCATGATCACGTCCGTGTCGACAGCGTGTAGAATCGGATGCTCAGCCTTGCGTCTTCGCAATCTGGATGAGCGTGCGCACAGCGGCACCGGTGGCCGCCTTCGGGGTGTAGCCGAAGGCCGAGGACGAGTTGAAGCTCGGCCCCGCGATGTCGATGTGCGCCCAGTTCGTGTCGTCGCCGACGAACTCGCGGAGGAACGCGGCGGCGGCGAGCATGCCGCCCGAGCGTGGCCCCGAGTTCGTCAGATCTGCCGCGGTGGAGTCGAAGCCCGAGAGCATCTCCTCCGGGATCGGCATCGCCCACATGCTCTCTCCCGCCACCGCCGCCGAGGCGATGACCTCCTCGCGGGCGGCCTCTGCACCCATGACGCCGCTGGTGCGTTCGCCGAGGGCGACGATCTGGGCTCCGGTCAGCGTGGCCACGTCGATGAGCAGATCGGGCTTCTCGGCGTCGGCGTCGGCGAGGGCGTCAGCGAGCACCAGGCGTCCCTCGGCGTCGGTGTTCGTCACTTCGACCCTCTTGCCGCTGCGCATCGTCAGGACATCGCTGGGACGTTGTGCAGAGGAACCGGGCATGTTCTCCGCCAGAGGCAGCCAGGCGGTGACGCGTACCGGCAGGCCGAGGTCGGCGATGCCGAAGAGAGCCTGGACGACTGCGGCGGACCCGGCCATGTCGGACTTCATGTCCTCCATGCTCTTCGCTGGTTTGAGGGAGATGCCTCCGGAGTCGAAGGTGATGCCCTTGCCGACGAATCCCAGGTGGCGCTTGGCTCCCTTCGGCGCATATTCGACCTTGACGAGTCGCGGCCCGCGGGTGGATCCCTGTCCGACTCCGATGATGCCGCCGTAGCCTCCCGCCTTGAGCTCCTTCTCACCGAGGACGGTGACCCGGAGCTTGCGGTCCTTGGCCTGGGACCTCACGATCTCGGCGTAGGACTCCGGATAGAGGTCGAGCGGGGGAGTGTTGACCAGATCGCGCGCTCGGTTCGTCGCGGCGGCGATGACGGCGCCGGAATCGTGAGCGGCGGTGAAGGACTTGCCCTTGGGGCCGAGGACGGTGACGTCGCCCGGAGTCTTGCCCTCGCTGCGGTATTCGAGGAAGCGGTAGGCACCGAGAGCTGCGCCCACGGTGACCGCTTCGACCTCGGCAGGTGTCGCGGCCGGAAGCGCGAGAGCGACCGAGTCGGCGCCGTCGAGGGCACGCAGAGCGGAGCCGGCGCCTCGGCGCAGGGCCTCGTGATTGCCGGCGGCATCCTCGGAGGAGGCATCGAAGTCTCCGAGACCCACAAGCATGACCGATTCGGCGGAGACTCCCTTCGGGGCGGGAACGCGGGCGGTGGTTCCGGCCGAACCGGTGAAGCCGATGGCTCGTGCCGCGTCGTCGAGTGCCTTCTGCACCGCCTTCGCCCCCTCGAGTCCGAGCACTGTCGAATCCGCTGCTCCCAGCACCAGCACGGAGGCGGTGGCCTTCACCGGAGAGGTGGTGGAATAGCTGCTTGGGGTGGATGCACCAGCCATGAGTTGCCTTTCAGTCGTCTTTGAACGTTGATTCGATCCTAATGCCAAACCGCTCAGGATGCGGAAGCGGCCGGGATGTCTGACCTATTCTGGGAACGTGTACTCATTGATCTTCAGAATTCTCTTCGCACCGATGGACGCCGAGCGCGCCCATCACCTCTCCTTCTCCGCCCTGCGCTTCCTCGACTCGATCCCGCTGCTCGGGCGTCTGCTCCGCCGGATCTGCGCGGCGGGCACCGTCAGCCCGGTCGAGGTCCTCGGTCTCCCATTTCCCAACCGCGTCGGACTCGCCGCAGGCTTCGATAAGAACGGCGTCGGTGTGCGTGCGCTGTCTGCGCTGGGGTTCGGACACATCGAGGTGGGAACGATCACGGCGCACGCCCAGCCGGGCAACGACAGACCGCGGCTGTTCCGTCTCCGCGACAGTCTCGCGCTGCTCAACCGCATGGGTTTCAACAATGACGGGGCCCGGCAGGCCTCGTTCAACATCGCGGCCGAGCGGAAGAGGATCGCCTCCCTTCCGCAGCATCTGCGTCCGGTGGTCGGAATCAACATCGGCAAGACGAAGGTCGTCGAGGCCGCCGATGCCGTGAGCGACTATGCGTCCTCGACGCGCGCGCTGGCTCCGCTGGCCGACTACCTCGTCATCAACGTCAGCTCGCCGAACACTCCCGGGCTGCGGGATCTGCAGTCGGTGAGCAGCCTCGAGCCGATCATCGAAGCCGTGCGCTCCACCGCCGCCGAGGTGGTCGAGAACCCGCGATCGACGCTGGGTCATGTCCCGCTGCTCGTCAAGATCGCCCCTGACCTCGCAGACGACGACGTCATCGACATCTGCGATCTCGCCCTGCGAACGGGAGTCGACGGTCTCATCACGACGAACACGACGATCGACCGTTCCGTCCTGACCGGCTCGGACGCCGAGTTCGCGAGCGCAGAGCCCGGAGGGATCTCCGGACGTCCGCTGGCCGAACGCTCTCTCGAGGTGCTGCGTCTGGTCAGAGGCCACGTGGGAGGAGCCCTGACGGTCATCTCCGTCGGGGGAGTCGCGAACGCGAAAGACGCCCGGGCTCGGGTGGCCGCGGGCGCCGATCTGGTGCAGGTCTATTCGGAGATGATCTACTCGGGTCCGTTCTTCCCCGGCCGCGTCATCCGCGGCCTCGAGTCGAGCCGACTGCTCACTCGGGGTACTGGCGGCGCTTGACCTGCGGTTTGGGCATGCGCAGAGGGCGCAGCTGGATGCTGCGCATGATCGCGTAGAAGGTGATGCCGCGCTCGACCGAACCGAACTTGGTCCGCAGACGGTTCTTGAGGATGTAGTTGAGCACGAACCCGTCGAGGACGATGAGAGCGATGAGGCCCCACACCGCGTAGGTGAAGTACTGCTGGATCTGCACGGACTGGGTGAAGGCGATGACCAGGATGAGGATCGCGGCGGGGATGAAGATCTCCCCGACCGAGAACCGGGCATCGATGTAATCGCGGATATAACGGCGCTGGGGGCCTTTGTCGCGTCTGGTGAGGTACTTCTCCTCGCCATTCATCATGCCGATGCGCGCGCGATCGCGGTCCTGTCGCTGCTGCTCCTTGGCTTTCCTGTTCGCGACCTTGCGATCCTTGTTCACCAGGGGCTGACGGCGCAGAGACTCCTGTTCGCTGCGCTTCGGCGTCGGCCGTCCCTTCTTCCGCTCCGCTTCGCGCCGACTCGCGGCGTCCGTGGGAGATTCGTCATTGACTGGCTGAGAGGCGGAGGATTCGTCCTCCGCACGAGATTTTTTGCTTCCGAACACCTGATGAATACTACCTTTGGAGAATGAGCGAATCGACTTCAGCACTTGACAGTGCACAATTGCATGCCGAATTGGACACCATCTTCGATGAGGTCGTCCAGGATCTCACGGAACTCGTGGCCATTCCCTCCGTCGCCTGGCCGAGCTTCGACGCCTCCAGAGTCACCGCCAGCGCCGAGGCGGTCGCTGACCTGGCGAAGGGGCTCGGCCTGAAGGTCGACATCCTCACCGCCGAGCAGTCCGACGGCACCGACGGCTATCCGGCCGTGGTCGCTTCGCTCGCTGCTCCCGAAGGCGCCCCGACAGTCCTCCTCTACGCCCATCACGATGTGCAGCCGCCGGGACGTGAGGAGGACTGGGACACCGAGCCCTTCGTCGCGACCCGCAAGGGCGACCGACTCTACGGTCGCGGCGCAGCCGACGACAAAGCCGGCATCATGGTCCACCTCACAGCGCTGCGTCTGCTGGCCGACCGCCTCGGCGTGGGCGTGACCCTCTTCTTCGAAGGCGAGGAGGAGGCCGGCAGTCCGAGCTTCCGCAGCTTCCTCGAAACCTATCGGGAACGTCTGCGCTCCGATGTCATCGTCGTCGCCGACTCCGGCAACTGGGCCGCAGGCACTCCGGCGCTGACGACGAGCCTGCGCGGCATGTGCGCGGTCGAGTTCGAGATCTCCACACTCGACCATGCCGTCCATTCGGGCATGTACGGAGGCGTGGCTCCGGACGCGATGATGGCGATGACGAAGGTCCTGGCCAGCCTCCACGACGAGAACGGCTCCGTCGCGGTCGCCGGGCTCCACAGCGAAAGCGTCAGCGAGATCGATTACGACGAGGCGACTCTGCGCGCCGATTCCGGAGTGCTCGATTCCACGGAGCTCATCGGCTCGGGCACGCTGGCCTCGAGGCTGTGGACACAGCCGGCGATCACCGTCATCGGTCTCGACATCCCCGATGTGGCCGTGTCCTCGAACACCCTTCAGTCCTCGCTCAAGGCGAAGCTCTCGATCCGGCTCGCACCCGGCGACAGCCCCGCCTCGGCGGTCAGGGCCGTCGAAGCGCACCTGCGGGCCAACCTGCCCTTCGGCGCGCAGCTGAGCATCGGGGAGACCGAAGGCGGCAGCCCGTGGCGGGCCGAGGAGACCGACCCCGTGGTCAAGACCGCACGACAGGCACTCACCGACGCGTGGGGCACCGAGTCCGTGACGATGGGCATCGGCGGGTCCATCCCATTCATCGCCGATCTGCTCGAGGTGTTCCCGGATGCGTCGATCCTCGTCACCGGAGTCGAAGATCCCGACGCCCGTGCCCACAGTGCGAACGAATCGCTGTATCTGCCCGATTTCAGGGCTGCGATCGTCGCCGAGGCCCTGCTGCTGCAGCGCCTCGGCTCGCAGCAGTGAGAGGATCGGGGAATAGCTTCCGCGCCGGAGGTGTTGTTTGCGGTGTAGCCTGGAGGCAGGAACGAGAGAAGGAGTAACCATGACTGTGACTGACAATGCCGAGGCCACTCACGAGGTGGAGCTCTCGTCGACCGCCGCTGACAAGGTCCGGAGCCTGCTCGAGCAGGAAGGCCGCGACGACCTGCGTCTGCGTGTGGCCGTCCAGCCCGGCGGATGCTCCGGTCTGATCTATCAGCTCTACTTCGACGAGCGCTACCTCGATGGTGACGCGGTCCGGGACTTCGACGGGGTCGAGGTCATCGTCGACCGCATGAGCGTTCCCTACCTCAGCGGCTCGACCATCGACTTCTCCGACACCATTGAGAAGCAGGGCTTCACGATCGACAACCCGAACGCCGGTGGATCCTGCGCCTGCGGCGACTCGTTCCACTGAGCCTCGGCTGACGAGAAGGAACTCTTCTCATGGACCTGGAGGATCTGCGCGCCGTGTCCTACACGGCAACGCAGCCCCAGGTCCTTCTGTCGTATAGGGCGGGTCTCTTCCCGATGGGCGTCGGCGCCGGCGGCACGGGTCGGATGGGATGGTGGGCTCCGCGACAGCGGGGTGTCCTCCTGCCCGGAGATCTGCATGTGACCAAGAGCCTGCGGAAGTCGATGAAGCACTTCGCCTTCAGCTCCGACTGCGCTTTCGAGCGGGTCATCCGTGCCTGCGGCGATCCGAGTCGGCCCGGTGCCTGGATTACCGAGGAGATCATCAGTCTCTACCTCGGTCTGCACTCCGACGGCTGGGCGCATTCGGTGGAGGTCTGGGCCGGTGACGAACTCGTCGGCGGCCTGTACGGAGTCGCGATCGGATCATTCTTCGCAGGCGAGTCGATGTTCCACACCCGGCGTGACGCATCGAAGGCGGCGTTGGCCCACCTCGTCGGTCTGCTCGACAACGCCGTCGCCGCCGACGAGCGCGGACGGACAGATTCGCGAACCGCTGCTCCCGAGGCAGGGGAGTGGCTCATCGACACTCAGTGGCAGACATCACATCTCAAGAGTCTCGGCGTGTCGGAGATCAGCGGCCTCGAGTACTCAGCGCGGCTAGATTCCGCGCTCCGCGGCAGTCTCTGTCAGGATATTCTCAACAAATGAACATTCGCAGGTGAATTTCTACCGCTTGTAGCGGTAGTCTTGGGGATGACAGAGTAAGTACACGTCTCTCGGCCTGACCAGAGACGAAGAACGTTGTGAAAGGCTGCACGTGGATTCTCCGAATCAGTCAGGACCGCAGCGGTCCTGGGCGAAGCGGCTCGGCATTCTGAGCGCCGTGTTGATACCGGCGTTGCTATCGGGTTGCACTAAAGAGCAGATCGCTTCAGGCTTCTACCCCGTCGAATCCAAGGGTGCGACGAACCACACGGATGCCTACACATCACTGTGGAACGGCGCCTGGATCGCCCTGCTGATTGTGGGCTTGATCGTGTGGGGCCTCATCCTCTGGGCGATGGTCGCCTACCGCCGCCGCAAGAATGATCGCGGCCTGCCGGTCCAGATGCGCTACAGCATGCCCATCGAGATCCTGTTCACCGTCACCCCGGTTGTGCTCGTCCTCGGATTCTTCTTCCAGAACGTTCAGGTCATGGAGCAGACGACCGATGACGAGACTCCTGGCGAGCAGGTCATCGAAGTCGCAGCCAAGCAATGGGCCTGGGACTTCAACTACGAGACCGAGAACGTCTACTACGCCGGCAGGCAGGTCGAACTCGACGGCACCGAAAAGCCCGAGGAGTCCGCTCCGGTCCTCTACCTGCCGGTCGACACCGACCTCGAGATCCGTCTGCATTCCCGCGACGTCATCCATTCGTTCTGGGTCCCCGCCTTCCTCGAGAAGCGGGACATGATTCCCGGCCACGACCAGAGCCTGCATCTGCGTGCCGAGAAGGAAGGCGAATACGTCGGCAAGTGTGCGGAGCTGTGCGGCGAGTACCACTCTGAGATGCTTTTCAACGTCAAGGTCGTGTCGAAGGAAGAATTCGCCGACTACACGAAGTCGCTTGCCGAACAGGGCAACACAGGCCAGCTGGGACCGGAGTACGATCGCAACTGGTACCCGAAAGAAGGTGCTGAACAATGACCGCCACGATGGATCAGGCGGCTCTTGACGCTCCCGTGGTTCCACGGAGCAAGGGCAAGATCATCGTCGACTGGATCACGTCGACGGACCATAAGACGATCGGGTACATGTACCTCATCGGCTCGTTCTTCTTCTTCTGCGTCGGCGGCGTGATGGCGCTGATCATCCGCCTCGAGCTCTTCGAGCCCGGCATGCAGATCGTCGAGACGAAGGAACAGTACAACCAGCTGTTCACCATGCACGGCACTCTGATGCTGCTGATGTTCGCCACTCCGCTGTTCGCCGGTTTCGCGAATGTCATCATGCCGTTGCAGATCGGTGCCCCGGACGTGGCGTTCCCGCGTCTGAACGCCTTCGCCTTCTGGATGTACCTCTTCGGCAGCCTTGTGGCCATCTCCGGATTCCTCACCCCCCAGGGTGCGGCGTCATTCGGCTGGACGGCATACGCACCATTGAGCAATACGACATTCACACCGGGCGCCGGCGGCAACCTGTGGGTCCTCGGTCTTGCGCTGCAGGGCTTCGGCACGATCCTCGGCTCGGTCAACTTCATCACCACCGTCATCACGATGCGTGCTCCCGGCATGACCATGTTCCGCATGCCGATCTTCACCTGGAACGTCCTCATCACCGGCGTGCTCGTGCTCATGGCCTTCCAGCCTCTGGCCGCGGCGCTGCTCGTCCTCGGCGCCGACCGAGTGCTCGGTTCGCATGTATTCAGTCCGGGCAACGGGGGCCCGATTCTCTGGCAGCACTTGTTCTGGTTCTTCGGCCATCCCGAGGTGTATGTGATCGCGCTGCCTTTCTTCGGCATCGTGACCGAGATCTTCCCCGTCTTCAGCCGCAAGCCGGTGTTCGGGTACAAGGAGCTCGTGTTCGCGACCATCGCGATCGCCGCGCTGTCGGTCACGGTCTGGGCCCACCACATGTACGTCACCGGTGTGGTCGCGCTGCCGTTCTTCGCGTTCATGACTATGCTCATCGCGATTCCGACGGGCGTGAAGTTCTTCAACTGGATCGGCACGATGTGGCGAGGGTCGATCACCTTCGAGACTCCGATCGTGTGGGCGATCGGCTTCCTGGCGACGTTCCTGTTCGGCGGACTCACCGGTGTGATCCTGGCCAGTCCCGCACTCGATCAGCAGGTGTCGGACACCTACTTCGTCGTCGCGCACTTCCACTATGTCGTCTTCGGCACGGTCGTGTTCGCGATGTTCGCCGGGTTCTATTTCTGGTGGCCGAAGTGGACCGGCAAGATGCTCAACGAGAAGCTCGGTCACATCCACTTCTGGATGCTGTTCATCGGCTTCCACGGCACTTTCCTCGTCCAGCACTGGCTGGGTGTCGACGGCATGCCTCGCCGTTATGCCGACTACCTGCCGCAGGACGGCTTCACCTGGATGAACCAGGTGTCGACGGTCGGATCGCTGCTGCTGGGTCTGTCGATGGTTCCGTTCTTCTGGAACGTGTGGATCACCGCCCGCAACGCGCCGAAGGTCACCGTGGATGATCCGTGGGGCTACGGAGCCTCGCTCGAATGGGCGACCTCCTGCCCACCGCCGCGCCACAACTTCACGTCGCTGCCGCGGATCCGTTCCGAGCGTCCTGCATTCGACCTCAACCATCCCGAGCTGCTCGAATACTCGGGTCACAGCTCCTCTGAGGAACAGCTGGTCGGAGGTGGCGCCAAATGAAGTCATCGATTGTCGTCTTCATGGTCAACGCCGTGTTCTTCGTCGTCATCTCCGTCGTCTACGGGTTTGCGACGAGTTTCGATGAGATGGTCGGCTTTCCGGCGCTCCTCCTGACCGGCGGTATGTCCGGAATGATCGGGATCTACTTGTGGCTGACGGACCGTCGTGTCGGACGTCAGCCGCAGGACAACGACGATGCCGAGATCTCCGACGCGGATGCCGACTACGGGTTCTTCAGCCCCTGGAGCTGGTGGCCGATCGTCTGTGCAGGCGCCGCTGCCGTCTCGTTCTATGGCATCGCGATGGGTTGGTGGATCTTCCCATTCGGTGCACTGCTCGGGATCATCGCTCTTGTGGGCCTGTCCTACGAGCATGATCGTGGGGACTTCGCCCACTGATCGCCGACGCCGTATGGTGACGCTGTCAGGCAGGTGATCGACTCACCCGCGTGACACAGTTGCACAGTTTCTGTGGCCCGGACTCATTTCGAGTCCGGGCCACACTGCTATTCACAGCCGGCAACGGAGATACGGGCCGACGCCGAAACTTGTGATGGCGGAATCTGTGGACTGCAGTGTACGTGATGGTGACGGGTATATGAATCGCAGGGGCAGGTCGCGCCTCACCGGTCATCCCGAGCCACGTTTGTGGTCACTCCGCCGAGGAAAATAGGTGGTTCTCGCCGTGTTCCCTCGGCGGAGTGACCTCATTCGCAAACGGGAAGGCGGCAGGGAATGCCGAAGACGGGCCGAGGCGCCCGCGGCAGTGATTGGTCATGGCCTGCCCGGGCACCAGCTGCCGAGCATGGCTTCTGCGCCGGGTCGCGATGCGCACCGACTCCTCGGGAAGCCAAATTGCTGCCGACCAAGCCCTCCCGCTGACCCGAACCCGTCCGCCGTCGGCTCCAGACGTGCCGCTGACCCGAACCCGTCCGCCGTTGAGCCGAGGTCGTGGGACAGCCGATCCTACGGAAAATGTCTGCTCGCGTCCGATATGTCCGAGCCGCGAAACAGGGGTCACGCTGCACGACTGGTCCCCGCAGGTGCGATCTCTGTGGCGTCGGGTGATCGTGGCCACCTATGCGCAGATCCCCGCGCCATCTATGGGCAGTTCCGCTGGCCACCACCAGTGGGCAATTCCGCTCGCCAGCTATCGGCAGTCCCACTGGCCGCCAGTGCCAGTTCTCGCGGCCGTTGAGCAATTCCTGCTGGCCGTTGACACTCCATCGAAGCCGGGACCGGTCATGAGGTCATAGCGGCACTACGCCGGCTTTTTGACCTGTGCGACGACTCTAGGCGGCGTCAGGGGCTTGTTTCATGGGTCTGGGTGCGACGACTCTCCGGGCAGAAGCGCGACCGGCGCAGCAGCGCGGCTTGACGGCTATTGAGCGGCGAGCTCGGGGTGTCCCCCGGGCGCCGGTGTCGTTGTTTCGTACCAACTCGGGGTCGGGCGACCCGTCCACTCGTCGAGGAACGTCAGGAGGGAGCGTTTGTGTGGCAGCCAGAACCAGCCGAGAAGAGTGCACGGTCGACGAACGGTGTCCCGGGGGCTGTCATGGACATGGTGGCAGAATCACCTCACTGAAGCTCGCGAGAGCTCGTGAGGCGCCAGGAAGTGGGAACAGCGTGAGCCGAAGTTGCAGTGCGCCCGGTCGAAAGAGCAAGAGTGCAGGCTCGCACGCGAATAGTCGGGCCCGATGCAGGTCAGAGGGTTCTGTGCAGAGTTCACTCGGGTGCGCGTGTGCAGGCGGCAGGATTCGCCTCTCGAAGCGGCTGCCGAACCCGACGCAGAAGTGCCAGTCTTGTAGGGCAGTGAATGCGCGAGGGGCCCAGCAGACAATCTGCTGGACCCCTCGCGTCTGAGGACTGCTGCCGGTCAGTGACCGAGCTGCTGGTGGCTCGAGCCCTCGACGGTATCGTGCTCGTGGTGGGAAGCCTCGAGTTCCTGCTTCGTCACCGGTGCCACACGATCCTCGAAGAAGAACCGCGAAAGGCGTGCACGAAGCTTCTCCATCTTCGTCACCTTGCCTTCGGCGTTCGGCTGCGCCGGGATGTATTCCGGCGATTCGAACGCGGTGATCTTCCACAGCTTGTGCGGCGGCAGAGCCTCGTGGCGTTCGAGGAACTCACCATGGGGGAGACGGATGATGTGTGCTGTCTCCCGCCCGTGCAGTGCGATCTCACGATCCTTGCGCTGCAGAGCGATGCACATGCGCTTGGTGATGATGTATCCGAGGATCGGTCCCAGGAAGAACACGGTGCGGAAGATGTAGATCATATCGTTGAGCGACATCTGGAAGAAGACCGCGACGATATCGCCCGAGGCGGCCGCCCACATGTTGCAGTAGAAGATGATCCCTGCGACGCCGATGGCGGTCCGCGTCGGGTTGTTGCGGGGGCGATCGAGGATGTGGTGCTCACGATTGTCCTTGAGCAGCCACGACTCGAAGAACGGATAGATGAACATCACCGCGAAGACACCGCCCATGACGATGACAGCGCTGTTGATGTTGAACGAGATGGGCCATCCGAAGATGTAGAACTCGAACCAGCCCGGCACGATGCGGAGGAATCCGTCGGCCCATCCGATGTACCAGTCCGGCTGGGTGCCGGCGGAGACCGGGGACGGGTCGTAGGGACCGTAGTTCCAGATCGGGTTGATCGTGAACAGAGCCGAGATCAGCGAGAGGAGACCGAAGATGAGGAAGAAGAATCCTCCGCCCTTGGCCGCGAACGTCGGCAGGACGGGCTCGCCGACGACGTTCTTCTCTGTGTTTCCGGCTCCCGGGTACTGGGTGTGCTTGTGTACGACCACGAACATCAGGTGGATGCCGATGAGCGCGATGAGCAGCGCCGGCACGATCATGATGTGCAGGGTGTACAGACGTGCCACGATGTCGATCCCGGGGAATTCCCCACCGAAGAGGAAGAACGAGATGTAGGTGCCGACCAGGGGCAGCGATTTGAGGATGCCGTCGATGATGCGCAGACCGTTGCCGGAGAGCAGGTCATCAGGCAGCGAGTAGCCGGTGAAACCGGCGGCCATGCCCATGATGACGAGCAGCACACCGACGACCCAGTTGAGTTCGCGGGGGCGACGGAACGCTCCGGTGAAGAACACACGCAGCATGTGCACGCTCAGCGCTGCGACGAACAGGAGTGCGCCCCAGTGGTGCATCTGGCGAATGAACAGACCGCCGCGAATCTCGAGGGAGATCGCCAGAGTCGAGTTGTAGGCCTCGGAGATCTCGACGCCGCGCAGCGGCAGCCAAGGACCTTCGTAGTGCATCTCGCCCATGGCGGGCTGGAAGAAGAACGTGAGGAACGTTCCCGACAGAACAACGATGATGAAGCTGTAGAGAGCGACCTCACCGAGCATGAAGGACCAGTGGGAGGGGAAGATCTTGCGACCGAACTCGCGGACGAGGACCGATGCCCCGACGCGGGTTTCAGCGAAGTTCGCTGCCTTCCCGATGGTGGTGGTTGGCTGTGTAGTACTCATGGGTGGTTGATCTCCCAGAACGTAGGTCCGACAGGCTCAGGGAAGTCCGACTGGGCAACCAGATAGCCTTCGCTGTCCACGGAGATGGGCAGCTGGGGAAGCGGTCGTTTGGCCGGGCCGAAGATGACCTTGCAGTGTTCGGTCACGTCGAAGGTCGACTGGTGGCACGGGCACAGCAGATGGTGGGTCTGGTGCTCGTACAGAGCCACCGGGCATCCGACGTGGGTGCAGATCTTGGAGTAGGCGACGATTCCGTCGTGCGACCAGCTCTTGCGGTCCGGATCCTCCTTGAGCTCATTCGGATTGATGCGCATGAGCAGCACGGCGGCCTTGGCCTTCTCGTTGATCGGGTGCTCGCTTGCTTCACGATCGCCGATGCCCGAGGGCAGAACGTGGTAAGCGGAGCCGATCGTGACTTCCTCAGCCTTGATCGGCCGCTCTGAGTCGACCGAGGGGATGCCGCCCGGGTCACGGATGAGGCGTGTGCCCTTCTCCCACAGCGTGTTGAACATCTTGTCGCCCGGCAGGGGTCCGAGGTCCCGGAAGACGAGGACAGCCGGCAGGGGAGCGATGGCCAGAGCAGCGATGAGCGTGTTGCGCAGCAGCGGACGTCGGGCGATGCCCGACTCCTCCTTCGCCTGATGGAGGATCTCCAGGGCGATCGCCTGGTCCTCTTCGCTGCCGGCGATGTCATGGCGTTCGTCGATGCCCTCGTGATCGCTCATGAGGTTCTTCGCCCACAGCACGGCGCCGAAGCCGATGGAGAACATCGCAACAGCGGCACCGAGGCCGACGAACATGTTGTGGAGGCGGATGCTCTGCATCGACTCGCCGGGAGTGAACAGGAAGTAGGCGATGATGAACCAGATGGTTCCGATCATCGACAGGACGAACCAGGCCGCAACCTGACGTTCGGCGACCTTCTCCGCACGCGGATCCGCGTCGGACAGGCGTGGCTTGTGCTCAGGCAGGCCTGGGTTGACGAACCCGTTCAACTCCTCGAGCTGGCTGCCGCCGCCGGAGTGCTCTTTCGAGGTCATTGAATTCCCCGTCTATTCTCGTGATGGATGATGAACGACACTGCCGGACTCACTTCGACCTGGATGACAGCCACACTGTCATACCGATGACGGCTGCCAGTCCGAAGAACCAGATGAACAGACCCTCTGCCACTGGTCCCAGCGATCCGAGCTTGAATCCGCCGGGCGAGGGGTTCTCCGAAACTTCCTTGACGTAGGCGATGACGTCGCGCTTATCGTCGGGAGTCAGGTTCGCATCGTTGAAGATCGGCATGTTCTGCGGGCCGGTCTGCATCGCTTCGTAGAGGTGCTTCTCCGAGACCTCGGAGAGGTTCGGTGCGTACTTGCCGCGGGTCAGGGCACCACCGGAGCCGACCACGTTGTGACACATGGCGCAGTTGGTGCGGAACAGGCCGCCGCCAGCGGCGGGATCGCCCTTCGACGCGTCGAGGTACTCGTCTTCGGGCACAGCAGGTCCGGGACCGAGTGAAGCGACGTAGGCGGCGAGCTGAGAGGTCTGCTCCTCATCGAACTGAGGTTCCTTGACACGTGCCTGCGGGCCGTTGGCCTGCAGGGGCATGCGTCCGGTGCCGACCTGGAAGTCAACTGCGGCGGCGCCGACGCCGATGAGGCCGGGACCGGCCTTCGAGCCTTCGGCGTTGAGGCCGTGGCAGGTGGCGCAGTTGGCCGCGAAGAGCTTCTTGCCCTCTTCGATGTCCGAGGCGCTGGCCGTGTCCGCCTTGGCGCTCGATGTCTGTGTGAAGAGTGCGTAGGCTCCGCCTGTCAGCAGCAGTGCCACGAGAAGAAGCGCAACCAGAGCCATGGGATGTCTGCGGCGATCTGCTAGAAGCTTCACTTGATCGTCCTTTGCTTGAAGTGTTGTAAGTCCTGGGGGCCGAGCATCTCAGGCCGGCTACTGAAGCAGGTAGATGACGCCGAACAGACCGATCCAGACGACATCGACGAAGTGCCAGTAGTAGGACACGCAGATTGCGAATGTGGCTTCGTGATGGCCGAACTTCTTTGCTCCGTAAGCACGTCCGATGACGAGCAGGAAGCAGATGAGTCCGATGGTCACGTGGATGCCGTGGAACCCTGTCGTCAGGTAGAAGACGGAACCGTAGCCGTCGGAGTTGATGGCGATTCCCTCGCTGACGAGGGTCGCGTACTCCATGACCTGGCCCGAGACGAAGACCGCGCCGAGGAGGAAGGTGAGGTAGAACCACTCGACCATTCCCCATTTGGCGATGTTGAACAGGGAACCGGTCCGCCGTGGGCGGAACCGTTCGGCTGCGAACACACCGATCTGGCAGGTGAACGAAGACGACACCAGGATCAACGTGTTACCGAGGGCATAGGGGATGTCGAGGATCTGGGTCCTCGCCTCCCACAGCTCCGGCACAACGGACCGAATGGTGAAGTACATGGCGAAGAGCGCGGCAAAGAACATCAGGTCGCTCGCGAGGAACACGATGAAGCCCACCGTGGTCACATTCGGACGATTGACAACCGGATGCGCTGGCGCTGTTTGAGATGCAGTGGCAGTTGACACAACCCCATTATTACCCGTCTGGGGGTGAGTTTTCATCTTTTACCCAGGTTTCGGGAAAGAAATTTCTACACGATGTAGCGAAATCCGCGAACTGGTGCCGGAATCTCGATCCGGAACTCCCTTCCGCCCGCGTGTCGAACACAGGATAGGATGCCGCAGGTAAGGTCCGCCCCCATGTCGAGGGGCGGCTGCGAAGCCTAGCGAGAGTTCATACGGATGACCGATTCCACGCCCCTGACCACCTCGGCAGCCCATGCCGGCGAGGCCCGCAGCGAGGTCCAGGCAGCCACTCACAACTGGCCGGATCTGCTCATGGCGCTCATGCACCAGCAGGATCTCGACGGGGAGCAGGCGGCATGGGCGATGGATCAGATCATGTCGGGCAAGACCCCGGATGTGACAATGGCCGCATTTCTCGCCGCACACCATACGAAAGGGGAGACCGTCGAGGAGATCGCCGGGCTCGTCTCCGCGATGATGGACCATGCCGTGCCCCTGCCCGGTCTCGCCGACTCCGTCGACATCGTCGGCACGGGCGGCGACCGGGCGAAGACTGCGAACATCTCGTCGACCGCGGCAATGATCATCTCCGCCACGGGGCAGCGAGTAGTCAAGCACGGCAACCGGGCGACCTCTTCGGCGTCGGGCTCGGCCGATGTGCTCGAGGCGCTAGGCGTGAGATTCGACATCACTCCCGAGCAGACCGGGCAGATCGCCAAGGAGGTCGGGCTGGCGTTCTGCTTCGCCAATGTCTTCCACCCCTCGATGCAGTTCGTCGCTGCCGTGCGTCGTCAGATCAATGTGCCCACTGCGTTCAACATCCTCGGGCCCCTGACGAATCCGGCGCGGGCCCGGCACACGGCGATCGGAGTCGCGGACGCCCAGATGGCTCCCTTGGTAGTCGGCACCTTGGCCAAGCGCGGACACCAAGCGGTCGTCTTCCGCTCCCGTGACGGGCTCGATGAGCTGAGCAACACCGCGGTCAACGACGTCTGGGAGGTCCGGCACGGAGAGATCGAGCACACAACCTTCGATGCTCTCGACCTGGGGATCGAGCGAGTGACGAAGGAGGATCTGCGGGGCGGAGGTCCGGAGGAGAACGCCGCGATCACCCGGGCCGTCCTCGACGGGCACCGCTCGCCTGTGCGCGATATCGTCGCGATCAATGCGGCGGCGGCCCTGGTGGCAGCGGACGAATCCGCGGTCGGCAGCTTCACCGAACGGTTGGCGGCGAAACTCCGAACAGCCATCGAGACCATCGACGACGGCCTCGGAGCCGCGAAGCTCGATCAGCTCATCGAGGTCTCACACCGGGTCGCCGAGACGAACCGCTCCTGAGGCCCGCGCATGCGAGTTCGCTCCCGTGGTCGGCAGTGACCAGCCGGGGTCGTCCGGCGATCCTGCGGAGACCAATTCGGCCGTGGACAGCCACGCCGCCAAGAGGCAGGTCTCCTCGGGCAGCGAATCGGTGTCCTGCGGCAGCGGTCCAGGAGACGGGACCCACTCTGCAGTCGACTGCAGAGCGGTGAGAGCCTCGGCCACGCCCCGGCGAGCGGACACATGGCTCGCTCCGGCGAGCCTGCCGTGACGGATGACGACGAGATCCCATCCCGAATCGAATCCGGGGGCGGCTGCCGCGAGTTCCGGCACCCGGCGCAGCGCGGACACCTCCTCTGCGCGCGCGGCAGTGGAGACGGCTGCCCGCAGGGCGTCGCGGACCTCTGCAGCCGTCTCGTAGCGGGATTCGCTCGCCAGCCTCTGCATGCGTTCGGCACCCAGCCGGTGCAGGGTGGAGAGGTCTCCGGCGAGGACGGCGAAGAGTTCGCCGATGCTCGTGCGGTAGTCATCGGCGTCGGTGACTCCCGCGCAGGGGCCGCCGCACTGGCCGACCTGTGAGCTGACGCATGGCCGGTGCGTGCTGAGGCTGCGCTTCGTCACGTTCGTCGTGCACCTCTTCACCGGATAGAGCGTGTCGAGGAGCTCCTTGACCGTCTGGGCACTCTTACGGGACCGGAACGGCCCCAAGGGTGGGGCGGGCGAGCGTTCGAGCGCGGAATTCGAGCGGACCACCGACAGTCGGGGGAAGAGTTCGTCACTGAGCACGATCCAGGAATTCCGCTCCGGATTCTTCGACCGGCGGTTGTAGGGCGGGGCGAGTTCCCCGATCAGGCGGATCTCACGGACCTCGGCTTCCAGCGCGTGCGCACAGGGCAGGCAGCTGACCTCCTGCGCCGCAGTGATCATCTCGGCCATCCTGCCCCGGTTCTCCGAGGCGTTGAAGTAGCCGCGCACACGCCGAGCCATATTGCCCGACTTGCCGATGTAGAGGACACGGCGCGTGCCGTCGAGGAACATGTAGACGCCGGGCTCGGCGGGCACCCCCTTGGCCAGATGGGATTTCGCCTGTCGTTTGGCCCAGCCGGACTGGCGCACCGTCGACAGCTCCTCCAGAGTCGTCACGCCGTAGCCGCCGAAGCGTTCGAACAGATGGTGGAGCAGCTCTCCTGTCGCCCGGGCGTCGGACAGGGCGCGGTGATCGGGGGTGACCTCGGTGCCGAAATGCGCAGCGAGCGTCGACAGCTTGTGATTGCGCACTTCGTCGCGGCCGATGACCCGGCGGGCCAGCGTGACGGTGTCGAGGATCGTGGGGGCCGGCCAGTGGTAGTCGAGCCGCTCGCAGGCCGAGCGGAGGAATCCGATGTCGAACGGAGCGTTGTGAGCGACGAGAACCGCGCCGATGGAGAACTCGAGGAAGCTCGGCAGCACCGACCTGATCGACGGCGCGTCGTCGACCATCGCGTGCGTGATCCCGGTCAGGCACGCGACGAAGGGGCTGATGACGGACTGTTCGGGTTTGACCAGGGATTGGAATTCCCCCACGACCTCCCCGCCGCGCGTCTTGACCGCGCCGATCTCCGTGATCTCCGACTGACCGGCGCGGGTGCCCGTGGTCTCGAGGTCGACGACGACGAAGGTGACCTCCGACAGGGGAGTGCCGAGGCTGTCGAAGGACAGCTGCGTGTTCTGCAGGACGCTGGGAGCGCGGTCGAATGGGGCGGTCATGAACCCAAGTGTGTCACCCGGTGGTGACATGGATGGGCGGGCACCTCGATCACACGGAGGACCCGTCGCCGTCGTCGGAGGAACGGTGCTGAGGCAGATGGAAGAACAGGCCCACCGCTCCGCCGACCCCAACGGCGAGGCCGATGAGCAGATACCAGCCGGGCAGCGGCCGGAAGAAGATGATGCCGACGAGCAGGAGCAGGACCGCGCCGAGGGCGGCCGCCCATGAGAGCACGAGTGTGGGCGAGGCCGTACGCCATCCGATCGGTTCGGCGGGACCTGGGTGCCAGTGCTCGGAGTCATCGAGCGCCTCACGGACATCCTCGACGGGCATCTCGCCCATCACCGCCGAGGGTTCGGCGATCTGCTCGACGAGGGCCTCCCATTCCTCGTCGCTGATGCGAGAACGGTCCTTGCCGATCCGTTCGGAATCGGGCACGTCCTGCCGCCAGTCCTCACCGTCTTCGTCACCGGGAGTCGCAGGGGGCTCTTCGTCGTTCATATCCGTCACAGCAATTCTCGCCCCGAGGCTATTCCCCGTCCCCGGCGACTCGGGAGGCACCGCCGGCACCGGCTCGTGCGCTGGACAGAACCGCCTCGGCGATCAGAGGTGCGTCGAAGTCGAGAGTGGCCACGTGGCGCGACCGACGCAGAGCGACGATGTGCGGCGGGTGCGGCAGATTCGAGCGCAGACTGCGCAGCGTCCGCGGCCCGACCACATTGTCCTCCCCGGAGACCATCGCGGTGACCGGGCACTCGACCTTCCACAGATCCTCACGCAGGATCCGCAGCGCCTGGTGGAAGGAAGCCAGCGGTGCGAGCGGCGTCCGCGGGTAGGCGTATTCGTCGCGATCCGGATGAGCGATGTCGCCTCCGATCGACGGAATCGTCCGCACCACTCTGCGGAGCACGGGCAGAAGCGGGGCGAAGGGCGAGTCGATGTGGAGCGCAGGATTGACCACGACGAGCCCATCGGGCGCGGCCGCGGTCGCGCCCAGGGCCAAGGCCAAGGCCCCGCCCATCGACAGACCCGCGACGACGACCCGGTCGTGATCGGCCTGCAGCCGACCCAGCTCCGTACGCGCCTCACCGAGCCAATCCGCCCAACCGGTCGGGACCATCTCCTGCCAGGTGGTGCCGTGCCCGGGCAGCAGCGGCACACTGACATCGACTCCTTCGGCCGCGACCGCCCGCGCGATGGGCACCCAGACGACGGGGGACCCGGTGATCCCGTGCAGGAAGAGGACCGCAGTCGAGGAGCGGGCGTCGAGGCTGCGGAAGGCGGCCGTCGGATCCGACCGCAGGGTGAAATCGATCTCCATGCCCCCAGGATGGCACGAACGACTTGTCCCTGGCGTGGCCGTTCATGCTTCGTGTCGATATATGATTGCCGAGGACGACAAGGAGTCGTACATGGAAGGGTGCGCGTGTTCTACTGGTTTCTCAAGCGAGTCCTCGCCGGACCCATCCTGCGGATCCTGTTCCGTCCCTGGGTGCGCGGCCTGGACAACCTTCCGTCGGAGGGCCCGGCGATCATCGCGGGAAACCACAATCACTTCATGGACTCGATCTTCGTCCCGCTGCTCGCGCCCCGCCCGGTGGTCTACCTCGCGAAGAAGGACTATTTCACCGGCCGTGGGATCAAGGGCGCGGTCACCCGCTGGTTCTTCAAACTCAACAACCAGCTGCCCATGGACCGAGGCGGCGGATCGGGCTCGCGGGCCTCGCTCGAATCGGGGCTGAAAGTGCTCGGCGAGGGCAATTGCCTGGGCATCTACCCCGAGGGCACCCGATCGCCCGACGGCAAACTCTATCGGGGCCGGACGGGAATCGCACGGCTGGTCCTCGAGTCCGAGGCGCCGGTCATCCCCGTGGCCATCATCGGCACCGACAAACTCCAGCCCGCCGGCCGGCTGGTGCCCAAGCTGCGCCGAGTCGGCGTCGTCTTCGGTTCTCCGATGGACTTCTCGAAGTACGCCGGCCTGCCCACCGACCGCTTCCTGCTGCGATCTGTCACCGATGAGATCATGTACGAGATCATGCGGCTGTCCGGGCAGGAGTACGTCGACACCTATGCCTCGACGGTCAAGACCAAGCTGCTGACCAGTGCGAAGCCGAAGAAAACGGACAGCGTCGGGGACGCCGCCCGGGATTCGACGAGGAAGTCGAAGGGCACCGGAGCCGCGACGACGTCGGGCAGAGAGGACGACGGGCCGGCGGCACCGGCCGAGTGAGCCTCTCGCCACGGCCTCACGACGGCTGCATGACATGTTCGAATACTGCGGTAACGGCGACACGCAGAAATCGTTACCTTCAGGTGTTTGTCCTGACCGGACCGGCAGAATAGCTTGGAGTTGTTGAATCCCACTGTAGGTTCGCTGGGAAGAGGGCTAGAATGACTGTGTTCTCGGTCCTTCCAAGCGACCTTCGCTTCCCCCAGGGACTTTAAGGAGGAGTCGGTGTGAACCGCTCAAGTCACGAAAGCGTCGACATGACGTCGATGCCGGCAGCGGCCCAAGGGCTGCTGTTCGATGATGATCTGCCCGTTCTCGACGAAGAGGCCGGCTACCGCGGTCCCACCGTGTGCAAGGTCGTCGGCATCAGCTATCGTCGTCTCGATTACTGGGCGCGCACCGACCTGGTGACCCCGTCGATCAGGAACGCGACCGGTTCCGGCAGCCAGCGTCTCTACAGCTTCCGCGACATCCTCGTCCTCAAGATCGTCAAGCGGCTCCTCGACACCGGTGTCGGGCTGCAGTCGATTCGCACCGCGGTCGAGCACCTGCGCTCCCGGGGCGTCGATGATCTCTCCCAGATCACCCTCATGTCCGATGGGGCCAGCGTCTTCGAGTGCACGTCGCCGGACGAGGTCGTCGACCTCCTCCAGGGGGGCCAGGGTGTATTCGGCATCGCCGTCGGCCGCGTCTGGAACGAGGTCGAAGGCACCCTGTCCGAACTTCCGAGCGAACGGCTGCCGGAAGACGGTGCGGCCATCGAAGCGATGGACGAGCTCGCCGCCCGTCGCGCCCGCAAGAGCGGCTGATTCCAGCGCGGCTCTCCACAATCTGAATCGCCGAGGCGGTCCGTCCACTGGACGGGCCGCCTTCGCTGTTGACTGCGGGCGCCGGATTCCGGATGGCTCCCGATGACCACGGTTCCCGCGGACCCACCGGGATTCGCGCTCGGGTTCCGCCGCCTGAACATGAAGCTGCCGCCCGAACCGAGGGTCAGGGCGGCAGTCGCATAACTGTGCTGGGGGAGAGGCTACTTCTTCTCAGGCTTCGCCTGGTTCGACTTCGCATCCCCACCGCGCCGGCTGCGGATGTTCTCCGAACGCAGCGCCCGTTCGAGGAGCGAATCGAATGACCCTGCCACCTCCTCAGCCGGTTTGCCCGGCCAGGAGTGGATCGGACGAGCCGAGCCCTGGGCCTGCTGCATCACTGCACGCTCGGCCAAAGGCGGGTTGAGCACGAGCGGGCCGAACATCTCGCGCATCTCCTGGATGCGATAGTCATGCTCCGTCGATCCCGCGCGGACTCGGTTGACGACCAGACCCAGCGGCTGCAGGTCGCTGGCCCCGCGCTGCCTGAGCTCATCGGCGGCGCGGAGGGCTCGATCGGCCGCGGCCACGGAGAAGAGGCTCGGTTCGGTGACCACAGCGACTCTGTTGCTCGCCGACCAGGCCGTGCGAGTGAGCCCATTGAGGCTCGGGGGACAGTCGATGAGGACGAGGCGATACCCCTTCGCGATTCGGCTCAGGGCGTCCTCGAGCCGGCGCAGGTAGCGCTCGGACAGCGAGGGGCGGTCGAACTCCGCAGCACGAGGCGAACCGGAGATCACGTCGAGATGGCCGAGTCTGTCGCCGACCCACCCGGACGGGATGATCGCCTCGGACAGGATCTTCTGGGACTTCGGAGCAGCGAGAACATCGGCGATGTCGACCCGCGTCGAGGTCGGCACATCGAGGCCGGTCGACGAGTCCGCCTGTGGGTCCATGTCGACGACCAGGGTCGGAATTCCCCTGTTGTAGGCCGCCGAGGCCAGACCGAGCGTCACGGACGTCTTACCGACTCCGCCTTTGAGGCTGCTGATACTTAGGACAAGCACCCTCCTACGGTAACGTATCGGGCCCGGCGAGGCCGTCCCGACCACGCCGAGACCCATGTCTCAATAGTGAGTGGACCCCCGGTCGCAGAGGTGGCGCAGGTCACTGAGTAGAGTATGTTCCCGACAGCTTGTCGACCAGTCGCCCCAGTGCGGCCGTTACAGAAGTGAGAGACACCTATGTTCTCCAAAGTTCTTGTGGCCAATCGCGGAGAGATCGCCGTTCGCGCGTTCCGTGCCGCTTATGAGCTCGGAGCCTCCACCGTTGCGGTCTTCCCTTACGAAGACCGCAACTCCGAGCACCGCATGAAGGCCGATGAGGCCTATATGATCGGCGAGGAGGGGCACCCCGTCCGTGCCTACCTCAGCGTCGAGGAGATGCTGCGCGTCGCGAAGGAGAGCGGCGCAGATGCGATCTACCCCGGTTACGGCTTCCTGTCCGAGAACCCGGATCTGGCCCGCGCCTGCGCTGAAGCGGGGATCACCTTCGTCGGCCCGAAGGCCGACGTGCTCGAACTCGCCGGCAACAAGGTCCAGGCACTGGCCGCGGCCCGCAATGCCGGCATCCCGGTCCTCGACTCCACTCGGCCCTCGGCCGATATCGCACAGCTGCTCGCCGATGCCGAGTCGATGGAGTATCCGCTCTTCGTCAAGGCCGTCGCCGGCGGCGGCGGGCGCGGGATGCGCCGCGTCGCGCAGGCCTCGGATCTCGAGGACGCGCTCAAGGCCGCCATGCGCGAGGCCGAGGGTGCCTTCGGCGACCCGACGGTGTTCATCGAACAGGCTGTGCAGCGTCCTCGTCACATCGAGGTCCAGGTCCTGGCCGACAACGACTCGAACGCCATCCACCTGTTCGAACGCGACTGCTCCGTGCAGCGTCGCCACCAGAAGGTCGTCGAGATCGCCCCGGCACCGGATCTCGATCCGGCGATCGCCGAGGCACTGCACACGGACGCCCTGAAGTTCGCGCAGGCGCTGGGTTACCAGAACGCCGGAACCGTGGAGTTCCTCCTCGAGACCGAAGGCCCCAGGGCCGGCAAGCATGTCTTCATCGAGATGAACCCG
The DNA here is from genome assembly GCF_017808095.1 of Brevibacterium renqingii. Taxonomy (NCBI): domain Bacteria; kingdom Bacillati; phylum Actinomycetota; class Actinomycetes; order Micrococcales; family Brevibacteriaceae; genus Brevibacterium; species Brevibacterium renqingii. Next base: position 48,882 of record NZ_JADBHG010000009.1, on the reverse strand, counting down.
CGCATCCAGGTCGAACACACCGTGACCGAGGAGATCACCGACATCGATCTCGTCGCCTCGCAGATGCGCATCGCCTCGGGCGAGACGCTCGAGGAGATCGGGCTGCGCCAGGAGGACATGCGCATCAAGGGTGCGGCTCTGCAGTGCCGCATCACCACAGAGGACCCGGCGAACTCGTTCCGACCCGATACCGGCACCATCACCGCCTACCGCTCCGCAGGCGGTGCCGGTGTCCGTCTCGACGGCGGCACCGTCCACGCCGGCGCCGCGGTCAGCCCGCACTTCGACTCGATGCTCGTCAAGCTCTCCTGCCGGGGACGTGACTTCGCGCAGGCTGTGGGCCGGGCGAAGCGCGCACTCGCCGAATTCCGGATCCGCGGCGTCTCGTCGAACATCGGCTTCCTCCAGGCCGTCCTCGACGACCCCTCCTTCGTCGTCGGTGATCTGTCGACGGCATTCATCGAGGAGCGCCCGCATCTGCTCGACGCCCGCGTCAGCGCCGATCGCGGATCGAAGCTGCTCGACTACCTCGCCGATGTCACGGTCAACCGGCCCCACGGCGAACCGGGCCTGCGCATCCGTCCGACGGACAAGCTCCCGGACATCGACCTCTCCGCCGCTCCGGCCTCGGGCAGCCGTGACCGGCTCCTCGACCTCGGTCCTGAGGGGTTCGCCCGGTCGCTGCGCGAGCAGACCGCGCTGGCCGTGACCGATACGACTTTCCGTGATGCCCACCAGTCACTCCTGGCCACCCGCGTGCGCACCCGCGACCTGCTGGCCGTGGCCGGTCACGTGTCCCGGATGACACCAGAGCTGCTGAGCATCGAGGCGTGGGGCGGAGCCACCTATGACGTGGCCCTGCGCTTCCTCGGCGAGGATCCCTGGGAACGCCTCGAGGCACTGCGGTCGGCGGTGCCCAACATCAACCTGCAGATGCTGCTGCGCGGACGCAACACCGTCGGATACACCCCGTACCCGACCGAGGTCACCGACGCCTTCGTCGACGAGGCCGCACGCACCGGCATCGACATCTTCCGCATCTTCGACGCCCTCAACGACGTCGAGCAGATGCGTCCGGCCATCGAAGCCGTGCGTGGAACGGATTCCGCACTCGCCGAGGTGGCCCTGTGCTACACCTCGGACATCCTCGATCCGCGTGAGGAGCTCTACACCCTCGACTACTACCTGCGGCTCGCCGAGCAGATCGTCTCCGCCGGCGCCCATGTGCTCGCCATCAAGGACATGGCCGGACTGCTGCGTCCCGCCGCGACGGCGAAGCTCGTGACCGCGCTGCGGGAGAACTTCGACCTGCCCGTCCACGTGCACACCCACGACACCGCCGGCGGACAGCTCGCGACGCTGTACGCAGCCGCAGGTGCCGGTGCCGACGCCGTCGACGCTGCCTCGGCGGCCATGGCCGGCACCACCAGCCAGCCCAGCCTCTCCGCCCTCGTCGCGGCCTTCGAGAACACCGACCGGGATACGGGCATCAGCCTCGACGCCGTCAGCGACCTCGAACCGTACTGGGAATCCGTACGCAAGGTCTACGCCCCCTTCGAGTCCGGGCTGGCCGGACCCACGGGGCGGGTCTACCGGCACGAGATCCCGGGTGGACAGCTGTCGAACCTGCGCCAGCAGGCAGTGGCGCTGGGCCTGGGGGAGAGGTTCGAGGACATCGAGAAGATGTACGCGGCCGCCGACTCGATCCTCGGGCATCTGGTCAAGGTCACCCCGTCGTCGAAGGTCGTCGGCGATCTCGCTCTCCACCTCGTCGGTGCGGGAGTCTCGCCGGAGGAGTTCGCGGAGAACCCCGAGAAGTTCGACATCCCGGACTCGGTGATCGGATTCCTCAGCGGCGACCTCGGTGATCCGCCGGGCGGATGGCCGGAGCCCTTCCGGACGAAGGCGCTGGCCGGTCGCGCTCACAAGCCGCTGGTCGAGCACCTCGAAGCCGATGATGCCGCCGCTCTCGAGGAGCCGGGCCGGGAACGCAAGGACAAGCTCAACCAGCTGCTGTTCCCCGGACCGACCAAGGAGTTCGAACAGATGCGGGAGAACTACGGCGATCTGTCCGTGGTCGAGACCTCCGAGTACCTCTACGGCCTCACCGCGGGCGAAGAGCACGCGGTCGAGATCTCCAAGGGCAAGAACCTGCTCATCGGTGTCCAGGCAGTCGGCGGCACCGACGAGCGCGGAATGCGCTCGGTCATGTTCACCCTCAACGGACAGCTGCGTCCCCTGCAGGTGCGCGACCGCTCTGTCGAAAGCGAAGTCAAGACCGCCGAGAAGGCCGATCCGAACAACGCCGGCCATGTCGGCAGCCCGTTCGCCGGAGTCGTCACGATGCAGGTCCACGAGGGCGATCAGGTGGCGGCGGGGGACACGATCGCAACGATCGAGGCCATGAAGATGGAAGCGACGATCACCACGCAGACCGCGGGAACGGTCTCGCGGGTGGCCATTGCCGACGTTCAGCAGCTCGAGGGCGGCGATCTCGTCGCAGTCGTCGATGCCTGAGAGAGAGATCCGCCTCTGGGGCGACCCCGTGCTGCGCAGCGTCTGCGATCCGGTGACGGTGTTCGATGACACCGTCGAGGCTCTGGCCGCCGACCTCGTCGACAGCTCCCGGCCGGAAGGCCGCGCTGCGGTGGCCGCCCCGCAGATCGGGGTCGGGCTGCGGGCCTTCGGCTACGACCTCGATGGCCGCACCGGCTATGTCATCAACCCCGAGATCGTCGAAGTCGGCGGGCGGCTGCGTGACATCGAAGAGGGCTGCCTGTCCGTCCCCGGACTGTTCTTCCCCACTCCGCGCTACGAGTTCGCCCGAGTGCGCGGAGTGGATGCGAAGAATGAACCGATCGAGATCGAGGGCACCGAGGTCTTCGCCCAGATGCTCCAGCACGAGGTGGCCCACCTCGACGGGCAGGTCTATGTCCAGACCCTGCCGAAGGAGCGTCGCCGTGAAGCGATGAAGGCCATCCGGTCGAGCGACTGGTTCCTCGCCCGCATGGCCTGAACACCGACTCATCCAGACCAATGAAGGAGAAGCTTATGAGCATTCAACGCACCGCCGTCATCGGCAGCGGACTCATGGGAGCCGGAATCGCCGAGGTGCTGGCGAAATCCGGACTCGAAGTGATCGTCCGCGAGATCAACGAGGAGGCCTCCGCCGCCGGGAAGGCCCGGATCGAGAAGTCGCTGGGGCGGGCCGTCGAGAAGGGCAAGCTCGACGAATCCGCCCGCGAAGCCGCACTGGCGAACCTGCGGTTCACCACGGACATTGGCGATCTGGCCGACCGCCAGCTCGTCATCGAAGCCGCCAGCGAGAACGAGGAGATCAAGAAGTCGATCTTCGCCGAACTCGACGAGGTCGTCACCGACCCCGAGGCGATCCTCGCCTCGAACACCTCGTCGATGCCGATCGTTCGGTTCGCGCAGTCGACCTCCCGGCCCGAGCGGGTGCTCGGAGTCCACTTCTTCAACCCGGCTCCCGTGCAGCCGCTCGTCGAGATCGTGTCCTCCGTGCTCACCGCTGACGAGGTCCGGGACACCGTGACCTCGTTCGTCGCCGATGTGCTCGGCAAGAATCCGATCCAGGCCCAGGACCGGCCCGGCTTCATCGTCAACGCCCTGCTCATCCCGTACCTGTGCAGCGCCATCAGAATGCTCGAGTCCGGCTTCGCCACGAAGGAGGACATCGACGCGGGAATGGTGGGAGGCTGCGCGCATCCGATGGGTCCGATCAGACTCGCCGACCTCGTCGGGCTCGACACCTGCCTCTATGCGGCCCAGAGCATGTACGACGAGACCGGTGATCTGGCGACCAAACCGCCCGTTCTCCTCTCGCGCATGGTCGACGCCGGTCTGCTCGGCGTGAAATCGGGCCGCGGCTTCTACGACTACTGACTTCGGGCAGGACCGAAACCACCGTCACTGAGCTGCGGGCACACGAGCCCGTCAGCGGTCGAAAAGGGGGCCGCCGGCGAACCGTTGAGTTCGCCGGCGGCCCCCTTTTCCGTCGGTGTCCGTCAGCCGGCCATGAGCTTCTCGAAGCTGGCGAGCCTGACGCAGGCGACGAGGCCCTGAGCCGCCAGTTCCACCTCGTCGAGGCTCGGCATCGTCGGGGCGATGCGGATGACGCTGTTGCTCGGGTCCAGACCGTAGGGGTGTGTCGCCCCGGCCGGGGTGAGCTTCACGCCGGCCTCGGCGGCGAGCTTGACGACACGGTCGGCGATGCCTTCCATGGTCGTCAGGGTGATGAAGTAACCGCCCTCGGGACGTGTCCACCGCGCGAGGCCGTCGTGTCCGAGACCGTCCTCCAGTGCGCGCAGCACCGCTTCGAACTTCGGTGCGATGATCTCGGCATGCTTGCGCATATGCGCCTCGACTCCGGCAGCGTCGGAGAAGAAGCGCTGGTGACGCAGCTGGTTGATCTTGTCCGGTCCGATCGCGATCTTGCCGAGGTTCGAGATCATCCAGTCGACCGTCGCCGGGCCTGCCCCGAAGAAGGAGACGCCGGCACCGGCATGAGTGACCTTCGAGGTGGAGGCGAAGATCCACGCCCGTTCGGGGTGACCGGCTTCGGCGCACAGCGAGAGGATGTCGAGGTTGTCCGGATGGTCTTCGCGCAGATGGTGCAGCGCATAGGCGTTGTCCCACAGCAGGGTGAAGTCTGCTGAGGCCGCGGGCATCGCCGCCAACTCTCGTGCGCGCTCGGCGGTGATGGTGATGCCCGTCGGGTTCGAATACATCGGCACCAGCCACATGCCCTTCACGGCGGGGTCCTCGGCCAGGCGCTGCGCCTCGGCGACGTTCGGGCCCTGCTCGTCCATGGGGATGCTCAGCAGTTCGAAGCCGAGCGACTCGGCCAGGGTGAAGTGCCGATCGTAGCCGGGCACCGGACACAGGAGCTTGTGCGGACCTCGGCCCCAGGGGCGGTCGTCGACCGCGGTGCCGTGCAGGAGCGCGAAGGTCAGCGCCTGGGCCATGAACGTCAGCGAGGCGTTTCCGCCGGCCAGCAGCTGAGCGGTCGGGACCTTGAGCAGCGGAGCGAAGATCTCCCTCAGTTCGATGATTCCTTCGATCCCCCCGTAGTTGCGGGTGTCGACCCCGCTGGGTGTGTACACGTCATCGCCTGAGACGGCGGTGAGCAGTTCGGCGGAGAGGTCGAGCTGCTCCGGCGAGGGCTTGCCGCGGGTGATGTCGAGCTTGAGACCGCGCGAGGCGAACTCCTCGTAAACGGCGGACGCCTCATCCAGGCGTGCTTGAAGATCGGACGGTGAGGACATGCTGGCTCCTTCGAGCTGGGGTCGGGCCGTTGGTCCCATCCTATCGACTCACCGGACACCGCCGACGTTAGAGTGGTGCCTGATCGTCCGCCGGCGGGCGGGGCAGCTGGGGAAGTGGAGGACAGGAACGAGATGAGACCGCGCGCACAGGCGTCCCACGGGCGTGGCTTCGGCGCCCAAGCCGCTGTCTACGACGAGGTCCGGCCGGGGTATCCCACGGCCGCACTCGACCTGGCGGGCCCGGACTGGCAGGGACTGCGGGTGTGCGATCTCGGAGCGGGAACCGGAATCCTCAGTCGCACACTGATCGGACGCGGCTGCGATGTCGTCGCCGTCGATCCCGATCCCGCAGTGCTCGAGCGCAACTCGGCGCCGAGTCGGATCGGGACCGCCGAGGACACCGGTCTGGCCTCGGCCGATTTCGATCTCGTCACCGTCGCCCAGGCCTGGCACTGGTTCGACGAGGAGGCCGCTGCGACCGAGATCTGCCGCATCCTCCGGCCCGGCGGCAGACTGCTCATCCTCATCAACCAACTCGACGTGCGCATCGACTGGGTGCTGCGGCTGAGCAGGATCATGCACGCCGGAGACGTCTACCGCCCCCAGTACCGGCCGCAGCCGGGAGAGGGGCTGCGGCTGACGGACCGCAGCCTCGTCGAGTTCACCACTCCGATCGGCGTCGACGGGATCGTCGACCTCGCCCGCACGCGCTCGTACTGGCTGCGGTCGAACGAGACGACCCGGGCGCGAGTCGAGACGAATCTGCGGGAGTACTTCCGTGACGAGCACCCGGTCACCGGTGCGATCGAGCTGCCGTACATGTGTCTGGCGTATCTGCTCGAACGCACCTGAGCATTCCCTCCTTCCGCACCGGGTGCAGGTGCCTGAAGCCAACCACACACGCAGGGCCGCACCCGATATGGGTGCGGCCCTGTGCAGTCGTGCGTTGTGAGGCCGGGTCAGCCTTCGGCGCCCCGGGCCTCATCTGTCGATGTCGACTCGACGACGTCTGCGTTGCGGTCGGACGAGGTGTGGGACACAGTGATCTTGCGAGGACGCGCCTCCTCTGCGACGGGGATCGTCAGAGTCAGGACGCCATCGCTGTAGTCGGCACGGATCCTGTCCAGAGCAACCCGATTGCCGAGGGTCAGCTGGCGGGCGTAGGTGCCGTTCGTGCGCTCCCTGGTCAGCCACTTCACGTCCTTGTCCGCGACCTCGGATTCACGCCGCGCACGCACGGTGAGGGTGCGGTCCTCGACATCGACATCGATGCTGCTCGGGTCGACGCCGGGCATGTCGATGCGTGCGATGAAGACCTCGCCGTCGCGGTAGAGGTCCATGGGCAGGGTCGTCGAATTCGGTGTGCGAGTGACCTCGGAGAAGAATCGATCGAGATCACGGATGGGGTCGAATCGTGTAGCCATGTGCTTCCTTTCGCTCGGTTCCTATATTGAGTCAAACACACTCAACTTTGAAATGATTCCGAACTCATGAAACTCTCAGTTCTGTGAGTCTGTCACCGGTGCTTCTCGCCCTCCTCCCCGTCACGGTGCTCATCGCCTTCGGCTTCGTGCTCAGGCGGCTGCCGGGCTTCGGCAGTGAGGAATTCTGGTCCGGTGCGGAGAAGCTCGCGTACTACTGCCTGCTGCCCGTCCTCCTCTTCACCTCCGTCGCCGAGGTGGACGTGGCCCACGTTCCGCTTGTGCGCTTGGCAGCGGCGCTGATCATCCCCACGGTGATCGTGTCCGTCGTCATCGTCCTGGCTCGCCGGGTCATCGCCGGCGATCTGCCCGGCTTCACTTCGGTGCTCCAGGGCGGCATCCGGTTCAACACGTATATCGGTCTGTCCCTGGCCGCAGGTCTGTTCGGCTCCGAGGGTTCGGCCGTGGCCGCGATCGTGGCCGCGGTCCTCGTGCCCCCGGTCAACGTCGTCTCGAGCCTCGGCTTCGAATTCCTGCGCACCGGCCCGAGTTCGCTCATCGCCCTGTTCCGAGCGATCATCACGAATCCGCTGGTCCTCGGCTGCGCTGCCGGGGGAGCGGCCAATGTCACTGGGCTGGGTCTGCCGTCGCCTGCCGCCACTGTCCTCGATCCTCTGGCGGCGGCTTCGCTGCCGATCGGCCTCCTCTGCGTCGGGGCGGGGCTGCGCCCGTTCTCCTTCGGCGAGCAGGCGCGCGCGATGATCGTCTCGACCGTGACCAGACTGCTCGTGCTGCCCGGTCTGACGCTGCTGACCCTGCTGGCCTTCGACGTCCCAGCCGTGCCGGCTCTGGTCGGCATGATCTTCCAGTCGATCGCGACGGCGAGCTCCGGCTATGTCATGGCCCGGCAGCTCGGCGGCGACGCGAAGCTCATGGCCGCCCTCATCGCGGGACAGACCGTGGCCATGCTCCTCACGCTGCCGCCCGTGCTGCTCATCTCCCAGGCCGTCCTCGGCTGAGCCCGCCCGGGCCCCGGCAGGCAGGCGGCATGAGACGCACAGCGGCCGGCCCCCTTGGGACCGGCCGCTGCTTCACACGCCGTCAGGCTGCCGCACGCATTCGATGTGCGCGCGACTCAGATGAGAGGAGCTGGGATCACTCGCTGTCGGCGCTGATATCGGGATGACGCGAACCGAGTTCGGCATCGATGCGCAGCACGCCGGAGCCGTCGTCGCCGACGCGCTCGAGGCGGCCGATGATCTCGGAGATGCTCGACTCCTCCTCGACCTGCTCGTCGATGAACCAGTGCAGCAGCGGCAGAACATCGAGGTCGGCCTCGGACTGCGCGGTGCGGTAGAGGTTGCGGATGGATTCGGAGACCTTCTCCTCATGAGCCAGTGCGGCCTTGAAGAAGTCGATCGGCTGCGAACCGGAGACCTTCGGTGCGGCGATATCGCCGATCTGCGGGGCGAAATCGCGATCGAGGCAGTGCTGTGTGAACTTCGCGGCGTGTACCTGCTCCTCCTCGGACTGCGCGCGCATCCAACGCGTCATTCCGGGCAGGTCGAGATCGTCGAGCTGAATCGACAGCTGCAGGTAGACCAGCGAGGCCTCGAGTTCGAGGGTGACCTGCTCGTTGAGGACCTTCTGCATGGCGGGGCTCAGGTGCATCTGTTACTCCTTTGCGTTTCGAGACGGATCCATTCCGCCTGCTTAGACAATATCGTGGCACCTTTTCTAGAACGATTCCAGTGTGGAAAGGCTCGGCAAACTCCGCGCAGGTTTGCCAAACCTGCTCTTCCGTCCTCAGAGGCGCGGGTGCCGACCATGGTGCCCGGTGGCAGACTCGAAGGCATGGGCGATGCGCAGCAGCTCGACGTCGGCACCCGGTCGGGAAACGATCTGCACACCGACCGGAAGCCCGGAGTCGGAGAAGCCCGCCGGGACCGAGATCGCCGGACACCCGGTGGCAGAGATCAGGCACAGGGCGCGCATCCAGTCGAGATAGTTCTCCAGCCGCACCCCGTTGATCTCCGTGGGGTATTCGATCCCCGCGTCGAAGGGCAGTACCTGACAGGTCGTGAGCACGAGCGCGTCGTGGTCTGCGAAGAATCGGTCGACCTCCGAATGCAGGCGCGCCCGCGCCGCCTCGGCCGACGCGACCTCGGCGCCGGTGAGCCCCAGCCCCATGCGGATGTTCCACACTACCGAGTCCTTGATCCGGTCGGGGTGAGCCTCGTAGAGGCCGCCCCAGGACCCCACGAAATCGAGTGCGCGGCGGACGCCGAAGACCTCGTCGGCATCGCTGAGATCCGGAATCGCGCCGTCGACGCGAGCGCCGAGTCCGGAGAAGACCTCAGCGGTGCTGCCGACGATGCTCGCCACCTCGTCCTCGATCGGAAGCAGACCGTCGAGGTCGGGACTGAACCCGATCCTGACCCCGCTCAGATCAGGGGAGACCTGCTTTTCGAGACCGAACTCCGGGAGGTCGAACACGCTTCCCGGTTCGGGCAGCGAGGCGGGTGCCGAGGGTTCCGGCCCCGAGGCGACGCTCATCAGCAGTGCGACATCGGAGACGGTGCGAGCCATGAACCCGCTCTGCGCGAGCCAGGCGTAGGGATCCGCCGGCGGCGTGTGCGGGATGCGACCGTTGCTGGGCCGGAATCCGACGACATTGTTGAAGGAGGCGGGGGAGCGCAGCGAACCACCCATGTCCGAACCGTCCCCGGAGGCCTGGATGCCCGCCGCGAGCGCGGCGCCGACCCCGCCGGAGGATCCCGAGGCCGACTTCGTCGGATCGAAGGGGTTCACAGTCGTGCCGAACACCTCGTTGAAGGTATGCGAGCCCGCGGCGAATTCGGGCACATTCGTCTTGCCCGTCGTCGTGATCCCGGCCTGCTTGAGACGGGCGATGATGAGCGAGTCGGTCTCGGGCACGCGATCTGCCATGAGGGGTGATCCCCAGGTCGTGCGCATCCCGGCTGTGTCGTGCGTGTCCTTGTGCGTCATCGGCACACCGTGCAGGGGACCGAAGCTCTCCCCGCGGGCCGATGCCGCGTCTGCCGCCTCGGCGCGGACGAAAGCGGCCTCGTCGTCACGGGTGACGACGGCGTTGAGCACGGGGTTGACCGCATCGATGCGATCGAGGTGGGCCTGCAGCGCCTCGCGGGCGGAGATCTCCTTGGCAGCGATCCGGGCCGCGAGCTCCCGAGTCGAGCACCAGAGCAGTTCCTCACTCATCCTGTCACTTCCCGAGCTTGCTCAGCATCGCGGACAAGCCGGTGCGGATGCCCGTCGCCAGAGTGGTCTCGACGTCATCGGGAGCGAACTCGGGGGAGTGGTTGCCCGCAGGAGGTTCGGCGCCGTCGAACTTCTCCGGTGTATAGGCGCCGAAGAACCAGTAGACATAGGGCACACCGATCTCATCGCCGAAGGCCCCGAAGTCCTCGCTGCCGGTCGCCGGCTGCTGGAAGCGAAGATTGTCCTCACCGATCTCAGCTCGTGCCGCGGCGACGAAGCTCTCGGTCTCATCGGGATCGTTGTAGCAGCGGGGGAATCGGTACATCTCCTCGATCGCCGGTTCGGGCGCACCCGAGGCCGTCGCCTCGGCGAGGATGATGCGGCGGACGCGGTCGAGGACGACCTCGCGGACCTCCTCGGTGAAGGTGCGGATGTTGAGCGTGAACTCCGCGGACTCCGGGATGATGTTCTCCTTGAGTCCTCCGTGGAAGGTGCCGACCGTGACGACGGCCATATCGCGACCGGAGATCTCACGGGAGACCACGGATTGCAGACGAGTGATCATATAGGCGCCGAGGACGATCGGGTCGACGGAGTTCTCCGGCTGGGAACCGTGTGCCTGCTTTCCCCTGACGATGACCCTGAGGCAGTCGGACATGGCCATCGCAGTCCCCTTCGTCACATAGATATGGCCGGCCCGCCCCGGCCACACATGCTGACCGTAGACCACCTCGGGCCTGGTGATCTGGTCCCAGAGCCCGTCGTCGAGCATGGCGCGCGCTCCCTGTCCGGTCTCCTCACCGGGCTGGAAGATCATGACCGCCGTGCCCGACCACAGGTCCCTGTGCTCGGCGAGGTATTTGGCCAGATAGAGGCCGACGGTGATGTGGGTGTCGTGTCCGCAGCCGTGCATGACCTTCGTCGTCGTACCGTCGGGAAGGGTGCCTTCGGCGCGGGAGGCGTAGTCGAGTCCTGTCGCCTCATCGATGGGCAGCCCGTCGATGTCGGCCCGATAGCCGACGACGGGGCCATCGCCGTTCTCGATGACCGCGACGACTCCGGTGCCGCCGAACGAATGGGGTTCGAGGCCGAGTGCTTCGAGGCGCCGGCGGATCTCCGCAGCTGTGTTCGTCTCCTGCATCGACAGTTCGGGAGTGCGGTGGAAGTGCGTGTAATCGGCGACGACCTGATCGAGATCGCCGGTGATCGCCTCGCGCAGTGCGGGTCGGAGAGACATCGGGGGTCCTTTCCCTCGGGGCTGTTGTGTTGCGGTCTGCTGTCATCCTCGCAGGCCGGTGCGGTTTCGGTCGGAGTGTTCGCGGTGTGGATGGATCAGTTGATTCCCACGGTCTCGCCGCCGTCCTTCTTGTCGGTGACGGCCTTGTTGCGGGTGAACCACGTGATGAGGATGGTGAGGAAGACGACGATGGCGACGTCGCCGGGAGCGAGCACCGGCACCAGCGGGATGAGCACGAGGATGACCAGCGCCGCGAGGCCGAGCGCGATGATCGTCGACTTGACCTGTCTGAGGGAGGCGATGAGCTGGACGGTGACGCCGCCGAGGATGGCCGGGAGGATGTAGAGCTTGGCCACGAGAGTGACGGGCTCGGGGATGAGCGAGACCAGCCAGGTGCCCAGCAGCCCGACGAAGACGACCATCGAGGCCACGTGGATGATGGCGGCGCCGCAGATGGCCATGGTCGCCGCATATTCGCCCTTGCGGGTGCCCGGCTTCGCTCCGATCGCATCCTGGGCGACGATGGCCGACGGCAGCAGTTTGTTCGAGACGTTGCCGATCATGAATGCCTGGTACATTCCGGCCGGCCCCAGAATTGGGAAGTAGGTGAGCGGTTCGACGATGTAGAACACACCGTAGACGGCGAAGACGGCGAGGAATCCCTTGAGGATCTGACCGAAGTCGATGTTCGCATCGGCGACGAAGAGCAGATAGAACGGCACCGAGGTGGCGATGAGGAATCCGATGAACAGCGTGATCGAGCCCCACCTCGTCGTGGTGCGTTCGAAGGCCGCATGGGAGGGCGATGTGATGATCGATGACATGGCTGTCTCCTCAGGCGTCGGGAAGGCCGAGACCGGCGTAGTGGGCGAAGTAGGCCGCGACGAGGCCGATGAGCAGGGAGATGCCCAGGCCCCATTCCTTCAGCCAGTGCTGTCTGAAAGTGTGTGCCAGGAGCAGGCAGATGCTCATCACGATGGCCGAGACCACAACGGCGATGACATGGGTGGGTGACTTCGGGATCTCGCGGAAGGTCAGTGCTGCGAACGCCGCGAGGAGTGCGGCACCTGGGATGATCGACATGAGCGCGGGATTGACCTTCTCGAGCCGGTTGGAGCTGCGCTTGAAGATCGGGGTGAGGATGAGCGTGGAGATCATCCAGCCTGCGCCGGAGAGGCTCATGGCCATGAGGGCGACGATGAAGACGCCGCGGGTGAAGGTCTCGTCGCCGAGATTGGCGCCCATGGTGCCGGCGGCGAGCGAGGCGGAGGCCACTTCGGTGGCGGCCGAGCCGATGAGACCGACCCGGACGATGACCGGGGGAGTGCCGAACAGGGGCAGGAGTGCGATGGCGACGAGCACCACGGACAGGGACGGGCCGATCGCGGCGACTCCGCCGGCGCGGAAGGCCGAGCGGACCTCCTGCTGGCTCATCCCGGCCGATTCGGCGTTCTTCTTCACTGCGGACATGTAGATGAGCGACTGGACGACCACGACGCCCATCACCGCCATCGCCAGGATCCACAGAATCGGTGCATTCGCGAGGCCGATGTAGTCGGCCGATCCGCTGGCTGCAGCCATGGCAGGCTCCTCACTTCGCTGTCGTCGGAATCGCCGCGCGATGAGTCCACGACCTCGTGTACTCCATCACGTGTTCCAGTAACGTATCGCGAGTGAGGCCCAGATCACAGACTTGAGGCGATAGTTCCCAATTGCCGAGAACGAAGATGCCGATGATGGTCATGAGCAGAATCGACCGGACTGCGCAGCGGATGGTCGGCGGGGGAGTGCTCCGTGCGGAGCCGGCGGCGGGAGCGCCGGTTATCGATCCTTCTTCTTGGAGATGCGCATGGTGATCGCGGCGGTGACGAACGCATTGCCGGCAGCGTCGAGGACGTCGACGGGCACGACGAGGTCGAACTTCTCGTCGCCGAACTCAGGGAGCTGATCGAGCCGCGCGATCGCGGTGACTGCCGTGGTGGCCTTGGCGTTGTAGTCGACGGTCATTCCGGTCGGAATCCAGCGGTGCGTGGTCGGAACCGTCGCCTCGGTCATGACGCCCGCGGCGATCTCCGCCATATTGCACGAGGCGATGGCATGAAAGGTGCCGATGTGGTTGTGCACCCCGCGGCGGTTGGGGGCGCTGACGCGGCACAGACCCGGGCGGAGTTCGCGGATGCGGGGATGGACGGTGCGGAAGTACGGCGCCTTGAAGCAGACGCCCTGAGTGAAGAGCCATCTGCCCAGCGGCTGCCTGCTCAGCTTCTGCCAGAGTCTGTAGATCGCCGGTGCGCCGTCGGTCTCTGCTGCGGTCGTGGTGTCTGCGGTCATGGGAGGATCCTTTCCGGAGTTACCTATCGGTAGACCCTAGCAGTCCCGCTGACCGACTATGCGCTGTCGCCCGTCGCGCGCTGATTCGACCATTCGTCCCGCGTGTGAGCGAGCGTCCTCTCGAGCAGCTGCCTGAGGACATCGCGGTCGACTCTGCTCAGGCGTGTGAGATAGAGGCAGGCGGTCCCGCGGCGGTGCTCGCCGAGCAGGTCGACGAGATCGGGCCATCGCTGCGCGAAGTCGCTCGTCAGATAGATGGTGTGGCGCGTCGCCGTGGGGGAGAAGGCGAGCAGGGGCATCGTTCCGCCGTGTCCGGACTCGTACCGGTATTCGACCTCGCCGAAGCCGATGATCCGTGAGGCCCAGACGACAGGCTCCTGGCCGGAGACCTCGGCGAGGAGTGCGCAGAGCTCATCGGCCTCCGGGCGCCTGGGGCCGCGGGCGCGGTCGAGCACATCGGCCACGGGTTCGCCGGTCGGCCGCATCGCGGGCTGTCTGTGCGCCATATCGATTCCTGTCGGTGTCGGTGTTCATCGGCAGTCGGGAAGGGGTCCACCGATATCTACTTAACATAATGTATATTATCGGCGATATACTGGAGGGGCTGCACACTCGCAGACACTCGGTTCGCTGCAGCTTGCCAGTTCTCGTCATGCACCAGCATCTCATCGCAGAGACGACGATGGCCGCGAACGACATGCGCGTCGTTCGCGGCCATCGCGTCGTGCATCCGAGTCAATCGGACCGGCAGATCATCAGCCGCTGACGGTGACGTTTCCGCCGAGGCCGACCTTCCCGTCGTCCTTCTTGCCACCGTCGTCCTTTGAGCCGCCGTCGTCCTTCTTGCCGCCGCCGTCATCGGCGGCTCCGTTGGACTTCGTCAGGCCGGCCTTCTTGCCGCAGGTCGGCCAGGCACCCGGGCCCTGCTCCTTGAGGACCTTCTGAGCGATGCGGATCTGCTCCTTCTTGCTGTGCTGGTCGGCCGTGCCGCTTCCGCCGAAGGCGTTCCAGGTCTGCTTGGAGAACTGCAGGCCGCCGTAGTAGCCGTTGCCGGTGTTGATGTCCCAATCGCCGCCGGACTCGCATTCGGCGACCTTGTCCCAGACGCCGCCCTCGGATGCCTGGGCCGGCTGGCCTGCGCTGAGGCCGGTCATTCCGGCGGCGGCGATTGCGCCGGCACCGACGAGCAGGCCGACCTTGCGAAGGCTTGTGCTGTAGAGGTTCACTGTGTCATCTCCAAAGTACGACTGCATTTCGGTTCTGTAACCCGGCCGTTACCGAGCCGTTATACACCGTAACGAATTCGTCTCGCTGAGTGAACCCGAAAGAGCGATTATGGCATCCGAATCGTCTCCGCAGAGCCTCAGCAGAGCCTGAGAGGGACAGCTCCCCCGCGTCATCCGCGTACGTAGGCCGCCAGATGCCGCGCGGTCAGGGTCGCCTCCGGCTGCGACGCTGCGGCGACGAGTTCGACAGGGCTGCCTTCGAAGACGATGCGCCCGCCGTCGTGCCCGGCACCCGGACCGAGGTCGATGATGTGGTCGGCATGGGCCATGACTGCCTGGTGATGTTCGATGACGATGACCGTGCGCCCTCCGTCGACGAGACCGTCGAGCAGGCGCAGCAGATTCTCCACATCGGCGAGGTGGAGTCCGGTGGTCGGTTCGTCGAGGATGATCACCTGTGCGGAATCGGCGGCCTTGGCCGACAGCTGCACCGCGAGCTTGAGCCTCTGACGCTCTCCCCCGGACAGCGTCGTCAGCGGCTGTCCGAGGCTGACATAGCCCAGGCCCACCTCGGCCAGGACGGTGAGGACCCTCGCCGCGGCGGGGATCCGCGACTCCCCCGAGCCGAAGTGCTCGAGGGCCGAGATCACGGGCAGGTCGAGCACCTGCCGGATATTCAGCCCTCCGAGCGTGTACTCGAGCACCTGGGACTGGAAGCCTCGTCCCTCGCATTCGTCGCAGGGCGCGGACACGCCGCCCATGAGCGCCATATCCGAGTAGATGATGCCGGCCCCGTTGCACACCGGACACGCACCCTCGGAGTTCGCACTGAACAGGGCGGGCCGGACTCCGTTCGCTTTGGCGAAGGCCTTGCGAACGGGGTCGAGCAGTCCGGTGTACGTCGCCGGGTTGCTGCGCCGCGAGCCCTTGATCGGAGCCTGATCGATCATCACGATGCCGTCCCGACCCCGCAGCGACCCCTCGATGAGGCTGCTCTTGCCCGAACCGGCGACGCCGGTGACGACGCTGAGCGCACCGAGCGGCACGTCGACGTCGACGTCGCGCAGATTGTGTGAGGCCGCTCCCCTGATCTCCAGCGCCCCCGAAGGCCTGCGCACCGTGTCCTTGAGCGCGGCGGTGTATCCGAGGTGACGACCGGTGAGGGTGTCGCTCTCGCGCAGCTCGGCGACCGTGCCGGTGAAGGTGACCTCTCCCCCGCTGCTCCCGGCGCCGGGACCCAGGTCGATGATGTGATCGGCGATGAGGATCGTCTCGGGCTTGTGTTCGACGACGAGGACCGTGTTGCCCTTGTCCCGCAGCGCCAGCAGCAGCTCGTTCATCGCCTGGATGTCGTGCGGGTGCAGGCCGATGGTCGGTTCGTCGAAGACATAGGTCACGTCTGTCAGCGAGGAGCCGAGATGGCGGACGAGCTTGATCCGCTGCGCCTCGCCGCCGGAGAGCGATCCCGCCGAACGGTCGAGTGAGAGGTAGCCGAGCCCGATGTCGATGAAGGCCTGGACGTCGGCGCGCAGCGATTGGAGCAGGGCCGTCGCCGCCGCGTCGTCGATCCGCGCCAGCCACTCGTCGATGTCCGAGATCTGCAGGGCGCACACCTCGGCGATGGACTTCCCTGCCACCAGGGAGCTCCGGGCGGCGGAGTTGAGACGGGTGCCCGCGCATTCGGGGCATTCGGCATAGACGACGGCGCGGTCGACGAATTCCCGGACATGCTTCTGCATCGCTTCCCGATCCTTCGACAGGAACGAGCGGCGGATCCTGGGGATCAGGCCGTCGAAGGTCATGTTCGTGCCGTTGATCCTGATCTTCTCGCCCTCGGCGTACAGGAGGATGCGGCGTGCCTTCTGGTCATAGTCGGAGATCGGTGCGTCGGCGTCGAAGAACCCGGATTCGGAGTAGAAGCGGACGTTCCAGCCTCCGGGCTTGTACCCGGGAATCATGATCGCTCCCTCATTGAGGGATTTGGACTCGTCGATCACCTCGGCGATGTCGATGTCCGTGGACGTGCCCATTCCCTCGCAGTGCGGACACATGCCGCCGTTGACGGAGAAGCTCCGGCGCTCGACCTGCTTGCCCTCCCCTTTCTGGGTGGTGACGGCGCCCTTTCCGCTGATCGTGGCGACATTGAACGAATAGGCGTTCGTCGAGCCGAGGTTCGGTTCGGCCAGGCGGGCGAAGAGGGTGCGCAGCTTCGCGTTGATGTCGGAGACGGTGCCCACCGTCGACCGCGGGTTCGCCCCGATCCGCTCCTGATCGACGAGGATCGCGGTCGTCAGCCCCTCGAGGACATCGACCTCCGGGCGGGCCATGGCCGGCATGAATCCTTGGACGAAGGCCGAATACGTCTCATTGATCATCCGCTGCGATTCGGCGGCGATCGTATGGAACACCAATGAGCTCTTGCCCGATCCGGAGACTCCGGTGAACACTGTCAGCCGACGCTTGGGGATGTCGACGGTGACGTTCTTCAGATTGTTCTCCCGCGGCCCGCTGACGCGGATGAGATCATGGCTGTCGGCCGCGTGCACCGGCTTCACCCCTTCTGCTGGATGCGGATCATGTTCCCTGCAGGATCGCGCAGGGCGCAGTCGCGCAGCCCATAGGGCTGGTCCATCGGCTCCTGGACGATATCGGCGCCTTTGGCCTCGACCTCGGCGAAGGTCGCGTCGACGTTCGTGCTCGCCAGCACGATCGCGGCGAAGCTGCCCTTGGCCATGAGGGATTCGATGACCTCGCGCTCGGCGGAGCTGATGGTCGGATCGGTGACGGCGGGAGTGAGCACGATGGACGTGTCGGGCTGGTCGACGGGACCGACCGTCAGCCAGCGCATCCGGCCGGAACCGACATCGAGCCGAAGCTCGAAGCCGAGCACGTCCCGGTAGAAGGCGAGGGATTCTTCGGCATCGACATGGGGCAGGAAGCTGGCGCTGATCGAGATATCCATGTGAGCAATCGTAGACCGCTCACGACGGCGGGGCTTCTCGATTCCTGACCGGTCTCAGCGCATTCTTCACCACGATCGTCGGCAGCCGGTGCTCACCGGCGATGACGCCGTCGCGGTACTGGCGGGGCGAGACGCCGACGAGCTCGCTGAAGCGGGTGCTGAAGGTGCCCAGAGAGGAGAAGCCGACGGTGAAGCAGATCTCCGTGATCGTGAGGTCTCCGCGGCGGATGAGCGCCATGGCGCGTTCGATCCTGCGCGTCATCAGATAGGAGTACGGGGACTCCCCGAATGCGGCTTTGAACTGCCGACTCAGGTGACCGGCGGACATGTGCTCGCCCGCAGCGAGGGCCTCGACGCTCAGAGGCCGGTCGAACTCCCGGTCGATGCGGTCGCGGACCCGCCGCAGAGCGACCAGCTGCTCTCTCATCCCGCGTCGACGCCCTGGCGCAGGGTCTGTCCCCGGAAGAAGGCCGGGTGGCGGATCGATTGGACGATCATGATGACCACGCCGAGGAGGAGGACCCCGATGCCGAGCACGAAGACGAGACCGATGCCGAAAACGGAGGAGCCCGAACCGTAGTCGGGGTCGAGCGAATCGATCGCGGTCGTGAAGAAGATGATGAGCAGGGTCACTCCCCCGATGAGGGGGAACAGGAACCGGAAGAACAGTGTGTGCGCCGATGTGAAAAGCGTGCGGCGGAAGTACCAGATGCAGGCCAGGCCGGTGATGCCGTAGTAGAAGCAGACCATGAGCCCCAGGGCGGTGATCGTGTCCCACAGGGCGTTCTCCGACAGCAGCCGCATGACGACGTAGAAGATGATCGCCGCCCCGGCCGAGGTGATCGTGGCAACCGAGGGCGACTTGTACCGCCGTGAGATGCGTCCGTACTTCTCCGGCAGGGCACCGTAGTGGCCCATCGCGAGGATCGTGCGCGAAGGCGAGACCATCGTCGCCTGCAGAGACGACAGGGAGCTCGAGAGGACGGCGATCGAGACGAGCACCGCGAACGGGCCCATCACAGGACCGGCGAGGGAGGCGAAGATCGATTCCTGGTTGTCAGGATTGCCTGCGCCCAGGCCTTCGCTGCCGACTCCCGCGAAGGAGATGACCGCGACGGTGCAGGCGATGTAGATGATGACGATCGCGAGGATCGTGAGCAGCGCGGCCCTGCCCGGGGTCTTCTCCGGGTTCTTCGCCTCCTCGTTCATCGTGATCACCGTGTCCCAGCCCCAGAACAGGAAGATCGACAGCGACACCGCGGCGGCGACAGTGGAGAAGTCACCGGCGGACAGCGGGTTGAACCAGTCGAGTGAGACCGGTGTCGCGTCGAAGGCCGTGCCGCCGGCGACATGGACGAGCGCGGCGATGACGAACCAGCCCAGAGCGAGGACCTGGAAGGCGACGAGCCACACCTGGAGCTTCTCCGTGGCCTCGACCCCTCGGTAGGACACCCACGCCGCGGCGGCAGTGAGGAGCACGGTGACGGGGATGTTGATCCACAGGACACGGGTGAGTTCGGCGATCTGCGGATCGGAGAACACCTGGGACAGGAGGAGGAAGAGGAAGTCCACCGCCACGGCCGCGAGGTTCGAGAGTACCAGGACGGTGGCCGCGACGAGCCCCCAGCCGCCCATCCAGCCGAGCCACGGTCCGAAGGCCCGAGTCGCCCAGGTGAAGGTGGTGCCGGAGTCCGGCATCGCCGTGTTCAGCTCTCGGTAGCCGAAGACGACGAGGAGCATGGGCACGAAGCCGATGAGCAGGACCGCTGGGGTGTGGACTCCGACTTCGGAGATCGTCGGCCCCAGTCCGGACGTCAGGGTGTAGGCCGGAGCGATGCAGGAGATGCCGATGACGGCTCCCCCGATGGCCCCGATCTTGCCGGCGGAGAGTCCCTTCGAACTCAGTCCGCCCGAGGTGGGCGACGGTGACGTCGATGTGCTGCTCATGGCTCGGTCGTTTCAGGCTCGGTTCGGGCGGTCGGACGCAATGTCTGTGACGGCTGGGTCAACCCTCGAGGATCCGCTCGGCGGTGGCGGTTCCGATCCGCACCGCTCCGTCGACATGCTGATAGCCTTCGGCCGCGATGTCGGAGCTGGCGAAGTGCAGCGGGCCGACCGGATCGTTCTGATACCGGCCCCACCGGTGGAGCCCGCCGAGATCATAGCTCGTCGCATACGCACCGCGGGTCCATTCCTCGGCACCGAAGTCCGAGAGGTAGAACACCCGGGGCTCGAGGGCCTGTGGGCCGAGGAACTCGGCGAGGGAGCGGAGAATCTGCTCCCGCCTCGTCTCCTCGTCGAGTGCCCACATGGCGTCGGCGCGGACATCGGAGATGAAGCCGACCAGCGTGCCCTGCTCCTCCCCGTGGTTCGTGTTGTCGTAGACCTCCTGGACGAGGCGTCCGGCACCGAATCCCGTGCCGGACAGGCCCTGCTCGCGCCAGAAAGGGGTGTCGTAGGTGGCGTGGACCTTGATGACCAGGCCCATCGACTGATGCTGGTGGAAGACCTGCTGCAGTCGCGGCAGCGGTGGGTCGAAGGTGATGCGCGAGTAGAGGTTCGGCGGGACTGCGATGATCGCCCGGTCGGCGCGAACGGTGAGTTCATCCGTGGAGGCCGTCACCGCGTCGGCGGTCCAGTCGATCCTGCGCACCGGCTGTCCCAGACGCACGGTGTCCTCGCCGAGCTCGGCGGCCATCTGCACGGACACCGACTGCATACCGCCGACGACGCGACGGTCGAGGATGAAGTGGTCGTCGACGAGGTGCGTGAAGGACCCCGCCGAGGCGGCCATCAGCACCGCTTGGAGGGCGGAGAAGGCGGTGGCCGGCTTCGTCAGCATGCCGCCTGCGATGAACAGTCCGATGTTCTCACAGGCGAGTTCGTCGTCCGACTGCTCTCGCAGCCAGTGGTGGAAGGAGATCGAGTCGAGTTCGGCCGCGTCGGGAGCGTGCCAGGGTGCCTTCGGTCCGATCCTGGCAGCGAGCTCGTCGAGCACGGCGATGAGCCGCTCCATCTCGGCCCGGGTCGACTCCGCCACGGGGAACATGTCGCCGCTGTAGACGGTGCGGGTCCCATCGGGAGCGATGTAGACGCTGTCGCCGTCGCGGTACCTCGGGTAGGTCTCTTTGCCGAGTTCTGCGACGAGTTCGAGCAGTGCGGTCTGGTCGGGCGAGATCCATTGGCCGCCGAGCTCGTACATCTGTCCGTCGATGTGATCGGTCCAGGTGCGGCCTCCGACGCGGTCGCGGGCTTCGAGGACGATGACGCTGCGTCCCTCCCTGCGCAGTCGCCGGGCGGCGCTCAGGCCGGTCGGGCCCGCTCCGCCGATGACGACATCACAGGCTTCTTCCGACATAGCGATCTCCTCCGACAGGTGTTTGGATGGGTTCAGACTAGCCAGCCCATGCGTTTCTGCCAAGGCGAGAACCCGGGGGTGCGGAATCCGCATCGGCTCTCGGCCGCTGACGAACACGCACGTCTGGGCCGAAGCGTCGACCTCGCCTGCGGACCTCGGCGGTCGGAAAAATTCTTGCCCCGGCCCGAATCATGGATTCCGCAGATGCGCACACGCGGCCCGTGCAGAATCGCACGGACCGCGTGGTGGGCAGTCACTGAGGCATCAGAGGCCGTCGGCGCGGATCACTGCACCTCGTACTTGCCGTTGATCTGACCGGCGCCGACTCCGCCGACGGCTTCCATGGCGGCCTTGGACAGGTCGAAGCAGCGATTGCCGTGGTACGGGCCGCGATCATTGACGCGCACTGTCACGGACTTGCCGTTCGCGGTGTTCGTGATCTTGACCTTCGAGCCGAAAGGCAGAGACTTGTGCGCCGCGGTGAGTTTGTTCGTGTCGAAGGCCTCTCCGTTGGCGGTCTGCCTGCCGTCGAATCCGTCGCCGCCTCCGTAGTAGGACATCGGGCAGCTGCCGGACTCGCCGGCCGATTCCCCGGACTTCGAGGGCTGATCGTTGTCGTCGGAGGCGGATCCGCCCTTCGCGGGCTCACCGCCGCCGGCGGACCCGCCCGTGTCGGCCGGCTGCTCGGGTTCGCTCTGCTTCGGCTTCTCGGGCTCGGGGTCCGGGGTCTCGACCTTCGTCTCGATGGTGATCTCGCCGGGCTTCTGCTTGGCCTGCTTCTTCGCCTTGGCCAGGAACTCGTCGGTGGCCTTGGTCGGCTCGGCGGTCGCCACGGCGGGCGCTTCGGCGATGACCTCTCCGCCCGGGGCGGCGTCCTCGGGAGCCATGGCCAGGCTCGAGGCGACGACGGCGGCAGTGGCGGCGGTGGGCACGATGAATGCTGAGAGCACCGGTCGTGTGCGTACGGCGGCCAGCACTCCCCCGGCCGTGTTCGCGCTGCGGTCGGGAGAATGCCGACCGGATCTCTTCTTCGCGGTCAGAGCCGAGAAGATCGAACCGCTCCGTTTGGTGCTCGGTGCTGAGTGTCTGCCCACAGTTGTGTTCCTCGTCGTCGTCACAGAATGTCTCGTCAACTCGGAGATGCGGGGGAAGTCCTCGTCGCAGCACTGCTCGCGAGGAAAGACTCCAAGTTATCGGATCGTTACCTGAGCACAGTCTAATTAAGGAACTGTTACAAATGCAATGTGGCACACCGGATCGGTGTGCCACAGCGAGCGACGGCTTCCGCCTCCGAGCGGAGCCGCTCAGGGCGAGGAGTGAGCGTCCGGGGAGATCAGCGGGACCTGCGGGAGACCAGCTTGCGCACCCCTTCGGCGCCCGAGGTCACGGTCGCCTGCGCTCTGTCGAAGGCGCGTTCGACCTTGCCGCTGCGCACTGCATCGTCTATTGCGTGAGAGACGCTGCCCAGCGCCCGATTCATCGTGTTCTCCGCGGACTCGATGAGGCGGGAGGACGAAGTCGCCTCGCGCACATTCCTCACGCCGCTGCTGGCTGCGCCGTAGGCGCGACCTGCCGCCCAGCGGACGCGCTCGGTCGGTGTCTTCGAGGTCGAGTCGATGACGTCGTCGGGTTCGATGGGTTCGCGATGTGAGCTCATGTGACCATCCTTGACGACGCCCCTGTCGAAATCAACACCCGGATAGGATCGGAGAATGAATTCCCAGCCGGAGGTCACCGCAGACCCAGAGATCATCGCGCATCGTGGCGGCCGGTGGCCGGACATGAGCGAGAACACGCTCGACGCCTTCCGCGCTGCTGCCGCAATGGGCGTCCGCTGGATGGAGACAGACGTCCATGTCTCCGCCGACGGTGTTCTCTTCGCCGCACACGATTCCGATCTGCAGCGCATCGCCGGACGCGCCGACAGCATCGTCGAACTCACCGCCGCCGAGCTCGACGATGTCGAACTCATCGCAGGAGGGCGCCTCCCGCGTCTCGAGACCCTGCTCGGGGAGCTTCCCGGGGTCGAGTGGAACATCGATGTCAAGGCTGCGCACAGCATCGGACCGATGATCCGGTTCGTCCACAATCATGATGCCGCTGCTCGCATCCGCCTGGCGTCGTTCGACACGGCGACCCTGCGCAGGCTGCGCGCTGCCCTGCCGGGAGTGCGCACCTCCACCGGCAGGGCCGAGACGGCGCTGTTCGCGCTCGGGCGGCTCCCTGGGCTCCCCGCACACGGCGCGGCACCGCTGGCGCCGGAGGTCGATGCCCTGCAGGTTCCTGAGCGGTTCAAGGGGCTTCCCGTCGTCACGGCCGACTTCGTCGATCGCGCGCACCGTTCGGGCCTGCTCGTGCACGTGTGGACGGTCAACGAGGCCGAGTCGATGCGGTCCCTGCTCGAGCTCGGTGTCGACGGCATCGTCACCGACCGGGTCGAAATGGGCCTCGAGGTGCTCGCCCGCACGCGGCGTTCCGGGGAATAGGAGGAAGCGGTAGACTGTTACATTGCGTCCAAGGTGTGCAGTCGAGTCGGAAGGTCTTAGATATGAGCGAACGCAGTCTCCGCGGAACACAGTTGGGCTCACGCAGCCTCGAAAGCGAAGAGGGCGTCGAGCCGGCACCGCGTCAGATGGTCGAATTCGAATGCGAGGACGGAACGCGGTTCAAGGTGCCCTTCTCCATCGAAGCCGAGGTCCCTTCGACCTGGGACTCCGGACTCCACGGCATCGGCGTGCGCGTCGGCATGAACGAGCCCGACGGTGAACCTGTCAAGCACGTGCGATCCCACTGGGACATGCTCCTTGAGCGTCGGTCCTTCGACGAACTCCAGGTGCTCCTCGACGAGCGTCTCGCGATCCGACGCGGAGAGGTTCCCGCACAGGGCTGAGCCCGTGTCGGGAGAACAGCCGAGAGGGGGTGCAGGTCATCGGACCTGCACCCCCTCGGTCGTCTCAGCGACGTGCCCGGGGCCTCCGAGCGGCGGGGAGAGTCGCTCGGTGCGCCCTCAGCCCGTCTTCGACCGCCGGAGCAGACGACGCAGCTGATTGCGGCGGCGAGTCAGACCCCAACCGGCGACTTTCGTGAAGGCCTCGGTGATGATCGATCCGCTCATCTTCGACTCGCCGAGCTCGCGTTCGACGAAGACGACGGGCACCTCGGCAATGCGGAACCCGGCCTCGAGCGTGCGATAGGTCATGTCGATCTGGAAGCAGTAGCCCTGCGACTGCACGCCCGAGAGGTCGAGCGCCTCGAGCGCCGGACGTGTATAGGCGCGGAAGCCAGCGGTCGCGTCCCTGACGCCGAGTCCCATGACTGCATTGACATAGACATTGGCGCCGCGAGAGAGGAGGAACCGGGATCTCGGCCAGTCGACGATCGCGCCCCCGGGCACCCATCTGGACCCGATGACGAGGTCGGCCCGACCCGAGCGGGCGACGTCGAGCAGCTGACCGAGGTCGAGGGGGCGGTGCGAACCATCGGCATCGAATTCGCAGATGATGTCGTAATCGCGCGCGAGCGCCCATTCGAAACCGGCGATATAGGCCATGCCGAGGCCGGACTTCTCACTCCGATGGAGAACATGGATGCGCGGATCGGACGCGGCCCGTTCCTCCGCCCACTCCCCCGTGCCGTCGGGTGAGCCGTCGTCGACGACGAGGACGTCGACCTCCGGCTGCTGGTCGAACAGCCCGGAGAGGGTCACCGGCAGGGCGAGGCGTTCGTTGTAGGTCGGGATCACGATGAGAGTCTTGGAAGGCACGGACCCCACGATACGCGTTCACACCCCGGACAATGAGTCGACACCCCCGCCTTCGGACCACGCCGCTGCCGCGGTGAGTTATCTAATGACGGGAGTGCCGACCCCATCCCACGTGCTGTGGGATGTTCAACTCGAATCTAGCGGCCGGTCATGACTTTGCAAAATCGCTGTGACCAGGGACGATGCCTGAATCCGCTGGTCAGGAGCGCAGATCTCCGGAAGAAAAGTCTCCGCCTCTCGGCGTGTCGGCTGGACACGTCTGCGGGCGCGGAGATCTCAGAGCTCCACGCGAGTGGGAAGCGGCACTTCCGGCGCCAGCTCCGGCAGGCCCGGCGTCCCCGAGCGCGGATCGGTGCTCCACGCGGCGACGCGCGGATCGGCGACCTGGACGACCAGACGCTCGACATTCCAGCGGACGATGTCAGCCGCCGCGCCCGGAGCGAGCACACCGCCCTCGGGGTTGCCCGCCGCTCGATGAGCGAAGCGAGTCGCGGCATTGAAGCCTGCTCGAGCGCCGATGCCGTTCTCGCCGACGACGGCGTCGCGCACACTGGCCCAGGGCGAGGACTGCGAATGGCTGAGCGAGACCTGGGCTCCCGCGGCCAAGAGCTGAGACAGCGGCTGCGGTCGCGCGGGATCGAGCGTGATCGCCACTCCGGAGCGGCCGAGCGCCTCGACCTGCGCCTCGGCCACGGCGAAGTCGAGCAGCAGCCGAAAACCGTGGCGCTGGGCATGAGCGGCTTCGTTCCCCAGACGCTCGAGCACCTGTTCGAGGCGGTCGTTCGACTCCACGCGGACGAAGAGACTGAGCGCCGGAAGGCTCTGCCGCGACAGCAGATCCGCCGCGTCCGTCGACGCCCGCACCGCCTCGGCATCCGCGGTCTCCGCATTCAGGGTCGGGTAGTCGATGATCGACAGACCCTGCGGGGCCCCGGCGGAGAATTCGGCGATCGCCTCGGCGCTGCCGAGGGCATGCACGTGGGTGAAGCCCTGTTCATGCAGTTCGCTCGCCGTCGGAGCCGATCCGTCGAGGACCAGGCCCGCGTGGACGAACCCCGGGGTGAGGAAATCATCGGCCAGGTCGACCGCTTTCGGGTCGAGGGCCTTCGCGGCCTCGTCGGAACCGATGAACGAGATCGCGCCGTCCTCGCACCCGAGCGCCGTCGCGAAGGGATCGACGCTGCTGTACACATCTCCGCCAAAGTACATAGTCACAGCCGACAGGCTACACCGTCCGCCGCCCGCGGCTACACCTGTGTCAGGACCGTCGGGTATCGTCATCCGATGTGAAGCCCTTGGTTCTGCTCGATACGCCCGCACTGTACTATCGCGCCTTCTACTCGGTGCCGGATTCGATCGTCAACGACGACGGTCAGCCGGTCAACGCCGTCAGAGGCGTGCTCGACACCGTCGCACAGATGATCCGCCGCTTCGAGACCGACCGAGTGGTGGCGACGATGGACGCGGATTGGCGCCCCGCCTTCCGCACCGCGATCATGCCCGAATACAAGGCGGCGCGGGTCAAGGATGAGGAAGCCGGCACGGAGATCCCGCCCGAACTCGCGGCACAGCTGCCGATTCTGAACCGGGCGCTCACCGCAGCGGGCATCCCCATCGCCGAGGTGGAGGGCACCGAGGCCGATGATGTCATCGCGACGATGGCCGCCGAGTCGCGCTCCCCCGTCGTCATCGTCTCCCCGGACCGGGACCTGCTGGCGCTGCTGGACTCGAACACCGAGGTGAGCGTGCTCCGACCGCGCAAGGGAGGAGAATGGGAGGCAGTGACGCAGGCCGATCTGCCCGCCGCGTACGGAGTGCCGGACGGCAGGCGCTACCGGGAGCTCGCCGCCCTGCGCGGAGACCCCTCCGACGGACTGCCCGGCGCCCCCGGCATCGGGGAGAAGACGGCGGCGACCCTGCTGGAGAACTTCGGTTCGCTCGACTCGATCATCACAGCCGCCAAAGCAGGAGTGAAGACCGGCGGTCTGAGCCCCAAACGCGCGGCCACCATCATCGAGGTCGAGGACATCCTGTACAAGACGCTCGAGGTCATGCGCTGCCTGACCGACGTCGACCACGGAATCGACCTCGAATCCGTGCCGAACGCCTTCGACCGCGTCGCTCTCGCGCAGGCGGCGGAGGGACAGAACATCCGCCGCTCCGCGGATAATCTCGCCTCGGCTCTCGAAACCATCTCCAGCGTCGCATCATCCGCGTCCGTGATCGTTGTCGAGACTCAGGACGCAGTTGCGCACACCTCCGTTCCATCAGCGACAGTGCCCTGCCTCGACGCTCCCCCGACGACATCGGCACCGGCACCTACGATGACCGAAGAGCCGATCAGCGCAGCGCCGCCCTGGGTGCAGTCGCGACTCGTCGGCTTCGATCTCGAGACCACGGGGGTCGATCCGGCGTCCGCTCGCATCGTCACCGCCGCCTTCGTCGACTCCGCAGCCGAGGTGCGCACCTGGCTGTCCGATCCCGGAATCGAGATTCCCGAGTCCGCGCGCGCCGTGCACGGCATCACCACTGAGTTCGCACAGGCCAACGGGGCTCCTGCCCAGCAGACGGTGACCGAACTGTGCGAGGTGTTCTCCGCGCTCAGGGACGAAGGGGCAGTCGTCGTCGGCCACAATGTCGTCTACGACCTCAGCGTCATGGCCGCCGAGGTGGCCCGGCACCGTCCGGACATCGACTTCGCCGCGATCATCCCCACGATCGTCGACACCTTCGTCCTCGACAAGCAGATCGACCCCTACCGCAAGGGCAAGCGGACTCTGATCGAGACTGCGAAGATCTACCGGGTCGATCTCCTCGATGCTCACGATGCCGCCGCGGACGCGCTGGCCGCGCTGGACATTTCCCGTGCATTGGCCGAAAAGTCCACTGAAATCGCGGTGCTCAGCAATGCCGAGATCATGGCCGCACAAGCCGACTGGAAGCGCTCCCAGGCCGCCGGACTGCAGGCCTGGCTGCGGAAGAAGAGCAACGCCGAGGCCGTCGTCGACGGTTCGTGGCCGATGGCCTGAACGCTAGACTCGACACCGACTATCACACGACGAAGGACGACAATGGGATTCTTTTCTCGCCTGCTCAACCGCCCCGGCTCCCATGCGGAGAAGACAACGGGCTGGTTCGAGCGAGCGACCGATGACCTCGCCGCAGCCGGACGCGAATTCGCCGAGCTCAGCGACGAAGAGCTCACCGAAGCTGCTGGAGAGGTCTTCGCCTCCGGCTCGCAGCAGAAGACGCTGACCCGGTTCTGCGCTCTTGCCCGCGAAGCCGGAGAACGCGCTCTCGACGAACGCGCCTACGACACCCAGATGCGCGGGCTCGTCGGACTCCTGCAGGGCAGCGTCGTGCAGATGGCCACCGGCGAGGGCAAGACCCTCGTCGGGGCACTGGCCGCTGCCGGCTATGCCCTGCAGGGACGCCGGGTCCATGTCGTCAGCGTCAACGACTACCTCGCTGTCCGCGACCGCACATGGATGAAGCCGCTGTTCGACCTCCTCGGAGTGCGGTCTGCGGCGATCTCGGGGACGCAGGGCGATGCCGAGCGTCGTGAGGCCTATCGAGCCGAAGTACTCTACGCCTCCGTCACGGAGGTCGGGTTCGATGTGCTGCGCGACCGATTCATCACCGACGATGCGGATCAGCGAGTGCCCGAGCGCGATGTCGTCATCGTCGACGAGGCTGATTCCGTGCTCATCGACGAGGCCCGGGTGCCCCTGGTGCTGGCCGGCTCGGCCCGCGTCGAGGACGCTGACGAGACCATCGCGGCGCTCGTCGCCGACCTCACGCCGGAGACCGACTTCGAGATCAGCACCGACCGACATGCGGTGTCGCTGACCGACGCCGGAGTCGACCGCGTGGAAGCCGAGCTCGGGGTCGAGCTCTTCGGTGAGGACTCCGAGACCCTGGCTGCCGTCAATCTCGCCCTCTACGCGCGAGCGCTGGTCAAACGCGATGTCGACTACCTCGTCGTCGACGGACGCATCAAACTCATCTCCTCCTCCCGCGGTCGTGTCGCCGAACTGCAGAGGTGGCCCGACGGACTGCAGGCCGCCGTCGAGGCGAAGGAGAGCCTCGGCACCACCGACAGCGGGGAGATCCTCGACCAGATGACCGTCGAGGAGCTCATCCACGGCTATGAGACCGTATGCGGGATGACCGGCACCGCACTGGCCGTCGGTGACGATCTGCGGGAATTCTACTCGCTCGAGATCGTTCCCATCGACACCCACCTGCCGGTCATCCGCATCGACGAGCCCGACCGCCTCTTCACCTACCAGGAGTCGAAGGAACGCGCGATCGTCGAGGAGGTCGCGGAGAACCACGGACGCGACCGCCCCGTGCTCATCGGCACCTCCTCGGTGGCCGAGAGCGAGTCCCTGGCTCGGCGATTGGGCGAACGCGGAATCGAGGTCGCGGTGCTCAATGCTAAGGACGATTCGCGAGAGGCCGAGATCATCGCCCGTGCCGGTGCCCCCGGTGCGGTGACGGTGTCGACCCAGATGGCCGGGCGCGGCACCGACATCCGCCTGGCGAACGAGGAGGTGGCCGAGGCCGGCGGACTGCTCGTCATCGGCGCAGGTCGCTACCCTTCGTCGCGCCTCGACGATCAGCTGCGCGGTCGCGCCGGTCGTCAGGGCGATCCGGGCACTTCGGTGTTCTTCACCAGCCTCGAGGACGAGCTGCTCACTCGTGTGCCGGAGATCCAGCGCTTCGTCACCGAAGGCGACGAGACCGGGCTGATCGAATCCAAACGAGCCCGCGGGCTCGTCGAACACGCCCAGCGGATCGCCGAGGGCCAGAACACCGCCCTGCACCGTGACACCTGGCGCTTCAACGAGCTCATGGCCAAGCAGCGCGATCTCGTCCTCGAACGCCGCGCCGAGATCCGCAAGGACGAAGAGCCGGTGGCCCAGCTGCGGGCCGAGATCGGCGAGCGGGCCGACGAGATCGTCGAGCAGCAGTCGGAGGAGATCCTCGACAGCGTCCTGCGCGAGGTCATGCTCTTCCACCTCGATGCCCGCTGGGTCGACCACCTCGCGTTCCTCAACGATCTGCGGGAAGGAATCCACCTGCGCACCTTCGCCAGGGAGAAGCCGCATGAGGCCTTCAATGCGGAATCCATCCGCGTCTTCTCCTCGTTCTGGTCCGATGTCATCGCCGATTCGGCGGCCACGATCGCAGAGGCCGAGATCACCGCCGAGGGCATCGACCTCGACTCGCACGGTCTCAAGCGACCGTCGTCGACGTGGACCTATCTGACCACGGAGAACGCCTTCGGCTCGGACATCGAGAACATCGTCAAGAAGGTCAAGCGCTGAGGACGGCAGGGGTCGCCGCCCCGTGATCAGGAATCGGCGACGACCCCGCGTCGGATCGCGTTGACGGTGCGGCGGATCCGCACCGCAGTGTCCTCCTCGGCGACCTCGGCGATCTGACCGAGCAGGTCGAGGCTCTGCTTGGCCCAGCGGACGAAGTCACCGGCGGCGATATCGCTGCCGCGCAGAGATTCGGACAGCGTCTTGCCCTCGGTCCACCGGTACATCGGAGTGATGAGCCCCCGGTCCGGTTCCTCCGTGGTCGCCAGCGCGTGCTGCTCCTCGAGATGGAAGAGGCGCCGCCAGATGTTCTCGGACTCATCGCAGACGGTCTTGAGGTCGGCACTGGGCGCCCGATGCGCATGCAGGGTGTCTCTGCGGGATTGGAAGACGAAGTTCGAGGCGAAGGCCGCGAGTTCGGGCTCATTGAGCCGGTCCCAGAGCCCCGCGCGGATCGTCAGCGCCACGAGCAGATCCCGCTCGCCGTAGATGCGGCGCAGCATCGTCGAATGCTCCGGTTCGAAGCCGAGCCCCCGCAGCACGTCCTGGACCCGCTCGAACACCAGCGCGATCGAGGTCGTGCGTCCTTCGATGCGGGCGATGAGCGAATCGTTCTCCCTGATGAGCTTGTCGGCCCGGTTGGCCCACCGCGCATGCATCTCCCTATCGGGGCAGTCGTGACAGGGGTGGGCGCGCATCTGCGCCTGCAGTTCCGAGACGGTCGTGCTCACCCCCTGCCCGTCGCGCGCCGATTCCCACTGCGCATCGGGATCGACCCGGCCGTCGTCGACGGCCTGTTCGAGGATGGACAGCAGCTGCCGCCGGTCGCCGGCCTGGCGGTGATTGAATTTCTTCGGCACTCGGATCCGGCCCTGCGCGGCGACCGGTTCGGTGACTTCGTGCGGACGCAGATGCCAGACCTTGCCCTGTTCGGTGAGCACTGTCGGCAGCCTCGAGGTGCCGTCGCGATTGCTCATCGGGGAGATGATGACGGCCCGGCCCCCGACGCGTTTGGCGGGCATGGTCACGACATCGCCGATCTTCAGCGCAGTGAGCGATTCGACGATATCGCGTTGGCGGTTGCGCGAACGCGTTCTCGTCTCCTGCTTCTGAGTCTCCGAGATCGCGCGGCGCAGTCGGGCGTATTCGGCGAAGTCGCCGAGCTCGCAGTGCATGGACTTCTCGTAGGCTTCGATCGTCGCTTCGTTCTTGCGCACCTTGCGCGCCAATCCGACGACCGCCTTGTCGGCCTGGAACTGCGCGAAAGAGGTCTCGAGGACCTTCGCCGCTTCGGCAGAACTCATCCGGGAGAGCAGATTCGCCGTCATATTGTAGGTGGGCCCGAAGGCCGAGTTGAGGGCATAGGACCGGTTCGAGGCCAGGGCCGCGAGCTCGCTGACCTCGACGGTGGGGTGCCAGACGACCACCGAATGCCCGATCCGGTCGATGCCGCGGCGCCCGGCCCGGCCGGTCAGCTGGGTGTACTCGCCCGGAGTGATCGTCACATGGGCTTCGCCGTTGAACTTCACGAGCTTTTCGAGCACGACGGTCCGGGCAGGCATATTGATGCCCAGGGCCAGCGTCTCGGTGGCGAAGACGACCTTGATGATGCCCTGCGAGAACAGGTCTTCGACGAGCTGCTTGAACTGCGGGATCATACCGGCGTGGTGCGCGGCCACTCCGAGCAGCAGCCCCTCCCGGAAGGTGTGGAAGCCGAGGATGCCCAGGTCCTCTTCGGCGAGCTCCTCGCGCAGCGACCCCAGCGCGGCGTTGATGATCGTCTTCTCCTCCCGCGAGTTGAGGTCGACGCCGGTGCTCAGGTACTGCTCGACGGCCTCGTCGCATCCATTGCGGGAGAAGATGAACATGATAGCCGGCAGCATGGCCGCCTCGGCGAGGGAGGACACCACCTGCGTGCGGCTGGGACGGCGGAACCGGGCCCGCGTGGCTCGGGCGCGCTTCGACCTCGGACCCCCGTGGGTCCGTGTCGCGTGGTTGAGCGCAGGGTCGATGCGATCGGAATCCGAGTGAGTGAACAGGTCGAACATCCGATGCCCGACGAGCACGTGGTTGACCAGCGGCACGGGACGATGGCTCGTGGACACGATCGTCGTCGGTCCTCTCACCTCTCGCAGCCAGGCCCCGAACTCCTCGACATTGGACACCGTGGCCGACAGCGAGACCATCTGGACGCGGTCGGGCAGATGGATGATGACCTCTTCCCACACCGGGCCGCGGAAACGGTCGGCCAGGTAGTGGACTTCGTCGAGGACGACGAATCCGAGATCGGTCAGACCCGCCATGTCGTTGTAGAGCATATTGCGCAGCACTTCGGTGGTCATCACGATGATCGGCGCGTCTCGGCGGATCGAGGTGTCGCCGGTGAGGAGACCGACGTTCTCGGCGCCGTGGACCTCGGAGAGGTCGTTGAACTTCTGGTTGCTCAGTGCCTTGATCGGCGTCGTGTAGAAGACGCGTTTGCCTTCGACACGGGCCAGTTCCACAGCGAATTCGGCGATCAGGGTCTTCCCGGAGCCGGTGGGCGCCGTGACGAGGACGTCCTCGCCTTCCTGCAGATGGCTGCACGCCTCGACCTGGAAATCGTCGAGCTCGAACTCGGTTCGAGCCATGAAGCGGCCCAGCGGCGTGCGCGCGAAATCGGCGCGCGCCCGGAAATCGGCATACGCCTCGGCGGGGCTCAGCGTGTCCTCCGCAGGCGTTCGGTCAGTGTGGTGCGTGGAATCAGTCATTCTTCTCTTCGTCGGTGAATTCGTTCGGGTCGACCCACAGGCCCTGTGCGATGAGGCGCTTCCTGCGTCGTCGGTCGTTGAGCACGCAGACCGCCCAGGCCAGGCAGAACAGCGTCATCATGGGAATGACCAGGAAGAACATGGACATGGCATCGGGTGTCGGGGTGGCGATCGCAGCGAACAGGAACACGAGCATGACGATGATGCGCCAGGACTTCTGGATCCTCTCGGCCGAGAGGATGCCCAGCATGTTCAGCCCCACCATGAGGACCGGGAGGACGAATGCGAGGCCGAAGACGACGATGATGATCATCACGAAGCTCAGGTAGTCCTGAGCGGGGATGATGTTCGTTCCGCCCTCGGGTGTGAAGGAGGTCAGCGCCTTGACGGCATTGGGCAGAGCGAAGAACGCCATCGTCGAGCCGCCCAGGAAGAGAGGGATCGCCGCACCGAGGAATCCGAGGGAGTACAGCTTCTCCTTCCGTTTGAGCCCGGGCACGATGAAGGCCCAGATCTCGTAGAGCCAGATGGGGCAGGAGATGAAGAGGCCGATGAAGAAGGAGAGCTTGATCTTCAGATCGAAGGGTGAGGCGACTCCGGCGAAGTTGATCTCCGCCATCCGGCCTCCATCCGCGCGGATGGTCCGAATCGGCTCCTGCAGGATGTCGAGGACAGGATCGTAGAGGAACCAGCCCGCGACTGCGCCCAGTGCGATGGCGATCGCAGCGATGATGACTCGGTTGCGCAACTCGACGAGATGCCCGACGACGGGCATCTTCTTCTCAGGATTGCTCTTCCGTGAGCGAGAGGGCTTCCGCTGACTGTTCTCTTTCACTTCTCGTGTGACTGCGGGTCCTGCTTCTCTCGTCGCGACTGCTCGGTGCCGGTGGTGCTGTCGGCGGCTGAGGACGAGTCGGTCGAGGAATTCCTGTTCAGCGCTCCCGGCTCAGTGGTCTTGTCGGTATCGTCCTCGTCCCGCAGGTCCTTGACCTCGGACTTGAAGATCTTCATCGACTGTCCCAGGCTTCGGGCCAGCTGCGGCAGTTTGGGCGCGCCGAAGATGATCACGATGATGAGGATCACGATCGCGATCTGCACGAAACTTGGTTTCATTGGGAGCTCCTTGGATTGTTGCGGCTGCGAACGATTCTACGCTGTGCGGCTGAGCCTTTCATCCTCATCCGCAGGCTTCATCGGCTCAGCCGAGACGGCGCAGTGCCGCCGCCACCGCCTCGGTGTCGTCGATCTCCGTGATCACGTCGGCATGGCAGAGCAGGAATCGGCTCAGCCAATCGACGGAGTGGACGATGAGACGGATGCGCACGTTCGTCTCCCCGCTGTCGAAGTATTCACGTTTCGTCACATCGAGTTCATCGGCCAGCCATGCTCCGCGGGCGGACAGTCCGAGGGTGACCTCGTGGGAGTCCGTCGTCGTCTCGTTCACCGACAGGGGCGGATGACAGGCCCGCTCCCAGGAGCGGATGCTGCCGAGGGCGAAGCGGCGCGGCGCCCCGGCCGAATAGCACCAGGCATCGACGTACCAGTCGGAGCCGGGAACCAGGCGGGTCGGCGCTATCGTGCGTCGGGTGAGTTCGTCCCGCGATCCGACATAGTAGTCGATCGTCAGTGCCGCCTCCTCGTCGATCGCCTCCTTGAGCACTGCCAGGAGCTCCTCGTCGGTGTCGATGGGACTGACGTCGACCGAGGTGCGCAGGTTCTCCCCTGCCGCTCGCCGCAGCTTCTCCGCCGCGGTGGCCACCGCGGCGGAATCGAGTCCGGGCAGGGACGAGAGCAGCTCGAGGGCGAGGACGAGGACGCCCGCCTCTTCGGCGCTCAGGCGCACCGGAACGGAGACCTCCTCCGCGTTGGAGATGAAGATCTGCCCGCCTTCCCATGAGGCGTCGATGAGGTCATCGGGCATATGCCCGGGACGGCCGGTGACGAAGAGCAGCTGGAGGTCGTCGATGAGGGTGTCGGAGTCGATGCCGAAATAGGCGGCGGTCTCCTCCAGGTCCGCACCGGGATGGGCATCGAGATAGGGCACGAGGCTGAGCAGCCTGGTCAGCCGCTCACGCGCTGAGGACACTGGCACCTCCCAAGCGTCTGAGAGAGTCCCGGATCGTCTCGCGCCGCTCGTCGACGGCACGGACGAGTTCGGGCGGCGCGAGAGCCTCGACGGCATCGCCGAAGCCGATGATCTCGGCCGCCAGCGCATGGGCATCACTGAATTCGATGATGACGGCACCGTCCTCGGTGCGCACCTGCCGGCGTCTCAGCGGATCGGCGCGATGAGCGGCGATCGACAGCTTCGCCTCGGCGACCACGGCCATCTCCGAACTCGACTGCAGCGCCAGGTGCGGGGAGAAGTCCTCGGGGATCGAATAGTCCCCGGGCTCGCGACCGCCGAGTTTGGCGATTCCGCCCTCGACTCGGGAGAGACGGAAGGTGCGCTGCGCCTGACGGTCGAGATCGAATCCGAAGAGGTAGACGCGGTCGCCGCGGCTGAGCAGCGCGTAGGGTTCGAGACGCACCTTCCGTGCGCTCTGCCCGGGCTTGTGATACGTGAACCCGACGGCCTCGCGTGCGTTGATGTGATGCAGCGCAGAGGCGAAGTTCGCACTGGCGAGTCTCCTGGCCGCCGTCCCCGGATCGATCGGTCCCTGCCCGGCACCGTCCTCGTCGAGGTCGATGCCCAGGGCCCGCAGCTTCGTCAGCGCCTGGGCGCTCGAGGCGCCGAGGTCGGTCTCGGACCAGAAGGCCGCCGCCACGGTCACGGCGGCGACCTCGGCCGCGGTCAGATCGACCAGGTCCATGGCGTAATCGGCCGCGGAGATCCGGTACCCGGTCTCCCCCGCGTCGCCATAGGCATCATGCCCGGCACGAGTGGCGATGGTGATGCCCATGTGTCGCAGCAGGTCCTTGTCACGGGAGAACTTGCGGTCGAAGGCGACCTCGTCGAGGCCGCTGTAGCCGTCGATGGCGTTCATCAGCGTCGAGCGCGAGACCCAACCGCGGGAGGCGCGCAGAGCGATCAGCAGGTTCAGCAGACGTTCGGTCTGCTGTCTCTGTCTGCTGGGACGGGGTGTGTTCACGATTCCACCGTAACTTAGGCCGGGCGATAGTCTTGGGACCATGATTCATTGGCGCAAAGGAATCGCCGCCGCGATTCGCTCCACCCGGCCAGGATACACAGAGACCGAGGTCGACCTGGACCGACCGCTGCCGGGCACCGATGTGCGATCCATCCGCGCGATCGCCTACACAGACGCCGTCGGACATCCTCGGGTGGGAGATGCGGTCATCGTCAATGTCTCTGCTCTGGCCAAGCGGCTGGGCACCGGCGGCTTCGGACTCATCGTGGCCCTGCCCGAGGCGCTGCCGGCCGATCCGTCCCCGGGGCCCGGCCACCTGGTCAAGGACCGCTATTCGCCGCTGCAGACGATGGTGCTCGGTGTCGACGATCAGGAATCCGAGCACCATGCCACGCTCGCCGAGGCTGACGACCTCGAGGGGATGCCGGTGATCGTCGCAGACCTCCATTCGGCGCTGCCCGCCGCCATCGCCGGCATCCGCGCGGTCGATGAGTCCCTGTCCGTCGCCTATGTCCTCAGCGACGGTGCTGCCCTGCCCGCCGCGTTCTCCCGAGCCGTGGCCGGGCTGAAGGAGGCCGGGTGGCTGACCGGTTCGATCAGCACGGGGCAGTCCTGGGGCGCAGACCTCGAAGCCGTGACCATTCACACCGGGCTGCTCGCCGCTCGTCATGTCATGGGGGCCGATATCGCCGTCGTCGCCCAGGGGCCGGGCAATCTGGGCACGGGCACGAAGTACGGGTATTCGGGACTGGTCACCGGTGAGCACCTCAACGCCGCCGCCCTGCTCGGCGGCCGGCCCGTCGGCCTGCTGCGGATGTCGAACGCCGATGCGCGCGGGCGCCATTTCGGCATCTCCCATCATTCGCTGACTCCCCTGACCGAGGTCGCGCGGCCGGGGATGACCGTTCCTGTGCCCGATTTCTCCACTCTGAGCGCGGCGGAGCGCTCGGAGATGGATCCCGATCCGAGCATCGTCGACGACACCGTGGCCGAACAGCTGCAGGCCCTGGCCATGCACTCGCTCGTCGATGTCGACCTCACCGGGCTGTGGGAGGCGCTGCAGGACTCGCCCGTGGGCCTGTCGACGATGGGCCGGAAGCTGCCGGCTGATGCCGCATCCTTCCTCGCCGCAGCCGCCGCGGGTCGCTGCGCCGCCGAACTCTGAACGGGCGTGTGCCGCGCGCTGCCGTGTTCTCCCCTCCTGTGTTCGCCCGTGAATGCACCGGTGGCCGGACTCTGTCGAGCCCGGCCACCGGTGGTCGTGTCTCAGCGCATCATCGGGTGGTTTCCGCTCAGCGCACGTTCTCGAGATCGCAGACGAAGATCAGGCTCTCTCCGGGCCGGATCACTCCGCCGGCTCCCTGGTCGCCGTAGGCCAGATGCGGCGGGATCTGCAGGGTGCGACGTCCGCCGACCCGCATGCCCTGGATCCCCTGGTCCCAGCCGGAGATGACCATTCCCGAACCGAGTCGGAATTCGAGTGGTGTGCCGCGGTTGTACGAGGCGTCGAATTCCTCTCCCGTGGAATGGGCGACTCCGACGTAGTGCACGCTCACGGTGTCGCCGGGACCGGCCTCGGCGCCGGTGCCGATGACGTCATCGACGATGACGAGTTCGGTGGGTGCTGCGCCGCCGGGGAAGTCGACTTCCGGTTTCTGCTTGTTCATGGTTCCTCCTGTGGTGTTCGTGCGTCGGTGGTGTCCGAGGCCGAATGCGCTGCCGGCCGTCGGGGATGGATCAGCCCTGTGCCGAAAGGATGTCGATGACGAAGATGAGCGTCGCATCGCCAGGGATCGAGGGTTCGCTGCCCTGCTTTCCGTAGCCTTTGTCGGGTGGGACGATGAGCACGATCTGGCTGCCGACCTTGTGTCCGATCAGACCTTCGTTCCAGCCGTCGATGACCTGCGCCTCTCCGACCGGGTCGACGGCGAAGGGCTGACCGCCCTCCTTCCAGTTCGAATCGAAGGTCTTCGACGTGTCGTCCCAGAGCCAGCCGGAGTACTTCACCGCGACGCTCTGGCCCTTCTTGACCTCGGGTCCTTCGCCCTCAATGGTGGTATAGGTCTCGAGCTCCTCGGGCTTCTTGCCCTCGGGCTTCGAGATCGACGGTGCGCCGTCATCGGCCCATTTCACGGTCACGGGGCTGTCCGACTGGTCGGTCTTCTCTCCCTCGGCCCGTTTCAGCGGCTTCGTCGTCTTCTCCACGTCGATGACGTAGACCAGCGTCTGCGATGCCTCACCCTGCTGGGCGCTGCCGTTGAGCGACATCATCACGCGGGAGCCGACCTTGACGTCGATGAGCGCATCGTAGAGGTCGCCGGAGATCTGGGCCTTGTCCATCGGGAATCCGGCCGGTGAATCGGAGTCGTAGCTCGATTCGACGACCTCTCCGCTGGTTCCGGAGACGAGGGTCATCTGCGCCGTGACCTGCTCGCCCTCGGAGATCTTGTCGCCCTTGCCCTCTTTGAGCACCTTCTTCTCGGTCTCGTCGATCACCAGTGGGGCGTCGAAGCTGACCTCGGGCTTCTTCCCGATCTTGCCGTCGACGGTGACGTCGTCGAGGCTGGTCGACTTCGCATCCTGGGCGGCCACCGACGGCGGAGGCGTGGTCGAGTCCTGCGACTGATCGCCCTGACCGCAGGCGGACAGCAGCAGCAGACCCGCCGTGATGGCGCTGAGCACTGTGGTGCGCACTGGTTTCCTTTCGTCACGAATGGCCGCACCCGTACTGCTTCTCGGGCCGACCGCATCACAGGGTGATCTTACAGGCCCGCGATGAGAGTCTCCGCCTGCGGGTGCGAGGTGGCGAACGGGTCCTTGAGCGCCACGGCACGACCTGATTCGTCGTTGAGCCGCAGATGGACCCAGTCGACGGTGTAGTCGCGGCGCGCGTCATGCGCGGCGCGGATGAACTCACCGCGGATGGCTGCGCGTGTGCTCGCCGGAGGCAGGTCCTTGGCTCTCTCCACCGCCTCGGCGGGCACGAGGTTCTTGGCCATTCCGGCCGCTTCGAGCTTCGGGAACAGGCCGGTGGCCGGAGTGATGTCGTGGTAGGCGATGTCGAGGCGGTGCAGGCGCGGATCAGTGATCCTCTCGCCGCCCCGCGCCATGGATCTCTCGATGAGGGTGCGTTTCAGAACCCAGTCGATCTCGGTCTCGACAGCAGAGAAGTCCTGGGACTCCACGGCGGTGAGCATCCTCGTCCACAGGTCGATGACGTAGCGGGCGAGCTCTTCGTCGCCGAGGCTGTGATCGCCGGTCTCCACGAGGCGCTGCGCTCGGTCCCGATAGTCGGCCAGCAGCCGCAGCGGGGTGGTGGTCGAGCCGTCGGTGCGTTCGAGCACGACGCGGCCGGTGAGATCACGGGCGACGAGTCGGATGTCGCGCACCGGGTGGCGCAGTCCGTTCTCCGGGATCCGCGCCCCCTGCTCGATGAGGTCGAGCATGAGCACCGCCGACCCGACCTTGAGCGCCGAGGTGGCCGTCGACATCGACGAATCACCGACGATGACGTGCAGACGCCGGTATTTCTCTGCATCCGCGTGGGGTTCGTCGCGGGCGTTGATGATCGGGCGCGAGCGGGTCGTGGCAGAGGACAGCCCCTCCCACATCACATCCGAGCGGGCGGAGAGGCCGAACATCATCTCCGTTCGGTCCGCCTCCTCGTCGGGGGCGAAGGACGAACGGCGTGGGATGATGGCTCCCGCTCCGACGAGCAGCTGGCGGCTGACGAGGAAGGGCAGGAGCACCGTTGTCAGGCGGTTGAAGTCGAGAGTGCGGCGGATGAGGAAGTTCTCGTGCGAACCGTAGGAGTTCCCGGCCGCATCGGTGTTGTTCTTGACCATGTGCACCCGACCGCCGATCCCTTCGGCGTCGAGGGCGGTCTGCGCCTTCTCGAGCAGATCGGTCATGAGCGCTTCGCCCGC
This sequence comes from Brevibacterium renqingii, assembly GCF_017808095.1. Lineage (NCBI taxonomy): Bacteria > Bacillati > Actinomycetota > Actinomycetes > Micrococcales > Brevibacteriaceae > Brevibacterium > Brevibacterium renqingii. The sequence goes on along the minus strand of NZ_JADBHG010000009.1, from coordinate 8,958 downwards.
GCGGTCCTGAGCGAGCAGATCACCGAGGTCATCGCATTCGGCAGTCGCGTATTCGGGATGGGAGCCGACGTCGAGGTAGAGCCGGGAGCCGTTGGGCAGGAACACGTTCGACGAGCGTCCCCAGTCGACGACGGGCCGGAACAGGTAGCGGGCGATCTCCTCCGGTCCGATGCGCCGCCCGCCGTCTGCGGCGGTGTGAGCGAGTCCGTATTCGGTTTCGATTCCGAAGATGCGTGCCATTCAGTCCTCCCGCAGCGCACTCATCGCTGCTTCGTCGAGTCGGCGGAATGTTCTCTGCCTGCTCGTCGTACGGTCGAGGACGGCGGCTTCGAGGTCCTCGGTGGGCAGAGTCGAACGTGTGGCCGCGGCCAGCGCCGCCACACCGTGGTCGAACACGGCGGCGAGACCGAGTTCGGAGGTGCGCAGGCCGGCCAGTGATGCGGTGATCGCATCGGCCTGACCGCCGATGGCCACGTGTTCGGCTTCGTCGATGACCGAACCGTCGTAGCTGAGCCGGTAGAGCTGGTCGGATTCGGCGGTGATGCCGAGTTCGGCGACGACGAGTTCGACCTCGAAGGGCTTCGACTCAGTGGTGAATACCCCGGCCAGGGTCTGCGCGTAGGCGTTCGTCAGCCCCCGCGCGGTGACATCTGTGCGGTGATAGGAGTATCCGCGCAGATCCGCGTAGCGGACCCCCGCCTGTCGCAGCGTCTCGAATTCGTTGTACTTGCCGACGGCGGCGAACCCGATCCGGTCGTAGATCTCGGCGATCTTGTGCAGCGTCGGTGAGGGATTCTCCGCCAACAGCAGGATGCCCTCGTCGAAGCGCAGGACCACGACCGAGCGCCCACGCGCAATGCCCTTGCGCGCGAAATCGGCCCGGTCCTTCATCAGCTGCTCGGGCGAGACATAGAACGGCGCCTGACTCATGTCCGGTCCTTTCGCGGTGTGCCGGCGGCGCTCATGACCGCGCGCTCCGGGTCCGGCGGTCGACCACCTCGGTGGCGGTCTCCAGTACGGTGGCCGAGTCGATCTCGGTGACGCCGGAGTCGAGATCGACGGTGAAGATCGTCGGCGCGATCTGCCTGACGAAGTCCGGTCCCCCGGTGGCCGAATCGTCGTCGGAGGCGTCGAAGAGCGCCTCGACGGCCACGGTGATCGCCGCGGCGGTGTCGAGCTCGGCATGCCACAGCTTCTTCAGTGCCCCGCGGGCGAAGCCAGATCCGGAGCCGATGGCATGGAAGCGGTGTTCCTCGTACTTGCCTCCGGTGACGTCGAAGCTGAAGATCTGCCCGTGCGGGGTCGAGTCGTCGACTCCGGCGAACAGGGGCACGACGCTCAGACCCTGCATGGCCAGTCCGAGGTTGCCGCGCAGCATCGAGGCCAGGCGGTTGGCCTTGCCGTGCAGCGACAGTCGTGCTCCTTCGATCTTCTCGTAGTGCTCGAGCTCGAGCTGGAAGAGCCGGATGAGGTCGAGCGCCACGCCTGCGGTGCCGGCGATGCCGATGACCGAGAAGTCATCGGCGGCCTTCACCTTCTCCATCGAGTGGGAGGCGATGAGGTTGCCGATCGTGGCTCTCCGGTCCCCGGCCATGAGGATGCCCGCGGCGGTGCGGAAGCAGATGATCGTCGTGCCCTCCGGAGCCTGTTCGGCCAGGTCCCGGCCCGCGGTCTGCGGCAAGGCCTCGGGCGCCAGGGAGCGGGCGAGTTCGACGAACGAGTTGCTCGTCGAACTCAGAAATGCAGGAGGGAATCCTGACATCTCATTGGCCGCCCTTCTGGACGAAGTTCTTGACGAACTCCTCCGCATTGGATTCCAGCACGCCGTCGATCTCATCGAGGATGGAGTCGACGTTCTGGGTGTTGATCTGCCCCTGTACGGCCTCCGGCGGATCGACGGGTGCGTCTCCCCCACCGCTCGTTCTGTCTCTTTGGAACTGTTCCTGCGAGCTCATCTCACACCCCTTCAGTCGTTCTTCACTGTCAGTCTATCCACTCCGAGTGCCTGCAGCAGACCCTCGGCGGATTCGATTCCCGAGACGCGTTCGGCGAGCAGCTGCCGGGTGCCCTTGAGCGGTTCGCGCATCGGCAGTCGGACGATGCCGAAGTCTCCGGCGTTGAGCACGAGGGAGTCCCAGCTGGCGGCCACGAGATCCTCACCGAGCTGGTTGACCGCCACCGATCGGAGGAAGGCACGGGTGCCGTCGGGCGCATTGACCACGGCCGTCTCGACTTCGGCATCGGTGGTCATCCGACGGATCCGTCCGGCACGTTCGAGCTTGTGGAACAGCCCCTTCTCGGGCCGCACATCGTGATACTGGACGTCGATGAGCGCGAGCTTGGGGTGATCCCAGTCGATGCCCTCCCGGGAACGGTAGTGCTCCAGCAGCACCCATTTGGCGACCCAGTCGATGGAGTCGGCCAGACTGCGGGGGTCGTCGGCCAGTCCGTCGAGGAAGCGCCTCCACTCGGCGAGCACCTCTGCGGTGTCGGCATCATCGGGATCGGCGTGTGCGCTGCAGGCGGCATAGTAGGTCTCTTGGATCTCGAGCGCGGTCATCGTCGAGCCGTCGGTCAGCGGCAGCTGCGCACTGAGGCTGAGGTCGTGGCTGACGGTCTGCAGCGAGGCCAGCGCATCGGCGAGTTCGATCCGCGGGGCCAGGCCGGCCTCGATGAGACCGAGCACCAGAGAGGTGGAGCCGAACCGCACGAAGGTCGCAGGCTCGGCCATGGTGGCGTCGCCGATGATGATGTGCAGGCGACGGTACTTCGCCGGGTCGGCATGCGGTTCGTCACGGGTGTTGACGATGGGGCGGCGCAGGGTCGTCTCCAGACCCACCTCGGCTTCGAAGAAGTCGGCGCGCGACGAGATCTGGTAGCCCGGGAGCTCACCCTCGCGTCCGATGCCCACGCGTCCGGATCCGCAGAGGACCTGGCGGCTGACGAAGAACGGGATGAGTCCGGCGGCGATGTCATCGAAGTCCACCCCGCGGTCGACGAGGTAGTTCTCATGGGTTCCGTAGGACGAGCCCTTGGAGTCGGTGTTGTTCTTGTACAGATTGACCGGTTCGCCGGACTTCTCCAGGGCCCGCACCGAAGCCAGGGCCACAAGGTCTCCGGCCCGGTCGAAGGTGACGACATCGCGGGGCGTGAGCACCTCCGGCGAGGAGTATTCGGGGTGGGCGTGGTCGACGTAGTAGCGCGCACCGTTCTCCGTGACCACATTCGCCAGGTACTGCGCCTCGACGTCGTCCTGGGGGATGTGGGTCAGCTGCGAGGAGTCGGCGTCGGCGATGTTCATGAAGAATCCGCGGGCGTCCGCCAACGGGGACTCGGTGGCGAAGTCCCAGAAGTTCTGGGAGGACCTCAGACCGCGAGGACCGGCGTAGGCGTCGACGACACGCGCCGAGTCACGCATCGGATTCGCTCGCGGGTTCCCCGGCTGGCTGAGACCGAACTCGGTCTCCGAACCCATGACACGCTGGACTCTGAGCATCTGAACTTCCTCCAAGGTCTAGACTCGGGGACGTGGCAACGAAGAAATCTCATCTCCCGATCGCACTGATCGTCGACCTCATCCTCGTGGTCCTCTTCACGATCGTCGGTCACTACACACATTCTCACAATTTCGATCCGCAGGGGCTGATGACCACAGCGTGGCCGTTCGTCGCCTCACTGGTCCTCGCCTGGCTGCTGACCGCCGTCTGGGACCGGCCGATCTCTCCGCTCGCCACGGGCACGGGGGTGTGGGCGGTCACCGTCCTCGTCGGGCTCGTGCTGCGCGGTGTCACCGGTGCCGGCGGAGAACCGGGCACTGTGCCCGTGAGCTTCATGATCGTGGCCACCACGCTCAATCTCATCACTCTCGTCGGTTGGCGCATCATCGCCTCCGCCGTCGCCGGCGGTTCGGGACGCCGCGGACGCAGCCGCTGAGCGCAGCCCTCCACGGGCTCCGGACGGCCGCAGGCCGCCGACGACCTCGGACGTCGGCGGCCTGTACGGCTCAGACGAGGTCGGAGTTCGGGCGCACCTCGGAGATCTCGGTCTCATAGGGCACCGCGGGGGCTCCCCTGGTCGTGTCGAGGTGAATCATCCGCAGGTGGGTGACGCGTTCGCCCTTGCGTCCGGAGATCCGCGCCCATTCGTCCGGATTCGTCGTGTTCGGCAGGTCTTCGTGCTCGCTGAACTCCTCGGCGATGGCGCCCTCGAAGTGTTCGGCGCGCAGACCGCGCTCACCCGTGTCGAGCAGCGACTTGATCGCGGACTTCTTCGCCCGATCGACGATGTTGTGGATCATGGCACCGGAGGCGAAGTCGGAGAAGTGCAGCACTTCCTGTGACCCGTCCGCATAGCTGACTTCGACGAATTCGTTCTCGGGTGTTTCGGAGTACATCCGCTCGACGCAGAACTCGATGAGGGAGGCGACCGCCTCGGCGGAGTCCGGGTGACCTTCGAGCACGCTGCTGTGCAACGGCAGCTCCGGGGTGAGGTACTTCTCGAAGATGTCGCGGGCGGCTTCGACGTCGGGGCGTTCGATGCGGATCTTGACGTCCAGTCGGCCCGGGCGCAGGATCGCCGGGTCGATGAGGTCCTCACGGTTCGAGGCGCCGATGACGATGACGTTGTCGAGCTGTTCGACGCCGTCGATCTCCGTCAGCAGCTGGGGCACGATCGTCGTCTCCACGTCCGAGGACTTGCCGGTGCCGCGGGTGCGGAAGAGCGACTCCATCTCGTCGAAGAACACGACGACGGGGAATCCGGCGGAGGCCTTCTCCCGAGCTCGGGCGAAGATGAGGCGCAGCTGGCGCTCGGTCTCGCCGACGTACTTGTCGAGCAGCTCCGGGCCCTTGATGTTGAGGAAGTAGGTCTTCCGGGACTCTTCGCTGGTGCGGTCGGCCAGCGAGTTCGCCACGGCCTTCGCGATGAGAGTCTTCCCGCAGCCGGGAGGACCGTAGAGGAGTATGCCCTTGGGCGGTTTGAGACCGTGCTCGGTGTAGAGCTCCGGGTGCTCGAAGGGCAGCTCGACGGCGTCCTTGATCTGACCGATCTGGTCGGCGAGACCGCCGATGTCCGAATAGGTGATGTCGGGGACCTCTTCGAGCAGCAGTGAGGACACCTCGGGCTTCTCGACGACCTGCAGAGCGTAGTGGGTCCGGGTGTCGACGACGACGGCATCGCCGACGCGCAGGCCCGAGTCGATGAGGTCGGCTGCGAGGACGAAGACCTGTTCGTCATCACCGGGGGCTCCGACGAGGATGCGGCGGTCGTCGACGAATTCGCGGACGTTGACCACCGAACCCACGGACGGGAAGGCGCCGGTGCCGATGACGACGAGGCCTTCGGACAGGAGCACATCGGCACCGGCCCGCAGCCCGGCGGGATCGACCTCCGGGGCGATGGCCACACGCATGCGGCGACCGCCGACGATGACGTCGGCGGCCACGCCCTTGTCGTCGACGGCGACGAGGGTGCCCCAGTTGTTCGGCGGCTCGGTCAGACGCCGAGCCTCCTCTTTGATCCGGCCCAGTTCCTCGCGGGCCGTGCGAAGGGTCTTCGACAGGGCCTCATTGCGCTTGCCTGCGCTGTAGAGCTGTTGGCGCAGTGACGCGGTGTCCTCGCGGAGACGCTTCACCTCGGTCGTGGTCTCTGTCATCGATCCTCCTTCGGCGCAGTGCTGTTCGTGTTCGGGCTGTCTGTGTCAGCAGCGGCGCGGGTCGTGCCCGCGGCAGCGCCGCCGCTGCCGTCGTCCCCGGTGCGCAGCCGCTTCCCCGCTTCGCGCACCACCCGCCGCAGCTTCTTGCCGTGAGCGGTGCGCGTCCCGATCGCGTGCTCGGTGACCTCGCCGCCTGTCCAGGCCTCGACGTCCTCGGGCGCTGCGGCGGCACCCTGCGGGCGCTTCTTCTTCTCCAGCGGAGCGACACCCTCGGCCATCCGCCGGGCCATGATGAGGAACCCGGTGTGGGCGATCATGCGGTGGTCGGGGCGGACAGCGAGTCCATCGGCATGCCATCCGCGGACCATCGCCTCCATGGATTCGGGTTCCGCGAACCGCTGCGAGGCCCGGACGGCTTCGACGAAGCGGGACAGCTGCGGGACGGTGGCGACATAGGCGATGACGATGCCGCCCGGTGCCAGGGCCCGGCTCACAGCCTCGAGGGTGTTCCACGGAGTGAGCATATCGAGGACGACCCGGTCGACGGAACCCGGGGCGAAGGTCTGCGGGAGCGTCTCTGCGAGGTCCCCGACGGTGACCGACCAGTTCTCCGGCTCTCCGTCGAAGAAGTCCGCGATGTTCCCCGCGGCGATGGTGGCGAACTCCTCGCGCAGCTCGAAGGAATGGACGGAACCGGTGGGACCGACGGCACGCAGCAGCGCCATCGACAGGGCTCCCGAACCGACTCCTGCTTCGACGACGGTGGCACCGGGATGGATGTCGCCGAGGGTGACGATGAGTCCCGAGTCCTTCGGGTAGACGACCGCGGCTCCACGCGGCATCGAGAGCACGAAATCCTCGTAGCGAGGTCGGAAGACCTGGAAGTCCACTCCCCCGGAGTTCGAGACGATGATCCCCTCTGTGCGTCCGATGATGTCATCGTGGCTGATCAGGCCCTTGTGCGTGTGGAAGAGCTCGCCAGGGGCGAGCACGAACGTGTGCATGCGCCCTTTGGGATCGGTGAGCTGGACCTTTTCGCCCCGGGTCAGGACGCGCGGAGGGCGGGAATGGAGTGCCTGAGTCATGATGAGTCCACTCTACGCTGGTGAGGATTGCCTCACACAACCGGCTCAGGCTGCGAGAAGCTCGTCGAAGAACTCCTGCAGATCGATCACGCCGATGAGCGTGTTGCCGTCCATGACCAGGCTGAACTGCGCCTTGGGCCGGTGCGTGAGCGATTCGAGCAGGTGCGGGGCGGTGATGTCCTTGGGCACGCCGATCCACCCGGCCAGGGGACGGGCGACTTCGCCCGCAGGCACGGCTTCGAGGGTCTCTGCGAGCCGGCCCGCGGCGGCGTGGCGGTCGACGAGCCCGTAGGGCAGCCCGCTCTGGTCGAGTACGACGATGAGGGTGCGTTCCTTCGCGTGGCCGAGCGTGTTCGCATAGTCGAGGGTGTCCGCGAGGTCCGCGTCCCAAGTGGCGGCGATCGCCGGCTGGATGACCTGGGACAGATCGTAGGTCTCCATCTTCCTCGCGCGTTTGGCGTGCGTGGCCGCATCGCCTGCGGAGAACCACAGCATGATCGCGATGAGCGACATCCACGCCACGGTCAGCGGTTCCGGCCGTTCACCGGCCAGCAGCGGAGTGATCACCGACCACCCGATGAAGCCGATGGCGATGATGCGTCCGACCCAGCTGGCCACGATCGTGCCCAGGTACTGGGAGCCCGTGATGCGCCACATGATCGCCTGCAGCGCCCAGCCGCCGTCGAGCGGGATGCCCGGCAGCAGGTTGATCGCGCCGAGTGCGACATTGGCGAAGGTGACCGCGATGAGCAGCAGCCACGGCACGGAGGTGGGTGTGGCCGCATTCAGGCACCACCATCCCAGCAGAGCGAGGACGATGTTGACGATCGGACCGACGATGGAGATGACGAAGCTCGTGGTCGCGGCCTTGTCGCGGGGATTGTCCACCTGGGGTTCGAACCGCGTGAAGCCGCCCCAGATGTTGAGCTCGATGGCCGCGACCTTCTGGCCGTAGAACTGCCCGGCCACACCGTGGGCGAGTTCGTGGAGGAACACCGAGGCGAAGAGGAGCACCGCATAGGCGAATGCCACGAACCAGGCTCCGATGCCCAGGTCCGGACGGACCTGGTTGAGCCATGGGGTGAACAGAATGGTGATGACGATGGCGGCGAGGAACCACGACCAGGCCAGGATGACCGGCGCACCGAGGATGGTGCCCAGGCGCAGACCCGAGGACGCACCGGGCTGGTGGTTTTTCGCGGCCATTGAAGGGATTCCTCCGGTCGGTGTCGTGGTGATCGATCCACTGAGTGTCGGTTACTCAGCCTAACAGCGTCGGGCCCGCCGCCGCTGGTCGCCACGGCGAGTCAGTCCAGGTCGTTACAGTGGTGGTATGGCCGAGCTCACCAGTCTTTCGCCCTCCCGGGCCAATGACTTCATCCAATGTCCTCTGAAGTTCCGTTTCCGCAGCATCGATCGACTGCCGGAGCCGCCGTCCCAAGCGGCATTCCGGGGCACCGTGGTCCATTCCGTACTCGAGAAGCTCTTCACCGTTCCGTCTTCCGAACGCACGTCGGAGCTGGCTCAGTCGCTGCTCATGCCCGCCTGGAGCGAGCTCGTCGAGAAGGATCCCGGGGTGCTCGAGATCTTCTCCGCCGAATCGGAGAGGGAGACGTTCTTCACATCGGCACGCCGTCTCATCGACTCCTATTTCGTCCTCGAGTACCCGGAGCACCTCGAACCGGACGAGACGGAGAAGTTCGTGCGCACGACGCTCGACAGCGGTCTCGAGCTGCGCGGCTTCATCGATCGGGTCGACGTCGCACCGGGCGGTGAGAAGCGTCTGGTCGACTACAAGACGGGCAGACAGCCCAAGCCGCAGTACGGTCGCGAGGCACAGTTCCAGATGGGGTTCTACGCCCTCGTCGTCTACCGTCTCTCCGGTGAGCTCGTTCACACGCTGCAGCTGATGTACCTCGGTTCGCGCAGTGTGCTGAAATCACATCCGACGATGAGCGACATCGAACAGACCGAATTCGAGATCGATGCCATCTGGAAGGACATCGTCGCCTCCGCCGAGTCCGATCGGTGGCGTCCGAAGAAGTCACCGCTGTGCAATTGGTGCACGTTCAAACCGCTGTGCCCGGCCTGGGGGAACACTCCCCCGCCGACCCCGGAGATCACGAAGATCGTCGGCGCCTAAGTGTACTTCCCCGTGAGGTTGTGAACACGAGCTGATGGCGTGAGTCCACCGATGCCGGTATGGGGTCGGTGGAAATT
>NZ_JADBHG010000008.1:0-140062 GCF_017808095.1 Brevibacterium renqingii | reverse complement strand
CCAGCGATAGTCGAAGACCAAGAATTCACCGCTGAAGCAGCGTGAGTGACTCCAAACAGCTTGACACCCCGCGAAAAGTATCCGAACGTGACCGCTGTTTGAGGATGAGGTACCCTGCGAGGGCCTCCCCCGCCGAGGCTCCCCCGGTGGGCACCCTGCGAGGGCCTCCCCCGCCGAGGCACCCCTGCCGAGGCACCCTGCGAGGGTCGCTCCTGTGCCGAGACCGGGCTCAGCACTCGACGACGTTGACGGCGAGGCCGCCCAGTGCCGTCTCCTTGTACTTCGAGGACATGTCCGCGCCGGTCTGACGCATCGTCTCGATCACCTCGTCGAGGCTGACCCGGTGCTGGCCGTCGCCCCACAGCGCCATCCGGGCGGCGTTGATGGCCTTGCCGGCGGCGATCGCGTTGCGTTCGATGCACGGCACCTGCACGAGCCCGGAGATCGGGTCGCAGGTCAGGCCCAGGTTGTGCTCCATGGCGATCTCGGCGGCGTTCTCCACCTGCTCGGGGGTCCCGCCCATGACCGCGGCCAGTCCTCCGGCCGCCATCGACGAGGCAGATCCGACCTCGCCCTGGCAGCCCACCTCGGCGCCGGAGATCGAGGCCCGCTCCTTGTAGAGGACTCCCACCGCCGCCGAGGTGAGCAGGAAGTCGATGATGGCCCTGTGCTTGGCGGATTCGCCGCCCTCGGCCACGGAGGTGACGTAGTTGAGGGCGTAGTGCAGAACCGCGGGGATGATGCCGGCCGCACCGTTCGTCGGTGCGGTGACCACCCGGCCGCCCGAGGCGTTCTCCTCGTTGACGGCCATGGCGATGAGGTTGACCCATTCGAGGTAGTAGCCGGGATCGCGATCGGGGTCCTCGGCCTTGAGTTTGAGGTACCAGTCATGGGCCCTCCTGCGCACCTTGAGCCCGCCGGGCAGGTAGCCCGAGCGATCCAGCGAGGCCGAAGCGCACTCCTCCATCACGGAGTAGATGTGGAGCAGCCCGTGCCGGATCTCTTCCTCCGATCGCATGGACAGCTCGTTGGCATGCATGATCTCGGTGATCGACATACCGGTCTCGGCGCAGCGCTGAAGCAGCTCGGCGCCGGAATGGAACGGGTAGGGCAGCTCTCCGCTGGAGGACTCGAGTTCGGCGTCGACGACGGACTCGGACACCGCGAACTCCGAATCCGCGCCACCCGCGGCTTCGGCCTCGGCGGCTCTCTCCTTCTCGAGGAATTCGGTCTCGGAGGTGACGAACCCGCCTCCCACGGAGTAGTAGGTCTCTTCGGCCAGGGTCTCGCCCGCGGAGTCGAGGGCGGTGATCGTCAGTGCGTTCGTGTGGCGGGGGAGGACGGTCAGCGGTCGTTTGACCATGTCGTCCTCGGTGAAGGCGAGCTCGACACCGGCTCCGGTGGAGTCGCCGAGGATGATCGTCCCGGTCTCGGACATCCGTGTCCGGCGGGCGGTGAGTTCGTTGGCCTCGACGAGGTCGGGCCGGCAGCCCTCGAGACCGAGCAGGATGGCGTCGAACGTGCCGTGGCCGGCACCCGTGGCGGCCAGGGATCCGAAGACATCGACCTTGATGCCGGCCACGGATCCCAGCGATTCGCCGAGGAGGTTGATGAAGCTCGAGCCCGCACGCATCGGTCCGACCGTGTGGGAGCTCGAGGGTCCGATGCCGACGGTGAAGAGGTCGAAGACGCTCAATGGCATGGCAATCACTTCGTTTCTGGTGGGATGACGACGGGGCCGACCGAGCGACCGTGCACGCAGCGTGCACGGGAAGCCTGCGCGGGCGCTCACGCCCGTGCCGACCTCGGCCGACCCCGCATGAAAGGGGTGGTCCCTCCTCAAGAGCGCGCGCTTCCGTGTGGAGGACGCCTCTCGAGAAAGGGTTTCCTCAGAGAGAGTTGGCTTCGGCGTAGCCGGCGGCATCCATGACTTCGCCGACCTCGGTCACGTTGACCTCGAACAGCCAGCCCTCGCCGTAGGGATCGGAGTTGAGCAGTCCGGGTGAGTCCACGGCCGCCTCGTTGATGGTCACGACTTCCCCGGAGACCGGGGTGTAGAGGTCGGACACGGACTTCGTCGATTCGACTTCGCCGCACGTCTCACCTGCGGTGATGGTGTCGCCGACCTCGGGCAGGTCGACGTAGACGACCTCGCCGAGGGCATCGGAGGCGACGGCGGTGATGCCGACCTTGACGGTCTTGCCGACGAGTTCGTCGGCCGCACCGTCGACCCACTCGTGTTCGGCGGAGTAGGTGTAGTGCTCAGGGAGCGGGGGCAGCTGTGCCATATGTCTTTCCTTCTCTGCGGCCTGCGCCGGTGGGCGGAGGCCGCGACGTTGTCGGGCAGGTGAGACCAGTGTACGAGCCACCGGTCTCACCTGGATGAACTCAGTGGGACTGTCGTGTGTAGAACGGCAGTTCGGTGACGGTGAAGTCGTGGGCCTTGCCGCGGATGTCGACGGTCACCTCGGTGCCCGCCTCGGCGTGGTTCCGGTCGAGATAGGCCAAGGCGATAGGGTGGCCGAGCGTCGGCGAGGGCTGGCCCGAGGTGACGGTGCCGATCTCCGCGCCGTCGATCGACACCGCGGCACCGGAGCGGGCGGCCCGGCGGCCTGCGGAGGTCAGGCCTACGAGCACGCGCGGGGGTTCGGTCTTGCCGAGTTCGGCCAGGGCCTCGCGGGCGAAGAAGGTCTCCTTCGTCTTGAATCCGATCATCCGTCCCAGCCCAGCATCGTAGGGCGTGGTCTCGAGGTCGAGTTCATTGCCGTACAGCGGCATTCCGGCCTCGAGGCGCAGCGAATCGCGTGCGGCCAGTCCGCAGGGGACGAGTCCGTAGTCGGCGCCCGAGGTCACGAGCGTCTCCCACAGGCGGGTCGCGCCGATGTTCGGGATGTAGAGCTCGAAGCCGTCCTCGCCGGTGTAGCCGGTGCGTGCGAGCATGAGATCGATGCCGGCGATCGTCAGCGGCATCCACGCGTAGTACTTGAGCTCGCGCACCGCCTCGCCGAGGGTGATCTTCTCCTGCCCCGCCGAGGTGGCTCCCCCGTTGACGGCGTCCGTGACCTCGGCCTGCGCGCTGTCGCCGGTGCCGGTGCGCGGGCCGAATTCGCCATCGGCGCTCTCGTCGAGGGCGCGGAGGATGATGGCCTCGGAGTTCGGGCCCTGGACGGCGATGAGCGCAGTGGCGTCGGACTCGTCGAAGAGCCGCACGGCGGCACCGGGTGCGATATCGGTGAGGAAGGTCTCCATCCGCTCCTTCAGCGCGGTGACCACAGCGGGGGTGTTCGCGGCGTTGGGCACGATGAGGAACTCCTCATCGCCGATGCGGTAGGTGATGAGGTCGTCGAGGATGTACCCGCCCTCGTTGACGATCACGCCGTATCTGGCCTTGCCGATCTTCATCTTCGAGTACTTCGCGACGAACGCGTAGTCGAGGAAGGCGGCGGCATCGGTGCCGGTGATGCGCACCTCGCCCATGTGGGAGAGGTCGAAGATGCCCGCGGCCTCGCGCACGGCCCGGTGTTCGGCCAGTTCCGAACCGTACTTCAGCGGCATGTCCCAGCCGCCGAAGTCGGTGAACGAGGCGCCGAGCTCGGCGTGCTCGGCGTGCAGCGGGGTCTCCTTGGGCTTCTGCGTGTTCTCAGTCATCACTTGTCCTCTTCCTCGAACTCTTCGAAGGCCTCTGGCGGCGGGCAGGAGCACACCAGGTTGCGGTCGCCGTAGGCGCCGTCGATCCGGCTGACCGGCGGGAAGTACTTCGTCAGGCGCAGACCCGGGACCGGGAAGACAGCGGTTTCGCGGCTGTACTTGCCGTCCCAGTCGTCCATCACCACGGTCGCCGGATGCGGGGCTCCGTACAGCGGGGACTCCTCGTAGGAGTACTCGTCGCCGATCGCGTCGATCTCGGCGCGGATGGTGCGCATGGCCTCGATGAAGCGGTCGAGTTCGGCCTTGTCCTCGGATTCGGTCGGTTCGACCATGAGGGTGCCCGGCACGGGGAACGCCAGCGTCGGGGCGTGGAAGCCGAAGTCGATGAGGCGCTTGGCCACATCCTCGGCGGTGACGCCGGACTTCGCGGTGGCCTCGCGCAGGTCGAGGATCGTCTCGTGTCCGACGAGGCCGTGCTCGCCCGAGTAGAGGACGGGGAAGACGTCGCCCAGCTTCTTCGCGAGGTAGTTCGCGCCCAGCAGCGCGGCCCGAGAGGCTTCGCGCAGCCCTTCGGCTCCCATGAGCTCGAGGTACGCGAAGCTGATCGGCAGCACACCGGCGGAGCCGAACATCGATCCGGAGATCGGCGGGGTCACGGAGTGGTCGGCGTCGGCGACGAGTTCGGGCGAGGTGGCGTCGCCGGGAAGGTACGGAGCGAGGTGCTCGCGCACGGCGACCGGTCCGACTCCGGGCCCGCCGCCTCCGTGGGGGATGCAGAAGGTCTTGTGCAGGTTGAGGTGGGAGACGTCGCCGCCGAACTCGCCGGGTTTGGCCAGACCGACCATGGCGTTGAGGTTCGCCCCGTCGACGTAGACCTGGCCGCCGGCGGCGTGGACCTTCTCGCAGACCTCGCGCACCTGGGACTCGAACACCCCGTGGGTCGAGGGATAGGTGATCATGATTCCGGCGATCTTGCCAGAGTGCTTCTCGATCTTCGCATCGAGGTCGTCCATGTCGACCGAGCCGTCCTCGGCGGTGCCGACGACCTGGACCTGGAGCCCGGCGAGGACGGCCGAGGCGGCGTTCGTGCCGTGTGCGGACTGCGGGATGAGGACGACGGTGCGCCCCTCCTCGCCGCCCGCCACATGGTAGCTGCGGATGGCGAGCAGTCCGGCCAGCTCACCCTGGGAGCCGGCATTGGGCTGCAGGGACACGCGGTCGTAGCCGGTGACCGCGGTCAGCGAGTCCTCGAGGCGGGTGATGAGCGTGCGCCAGCCCTGGGTCTGCTCGGCCGGGGCGAAGGGGTGGATCGAGGCGAACTCGGGCCAGGTGATGGGCTCCATCTCGACGGCGGCGTTGAGCTTCATCGTGCACGAACCCAGCGGGATCATCGTCCGGTCCAGGGCCAGGTCCCGATCGGCCAGCGTGCGCAGGTAGCGCATCATCGAGGTCTCGGAGCCGTGAGTGTTGAAGACCGGGTGGGTGAGGAATTCGGTGTCGCGGTGGAACTTCGCGTCGAAGGTCGGTTCCGGCACCGCGTGGGATCCGAAGGCACCCGCCGAGGCGGCTTCGAAGTTCGCAGCGTCGACCCGGGCGATGATGCCGAGTGCTTCGAGCACACCGTTGGCGTCGGCGACCGTGTGGGGTTCGCCGAAGGAGATGCCGATCGTCGCGTTGTCGATGACGCGGATGTTGTAGCCGGCCTGGTCGGCGACGTGGCGAGCGGCTTCGGCGTCGGCCACGCGCAGCGCGACGGTGTCGAAGAAGTCCCAGGTGGTCACCTCGGCGCCGGGAGCGGTGTCCGCGGCGACCGCGAAGGCACGGGCCAAACGGTGGACGCGCGAGGCGATCCGGGTCAGCCCGACGGGACCGTGGTAGACGGCGTACATCGAGGCGACGTTGGCCAGCAGGGCCTGCGCGGTGCAGATGTTGGAAGTGGCCTTCTGCCGGCGGATGTGCTGTTCGCGGGTCTGCAGAGCCAGGCGGTAGCCGGGCTTGCCCTGGGCGTCCTTGGACACACCGACGAGGCGGCCGGGCAGCTGGCGCTTCAGCCCGGTCTTCACGGCCATGAAGCCGGCGTGGGGTCCGCCGAAGAACAGCGGCACGCCGAAGCGCTGGGCCGAGCCCACCGCGATGTCGGCGCCCTGGGAGGCGCAGTCCTTGAGCAGGGTCAGCGCCAGCAGGTCGGCGTCGAAGGTGACCAGTGCCCCGCGGTCATGGGCGCCGGTGACTGCCTCGGAGAAGTCGCGGATGGCGCCGGTGGTGCCGGGCTGGGCGCAGACGATGCCGAAGATGTCTTCACCGACGAGGCCCTCGGCGAGGTCCGCGACGGTGACGCGGAAGTCCATGGCCCGGGCGCGGGCGCGGACGACGGCGATGGTCTGCGGGTGGAGTTCGGAGTCGAGGACGACGGTGGTCCCCTTCTTCACGGCCCGACGCATGAGCAGGACCGCCTCGGCGACGGCGGTGGCCTCATCGAGGAGGGAGGCGTTGGCGATGTCGAGGCCGGTGAGGTCCTGGACGACCTGCTGGAAGTTCAGCAGCGCCTCGAGCCGACCCTGGGAGATCTCGGGCTGGTACGGGGTGTAGGCGGTGTACCAGGCGGGATTCTCGACGAGGTTGCGACGGATGACGGCGGGGGTGATCGTGTCGTAGTACCCCTGGCCGATGAGCTGAGTGCGCATGACGTTCTGTGAGGCCAGATCGCGCAGATCGGCGAGGACGTCGAATTCGGAGCGGCCGGCGGAAAGGTCGAGCTCCTCGTTCTGGATCGAGGCGGGGACGGCGGCGGACGAGAGGTCGGCCAGGGAATCGTAGCCGAGTTCGGCGAGCATGGCCTGCACGTCGTCGGCGCGGGGGCCGATGTGGCGGTCGGAGAAGGGGCGTGCGGTGTCCCCTGTTTCCTGCGTCGTATGGGCGAGTGAACTGGTCAATTGCCGTCCTAGGGTCGGTGTCGCGCCCACCGATGGAGGACGCACTGATCACTGAGTGTCCTCCCCGATCTGTCGGGCCGCCGCCTCTCCCGCGTCGATGCGCGGCGGACGGGCGGTCCTTCAGATATGCCTGCAATCGGTGGTACTGGGCCTGAGAGTTTCCCGGGGAGGGAATTGCACCTACGGCGCTGCCCGGTGTCTGTCCGGCAGCTCTCCCACGTCATGTCTTAGCGGCGTATGAAGTTGTGCGCAGAACCGCGTGGAACTGCGCTTCCAATCCTAGTGAATGAAGTCACGCCCGACAAACCTCCTGATGCTCGCTTCAGCTCGCTCGCAAACGGTGGTCGCGGAAGCAGGGTCGTTCGGCAGCGGCGCGGGTCGGCTCGTCGGCCGCACCGCGGGTCGGCTCGTCGGGTGGGCGCAGGGGCCGCGGAGCGGGTGGGCTCCGCGGGTGGGCGCAGGGGCAGCGTCGCGGCCGCTCAGGGGCACAACGCAGAGCCGTCAGCCGTCGGGTCTCAAACGCAGTCCGGGCCTGCGCCTCACGCACGCCTGCGTTCTTCAGAACAGTGGTCGCAATCGGACAGAACAGTGGTCGCAATCGGATACTCTCCAGCGAGAAAAGTATCCGATTGCGACCACATCTTGATTCGCCAACCCGTTTCTCGGCCGGTGTGCGGCGTAGCCTTCAGCGGCGGGCTCAAGCGCAGCCTTCAGAGGCGACGCTCCTCCGAGGTGCGTCGTCTGCTCAACTCAGGCGCTGCCGCCTGCGGTGATGACGCCGCCGTCGGCGGTGAGTACCTGCGCGGTGATCCAATCGGCGTCGGCAGACGCAAGATAGGCCACGGCCCCGGCGATGTCCTCGGGGGTGCCGAGCCGCTTGACCGGATACGCCGCAGCGACCTCGTCCTCGCGCCCTTCGTAGAGTGCGGTGGCGAAGTTCGTCTTGACGACGGCCGGCGCAACGGCGTTGACGCGGATGTCCGGACCGAGCTCGACGGCCAGGGACTTGGTCAGATGGGAGACCGCGGCCTTCGAGATGCCGTAGAAGCTGATGCCGGGGCTCGGCCGTTCTCCGGCGACCGAGGAGATGCTCACGACCCGCCCCTTGTTCTCCCTGAACTTCAGGCCCTCGTGGTGAACGGCGCCCTGGATCCAGGCGAGTGTGCCGAGGACATTGACGTCGAGGATCTTCCGTGCGGCATCGAGATCGATGTCGATGAGCGGACCGTAGACCGGATTGATCCCGACATTCGTGACGAGCACGTCGAGGCGACCGAACTTCTCCGCGATCGTGTCGAAGACCTCCGCCCGGTGCGCCGGATCGTCGGACTTGCCGGCGATGCCGAGTGCGGTGCCGTCCGGGAACTTCGCGACCGCCTCGTCGAGCGCCTCGGGTTTGCGGGCGGTGAGGATCACGGTGGCGCCCTCGGCATTGAGCCGCTGGGCGATGCCGAGACCGATGCCGCGGCTGGAGCCGGTGACGAGGGCGACCTGGCCTTCGAATCGGCGGCCGGACTGCGGGGTGGTTGCGATGCTCTCTGACATGGGTGAACTCCAGTGTTCGGTCGGCGGGCGAATGCGATGATGCATGAAGCGAGCGTTCGTTCAGCAATCTGCTCCCATCGTAGGCACGACCATCAGGGAAGACAAGGAGAGAATGGGGATCATGAACCAGCTTGAGCACCACCTCGACCTCGGTCCGGCTCACCTGTTCCCGCTCGCTCGCGAAGCGGTTCTCACCTGGGCGCTGCAGGAGAGTGCGGGAGTGAGCGTGCGGCCGGCCCGCCGTGTGCACAGCGGTCAGGTCATCGATCTCAGGCTCAATCCTCTCTGGCCCGCCTCGCCGAGGCGGCTCCACGGTCGCGATCTGACCGTGCCGGTCGGGTCGTGCATCGTCGTCCGGGTCATCGACGAGGCAGACCGGGCCGGTTTCACCTATCGCACCCTGCCGGGCCACGTGGAGACGGGAGAGGAGACCTTCCTCGTGATGGTCGGGCCGGACGGCCGCCTCGGCGTATCCATCACTGCCGAGTCGGTGCCCGGGCATCCGCTGCTCAAAGCGGCCGGACCTGTGGCGGTGATGGGGCAGTCGATGATGGCGCGGCGGTACGCCGAAGGACTGCGAGGACTCCTCACCGCGAGCGCTTCCCGCCCTGTCCCTCCTGTGAGCGAGGCTCCATCAATATCGGACCGCGCAACAATTGCTTCTCTTTATTGATCCCGCTGGTATATTGTGTTCTCAACCACGCACTCGCATCCGCAGCGCAGCATAGTCGACACCCACTGAGTCCGACCGCGCGCGGGCCGACCACCAAGAGGATCCTTCAACGATGGCCGATGTCTCCGCACCGACCTCTGTCGGTGACAACCGCGGGAGCACCGGCCAGGAGGCTTCTCCCTCGATCGATGCCTTCCTGCCGCGTTCGGGCAGCGGCCCTCCCTCCGGCCAGACCGTCGTCGACTCCGACCGGGTCCGCGCCTGGCTCCGGCTGAACTCCACCCGCCCATAAGAGAGGAACCATGGACACCACAGAGCTCGATGACATCCTGGCCGCCGTCCGCGAATTCGTCCGCGAGAAGGTCGTGCCGCTCGAAACCCGAATCGAGGACGAGGACGCCATTCCCGAAGACATCATCACGGAATCCGCCGAGATGGGTCTCTTCGGGTGGGCACTGCCCGAGGAGTACGGCGGCCTGGGGCTCAACGCCGAGCAGGACGCGCTGCTGGCCATGGAGCTCGGCTACACGACACCGTCCTTCCGCTCCCTGTTCGGCACGAACAACGGCATCGCCGGACAGGTGCTCGTCAACTACGGCACGGATGAGCAGAAATCCGAATGGCTGCCCCGTCTGGCCTCCGGAGACGTCGTCGCCTCCTTCGCCCTGACCGAGTCCGAAGCCGGCTCCGACCCCTCGGGGCTGCGGACGAAGGCCACCCGCGACGGCGATGACTACATCATCAACGGCAGCAAGCGCTTCATCACCAATGCCGAGGCCTCCGATGTGCTCATCGTCTTCGCCCGCACCGATCCCGATGCCACCGGTTCGAAGGGCATCTCGGTGTTCCTCGTGTCCACGAAGTCCGAGGGAGTGACCGTCGGCCCCCACGACCACAAGATGGGCCAGGCCGGAGCCTGGACCTCGGAGATCTTCTTCGACGACGTCCGCGTCCCGTCCGCCAACCTCATCGGCGGCGAGGAGGAGAAGGGCTTCTATGCGGCCATGGCCTCGCTGAACAAGGGCCGACTGCACATCGCCGCGATCTGCGTGGGCCAGTCCATCCGCATCCTCGACGAATCCGTCCGCTTCGCCGCCGAGGCGAAACAGGGCGGCGAGCCGATCGCGCGGTTCCAGCTCGTCCAGGCGATGCTCGCCGACATCTACACCGACACCGCCGCCGCGAAGTCCCTCGTGCTCTCGGCCGCACAACGCTGGGACGAAGGGACCGATCGCAAACTCGGCCCCTCCTCGGCGAAGCTCTTCGCCTCCGAAGCACTGGCCCGCATCGCCGACAAGGGAGTGCAGATCCAGGGCGGAATGGGCTACATGCGCGAATCCGCGGTCGAGCGCTTCTACCGCCATGCCCGACTGTTCCGGATCTACGAGGGCACCTCGGAGGTCCAGCGCGTCGTCGTCGCCCGGCAGCTGCTGGGTGGCGCACACAAGCCCCAGTTCAACCTCTGACACCGACACGTACACTGGCACCGACTTCACGGAAGGACTCTCCATGACCGACACCTCCACCCCTGCACCCGGCATCACCGCCACCGCGACCGGCGGAGTCACAGCGATCCCCGGCCTGCTCAGCGGCAAGGTCGCCGTCGTCACCGGCGGCGCCCAGGGCCTCGGCCTGTCTATGGCCCGCAGCCTCGTCGACTCCGGGGCCAAGGTCGTCATCGGGGATATGAACGAGAACAGCCTCGCCGCCGCTGTCGAAGAGCTCGGCGGGGCCGAGTCCGCGGCCGGTGTCGTGTGCAATGTGTCCTCGCTGGAGAACGTCGAGAAGCTCGCCGAGGCCGCCACACGCACGTTCGGCGGTGTCGACATCTGGATCAACAACGCCGGCATCACGCGCGACGCGACGATCCGGAAGATGACCGAGCAGCAGTTCGACGACGTCATCTCCGTCCACCTGCGCGGGACCTGGAATGGCCTCAAGGTCGCCACCGGCCTCATGCGCGAGCAGGACCGCGGCGGTGCGATCGTCAACGTGTCCTCGATCAGCGGCAAGGTCGGCATGCTCGGCCAGTCGAACTACTCCGCGGCGAAGGCCGGCATCGTCGGCATGACGAAGGCCGTGGCCAAGGAGGTCGCGTTCAAGAACATCCGCATCAATGCGATCCAGCCCGGCTTCATCAACACCGCGATGACCGCGGCCATGCCGCAGCACGTCATCGATTCGAAGCTCGCCGAGATCCCGCTCGGTCGTCCGGGAGAGCCCGAGGAGGTCGCCTCGGTGGTCCTCTTCCTCGCCTCCGGCCTGTCGAGCTACCTCACCGGCACCGTCACCGAGATCTCCGGCGGCCGCCACATCTGATCACCTCTCCGCTCGCCGAGGCGGCCCTCCCTGCATCGCCGTCGCCGCTCCCCACCCGCTGAGCGGGGTGGAGCGCGAGATCGGCGGGCTTCGCGTCCCCGTGGGGGCGTGGTCCGGACGGGAGGTCAGGCGCGGTGCTTGATCTCACCGCCGACGACGGTCATGCCGACGCGGGTGTCTCGGATCGCCTCGGCGTGGGCGAAGAGAGCCTCCTCGCTCGTGTAGCCGAGCAGGCCGCCGGCAGCTTTATGAACCTCTTCGAAGAGGCCGCTCGTCCCGTGCGCAGGCGTTTCCGGGTTCAGCCCTTCGGCGACGCATGGGTCCGTGTCGACGACGATGAAGTCGGCGTCCATTCCCGCGGCCAGATATCCGCGGCGGTCCTCGAGCCCGGCGGCGAATGCGGGGCCCTGCGTGTGCAGGCGGATCGCCTCGACAGCCGAGAGCCGACGTTCGGGCTGGAAGCTCGTGCCCGCATCACCCGAGATATCGGCCCTGGTCATCGCCGCATAGATCGCTGCGAAGGGGTTCGCGGGCTCGACAGGGCCATCGGAGCCGAAGACGACCTGCGCGCCGGCCGAGAGCAGGTCCGGCCAGGCGTAGGCGGCCAGGCCTGCGGATTCGTCGACGAGGTGGAGCAGATGCAGATCGGAGATGCAGTGCCGCGGCTGCATCGAGGCGATGACGTCGAGTTCGGCGAACCGGGCGAGGTCCTCGGGCCGGATGAACTGAGCATGTTCGACCCGGTGACGCAGAGGCCGACCGAACCTCTCCTCGGCCTCCCGCGTGGTCTCGCGCAGGCGTTCGAAGACATTGAGCACATGGTGGTTGGCCTGGTCGCCGATGGCGTGGATCGCCACTGAGATGCCCGCCTCGGTGGCCCGCTCGGCGTTTTCGAACAGATCGTCTTCGGACATCTGCGCAATGCCGTAGTTGGCCTCGGGAGCGTCACTGCCGACCATCTCCTCGAGTATCGTTCCGGGATACGTGTGCGTGCCGTGCTCGAGCGCTTCGGTTCCGGTCCCGGGTGCTGCGCCGCTGAGGTCGGTTCCGTCCGCGGTCACCGCACCGGAATCGCCCAGAGTCTCGGACGCCTCAGGTGCGGGGAACGGGGAGGACATGTGGCTCGTGTGCGAGCCCAGCGCCCCGTCGGAGAAGAGCTTGAGTCCGCCTCGCTGCAGCCAGTCATCGCCGTCTCCGGTGTGCCACCCGGTCTCGATCGCCCACGGGACCTCGTTGCCGCGCAGGTGCTGCGTCACCCGGATATGCTGCCGGTCGGCTTCCCGCAGATCATTCCAGCCCAGCGTCGAGGAGATGCCGTCGAAGTCGTGGAAGCCGGTCAGTCCCTGGGACAGGAAGAGCTTCTGCGTGCGATCGAGTCGTTCGACCTGTTCCTCGCGCGTGGGTTCGGGAATGAACCTGGCCACCAAGTCGGTCGCGTCCTCCCGGACGAGTCCGGTCAGCTCACCGTCCTCGTCGCGGACGAACTCCCCGCCCCAGGGGTCGGCCGTGAGTGCGTCGATTCCGGCGATCTCGAGGGCATGCGCGTTGGCCCAGAGTGTGTGGAGGTCGAGTGACCACATCGCCACCGGATGGTCGGGCACCGCCTGGTCGAGCAGTTCGCGGTCCGGGTAGCGAGGGTCGTCCCACTTGTTGAGGTCCCATCCCGAACCGACGACCCACTCCCCGACCGGCAGCGTCCGGGCACGTTCGCGGATCGCTTCGACCGCCTCGGCCAGTGTTCGCGTCCGCGACAGATCGAGCTCCTCGATCGAATTCGCATAGGCGATCGAGTGCATGTGCCCGTCGACGAAGCCCGGCAGGATCACCTGTCCGCCGCAGTCGATCTCCTCGATCTCGAGCCCGGGGATGACGGTGGTCGCCCCGACCCCGCCCGCCGAGGCGAGCGCCGCCGTGGTCGATGATTCCGCGGCTGCGATGTCGAGAAGTTCGGCCCTGGTGCCGACGGCCGCGATCGTCTCGCCGTCGACGAGGATCGCGTCCGGAGGCGGTGTTGCAGTGTCGAGGAATCCGGGGGTGTCCGAGTCGGCCGAGGGCGCGAACGTGCGCACGATGGCGTTGGAGAACAGACGCATGGGCACCAGTCTAGAACGGGCGGTCACCGGCCAGGCCGACCCCTCGGCCCCGGGTGCGGCGGGAGGCTGCTCTGCGCTTCGAACACCCTCTTCTACGGGGAGTAGAATCGGCTCCATGACACACTTCTTCAGCACGAACGACTCGCGTCTGGCGGCGGGTGCGCGCCTCATCCTGCCTGCGATCTGGCTCGGGCTCATCATCGGCATCTCGCTCATCGAGGCCCCGCTGAAGTTCACCGCTCCGGGCATCACGATTCCATTGGGCCTGGGCATCGGCCGCCTCGTCTTCGGGGTGATGAACTGGGTGGAGCTCGTGATCGGCGTGCTCCTGCTGTGGGCGATGCTCAAGTCCGGTGTCGACCGCGCCTACCGTGGGGTGGCCAGCGGGCTCATCGCCGTGCTCATCATCAAGGTCGTCGTCATCCGCCCGCTGCTCAACCGGCGCACCGACGCCGTGCTCGCCGGCGTCGATGACGGCGGTTCGGCGCTGCACCTGTTCTACATCGCCGCGGACGGGCTGCTCATCCTCGGACTGGTCGCCGCACTCGTCCTCGCCGTCCGCCGCTGGGTGACGATCCGCCCTCAGTAGTACACGGCCAGACGACCGCGGGGGCCGTCGATGACCTCGACGGGGGTGTCGAAGACGCGGGAGAGCACCTCGCCGGTCATGATCTCCTCGGGAGTGCCGAACTCGACGACCTTCCCCTGCTTCACGGCGCAGATGTGGTCGGCATAGTGGCCGGCGAAGTTGATGTCGTGGAGGACGATGACGATCGTACGGCCCATCGCCGAGGCGGCCCGCCGCAGGTGCTGCATCATCTGCACCGAATGCTTCATGTCGAGGTTGTTCAGCGGCTCGTCGAGGAGCACGTAGTCGGTGTCCTGAGCGAGCACCATCGCCACATAGGCGCGCTGCCGCTGACCGCCGGAGAGTTCGTCGATGAATCGCTCCTCGAGGTCACCGAGCTCGAGGAAGTCGATCGCCTGTGAGATGACCTCCTCGTCCTCGCGCGTCAACCGTCCCTTCGAGTAGGGGAAGCGGCCGAAGCCGACGAGCTGCCGGATCGTCAGGCGCGTGATGTAGTGGTTCTCCTGACGCAGGATCGACACGACCTTCGCGAGATCCTTCGACTTCGTCGAGGCGACGTCGAATCCGGCGATCTCGATCGCGCCGTCGTCGATGCCGAGCAGTCGTCCGACCATCGTCAGCAGCGTCGATTTGCCGGCACCGTTGGGCCCGACCAGCGCGGTCACGCCCCCAGCCGGGATCTGCAGATCGACGGGGCCGATCTCGACCTCGTCGCTGTAGGACTTGCGGACATCGCTCAGTGTGATCACAGGCGTCCCTTTCTCATGACGACGACGAGGAATGCCACGCCTCCGACGACCTCGACGATGATCGAGACGACGCCCTGGGCGTAGAAGATGTTCTTCATGATGAAGTACGCCCCGCCGAGCACCGTGAACGCGATGAGCGCGGCCATGGGCAGGATGTACTTGTGGTCGAAGGTGTCGGAGAACTGATAGGCGAGCATCGCGACCAGGAAGCCGAGGAAGACCATCGGTCCGATCATCGACACGGATACCGCCATGAGGATGGAGACGAAGAAGAGGATCTTCATCATTTCGAACTTGTGGTTGAGCCCCAGGTTGCTCGTGGTGTCCCGTCCCAGTGCGAGCACGTTGAGCCGGCCCGAGCTCGCGTAGATCGCGCCGCAGGCGAGTACGCACAGCGGGATCGCGAGCGGCAGATACGCCGAGTCCGAGTTCGCGATCGAACCGAAGAGGCGAGCGGAGAGGATGTCGAACTCGCTCGGCGTCAGGGTCCGCTGCATGAAGGTCGCGATCGAACCGAGTCCGCCGCCGATGACGACGCCGATGAGCAGCATGATCGCCACGCTGCCGTGCTTGCCGGAGAGCAGCCAGCCGTAGAGCGCCAGGGACAGGCCGACCATGACGATCAGCTGGATGGCGAAGGGCGCCAAGCCCTTGAGATCGACGATCGCGGTGACGCCGAAGAAGTACATCGCTCCGGTCTGGATCGCGACGTAGAGCGATTCGAAGCCCATGATCGAGGGGGTGATGATCCGGTTGTTCGTCACCGTCTGGAAGGAGACCGTGGCGAAGGCCTGACTGAGGGCGACGATGGCGAGGACGACGAGGTTCTTCAACCGCAGCTGGGCGATGAGCCAGAATCCGTCATCGGTGATCGGCATCGGGTTGTCCCAGGCCAGCAGCCCGAGGGCGACCGCCGCCGAGACGACGACGAGGGCTGCCATGATCACCCAGTACCGGCGCCGAGCCCGCGGAGTCGGCAGGGAGCCCGCCGACCGCCGAGGCGGACGCGAGGTCGAGCGCCGAGGTGGGCCCGCGGTCATCGACCGAGTCGCAGTCGCTGCCCCTGCCGCGCGAGCGTCAGCGTCGCCGCCCTCGACCGGGCGGGTGCGCACGGCTGCAGTCTCCGTCTCCTGCACGGAAGCGGGCACCGTCTGGCTGCCGGGTGCCTGTGCGGTTGATGTCGAAGTCGTATCGTGCATCTTCAGCCCTTCTTCCGTGCGCGCATCAGGAGTGCGACGAACACCGCGGCACCGACGACTCCGAGGATGAGAGACACCGGCACCTCGAACGGCATGACGATGATGCGGCCGATGAGATCGCAGACCGTGACGATCGCGATGCCCAGCAGGCAGACCCAGGGCAGGTTGCTGCGCAGGTCGTCGCCGCGCAGCATCGACACGATATTGGGCACGATGAGACCGAGGAACGGGAGGTTGCCGACGACGACGGTGACGATTCCCGTGGCGATGGACACGAGGATCGTGCCGATGAGGATGATCCGGTTGTAGTTGAGCCCGACATT
This sequence comes from Brevibacterium renqingii, assembly GCF_017808095.1. NCBI lineage: Bacteria > Bacillati > Actinomycetota > Actinomycetes > Micrococcales > Brevibacteriaceae > Brevibacterium > Brevibacterium renqingii. Next base: position 123,991 of record NZ_JADBHG010000008.1, on the reverse strand, counting down.
CGTCGCGATCTCCTTGCCCAGCCCCGCCACGGTGAAGCGGTCGGCCGCGACGAAGACGGCGGCGACGACGAGGGCGACGATCCACAGCACCTCGTACTGCCCGCGCAGGATCGAGGTGAAGCTGCCGGCGAACCAGATGCCCAGGCTCTGGAGCATGTCCATCTGGACGGCGACGAAGGTCGAGATCGCGCCGACCACGGCTCCGAGCATGATGCCGATGATGGGCACGATGAGCGAGGACTTCAGCGAGACGCGGCGGAGGAACAGGAAGAAGATGATGGTGCCGAGGAACGCGGCGATGATCGCGCCGATCATCCGCGCGAGGATCGAGGCGTCGGGATAGATGATGACGGTGAGCATGAGGCCGAGTCCGGCCCATTCCGTCGTGCCCGTCGTCGTCGGTTCGACGAAGCGGTTCTGAGTCAGCAGCTGCATGACGAGCCCGCACATCGCCATCGCCGCTCCCGAGAGGACGAGGGCGATGGTGCGCGGAACGCGGGTGATCTGGAACATCTCGGCTCCGCCTTCGCCGCCGAAGATGTCGTAGACACCGGTCAGCAGCGAGGCCGCGAGCAGAGCGAGGACACCGAGGACGCTGAGCAGGAACTTCCAGTCCAGCAGCTGTCCCACCACCGCCGAGGCGGGTTCCACGGTTTCGGTTCGGACGCGGGGGGCCGGACGGATGCCAGCCTCGGTGATGGACGTGCGACTGCCGGCACCGGTGTCACCGGTGCCGGCAGTGCTGCGTGGGGCTCGTGTCATGCGCGGGAGCGGACCTTACTTGCCTTCGAGCTTGTCGGCGAAGGAGTTGAAGAACTCGGTGTAGGTCTGGATTCCCTCATTGAGGTAGGTGTCCTCCGGGAAGTAGACGATCTTGTCGTCCTTGATCGCGGGGACGTCCTTGAGCGCTTCCGAGTCCTCGAGGACCTCTGCGGCGGGGGCAGAGCCCTCGTCACGGTCCTCGGGTGCGAAGGAGGCGTCGCGGTCCATGACGAGCATGAGGTCGGGGTTCGAGTCGGCGATGGCCTCGACGGAGACGTCGTCGCCCTGGTGGTCCTCACTGCTCTCCTCGACCTCGAGGGCCGGGTTCAGGTCGAGGATGTCGAAGACCGGTCCGACGGTGCGGCCGACCGAGGGCGCGGAGTATCCGATATCGCCCGCCGAGGTGATCAGGCCCATGGCCTTGTCGTTCTCGTCATAGGCCGAGCGCGCGCGTTCGATCGAGGCGTCGAAGTCCTCGATGAGCTTCTTCGCCTCGTCCTGCTTGCCGAAGACCTCGCCGAGGACGGTGGCCTGGCGCTTGAGCTCGTCGTCGAAGGGCTCGTCATCACGGGGATCGAGCTCGAGGATGGTGGCGTCCGGGGCGAGCTTGGCCAGGTCATCGTGGTACTGGGAGAAGCGCTGTCCGTTGATGATGAGATCGGGGTTGGCCTCGACGACCTTCTCGAGGTCGGGCTCGCGGTGGGAGCCGAGGTCGAGGATCGAGTCGTCCTTCGTGTAGCTGAGGTCATCGGGCATGAGCGAAACAGCGCCGGCGCTGAGTTCGATGCCCCAGGTGTCGAGGGTCTCGAATGTTCGGTTGTCAGTGGCGACCACGGACTCAGGAGGATTGGCGACGGTCTGCTTGCCGCTGTTGTCCTCGACCTCGATCGTGTTGCTGCCGGAGTCTTCGGCGCTGGCCTTGTTCTCATCGGAACCGGATGAGCCGCAGCCGGCGAGAGTGAGAGCGACGACGCCCGCCAGGGCACTCAGTTGAAGGCGAGTCGAAACCATGGGGTCCTACTTCCTGATATGAACGGATTGGAGAAACGTGTGCACGCACTGAAAGTAAGCTTAGCCTAGGCTACGAAAATAAAGTCAAAGAAATATGACGTTAACCACGTCACACTTCTCGCGAGACGAATGCCTGCGCCCGGCGCAGGCGGCAGCGCTCACATCCGCTTCACCGCACTCGTTTCAGATCGCGGCGACGAGCCGCTCGACCTCTTCCCGAGTGTCGGCCGCAGCGATCGGCCCGCCGGTTCCCCCGCGGCTGACCTGGAGTCCCGCCTCCTCGACGATGACCGCCCCGCCGGCATAGTCATAGATCCCCAGACCACGTTCGGCGTATCCGTTGACCCGCCCTTCGGCGACCATGCACAGATCGATGGAGGCCGCGCCGCAGCGACGCAGATCGTCGTAGCCGCTCATGAGATTCTCGAGCTTGGCCAACTGCGGGCCCCTACTGTTCCCGGTGTAGGCGAATCCGGTGGCGAGCAGCCTCCCCGACAGACCGGCCGGCGTTCCCCGCAGGCGTCGCGCGCGGATTCCCGCAGCGGAGTGGTCGGACAGCCGCCCCTCGACACGGTAGGCACCGTGGCCGGCGGCTGCCAGCCACGTGGCGTTCAGCCCCGGAGAGGCGACGAAACCGATGCGCCATGGTCCGAGGCCGAGGCCGGCTCCGCTGTCGACAGAGCGGCCGTCCGGTGACGCACCATCCGAGGAGGCCGTGCTTGCAGCCGCTTCGCAGACACCGACCGAGAAGGCGTGGTATTCGATTCCTCGGACATAGTTGACGGTGCCGTCGATGGGATCGACATGCCATTCCAGGGTCGCACCGCCGTCACTGAGATCGGCCAGGCCTCCAGTCTCGGGGTCGAAGCCGCAGAGCCTGCCGAGGAATTCGGCGGAGAAGAACTCGACCGGGTCGAGTGCAGGCGAATCCTCCTCGCCGACCATGAGATCGTGCGGCCTGACCTGCGAGAGGTAGCCGCGGACGAGCGCTTCGATCTGAGCATCGGCCCGGGTGACGAGATCGTTCGGCGAGGTCTTCGTATCGACGATGCGCGCATCGAGGCTGGCCCCGAGAAGCGGTCGCCAGGCGAGCATCTGCTCCCAGGCCATGAGCGACAGGTCGGAGGCGATGCGGATGAGGGGGAGGTCGGCGATCTCGGCGGGCAGCGTTTCGGGCTCGGAGTTCATACGGCCACTCTAGACAACATGCCCCCTGGCCGCCCATGGACCCGGGCCAGCACCTTCCTGTAACAAGACTGCAATACTTCCGCGAGTATGTACTTCTTGTATCTAAGCCGTTCGAAGCCGACTGCGGACCGTGGAATTCCGCTATTTCCTCCGCGCTCTGCACACTCTGCTCCGGCCGGTGTTTATCGCCGCTCATTCCTCGACGCGAAAGTCGCACCTCTTCGAATCACCGCATTCGAGGTGGGATTTTCCTGATCGATCCGAGAAACGCATGCGCGCAATTATGCACCCGTCACACCGTTTTACCGAGCAGTAGGATTTCTTGTTATCGAACAGTGATGGAAATCGGCCATCGAACGGCCAGGGCACGTCCACGGAACACACAAGGGCGGTGACCCATGTCGCCCATGGATCACCGCCCGGTGTGCGCGCAGGTGCGGCCCGACCCTGAAGGGTGAAGCGAAGCCGCTTCCGCCCGTTCTCCCGCGGTCAGACGGGGTCCGGGACGCCCGCTTTCGGTTCGCTGCGCTTGACCGGCCCGTGCCTGCGCACGATCTCCTGCACGGCCTGCGAGGAGGTTCCGGCCGCCTCGGCGATCGCTCCGAAGGTGGCCCCTTCTTCACGCGCACGCAGAATGGCCATCACATAGTCTGTGTTGAGTTTCGATCGCTGCCGAGCGACCTTTCGGACAACGCCGACTAATGCCGACTGATCATCTGTCAATTCACGAGCTCGACGCGACATGGTCTCTTCCCTTGCATTCATGCTGTGGCCCGTTGCCACGAATTGGTGTAGTCCCATTAGATACCACGAATATGGCAATACACCAAGAATTCCCGGATATCGGAATCCATGCCACACAAGAGCGCCGTTCTGAGCTTGCGAGATAACGAAACGATAACTTTCTTATGAGTTGGCGATGACTTCTGCGACGACCCGTTCCGAGGCGAAAGGACTCGATGTTCCGGCAACCCAAGTGGCACAATGCGGACATGACGACTATGGCCCATCCCACCGGCGCGAATCGGGCGACCGTCGATGACGACGAGTCCACGACACCGCTGCCCACCACACTCGCGGTCGAGTTCCGTGCCGCGGGCATCAGCGACTTCAGCACCGAGAGCACGGACAGAGCCGCTTTCTCCTCCGACGGCTCTCTCTTCCGGCTCGTCCCCGCCGCCATCGTCTTCCCTCGAGACGAGGACGAGGTGCGCCGCGTCCTTGCGATCTCGCGCCGCCTCGGGGTGCCCATCACCAGCCGCGGGGCCGGGACCTCGATCGCGGGCAATGCCATCGGCCGCGGGATCGTTCTCGATTTCTCCCGCCATATGAATGAGGTCCTCGAACTCGACCCGCAGGAGCATTCGGCGTGGGTCGAGGCCGGCTGCATCCACGCCCACCTGCAGAAGCAGGCCAGACCGCACGGGCTGCGCTTCGGTCCGGACCCCTCCACGCATACGCGCTGCACGATCGGCGGGATGATCGGCAACAATGCCTGCGGCCCCAGGGCCCTGGGCTACGGACGCACCGGCGACAACATCCTCGCGCTCAAGGTCATGCTCGTCGACGGCACCGTCGTCACCCTCGACGATACGGACTGCTCCGAGACGTTCCCTCGTCTGCACGAACTCGTCGCGAAGCACCTCGGGACCATCCGGCGGGACTTCGGCACCTTCTCCCGCCAGGTCTCCGGGTACGGGCTCGAATCCCTCCTGCCGGAGAACGGCTTTGATCTGCGCCGCGCCTTCGCCGGCACCGAGGGCACATGGGGCATCATCCTGGCGGCGAAGATGCGGCTGGTCAAGAACCCGAGCTTCACCTCGGCGGTGGTGCTCGGCTACGAGGACATGGTCGCGGCCGCCCACGACGCGCCGCTGCTGAAAGACTTCCCCGTCGCCGCCTGCGAGGGCCTCGACTCGCGCATGCTCGACCGGGTCATCGCGACCAAGGGAGCCCAGGCGATTCCGCACCTGCCCGAAGGCGGCGGCTGGCTCGTCGTCGAACTCACCGGTGAGGACGAACCTGAGCTCGAACGGGAGACGCAGCGGCTCATCACCGAATCGCAGTCGCTGGACTCGGCGGTCCTCGACGCCGCAGCCGCCGCCGAGGTCTGGGGGATCCGCGCTGACGGCGCCGGTCTCGTCTCCCGCACCCCCGACGGTCGCGATGCCCACGCCGGATGGGAGGACTCTGCGGTTCCGGTCGACCACCTCGGCGATTACCTGCACGATCTCATGGAGCTGCTCGACGAGCACGGACTGTGGGCCATCCCCTATGGTCATTTCGGGGACGGCTGCCTGCACATGCGCGTGGACTTCCCGCTCGAGGACCCGAACGGCCCCCAGGTGATGCGGGAGTTCATGGTCGCAGCCACGAAGCTCGTGGCGCGCTACGGCGGCTCGGTCTCCGGCGAGCACGGCGACGGCCGGGCGCGTTCCGAACTGCTCACCCTCATGTACACCCCTGCGGCAATCGATCTGTTCGCCGAGGTCAAGAGACTGTTCGATCCACGGCACCTGCTCAACCCGGGTGTCATCGTCGATCCCGATGCGCTCAGCGAATCGATCCGGCTGACTCAGCTGCCCCTGCGTCAGGAGCTGCCCGGCGGCCTGGCCATGGCCTACGAAGGCGAGTCCGCGGGCTTCGCCTCGGCCGTGCACCGGTGCACCGGGATCGGCAAGTGCCGTGCGGACTCGGCAGCCGATGGGGGCACCATGTGCCCGTCCTACCAGGCCACACGTGATGAGCGGCATTCGACGCGGGGGCGCGCCCGGGTGCTGCAGGAGATGGTCTCCGGAGATCTGCTCGAACCGCGGTGGGACTCCCCCGAGGTCCACGAGGCGCTCGACCTGTGCCTGTCGTGCAAGGCCTGCGGCACGGAGTGCCCGACGGGGACGGACATGTCCACGTACAAGGCTGAGGTCCTCTACCAGTCCTACCGCGGCAGACTGCGGCCTATGAAGCACTATGTGCTCGGCTTCCTCCCGCAGATCGCGCGCCTGTCCGCCCCGTTGGCACCCGTGGTCAATCGAGTGACGGGCCTGCCGGTCGTCTCGACGGTGGCGAAGCGGATCGGCGGCATCGACGTGCGTCGTTCGATCCCGCAGTTCGCTGCCACGACCTTCCGCAAGTGGTGGGCGACCGGCGCCGAGGCGGGCGTGCGGCCGGATGACGCGCAGGATGCGGACGCCGCCCGGACGCCCCGGGCCGAATCGGGTGGGTCAGGCGAGACCGCCGAGGTGGTCCTGTTCGCCGACTCCTGGTCGAACCACTTCACCCCGCGCAGCCTCGCCGCGGCCGTCGCCGTACTCGAGCACGCCGGCGTCACGGTGCGCGTGATCGATCAGACCGTGTGCTGCGGCCTGGCGCTGATCTCGACCGGTCAGCTCGACGCTGCGCGGGCGAACCTCTCGGAGACGATCACGGCCCTGGACGCGACCGGGGATGTGCCGATCATCGGCGTCGAACCCTCCTGCCTGGCCACGCTCAAGGACGATTCGCGCAAACTCGTCGCCGATGAGGCCTCGAACAGGGTGGCCGATCGGGTGCAGACCCTGGCCCAGTACCTGCTGAGCATCGGCGCCGAACTGCCCGACCTCGGCGGAGTCGAAGCACTCGTCCAGCCGCACTGCCATCAGTCGGCGATCTTCGGCACCGCCGCGGACAAGGAGCTTCTGGCTCGAGCGGGAGCGAGCAGCGAGTTCCTCGGCGGCTGCTGCGGTCTGGCCGGGAACTTCGGTGTCGAGGAAGGACACTTCGACACCTCGGTCGCCGTTGCCGAGGTGGCTCTGCTGCCGGCGCTGCGGAAGCAGAGCGCCGAGGCGGGAACGGAGTCACGCCTGCAGGTGGTGCTCGCCGACGGGTACTCGTGTCGGACGCAGATCACGGACCTCAGCGACGCCGCGGGCGTGTCATTGGCCGAACTGCTGGCTTGGGGCTGGGGGCTGGAACCCCAGCGATAGGGGCATTCGGGCCCTCGTGGGACGAGCACTCAGGCCCTCATGGGGCGAGGTGCTCAGGCCCTCGTCACCACAGGCCGCTCAGGCCTTCGCCGCGACCGGCCGCTCAGGCCTTCGCGGTGAGCACCGGAACTTCGGCTTCGAGGAGGATCCGCTGAGCCTGGGATCCGAGGATGAATTTCCCGATCGCCGAGCGTTTGCGCAGGCCGATGACGATGAGCTGGGCTTCGTATTCGGTGGCAAGCTCGTTGAGCGTGCCAGGCAGGTCGTCCTCGTGGTCGGGCTGGAGCACCTCGACCTCGATGTCCGATTCCCTGCCGAGGTCGACGATCCTCTTGATCTCGTCCTCACCGATCTCGGTCGGAGTCCCGCTGGCACCTCGGCGCTGTGAGTTGATCACGACGGCAGTGCTCGACCGCAGCTTGGCCTCCGCGAAACCCGCACGCAGAGCAGCCTCACCCTCGGGAGCAGGTAGGTAGCCAATGAGAATCGTCATGGCTCCCAGTATATTGTCAGCCGCGCACATCAGTCATTCCGGTCTCACCATGACGTCCCGCCCGGCTCGCCGGCGGCTCCTTTCCCGGCAGACAGCGCGAAGGCGGTATTGCAACCTCGCGAGGTTGCAATACCGCCTTGCAGCAGGGATGGAAGGTCAGGCGACGAACACCTCGGCGTCGGTCTTCGACACTCGATCGACCAGATGCTCGTTATAGGCCGGCATGGTGAGAAACTCGGCGAAGGTCTCGCCCAGCGCCGTGGCGCGGAAGATCTCCACAGCCTCGTCGAAGTGGTCGTCGGGACGGCGCTCCATCGCGGCCAGCTCCTCACCGAGGTAGCGCTCGGCCAGATGAGGCGTCAGCTGCTGGCCGTTGTCGAGGGTCACCTCGTGGCGGATCCACTGCCAGATCTGCGAACGGCAGATCTCCGCGGTGGACACGTCCTCGAGCTGGTTCTCCAGCGCCACGTGCCCATTGCCGCCGAGCCATTCGTTCATGTACCCGATGGCCACGCGGATGTTCACCCGCACGCCCTCCTCGGTGACGATCGGCTCGAGACCGGTGACGTCGAGGATGTGGTCGCTGGTCACCTGCACATCGGGGCGCTTGTTCTCCAGCTGGTGCGGACGCGAGCCCAGCGCCGCATCGAAGACGGCCAGCGCAGCCGGCACGAGAGCCGGATCGGCGACCCACGTGCCGTCGAAGCCCTGCCAGGCCTCGCGGGCCTTGTCCTCACGCATGCGGGCGAACTCGGCGGCGACGAAGGCCTCGTCGGGATGTTCGGCCATGAGGTTGGACATGGTGCCGATCGCATGTGCTCCGCGGCGGTGGCAGGTGGCGACGAGACGGTCGGTGAAGGCCTTCATCAGCGGCAGATCCATCGTCAGACGCTCACGGTCGGGCAGAACGTAGTCGGTGGAGTTGCGCAGGTTCTTCACCACGGAGAACAGGTAGTCCCAGCCGGCGGCTTCGAGTCCGGCGCAGTGTTCGCGCAGCTCGAAGAGGATCTCTTCCATCTGGAACACCGCGGTGATGGTCTCGATGTGCGCGGTGGCGCGGATGGTTCCCTGCTCGATGCCGAGCATGTTCTGGGCGTGGACGAAGATCTTGTTCCACAGCCTGGCCTCCTGCGAGGACTCGAGCTTCGGCAGGTAGAAGTACGGGCCGGAGCCGTGGCTGATGAGGTGGCGGGCGTTGTGGAAGAAGTAGAGGCCGAAGTCGACCAGCGCACCCGAGGTTGCGAACTCCTCACCGTTGTCGTCGACGTAGAGCAGGTGCTTCTCCGGCAGGTGCCAGCCGCGGGGACGCAGTCCGATGGTCGGCTGGTTGTCGTTGTGCACTCCGGGCAGCTGGCCGCGGATGGCGCGGTAGAGGTTGAGCTGACCGCCGATGACGTTGACCCAGGTCGGGCTCGTGGCGTCTTCGAGGTCGGCGAGCCACACCTTGGCCTGCGAGTTCAGCGCGGCCACGACCTCGGGCTCGGTGACCGGGCCGGTGAGTTCGACGCGGCGGTCTTCGAGGCCGGGAGCACCCTGGGATCCGGCGACGGTCCAGGACCGGTCGGCACGAATGCGGGCCGTCTCGGGCTTGAACCGCGGTAGGGTCCCGCCGTTCATTTCGGCCGCGCGGTTGCGGCGCGTGCGCAGCAGGTCGCTGATGGTGCCGGCGAACTCGTCGTGCAGTGTGGCGATGAACGTCAGAGCGGGCTCCGAGAGGACGGTGCCGAAGCCGGTTTCGAGCGGCGCGTTGATCTTGATGAAAGACATGGGCTTCTCCTCACCCGTCGTAGTGTGCTGCCTGGTTTGTGTGGTGCTGCCTGGATGGACGGAGCCTGGACGGCCCGCCGATTGCGGTGGTGCTGCTCCGGGGATCTCTGTGCCCGGTCGGGGTTCGAAGCGTGTGGTGTGACGGCGCGGACCGACAATGCAAACCCCGTGAAAACATTGCCGATCCGCGCCGGGTATGTGGTGGCCGGCCGACCGCCTCCCCGCTGGGAGGCAGGTCGCGCGGCCTGTTCGCTCGGCTGAACCGAGCGCGTCGGCTCAGCTGAACTGAGCGGTTTCGGTGGATCCGGCCAGTGCGGTGGTCGAGGAATCCGGGTTGAGCACCGTCGAGACCAGGTCGAAGTACCCGGTGCCGACCTCGCGCTGGTGGCGAGTAGCGGTGTATCCGCGGTCTTCGGCGGCGAACTCGCGCTCCTGCAGGTCGACGTAGGCCTTCATCTGCTCGCGGGCGTAGCCGTGGGCCAGATCGAACATCGAGTAGTTGAGCGCGTGGAAGCCGGCCAGGGTGATGAACTGGAACTTGTAGCCCATGGCTCCCAGCTCGCGCTGGAACTTCGCGATGGTCGCATCGTCGAGGTGCTTGCGCCAGTTGAACGACGGCGAGCAGTTGTACGACAGCATCTGGTCGGGGTATTCGGCCTTGATCGCCTCGGCGAACTGCTTGGCTGCCTCGAGATCGGGCGTCGAGGTCTCCATCCACAGCAGATCCGAGTAGGGAGCGAAGGACAGACCGCGGGCGATGCCCGCCTCGATGCCGTTGGTGATCTTGTAGAAGCCCTCGGCGGTGCGCTCACCGGTGACGAAGCGCTGGTCGCGCTCGTCGATGTCCGAGGTCATGAGCGTGGCCGCCTCGGCGTCGGTGCGGGCGATGACGAGGCTGGGCACGTTCTCGACGTCGGCCGCCAGTCGAGCCGCGTTGAGGGTGCGGATGTGCTGCGAGGTCGGAACGAGGACCTTGCCGCCGAGGTGGCCGCACTTCTTCTCCGAACCGAGCTGATCCTCGAAGTGGACGCCGGCAGCGCCGGCGTTGATCATCGAGCGCATGAGTTCGTAGACATTCAGCGTGCCGCCGAAGCCCGCCTCGGCGTCGGCCACGATCGGGGCGAACCAGTCGTCGACGTTCTTCCGACCTTCGGAGGTCTCGATCTGGTCGGCGCGCATGAGTGCGTTGTTGATCCGGCGCACGACCTGCGGCACCGAGTTGGCCGGGTAGATCGACTGGTCCGGGTAGGTCTGGCCGGCGGCGTTGGCGTCGGCGGCGACCTGCCAGCCGGAGAGGTAGATGGCCTTGAGTCCGGCCTTGACCTGCTCGACGGCCTGGTTTCCGGTCAGCGCGCCGAGTGCGTTGACGTAGTCCTCGGTGTTGATGAGGTCCCAGAGGCGCTCGGCTCCGTGGCGGGCCAGCGTGTGCTCCTCGATCAGCGAACCGCGCAGCTTGACGACGTCCTCGGGCTCGTAGTCACGAGCGACTCCCGACCAGCGGGCGTTGGTCGCCCAATCGCGGCGGATGGCCTCGGCATCGTGCAGGTTGCTCTGCGTGGTGTTGTCAGTCATTGTCTTTCTCTCCTCGTCGATCGGGGTTGATGTATTCATTCTGTGGGGGCCGCAAGTGCTCCGGTAGGGGAATTTTGAATGAATAATCTCGATATTTCCGGTTTCAGAAATTTCGCCGTTCTGTCATACTGATTCTCACGAGAGTGAACTGGCACACAGAACCGATTGGAGCGGCCTTGGTCAGCGTTGGAGCCGAAGTCGACACAGAGAACCAGCAGACCGATCAGCTGAGCATCGGCAGAAGAATTCGATTTTTTCGCAAACAGCGTGGTCTGACGCTGAACGAGCTGGGGCAGGAAGTGGGGCGTGCGGCCTCGCAGATCTCGACGATCGAGAACGGCAAGCGAGAAACTTCTGTCACGCTCCTGGCCGCGATCGCCAAGGCCCTGCGGACCGATGTCGCCGAGCTCATCGACCCCGCCCCGATCGACGAACGGCAGGCCCTCGAGCTCGAGGCCGAACGCAATCAGGCCTCGCCCATGTACTCGTCCCTCGGTCTGCCGCAGGTGCGGATCAAGTCCCTGCCGGCCGATGCGCTCGAGGCGATCGTGGGTCTGCAACGCCAGCTCGGCGAAGCTCTCGAACGCCGCGCGGCCACCCCCGAGGAGGCCCGGCGCGCGAACCGTGAGCTGCGGGACCGGATGCGGGAGAAGAACAACTACTTCGCCGAACTCGAGTCCACCGCGGCCGAGCTGCTCGACCTCGTCGGCTACGAATCGGGCACGGTCTCGCAGCGGCAGACCGCGCTCATCGCCGAGAAGCTCGGCTTCAGCCTCCACTACGTCTCGGACCTGCCGGACTCGACGCGGTCGATCTCCGATACCGCGAACAAGCGGCTCTACCTGCCCAACGCCGATGCCGCGTTCGATCCGCGCTCCCACCTGCTGATGAGCCTGGCCCCGCATGTGCTCGGCTACGACTCGCCGAAGGACTTCCACGAGTTCCTCCAGCAGCGTGTCGAGGCGAACTATCTGGCCGCTGCGATCCTGCTGCCCGAATCGGCGGCTGTGCCGATGCTCGAGGAGGAGAAGAAGAAGCGCGTGCTCTCCGTCGAGCATCTGCGCGATATGTTCGGCGTCGGCTACGAGATGGCCGCGCACCGGTTCACGAACCTCGCCACCGAGCACCTCGGGCTGCCCGTCCATTTCATGAAGGTCCATAACTCGGGCACGATCCACAAGGCGTATTCGAACGACGGCCTGCCCTTCCCCACCGACCCGCTCGGCGCGATCGAGGGGCAGTTCGCCTGCAAGCGCTTCACTTCGCGCACGGTCTTCCGCGTCGCCGACCGCTTCAGCCCCTACTACCAGTACACCGACACCCCGCACGGGTCGTTCTGGTGCACCGCACGCGTCCTGCCGGGCGGCGATTACGCCATCAGCGTCGGCGTTCCGTTCTCCCATGTGCGCTGGTTCGAGGGCAGGGAGTCACAGATCCGCTCGAAGTCCGAATGCCCCGAGCCGTCCTGCTGCCGGCAGGCGCCGCAGGATCTGGCGGAGAAATGGGAGGACCAGGCGCTGCCCTCAGCCCGGATGCATGCTTCGCTGCTGGCCGCGGTGCCGCCGGGCGCGGTGCCCGGTGTCGACGACACCGAGGTCTACGAATTCCTCGAACGCCACTCTCAGTGAGGCGCGGGGTCTTCCGCGAGGGCCTCGCCGAGGCGGACGAGCAGGAGTTCGCGCCACCACAGGTGTTCGTGACCGCCCACGAATGACCGGGCTTCGATGTCGAGTCCGCGGGCGGCGAACTCCGGGACCGCCTCGGCGACGGCATCGGCGATCGCAGTCTCCAGTGTGCCGTAGTCGATGACGAACGCCGGCCGTGGGCAGGTGCCGGGCTCGGGCATGTGATGCCAGATCCTGCGCCCGGCGGCGTCGGTCTGCCAGAACGACGGTGAGAGGCAGATTCCGCGGAAGCGCTGCGGATGGCGGAGGGCGAAGTAGGCGGCGGCCAAACCGCCGTAGGAGGCTCCGGCGACGAGCGTGCGTGCCGCGTGGTCAGGATCGGGCGTCAGGCTCGCGACGAGGTCGAGCACGTCGTCGCAGAAGCGGGGATTCATCACGAGATCGGAGGCCCGCAGGCCAGAGGCGGGCAGGGCGGAACCGCGCGGACCGGAAGGCAGCGTCGACCCTCCCAGGACCGAGTCCGCGACGTCAGCATCGGCAGGTTCATGATCGATCGCGATGACCGCCGACGGAGGCGAGTCGAGTTCCTCGATTGCCGCCAGCAGTCCGCCGTCGACGAACCCTCGCCCGTCGAAGACGACGAGCACCGGTGCCGAGGCGGGCGCCCGCTGCGGACGGCAGATCCAGATCCGCCTCGGCGTGGAATCGAGGGTGACGAGGCGTTCCTCGACATCGCGGGAACCGATGCGGAGCCGATGCGGCTGGAGAGGATCGGGAACAGACCACCGCAGCGGGTGGGCGTCAGGAGCCGCGATCTCGAGGACGCTGATGCCGCGCATGCTGCGCGCCACCCGCAGACCGGGGTGGCGTGTCGGGACGAAGGCACCGTCGAGCGCGTCGAGCCAGGTGGGACGGTCGGCGGTGCTGAGCCCTGTGGGCACGGGCATGAAGTGGAGGCTGCCGCGGAATCCGCGGGGAACCTCGAGGTCGATCGCATACGCGTCGCCGCCCGAGCCCTCCTGCTGGACCATGATCCCTCGGGCAACATCGGCGCGGCCGGTGATTCCGTTGAGGTCGGCGAAGAGGGACTGTTCGGGGCCCGGTCGGCAGTCGGCGGGAATGTTCTCACCACGCAGGAGGATGCGCAGCGTCCAGTCGTCGCGTTCGGATTCCAGGGACCACGTGCACAGCTGCTCTGTTTCGATCATCGACGCCTGCCCGTCAGCGGGCCAGGCCCTCCATGACCCGGTCGACGATGGTCTCGGCGATGGCCAGCGCCGAGGTGGCTCCCCACTTCGGGACGGCCCTGACCATGGTCAGCCGGCCGCGGACGGTCGTGACGAGGTCGTCGATGAGCTCACCGTCGTCGTTCATCGCCTGTGCGCGGACCCCGCGCGAGCCCTCCTCGACGGATGCGGCCTCGAGTCCGGGAACGAATCTGCGCACTCCGTCGACGAACGCCGACCTGCTCACCCTGGGCCTCACGCCGCGGGCCGCGGTCCTGGCGGTCTGCGCGGCGTACTTCCAGAAGCCCTTGAACCGTGCTGTCGATCCGATGTCGCCGAGGTCGAAGCCGCGCCTGTCATAGGTCTCCCGGCCGAGGGCGACGAAGGTGTTGGGGCCCAGGACGAGCGCATCGTCGAGTCCGCGGAGGATCGAGGTCTCGGCGAAGGGGGCGTGCGGGTCGGGCACGGAGCCGACGATGCCGCGGACCGCCTCGGCGCCGGTGGGCGGGACCGTGTAGTGATCGCCGGTGAACGGCACGATCCGGGGCTGTGCGTCCGATCCGGCGGCCACCGCGAGTCGGTCGGCCTGCAGCCCCGCGCAGACGATGACCATGTCGAAGGTGCCCAGGACCTCCTCGGTCGGTGTGTCTGCGGGGCGGGTGTCGGAGCTGCGCGACCACGAACTCGACAGCTTCTCTCGCCACTGTCCGATCGTCGACTCGGCCTGCTTGAACCACTCCTGCTCGCCGAAGCGATCGCGCAGCTCATCGCCGACGCCGATGATCGGCTCCCGGGTCTCGTCACCTCGGTAGGTCCGCGGTCGGTCGTGGACCTGTTCGGCTCGTCGGTCGGCATCATCTGCGGCGGTTTCAGGCTCGTCATCCGCGCCGTGTTCTGCACCGGATTCCGCATCGCGCTCAGCGGGCTCGGCTCGCGCCGGTGCTGTGCGTCCCCGCAGCCGGACCTCGTTGCTCATGACGTCGAATCCGGTCACTTCGGTCCCGAAGCGCATGGTGCCGCCGGCGAGGCGCACATCGGAGGCGAGCTCCTCGGCCAGTGCCGCGAAGTCGGCGACGGCGGCGTGCGGAGCCCACAGCCCGAGGACACCCCTGACTGCGGGTTCGACCTCGCGGATCTCGTGTCGTTCGAGCAGGCGCACGCCGGGGATCGCGTTGTCCTCGGCCCGGGCGAAGAGCTCTTCGAGCCGCTCCGCCTCGTCGGTGTTCTGCGCGATCATCAGCTGTCCGCATTCGCGGTAGGGCACGCCGCGTTCGGCCATATAGGGAATCAGCAGCTGCACGCCTCGGCGGGCGAGCGCGGCCGCGGTGGAGTCGGGGATCTGTTCGAGTCCGGCATCGACGATGCCGGAGGTGTGACCGCTCTGATGTGCGGCCACGGAATCGGCCTTGTCGATGACGGTGACTGCGGCGTCGGGGAGTCTCCTGGTGACCTCGCGAGCTGCGGCGACTCCGAGGACGCCGGCACCGACCACGGCCACTCGTGAAATACTCATACAGCAATCTTGGCACCGTTCGGGATGAAGGAGAAGGATGACGACCGTCTTGGAATGGCCGGGCAAGGCCCAGGCGTTCGCCCTCGGTCGTCGCCTCCTCGATGGTCAGTCCCACCCCCACCTCGGCGATGGCCCGCAGCTGCGCCTCGGCGACGGGGGTGAACCCTACGTTCCCGATCCGCGCGAGAACCTCCTCGTCGTCGGGGACAATCTGCCGGCGCTCACGGCGCTGCTGGCCACGCATCAGGGGCGGGTCAAGGTCGTCTACATCGACCCGCCGTACAACACGGGCAATGCACACACCTACAAGGACCACGGGCACGATCACGCCAGCTGGCTGAATTTCATGACTCCGCGTCTGCTGCTGGCCCGCGAGCTCATGCGCGACGACGGCGTGCTGTTCCTGCACCTCGATGACCAGGAGAGTGCGTGGGCGCAGCTGCTCGGGCATGAGATCTTCGGCGAGGACAATTCGCTGGGCACGCTCATCCATCAGCGCGCCAAGGGCGGGGGCAATGCGCCGTCCTTCGTGCGCGGGCACGACTATGTGCACGTTTGGGGGCGGGACGCGAGCCGGGTGGGGCCGTTCCTCACGGAGAAGAAGTCACCGGCGAAGCTCGAGGTCATCGACGGACACCGGATGCTCGTGGAGACCGATGTGCTGCGTGCCGGGTTCGGACGCTATGCCCGCGGATCCGAGCGGCGGCTGATGTACGAGGACATCCTCGCCGTCAAGGGAGAGAAGAAGCTCGCCGAGGTGGACGCGAAGCTGGACTCGGGCGAGTACATTCTGCGCCCGTGGGGGGAGGCGGGCAAGCACGCGGTGGTGCGGGTGACGCCGGCGGAGAAGGCCAGTTCGAAGATGTACTCGATCATCAAGGCCCTCGGCGGGCAGAACGATCTCGAACCGCTGGGGCTGGCCGGGGTGTTCAGCTATCCGAAGCCCGTGGAACTGGTCAAGGCGCTCGTGGCTTCGCAGACGTTCTTCGATCCCGAGGCCATCGTCCTCGACTTCTTCGCCGGTTCCGGGACCACGGCGCAGGCGGTGATGGCCGCGAACGAACGGGATTCGGGGTCGCGGTCGTTCGTGCTCGTGCAGACCCCGGAGCCCCTGCGATCGAAGAATGCCCGCGCCGTGGCTGCTGCCCAGGACGAGCGGGCCGGGGACGGCGCCGAGGCTGCCTCGGGCGGGACAGGCTCGGGCGGAATCGGCGGGTCTCGCGGGGCAGGCTCGGGCGGAATCGGCGGGTCTCGCGGGGCAGGCTCGGGCGGGGGCGATGGCGACGCCGAGTTCCCGACGATCAGCGAGCTCACCGCCGAACGCATCCGTCGCGCCGCCGACGTCCACTCCCCCGGACTGCCGTTCACCCGGCTCGACGTCGTCGAGGGCGAGTAGGCCTGCACCGCGTTTGTGGTCACTGCACCGAGGCGAAAGACCCGATTCACCGGATTCGCCTCGGCGCAGTGACCACAAACGCCTTGGCCCCGGGTCGGGAGCGTCGCGATCTTCGAGTCTGGCGCGCACAGCTCGTCCGCAGCTCCGCCCTGACCTGACTCGTTCGGCCCTGACCTGACTCGTTCGGCGCTCGCATGTGCTCCGGTCTGTTCGGAGGTCACTGGGAAATGAGACTCTGCGTGCAGACAGTTGGACTCCTCAGTCGGCGCTCGGGTCGAGGTCGTAGGCTCAAGGGTGAGCCTGACGTTCGCTTCGAGGTTGCGGCTCTCACGCCGGAGTCGAGGTGTTCGCACGAGCATCGCCGACCTCGGGGGTCGCATGACCGCAACGACTGAAGCGTCACGGTTCGCCGACAAACGAAGTCTCTGCTGAAAGGGAACAGCCATGTCCGTTGTCGCTATCAATGCCCTCACCGTCCCCGAGGCCGCCCGTCCCGAACTCGAGAAGCGCTTCGCCGAACGCAAGCATTCCGTCGATGACGCCCACGGGTTCGAGGGCTTCCAGCTGCTGCGTCCCGTCGCCGGAGGCGACCAGTACTTCGTCTACACTCAGTGGGCGACCCGCGAGGACTTCGAGAACTGGCGCGCGAACCGCACCTCGGCGCACGAATCCATGGGAAAGAAGCCCGTCACCGAATCTGCGAACCTCCTCGAGTTCGAGGTCGTCGACCTCGGCGAGTGAACGTCACAGTCGAGGTCGTCGACCTCGGCAAGTGAGCGTCACAGTCAAGGACGTCGACCTCGGCAAGTGAGCGTCACAGTCAAGGACGTCGACCTCTGCGTCGGCGTCCTTGATCGATTCACCGGGTATCTCAACGGTCTTCGGGCAGTCGGGCGATCGACTCTCCAGTAACTTTCAGAATCCTGCTACTCTGCCTCTCGGAGCTCGCGCGCGTCGACTCGCGCCCGCGGCGCACCACTTATCCATCCACAGAGAAGTGACGAGGTATCCCATGAGTCAGCCTGAAACCCAGACCGTCTCCGATGACCGGGGACATGGCTTCGTCCGCGCCCTCGGCACGGTTGACGCCCTCTTCATCGGCTTCGGTGCCATGATCGGCTTCGGCTGGGTCGTGCTCACCGGAGAATGGCTCAACGGCGCCGGCACGCTCGGCGCGATCATCGCCTTCGCCGTCGGCGGCGTCATCATGTGCTTCGTCGGCACCGTGTATTCGGAGATGGTCGCGGCCATGCCACATGCCGGCGGTGAGCACAACTACCTCATCCGTGCGATGGGTCCTCGCGTTTCGCTGTTCGGCTCCTGGGCCATCACCGGCGGCTACATCAGCGTCGTGATGTTCGAGGCCGTATCGGTGCCGAAGACCGCGCTCTATCTGTTTCCGAACCTCGAACAGATCAAGCTGTGGAACGTCGCCGGCTTCGACGTCTACCTCACCTGGGCCCTGGTCGGCACGATCACCGCGATCATCATCGCCTTCGTGAACATCCGCGGAGTCAAGGTCGCCTCCTTGGTGCAGACTTTCGTCGTGTGGTTCCTCATCATCGTCGGCCTCATGCTGTTGACCGGCGGCTTCGTCGGCGGCAAGCTCGAGAACACCGAGCCGCTGTTCACCGGAGGCGGCGCCGGCTTCATCGGTGTCATGGCCGTCGTGCCGTTCCTCTTCGTCGGCTTCGACGTCATCCCGCAGTCCGCCGAGGAAGTCAAGCTTCCTCCGGCCAAGATCGGCAAACTCGTCGTCCTCTCGGTCATCATGGCGATCGTCTTCTACGTCGTCATCATCGGCACGACGTCCATGGCGATGCCCGCCGACCAGATGGGCACCCACGATCTCGTCACCGCCGATGCCCTGTCGATCATGTTCGACTCGACCGTGTGGGGCAAGATCGTCATCGCCGGCGGTCTGGCCGGCATCATCACCTCGTGGAACGCCTTCCTCATGGGCTCATCCCGCCTGATGTGGGCGATGTCCGCGGCAGGCATGATCCCAAAGTGGTTCGGCAAGCTGCACCCGAAGTACCGCACCCCGTCGAACGCCATCATCTTCATCGGCCTCCTCTCGGCGATCGCGCCGTTCTTCGGCACCGCCGCCCTCGGCTGGATCGTCGACGCGGGATCGCCGGCCATCGTCATCGCTTACTTCCTCGTCAGCGTCGGCTTCCTCATCCTGCGCAAGCGCGAACCGAACATGGAACGGCCTCTGCGCATCGGAGGACCGCGCAACGGCGGCGTGATCATCGGCGTGATCTCCTCGGTGCTCACGCTCATCCTCTTCATCCTCTACATCCCGATCACCCCGGTCTCGGCCCAGCTGGCGTGGCAGTCGTGGGTGGGCTTCGCCGTGTGGCTGCTCGTCGGCATCTGGTTCATGTTCAGACTGCCCACCGGCATCAAGGCCGGCCCGAACGCGGAGACCGAACTTCTCGCCAAGGTCAAGGCCCTCCGCGGAAAGTAGACGCGGCTGAGCCAGCGCGGACACCTCGCGTCGCCGGCACCCGAGCACAGCACCCCTCGTCGCTGGTCGCATAGCCTCCCGTTTCAACGGGACGATATGCGGCTAACGGTGAGGGGGGCGTTTCTATCTGTAGGAGGTGCCGCGAAGGGTAGGAGGTGTTGCGGACCGTACGTGATGCTGCGAAGGGTACGTGGTGCCGCCAACGGCAGGAGGTGCTGCGAGCGGTGAGTGCTGCGAACTCCGCTCGGGGGAGGAAGCAGACTGCGGATGTGCGAACGCGGCCGCCGGCTCTGGGCAGCAGCGACCGCGCTCGGATTGTGGGCCGCGCTCGGCGTCAGCTCGAATCGAGAGGACTCTCGGCGTGCGAGAGTGCTCTCGAGACGAGACGGCGCTCGGCGCGAGCGGCGTGGTCAGACAGCGGCGTCGAGGCCGCGCATCTTCAGACGCTCTCGCTGGTTGGGGTTGACGCTGGGGCGGAACGGCATCTCGACCACCTCGGCGCGAACCGGTTCGCCCGGCTTGTCGGCGAAGGGCTCGGGCAGGTGCACCCAGTACTCGGTGCCGAGGGCCGTCGCCTCGACGGGCACATAGGCCATGGCGATGTTCGCCTCGAGCTCCGGTGAGTACCACGGCGAGGTCACGTACCCGACTGCCTCCCCACCGGAGGTGGCGGAGACGAGCCAGAAGTCAGGCGCGTAGTCGGTGATCGGTTTGCCTCCGACCAGCAGTCCGACCAGCTGGTTGCGATACGGCGGTGTGCCGGCCTCGATCTGCTCCCGCACCTCCTCGAGCCGAGCCTTGCCGATGTAGTCGGCCTCCTTCTTCCGGGGCACCTGGTAAGACAGGTTGACCTGGAACGGCAGGGTCTCGAAGTCCATGTCCTGTCCCCAGGAGAGGATGCCGGCGGCGATCCTGCGATGGTGGCTGGGTGCGACGACCCTGAGGTTGTAGGGCACCCCGGCCTCGAGGACGGCGTTCCACATGTCCTCAGCGTACTTCGTCGCCTCCTTGAGGTAGATCTCGTAGCCCTTCTCGCCCGTGAACCCGGTCTGAGAGATGATGACGTCGTGACCGCCGACCTGAGCCTCCATGAGGCCGAAGCTCGGCAGCGTGCGCCCTTCCTCACCGACGAGATCGGCGATGACGTCCACGGACTTCGGACCCTGGACCTGCACCGGTGCGACGTCGATCTCCTGGATCGTGACGTCGAACCGTCCGCCGACGTTGACCCCCTGCAACCAGAGCATGAGGTCGGTGTCGGAGAGGCTGAACCAGAATTCGTCGATGCCGACGCGCAGCAGGATCGGATCGTTGAGGATGCCGCCGGCCTCATTGCACAGGATGACGTAGCGGGCCCGCATGACCGGGATCTTCGTCGCATCACGGGTGATGACGAAGTTGACGAACGCCTCGGCGTCGGGGCCTTTGACCTGGATCTGGCGTTCGACCGCCACGTTCCACAGGGTCACGTCATTGACGAGGGACTGGTACTCGGCCATCATCCCGCCGTCTTCGCGGGGGATGTAGCCGCGCGGATGGTACATGCGGTTGTAGATCGACGCCCGCCAGCAGCCCTGCTGCATGGACAGCTCCCAGTATGGGGACTTGCGGACGCGGGTGTCGATGAGCATCTCGACCGGAGTCGGGCCGGACTGACGTAGGTTGATCGGGACTTCTCTGTCGCTTTGATCCACTGACGGGACGTTGTTGTCCATGGTGTTCCCCCTGCTCGCACAGTTTTATATTATGGAACTCAATTCCCATATTATGGGTATAATGAGTGTAAGATCGAATACACCGGGACGCAAGGGACTCGATCCCCGAGTTTCACGGATCGGGCTTTCGAGAAGGAGACGAGGATGTCAAAGGCAACGCTGCGCACGCTTCTCAGCACCGCCCGCTACGAGATCCTGCCGACGGCAGGAGTCGTCGACCGCATCGAGGAGCACATCGCCCCCGGCCGCGAGATCACGGTCACCGCCTCGACGGGGCTGAGCCTCGAAGCGACCATCGCGACCGCCGAGCAGCTGCAGGCGTTCGGCTTCCATGCCGTGCCGCACGTCGCCGCGCGCATGGTCCAGGGCAGGACCGAGCTCGAAGAGATCGTCGGCCGACTCGCCGAGGCGGGGGTCGACCGGATCTTCGTCCCCGCCGGTGACGCCACTCCCCCTGCCGGCGGCTACGCAGGAGCCCTCGACCTGCTCTTCGACCTCTCGAGCATGGCGGCGCCGTTCCAGCACATCGGCGTGAGCGCCTACCCCGAGTCCCATCCGCTCATCTCCGATGACGTGACCGTCCAGGCCATGTGGGACAAGCGCGACTACGCTACGCACATCGTGTCCAACCTGTGCTTCGACCCGGCGACGATCGCCGCGTGGCTGCCGAGAGTGCGCTCGCGCGGAATCGAGCTTCCGGTCATCCTCGGCATCGCCGGCAAGGTCGAGCTGGGCAAGCTCGCACGGGTGGCGACGAAGATCGGCGTCGGCGAGTCCACGCGGTTCCTGCGCAAGAACACTGCGACGTTCACTCGGATGGCCAAACCTGGCGGCTACAATCCGCGGAAGTTCCTCGACAAGCTCGCTCCGGTCCTCGACGACGCCTCCATGGGCGTGGCCGGCCTGCACATCTACACGTTCAATCAGATCAAGGACACCGAGGTCTGGCGGCGCAAGCAGCTCGCAGCGCTCGGCGGGGCCGAGGAGTTCACCAGCCTGCAGTAAGCGAGCCGCCGCTCGGTCACTCGATCACTCGGTCACCGCTCAGTCGCTGCGGGAGGATCTGCCCGAGAAGTGGGCGCGATCGGACACTTTCTGCGGCCGAAACTATCCGATTGCGACCACCTCTCGCTTCGGAGGCGCCCGACGGGCAGACCGCTCGCCCTACCGGTGGGCGACCTTGCGCTTGAGTGTGCGCGAGAGCAGCCCCGCCTCGTCGGCCAGCAGCGCACCGAGCTTCTGATGATGATCGGCGATGCGCATCGTCGGCCCCGAGATGCCGACGGCCGCGACCACGTCACCGTCGACGCCGAACACCGGCGCGGCCAGCGCGTCGAGGCCGACCTCGAACTCCTCGTGCACGATGGCGAAGCCGCGTTCGCGCACCTCGGCGAGGTTGTCGGTCAGCTCCTTGCGCGAACCCAGTGTGCGCTCCGTGCGCCGCTCAAGACGTCCCGTCGGCAGCGGGATGACGTCGAAGGCGTACATGATCTTGCCCAGCGCCGAGCAGTGCGGCGGAACGTCGACATCGACCCAGTTCGTGGCACCGAGGACGAAGGTCGAATCGACCTGGGCGACCTGCACGACCCCCTTGGGCCCCGGCACGGCCAGGTTGACCGTCTCCCCGGTCTCCTCGCTCAGGCGCTGCAGGGTCGGATCGGCCGCAGCGACGAGGTTCTCGACCCGGTCGAAGCGCGAGGCGTAGGTGGCGAAGAGCGGGCCGCCGCGATAGAGCCCGTCCCCGTCACGCTCGACCAGCCCGTTGCGCTCGAGCGCCGAAAGCAGACGCGAAACCGTCGAACGGGCCAATTCTGTCGCGTCGACGACCTCGGTGTAGGAGATCGGGTCGTCGGATCGGACGACCAGCGACAGTATCTCGGCCGCCCGGTCGATCGACTGGGTCCCATTGCTCATCGTGCTCAGCTCCGTCGGGGACAGTGAGGCCGGCGGACGCGGTCCACCAGCCGGACTCACCCTACCTCACACGGTCGGGCTCTGGTCGGGTTGCGCTTCGTGCGTTACAGTTTCGAAATGAGCAACAATGGGCCCGGCTCCGGCACCGTCCAGTCCGTCGATCGGGCCGTGACGATCCTCGAGATCATCGCCCGCACCGGACTGGCGGGCATCACCGAGATCGCCGGCGAGCTCGGGGTGCACAAGTCGACCGCCTCGCGCATCGTCGCCACCCTCGAGGCCCGCGGGCTCGTCGAGCAGGACCAGCATCGCGGAAAGTACCGCCTGGGTCTGTCGATCCTCCGTCTGGCCGGAGCGACGACCGCGCGGCTGGACATCGTCCAGGAGGCGCGGCCGATCGCGAAGATGCTCGCCGAGGCGACCGGGGAGACCATCAATGTCGCCGTGCTCTCCGACGGCGCCGCCCTGTATCTCGACCAGGCCGCATCCACTGCCTCGGTGCAGAGCCACAACTGGGTCGGCCAGCGCATCCCCCTGCACGCGACTTCGAACGGCAAGGTCCTGCTCTCGGGAATGAGCGAGGCGAGCATCCGCTCGACCCTGGCCGCGAAGCTGCCGAGCTTCACCCCGCACACCGTGACCTCGATCCCGCAGCTGCTCACCCAGATCGCCGAGGTGGCCGCGGACGGGTTCTCGCTCGTCGTCGATGAGCTCGAGGTCGGCCTCACCGCCGTGTCGGCCCCCGTGCGCAATGCCCACGGCGACGTCATCGCCTCGATCTCCGCCTCCGGCCCGAGTTTCCGCTTCACCGAGGAGAGGGCCCGCTCCGCGCGGGACCTCCTCACCTCGGCCGCCGCCGACATCTCCGCCCGCCTCGGCTGGCGCGAACACTGACCGACCCCTTGACACGCCCGTCTCCGCAGGGGGACGATCATCATACAAAGTTCCACATCGCGCACCTCGTTGCATATTTCGCAACAGTGTCGGTGAAGGCGAAGAAGCCTTCAGAGAGGAGCCGCCCATGGCTTCCATTCCCGCCCAGGCAAGCGTCGTCGTTGTCGGAGCCGGCATCGTCGGCAACAGCCTCGTCCACCATCTCGCCGAGCTCGGCTGGACGGACATCGTCCAGGTCGACAAGGGCCCTCTGCCGAATCCAGGCGGCTCGACCGGGCACGCCTCGAATTTCATCTTCCCCGTCGACCACTCGCGCGAGATCACCGACCTCACGCTCGACAGCATGCGCCAATACAAGGAGCTCGGCGTCTTCACCGAGTCCGGCGGATTCGAGGTCGCCCGCACCGAGGAGCGGATGCAGGAGCTCAGGCGGCGCATGGCCTCGGCTCGGGCCTGGGGCATCGAATCGGAGCTCGTCACCCCCGCAGAGGTCGCCGAGAAGGTGCCCTTCCTCGATCCCGAGGTCATCGTCGGCGCCTTCTGGACGCCCACCGTCGGAGTCGTCGACTCGGTGCGCGCGGGCACGATGATGCGCGAATCCGCCGAATCCAAGGGTGCGCTGACGGTGTCACCCAACACCGAGGTGACCGGCATCGACGTCGAAGACGGCCGGATCGCGCGCGTGCACACGACGAAGGGCGAGATCGCCACGGAGCGCATCCTCGTCGCCTGCGGAGTGTGGTCGCCGCGCATCGCAGCCATGGCCGGCGCCTCGATCCCGCTGTCGCCGGCGGTGCACCAGATGATCAGCGTCGGACCCGTCCCCCAGCTGGCCGAGCGCCCCGGCGAGATCTCGTTCCCGATCGTGCGCGATATGGACACATTCTGCTATGAGCGCCAACACGGTTCGGACATGGAGATCGGCTCCTACGCCCACCGGCCGATCCTCCACGAGCCCGACGACATCCCCTCGAACGAATCCGCGAAGCTCTCCCCCACGGAGATGCCCTTCACCGATGAGGACTTCGATCCGCAGCTCGAACAGGCCGTCGAACTCATGCCCGAGGTGCTGTCGAACCCCGAGGTCGAGATCCGCTACGCGATCAACGGTCTCCTCTCGCTGACCCCGGACGGGCCCGCCGTCCTCGGCGAATCGCCGGAGGTCAAGGGCCTGTGGTCGGCGGCGGCCGTATGGATCAAGGAGGGGCCGGGAGTCGGCCGGGCGGTGGCCGAATGGATGACGCACGGTCTGCCGGAGATCGACGTTCAGGCCGCCGACATCGCCCGCTTCCACTCCCACCAGCGCACCCGCACCCATGTGCAGGCGCGCACCTCGGAAGGCTTCAACAAGACCTACGGCATCGTCCACCCCGCAGAGCAGTGGAACTCCGATCGCAATATCCGCCTCTCCCCCATGCATGAGCGGGAGAAGGAGCTGTCCGCAGTGTTCTTCGAAGCCGGAGGCTGGGAGCGGCCGCAGTGGTACGAATCGAATGCGGGCCTGCTCGAGGAGTTCGGTGAGGCCGTGATGGACCGCAGCGCCGAGTGGGACTCCCGCTGGTGGTCGCCGATCATCAATGCCGAACACCTGGCCCTGCGCAAGCGTGCCGGGCTCGTCGACCTCTCGAGCTTCGTCATCTTCGATGTCTTCGGCCCTGCCGCCCTCGACGCGGTCCAACGGATCGCGCTGGCGCAGATGGATGTCACCATCGGCCGCGTCGTCTACACTCCGATCCTCGATGAGGGCGGCGGCTTCCGCTCGGATCTGACGATCATGCGGCTGGCCCACGACCGGTTCCGCGTCGTCACCGGCGCAGCCCACGGCATGGTCGATCTCAAGTGGTTCGCCGACCGGCTGCCCGAGACCGGTGCCCAGATCGCCGATCTCACGAGCTCGTGGACGACGATCGGCCTCTGGGGACCGCGGGCCCGCGACATCCTCGGCGCCGTCACCGATGCCGACGTCTCCCATGAGGGGTTCCGGTTCGGCACCTGCCGGACCATCGAGATCGACTCGCTCGAGGTGCTCGCCTCCCGCATCTCCTATGTCGGCGACCTCGGCTGGGAGCTCTACGTGCCGATGGAATCGGGGCTGAAGCTCTGGGACCTCCTCTTCGACGCAGGCCGCGAACACGGCCTCGTCCCAGTCGGCCTCGGCGTCTACGGCACCACCGGCCGGATCGAGAAGGGCTACCGCGCGTTCGGGGCCGAACTCGATTCCGAGCGCAGCGTCGTCGAGGTCGGAATGAGCAGGCCGAAGGTCAAACCTCAGGACTTCATCGGCAGGGACGCTCATCTGCGGCACCGCGAGGCCGAGCCGAAGACGGTGCTGTGCTCGCTCACCGTGGACGACCACACGAGCTCCAGCGGCGAGAAGCGCTTCATGCTCGGCGGGGAACCCATTGTCTCCGCGAACGGTGAGCCGCTGGTCGACGGGCACGGACGGGGCGCCTACGTCACCTCGGCGGGCTCGGCTCCGAGCCTCGGCAAGCACGTCCTCATGGCCTTCCTCCCGCCCGCCGAGGCGGTGCTGGGCAACCGTCTCCAGGTCGTCTACATGGAGGAGTTCTATCCGGTGACCGTGGCGTCGGTCGACTCCACGTCGCTGTTCGATCCCGAGAACGAACGCATCAGGAGCTGACGATGAATATTCTCGTGTGCATCAAGCGCGTCCCCGACATCGCCGGCAGCGTCACCCTCGACGACACAGGTGCGGGCATCGACGAGTCCGGCCTCGGCCACACGATGTCCTCGCACGAGGAGTGCGCGGTCGAGCTCGCGATCGGCACCGCCGCCGCGACCGGGGGCACGGTCACCGTGCTCACCGTTGGCCCCGCCGAGGCGGTCGAACAGCTGCGCGCGGCCGTGGCCGTAGGCGCGAACGACGGCATCCTCATCGAGACCGCCGACCCGGCCGCGTTCGGACCGGAGGACATCGCCCAGGTCATCGGCGACGTCGTCCGCGACCGGGCCGAGTCGGGACAGACGTTCGATCTCGTGCTGCTGGGCGACGACGCCGCCGACACCGGCGACTTCCAGGTCGGCATCCGCTTGGCCTACGACCTCGGATACCCGGTGCTGTCGAACATCCAGACGCTCAGCCCGACCGACTCCGGCGGCATCGAGGCGCGCGGGATCGGGCCGGCGGGCACCGAGATCTTCACCGTCGATCTGCCGGCCGTCATCGCCGTCCACGAGGGCGGAGTCGACCCGCGCTACCCGTCGATCACCGGACGCATGAAGGCGAAGAGGGCCCCTATCGCCGAATACGACGCGCCGGAGCCCGGTGCCGGCAATCCGCGCATCCGGCTCGAACTGCCGGAGGTCAAGCAGAGTTCGGTGACCGTCCTCGGCGAAGGCCCCGAGGCGGCGCCGGCCCTGGTCGATGTCCTCGAAGAGATCGGAGTGATCCGGCCATGACACTCGTATTCGTCGAAACCGATGCCGACGGCCAGGTGACGCTCACCTCGGCCGAGGCCGTCACCTTCGCCCGCATCCACGCCAGGACGCTGCTCTCCCTTCTGCCTGACGGCGGCGCTTCGAACGCGGGCAACACGGAAGCGGTGGTGGTCGGCGACCTCAGCGAGGACGCCGTCGCCGAACTCGGGCGGCTGGGAGTGGAGACCATCCACCATCTCGAGCATCCGGAGCTCGAGGAGTATTCGGCGGCCGCCTGGGCGCAGGCGATCGTCGACATCGCGCCCGCGTCCGGCACGCTGCTGGCCTCGGGAACACCGCGGGGTATGGAGCTCATGGCCCATGCCGCGGTCCGGACAGGCGAACGCATGGCGGCCAATGTCGTCTCCGCCGATGACGACGGGCTGCTGCGGCAGGTCTTCGGCGGGACCGCGTTCGAGAGGCTCCGCCTGGACGGCAACCTGCAGGTGCTCACCGTCGCCGGCCACGCCTGCACCCCTGAGGAGACGACCCCGGCGGACCCGGAGGTCCTCGAGTACGAACTCGAGATCGCCGAGGAGGACCTGCGCACCCGTGTCGTACGCACCGAGACCGAGGACGCCGACGACGCTTCGGGACTGACCTCCGCACGAGCCGTGGTCGGAGCCGGTCGCGGAGTGGGCTCGGAGAACGGCTTCGGCGAGGTCCTCGAACTCGTCGACCACCTCGGCGGGGCCCTGGGCGTCTCTCGTGTGGTCACGGGCCTCGGGTGGCGGCCGCATGTCGAGCAGGTCGGCCAGACAGGCAGCCGGATCTCGCCTGACGTCTACATCGCCTGCGGGATCTCGGGCGCGATCCAGCACATGGCCGGCGTCGAGGGAGCGAAGACGCTCGTGGCCATCAACACCGACGAGGAGGCGACGATGGTCCAGCGTGCGGACTATGCGATCATCGGCGATCTCCACGAGGTGGTCGCCGCCGTCAACGAGGAGATCGTCCGTCGCCGGGGGTGACCGTCCCCTTTGCCAGGGATGAACTGCCCTTTGCCGGGGCTGAGTCGCCCCAAGAGCCGGATATACTGCGAGCGGGAGTCCACGTCGGTTCCCGCTCGCATCCTCAAGCTGTCAAGGCGGCACCCGTGTTCTCCTCTCCTTCTCACCATGTTGCGGTCCCAGCCGATCCGCACGACCGCCCTCGCAGCATCGTGAGTGCCCTACAGTGACGCGTTTCGGACGGTTCGTCCGGCTGGCTTTCCTCGCCGGGGATGTCCGCGCTTTCAGGCTCATCAACCAGCTCGCGTTCGCGTTGCTACTCGGCTTCACCACGGTGCTGCTCGACGCGCTCAGAGCCGAGAACCACCGCGACCTGTGGATGTTCGCCGGCATCGGCGTGCTCGTCCTTGCCACGGCCAGTGCCTTCGCGCCCGAACGCTTCGGCCGTTCGAAGCTGCCCGACTTCATCCTCCCTCTCCTCGACTTCATCGCCCTGGGCCTGTGCCGGTTCGGAACCTACCCCGATGGCGGTGCACTCTCGACTCTCGCGTTCATCCCCACCGTCTGGCTGGTCTTCGCTCTGCGCACCCGCGGCGCCATCGTCGCCACGGCGGCGGTGCTCGTGTCGGTGTCCTCGGTCAGCCTCTTCGGCAGCTCAACTGGTTCCGTCGACGCCGCTCAGATCCTCCTCACTGCTGTCCTGCCCGTAGCAGTGGTCTTCGTCGCCGGCATCATCATCGGTTTCGACCTCCGTCTTCGCGCGGGCAATCGCCGCCTGCTCACGGCACTGTCCGTCCAGGAGCGTCTCACCGGCGAAGCCAAACGCACCGCTGCTGTGCTGCGTGCGACCGGAGAGAGTCTCGACGTAGGAGTGCTCGCACTCGATGAAACGGGCGAACCGATCTTCGAGAATCCGGCCTTCACACAGCACTGCGCCGAACTCCTGTCCCTCGAGGCGGACCAGCACGAGGGTGCGCCGCGGATCTTCGAATCCGATGGCGCTACGCCACTGACACAGGCGCGGAACCCGCTCAACCGCGCGCACCGTGGCGAGAGCTTCAAAGACGAACTCATCTGGGTCGGCGAGTGCGGGGACGGGCAGAGGGCGCTGTCGGTGAGTGCAAAAGGCCTATCACGGCATTCCTCTCTGGCACCGCGAACCATCGTCCTCAGCTACGACGTCACCACCACCCAGCACCTGATGCGCTCCCGTGAGGAGTTCACAGCCTCGGTCTCCCATGAGCTGCGCACCCCACTGACATCGATCATCGGCTACACGGAGCTCGCCCTCGACGAACTCGTCGACGATCCCGCGACTGAGCATTCGGCCGCGGTCGGCCACCTCGGCGTCATCCAGCGCAACTCCGAACAGCTCTTCGCCCTCGTCGAGGACATCCTGCTCGAACAGCAGGCCGGCTCGCACCGTCTGCGGCTCCAGCGGACGGACCTCGATCTGGGTGCTCTCATCGAAGAGGTCATCGGCGCACTGTGTCCTGCGGCCACCGAGCACGGCGTCCGACTCTCACTCGGCGAGATCGACCATCTGCACATCAACGCCGACGAGAAGCGGCTGACCCAGGTGCTCACGAACCTCGTCTTCAACGGCATCAAGTATTCGGGAACGGGACGGACGGTCACCGTGAGATCAGCCGTGGAGGCCGCCGGCATCGGATTCGACGTCGTCGACGATGGACGCGGCATCGACTCCGCCGACCTCGACCGCCTGTTCTCGCCCTTCTTCCGCGGCACGGCAGCACAGACGTCGACGAAGCGCGGGGTCGGTCTCGGCCTCGCCGTGACCAAGAGCATCGTCGACGCTCACGGCGGAACGATCACGGTCGACTCCGCCCTGGGCCGCGGCACGCGGTTCAGCGTGCGCATCCCGACGACCGGGGAAGGGGCGACACTGTGACGAGCAGCGAAGTCGAGGAGGCGACGTTGCAGGACCTCCCCCGAACGATCGTCATCACACCGCTGGCGTTCATCGCCTCACTCGTCTATGGGGCACTCGCGGGATACATCTTCTGCTTCTCCGGTGCGTTCGGCTCCTTGGGACGACACTGGTGGTACGACATCGCCCTCATCACCATCACGATCACTGCTTCGCTGTCACTGGCCTACGTCAGCATGCTCGTTCTGGCCTACACCAGGCGCCGGAACGTCCACCACGGCGATCCCTCGGCCTTCACCTGGCACTTCCTCATCCCCTGCAGGGACGAGGAGAGCGTGGTCGCCGGCACGGTCTCCGCGGCCAGGACGTCCTTCCCTCAGGCACACGTGTGGGTCATCGACGACGCGAGCGAGGACACGACTGCGCTCATCGTGCGTGACCTCATGGACGTCGACGAACGAATCCACCTCATCTCCCGCGTCCCTCCCGAGGCGCGCACGGGCAAGGGCAAAGCGCTCAACGCCGCCTACCGGACGGTCTCGGAATGGATCGGCCAGGATCCCGCCGACCGCGAGCGCGCGATCGTCGGGGTCCTCGATGCCGATGGCTTCCTCTCCGAGAACGCGCTCGAGGTGCTCTCGGGACCGGCGGGCTTCGGCGACGAAGCCCTCGGGGCCGCACAGCTCGAGGTCTGGATGAAGAACCGCAATGACCGAAAGCCGCGCCCCGGCCGCGGTGGTTTCATCAACACGCTCGGCCGATACCTCGTGCGCATGCAGGACATCGAGTTCCGCACCTCGAATTCGGCGATGCAGCAGCTGCGTGTCGCCACCGGCACCGTGGGCATGGGCGGCAATGGTCAGTTCACTCGTCTGTCGGTGCTCGACCGACTGACCGCCGCACATGGCAGCCCCTGGGGCAATAAGCTCAGCGAGGATTATGAACTCGGCCTGAACATCCTCAGCTCGGGTTTCCGCAACGGCTACTTCCCGCAGGCACACGTCTCGCAGGAGGCCCTCCCGTTCTTCCGGCGGCTGCTCACCCAGAGGACGAGGTGGGCTCAGGGAATCATGGAGTGCGCTTCGAACCTCCCCGCGCTGCGCCGCAGCCGCACCCTCACCTTCCCCGGGTTCCTCGAGATCCACTACTTCATGAGCCAGCCCCTGCTGATGATGCTCAACCTCGTTCTCATTCCGACCGTCACCGCCGTCGCAGTCAGCGAGAACCGCTTCGGATTCCTCGACGATGCCGCGACCTGGGTGATGTTCCTGGCAGGTCTCGTCTTCGTCGTGCTGCCCTATGCAC
This sequence comes from Brevibacterium renqingii, assembly GCF_017808095.1. NCBI lineage: Bacteria > Bacillati > Actinomycetota > Actinomycetes > Micrococcales > Brevibacteriaceae > Brevibacterium > Brevibacterium renqingii. The sequence continues at coordinate 92,896 of NZ_JADBHG010000008.1, read as the reverse complement.
TCTGGGGGCCGCTGTACCGACGCTGGGGGCCCGAGCCGATCAGCATCGTCAGCGCCGTGCTGTTCGGCCTCGGCTATCTCGTCTACGTCTACTTCACGTACTTCTACTACCCACGAGCGGTTGCCAGGATGCTCACGGGCCGCAACTCCTGGGCGAAGACCAAACGGAACGCGGATGGAGTGCTCTCTGCGTCGACCTTCACTCCGGCCTCTCTGCAGCCCGTGCCTCTGCTCGATCAGAACAGCCTGGCCGAACTGGCCGAGGAGCTCGAGGGAAGAGACGAATACGCTGCCGAGATCGTCTCGCGCTTCGCGCTCATCTGGCCGCGCCGCCTCGCGAATCTCCAGCAGGCTGTTGCGGCGGAGGGCCCGATAGAGATCGGCGATGCCATCGCAAGCATTCGAGTGTCGGCGACCATGATCGGGGCGAAGCGGCTGCAGGTCGCTGCGGAGGACTTCACCACGATGGTCGAGACCGAGGACCTCGAGGCGGCCCGTTCGGCTCTGCATCGTCTCTCACGCGTGGGAGACGACACTGTCGCCGAGGTGCGCGCCACATTCCTCGACCTGCCCACCCGCGGTCGCCACTGATGTCGTCGGCTCGTTCGAGCCTGGTCGTCAGCCGACGGCCTCCGAATCACCGCTGATGTCATTGACCCACTGCTTGAGCTCGCGGGGGCGGAACGGCTTCGTGAGGAAGGCGTCGGCCCCCGCGCCGAGGCTGGCCTCTCGGTCCTTCTGACTCGATCGAGCACTGATCACCGCGATCGTCGCCGTGGTCTGCTGGCGGATCCGGGCGACCACATCGATGCCATTGACATCGGGGAGACCGAGATCGACGGTGATGAGCGAGCGCTCGGCGGCGGGGAGCTGCTCGATGCCCAACTCACCGGTGGCCACCGATTCGACCTCGAAGCCGCTCTGCTCCAGCACGACTTCCAGGAGCCGCCGGATATCGTCATCGTCCTCGATCACCAGTGCGTTCTTCGGGGCCATTCTCCACCTCTGCGAATGTAGTGCGGTCTGGCCTTCAGCTTAGTCTCCGTACGGGCCGCGCCGAGATTCGCCATCGTGAGCAGTTCCTCGCGCACCGCCTAGGGGGACGGCGAGGCGGTCGCGCGGATTTCCCTTTGGGAAGCCGCACCTGATTAACTGTGGAACGATCGTTAAGTTTCGAAGCCGCTGAGGGCATGCGCTTGCCGCAGCGGGGCATGGAGGCACATGTGAAGACATTCGAATACTCACCCGAGGTGCGCTGGTCGGACCAGGACATGCTCGGCCACGTCAACAATGCACGTCTCATCACCCTCGTCGAGGAGGGCCGCATCCGCTGGATGAATGAGATCCGCGCCGGCCACATCACCGGCGGCGGCCTGCTCGTGGCCCACCAGTCGATCGACTACATCGTGCCCGTGATGTACGGACCGCAGCTGACGATGAGCGTTTCGGTGAAGAAACTCGGCAACTCCTCATTCACCGTCAACACCCGCGGCGACCAGGACGGACGACAGGTCTTCGACCACGACTGCGTCCTCGTCCACATCGATCGCGAGACCTCGAAGCCGACCCCGCTGACGCCCGAGCTGCGCGCCGCTTTCGAACCGTACCTGCAGGGCTGAGGCGACCCAGACCACATCACCGCGATCTGAGACCTTCCGGAGTGGGCGTCCACTGGCTCGCCCGAAGTCGCCGGATACGGGTCCGTCGGCACATCGGCTCGGCCTTCAGCAGCGGACAGCGGTAAACTTGCCTGTGATCGACTCTGGTGCGGGCGGAAGCGCTCCGCCCCCAGGCCAGCGCGGCGACGGCCTCACCAGGCCGAAGCGCCAGAGCTCACAGGAAGGAACGATGGCAGCAGCACCCCCGTCGCCGGTCTCGGCACGCAGGCAGGCTCGCCATGTCACGGTCTTCCTCGACGTCGACGGCGTCCTCAACTCCTATCCGGTGCCCACCCTGCGCATCATGACCGAAGGCCGGAAGAAGCTGCACGCGTGGAACTACGAACTCCACTACCGCCCCGCCGTCATCGCGTTCTTCGACCGCATCGTCGAAACCCACGAGGTCGACGTCGTATGGCTGTCGACCTGGTCGCAGCGATGCAAGTCCGAACTCGAACCGAAATTCGGACTGCGCAACTCCTTCGAAGTCATCGAAATGCCCGATGAGACCCACAACCGCTACGCCGCCGACCCGCAGCTGTGGTGGAAAGCCAAAGCGATGGAGGAATGGCTGGCGGTGCACGAGCACGGTCGGGCGATCTGGATCGACGACGACCTGGCCTGGCCGGCCACGCGCGAATACTTTCAGAACCGCTACTCGGCGAACCGCCTCAAACTCATTGCCCCCGACTTCTCACACGGTCTGACGAAGGCGCACCTCAAGGAGATCAGAGGGTTCGCCTACCCGAAAGCCGGCGACCCGAAGACCGCGCGTCCGAAGGCCGCCGTTTCGAAGCTCACCGGTTCGAGAGCTTCCCAGACGAAAGAGGATGCATGACGCGCATCGGCCTGCTCGATTCCGGTCTCGGCCTCCTCGGCACCGCCGACGCACTCTTCCACCTCGCCCCCGACGCCGACCTGATCCTGTCCATGGACCCGGACTTCACTCCCTACGGCGGCCTCAGCCGCGAAACGCTCGAACAGCGCGTTCTGCACTCGGCCGGGGTGCTCGCCGAATGGGAACCCGATGCCATCGTCATCGCCTGCAACACCGCCTCGGTGCAGGCACTCGAGGCCGTCCGGGCCCGCTATGAGCCCGATATCCCCGTCATCGGCACCGTCCCGGCAGTGAAGATGGCCGCCGGGACGGGCCAGGACTTCGCGATCTGGGCGACACCGGCGACCACGGGCAGCGCCTACCAGCAGAACCTCATCGACTCGTTCGCCGACGATCTGCACGTGGCCAAGGTCGCCTGCCCGGGACTCGCCGAGGCGATCAACATCGGAGACCTCCCGACGATCGATCGTGCCATCGAGGACGCCTTCGCCCAGATGGGGCCAGGCATGGAAGCCGTGGTCCTCGGCTGCACCCATTACGGACTCGTCGCCGACCGAATCATGGCCGCCCGCGCAGGTGCCCTCACCCTCTTCGACTCCCCCATGCCCGTGGCAAAGCAGACCCTGCGCCGCATCGGCCTCGAACCCGCCGGCATCGGCGACGAACAGCCGGGCACGGGCCGCGTCTTGGCGACCTACGCATCGGGCCGCCGCGTGCGTCTACCCGAGTCCCTGACCGCCTATCCGGCCGGGAAGCGGCTGCTGGCACGAGAGTCACGCGAGAGTGACGCCGACCGCGGCTGAGGCGCCTCCACCTTCTCCTGCGAATGGGCCGGGATTATAACCGACCTGAACACCTTTGACCAAACGAGTGCTAGCATGGAGAGACAGTCAGTCGTCAAAGGAGGCGATTCGACATGTTGGCGCTCAGTATCCTCGCCGCACTTGTCGCACTCGGAGCCATCACGCTGGGAAACAGCCTGAGGATCGTCAAACAGTATGAGCGCGGGGTGATCTTCCGACTCGGCAGGGTGAATTCCGACCCCAAGGAACCGGGCATGACGGCGATCGTCCCCTTCGTCGACAAGATGGAGAAGGTCAACCTCCAGATCGTGACCATGCCGATCCCCGCCCAGGAGGGCATCACCCGCGACAATGTCACCGTCCGCGTCGACGCCGTCATCTACTTCAAGGTCGTCGACCCGCGCAAGGCCGTCGTCGACGTCGAGGACTATCAGCTCGCCGTCGGCCAGGTCGCCCAGACCTCCCTGCGCTCGATCATCGGCCAGAGCGAGCTCGACGACCTGCTCACCAACCGCGAACGCCTCAACCAGGGCCTGGCCATCATGATCGACAGCCCCGCTGTCGACTGGGGCATCCACATCGACCGCGTCGAGATCAAGGACGTGGCCCTGCCGGAGACGATGAAGCGTTCGATGTCCCGCCAGGCCGAAGCCGAACGCGAGCGCCGCTCCCGCGTCATCATCGCCGATGGTGAGCTGCAGGCGTCGAACAAGCTCGCCCAGGCCGCCGAGGCGATGGCCCACACCCCCTCGGCCCTGCAGCTGCGACTGCTCCAGACCATCGTCGAGGTGGCCGCCGAGCGGAACTCGACCCTGGTCCTGCCCTTCCCCGTCGAGCTGCTCCGCTTCCTCGAAGGCAACACCCCGTCCTCATCCGCGGCGGCACCTGCCGAGGAGTTCCCGCTCAGCGACGACGAGACGCCGGCCGACGCGGGCGGACAGGCGAAGGCATCGACGACGGCCGACCTCGACGCGATCGTCAAGGCGATGTCCGAATCGCTCAGGCTCACCGGCATCATGCCCGAGCAGGAGCGCACGACCTCTGACATGCCGGAGCAGGAGCGCACCACATCGGATGCAACCGAGCAGGAGGGCCACCTCGGTCACGCCTGAGCCCCGAGGCGACCCGAAGGAGCCTCACCTCGCTCAGCGTCCGTCCAAGCCGAACGACTAGGCTGGAGTCATGGACCTCAAGCGCACCAGCAGGACAGTCATCATCAATGGTGTCATCGCCTTCGTGATGGGTGTGCTGATGCTGGTCTGGCCCGGCGCCACCGCCGAGGTGGTCGTGCGCATCTTCGCCTGCTGGCTCGCCGTCATCGCCGTGTCCTCCCTCGTCTTCGCTCCGCGCGGAGGCCGCACCGGCAGTCTGGTTGCCCGCGCCGTCCTGCTCATCCTCCTCGGGGTGCTCATCTTCCTCACCCCGATGCTGTTCGCGTCCATGGTCATGGTGCTCACCGGCTTCGCGATCATCTTCTTCAGCTTCCTCGCCCTCACCGTGTCCTTCTTCATCCGTCGGGTCGGCGTCCGCTCCTGGTGGGTGCTCACGGTCATCGGCGCCCTCGGCATCATCCTCGGGGCCTTCTTCCTCTTCGCTCCTCAGGCCGGGGTCACCACCCTGATCTTCGCCCTGGCCGGGTTCATCATCCTCGTCGGCATCGCCCTCGTCGCCCTGGGCCTGCGCCTGCGCAAGGCCGACCACCGTATCAAGGCCGATCCGTACCGCAATCGTCCCGACGACGGCGGCGGCGATGTCATCAGCGGCGAGATCATCGAATAGGCCGCAGTCGGCCGCCTCGGCGAGCTCTTCCTTCACCTGCACCAGCCGATAGCCCGCGTTTCTGCGGTCAGCTGCTCACGCCTGAGCGGCCGTCCGCTCAGGCGTGGGTGGTCGCAGTCACGCTCGAGCACGCCATCCGTGCGTCCGTGTCCAGTGTCACAGTCGATGTTCCCTGCCGCGTTCACCTTCGCGCCCCATCCTTTCGAACCCGCTCGCATAGCATCTGACCTGGAAATTCACGTGAACGCAGAGCGAACTGCATCGACTGTGCATCGAGAGTTCCCGCCGCCCGGGATCGGAGTTCACCGTCCGTTCACCTTCCCCGTAACCCTGCGGTCATCCAGCCTGCGAATCATGGAGTCAGATCCAGCCTGTACGAATGATCTTCGCTAGGAGTTTTGAATGACCCAGGTTCTGGCCCCGGAGCGCCACACTCCGACGCCTGCCGTCGGCCGCAGCAATGACCGCCTCTGGCACCTGGTCTTCGGTGCCCTCCTCGCGGTCACCCTCATCGCTTTCACGCTGTGGTCATTCGACTTCGTGGGCCGGGACGCACCTCGAATGGTGCTCATCACGACGGTCATCTTCGGCGCGTTCATGGCGTTCAACATCGGCGGCAACGACGTGGCGAACGCATTCGGCACATCGGTCGGCGCCGGCACCCTGACGATGAAGCAGGCACTTCTCGTGGCCGCCGTGTTTGAAGTCAGCGGCGCCCTGCTGGCCGGCGGCGACGTCACCGACACGGTCAAGAGCGGGATCGTCGACCTCGGGGCCGTCGCACTCGACCCGATGGACTTCGCGTTCATCATGATGGCCGCCCTCCTCGGCGCTTCCGTATGGCTGCTCCTGGCGACCCGCATGGGCTGGCCCGTGTCGACGACGCACGCGATCATCGGCGGCATCATCGGCGCCTCCCTGACCATCGGCTTCGTCACGGGCACCGGCAGCCTGTCCATGGTGCAGTGGTCGGAGGTCGGCCAGATCGCGATCTCCTGGGTGCTCTCACCGGTGCTCGGCGGGCTCGCCGCATTTCTCATCTACGGGCTGATCAAGAAGTACGTCCTCGGAAACACGCTCTCGCACACCCTGAAACCGCACATGCTGGCGCCCGTCGCCGCCGCGGAGGGCACCGTCGACGCACAGATCGACGAGGCGACCACCACCGAGGCGGAGGCAGGAACCATCGGCACGCACGCGTCGCTGCAGCGCTGGGTTCCCCTCGTCGCCGCCGCAGGCGCGGTCATCATCACCGCGATGCTGCTGTTCAAGGGGCTGAAGAACCTCGACATGAGCGTGAGCACCTTCGGCGGCATCCTCGTGATGGCGATGATCGGCATCGCCGTGTGGCTGGCCGTCTTCGTCTTCGCCAAGACCCTGCGCAAGCAGACGGTCCCCCGCGCGACCTACATCCTCTTCTCCTGGATGCAGGTGTTCACCGCCTCCGCCTTCGCCTTCAGCCACGGCTCCAACGACATCGCGAACGCCGTCGGCCCCTTCGCCGCCGTCCTCGACGTGCTGCGCACCGACAGCATCCACGCCGAGACGACCGTGCCCTTCGCTGCGATGCTCACCTGCGGCATCGCCCTGATCGCGGGCCTGTGGTTCATCGGCCGCAAGGTCATCGCCACAGTCGGAACGAACCTCACCGAGATCCACCCGGCCTCGGGCTTCGCCGCCGAACTCGCCGCGGCCGGAATCGTCATGGCCGCCTCGGTCAGCGGACTGCCCGTGTCCTCGACCCACATCCTCATCGGCGCGATCATCGGCGTCGGACTGGTCAACCGCTCGGCGAACTGGAAGCTGATGAAGCCGATCGCTCTGGCCTGGGTCATCACGCTGCCGGCAGCGGCGACCATCGGGGCCGTCGGCGTCCTGACGCTGCGCACCGTCCTCGGCTGACAAGGGCCGGTGCTTTGGCGGGCCGCCCGCGAAAATCTCGGAATCGCGTTAAATTCTGCAGTCCTGGACCTGCACCATATGCACCAAAACGCGCGGCTCTATTGCGAAGACAACCAGTAACCGGTTGTTTGACCTAAGCGATGCTCCCTCACCTCTTAGCAAGATCACCGATACTCGTCTGCAATCCAGTACAGCGATCGGCCGTCATAGCACCATGCATCGGCTGCAGAAAACGTCGGAACCGGTGCTCCTGCTCGACGAAAGATCTCGTTTCGTAGTTTGGTTGGTGACCACTGCACGTCGTCCTCTTCGAATGCCTCCCAAATCAGCGGTCGTGAAGGGTGAGACGTCCATCGCACGCGGTCACGATTCGGCTCCTCGGCTAGCCATGAATTAACAATCGCGGCCGTTTCTGCGACCACTCTCGACTCCAGCTCCAAGGTCATCATTCCGCCTTCTGGAATCAGCCCGAATTCAGTAATGACACTTACCGACCTTGCGCCACGCTTATTCTCAGCTACGGCACGGCTCGCATTTTCAACCTTCATTGATGCGGGACGAAGGAGACGATCTGAGAGGTCGTCAACGGGAAACAGGCGTTGAAAATTCACATTCGTCGAACCGTCATCCCCTATGAAAATGTGATATTCATGGCACTCGACGACGAGGTTCGGGGCAACGGTGGCGAGCCATTGCACTGTGGTGATGACCTGACCGGGGAAGTCCTCAGCGACAAGCACTAACCGAGGAGCGGCTAGGAGCTCGTCAGTCCAATCACCGTCTACATGGTTTGCCAGTTGTTCCAACGCTGATTCAGTAGAAACATCTTCGCCACCTTGCCGACGAAGCCACGTCGCGTGAGCCTCCGCCAACTGATTCCTCGTGAAAGTCGCGCTCAGGGCTCCATAAGTCAAAGCTTGTAGATGCACATTTCGATCACTACCGCGCTTGAGTTCAATAACAACAAGCTCACCGGTATCGGCGAGGGCCAGCAGATCTGGTCTATCCCGAGTCGTTCCTTCCTGTGACTCCCATCCGGAGAACTGGTTGGCTATGATCTTTATACCTGGATCTATGACTGACGGATGCTGAATTATCCAACTTTCGAGATGTACTGGTTCAGTAAACTGCTGATCGCTCATTCGCGATTGCATTAGCATCCGCGCATTCGTGCCATCGACTTGCAAAATCTTGCTCACGCTGCCGTCCCTTTCGCTAATCTAAACGTCTGCTCAGCGGCAAGATGAGCCGCAAAGCCAGCCTAATTTGGGCCTATGCCAGATAGATGCCCGAGCTGACATCAGCCATTCGGAATTGTGGATTGTATTGTCTGTGGATTAGCTCATCATCGCCACCATCAGGTCTGACGACACCCACGTTGCATCAAAGATTACTTCACATCTTCAATGACGTGACGAGCTTGCTCACCGTCATAAGCGCGGCATCCTTGGGCATGATGACGAGCAGGCACCAGCACACGTCTTACAACCAGAGCCCGTCCAATTTTGCGGTTCGAATTCAGCTCGTGTTCACAGCCTCATGAGGAAGTACAACTAGGTCCATGCTCTTCTCGCCGTACTCTGGTGGTCGCATCGGCCCTGTGCTAGCTTGGTGCCCATGGGAACATTGAACAGCAGCGCAATGACTGCGCCTTGCTTCTGCATTCGTCCTCGCCGCGCCTGACGGCGCGCTCGACGGAGTCTCCGTGATCGGCTGACCGGCTTCGGTCGCCTCCATCTCTTTCTGCAAGCGCGTTGTCCTCCCGGATCGTCATCGGCATCCGGGCGATGCGACAATCGGCTGACTCCTCAACGATCATTCCCTGATCGATCGGATTCACCCTCATTGCGCTGCCTCGGGTGCCTCCATCTCCAACCGTGGAGCACCTTCCAATGCGACCCCATCCCTCATCCCGTTCGGTGCACGGCGGCCGACACGAACTCGGCCAGAACTTCCTTCGCTCTTCCACCACCATCGCCACGATAGCGAGCCTGACCCGCGCCACCTCCGGTCCCATCATGGAGATCGGCCCCGGAGGCGGAGCAGTGACGAACGAGCTCTATCGGCTCGGACGCCCGCTCACTCTCGTGGAACTCGACGAAACGAGGCTTGATCACCTTGAAGACACATTTCCTCGGGCCGAGGTCCGGCACGCCGACATCCTGACCACCCGGTTCGACCGGCCGGTCATCGTCGGCAATCTGCCGTTCCATCTCACCACTCCCATCCTCCGCAAGCTGCTGCGTTCCAGACGCTGGCAGCGGGCGATCCTGCTCACCCAATGGGAAGTGGCCCGCAAACGCGCCGGAGTCGGCGGTTCGACCATGATGACCGCTCAATGGGCTCCCTGGTTCGACTTCCGTCTCGTCGAACGTGTCCCCGCCGATGCGTTCACACCGAAGCCCAGCGTCGATGGTGGCATCCTCTCCATCGATCGCTGTTCCACCAGCTCGATCCCCTACAGGGACCGATCCGACTATCACCGATTCGTCCACGCGGTATTCACCGGCCGAGGGCGGGGAATGAAAGGAATCCTCTCGAGGATGAGCATCACTGGTCAGCGCACACTGCAAGCGACCTTGGACCGCAACGACATCAGAGGAGATGCCTTGCCAAGAGACCTCACACCCGACCAATGGGCCGGCCTGTACACCGAATTGGCCGGCGATCCAGCTCCGCAGAACGCGAGGGCGCGGCAGCACTCGCGCACTCAGCCGAAGTCGGCAACAGCCACACGCAAACAGAGGAATTCGACGAAAGGACACACCATGCGAAACGACGGCAATGCCAAGCGCAAAGAGAAAGACCAGAAGAAGAGCCGCGGCACGGTGCTCGGAACCGATCCGGCAGTCACCGGCGATGCTCCGGCAGTCACCGGAGCGGACGCGGCTGCGGAGAGACCGGTGATCACCGGCGAACTGCCGATCGTCGGTGCCGAACAGGCCACCGAGAAGCTCCAGGCCTCTGTTCCGGGCGCCTCGGCGAAGGCGAGGAGCCATGACAAAGGGCACCTGCAGGGCGAGCGCGGTTTCATGAACCAGCACAAGAAGCCGCAGCAGCCGCAGCCGAGGTGGAATTTGCCGCGGAGGTAGACGTCGACCGGGAACGCCCAGCGACCTCACAGTCACGAGGTCGCCGGGCAATCCCACTGTCCGACGTCCGTGTCATCCCTTCCCCCTACACTGAGAACACGTTCATGAGTCGTGGCCATCGGTACCTGGCCGGCCACGCGGCAACCCGTCATCGACCGGGTGCCCCAGGGGAAGAACGGGTCCGGGCAGCCAGTCCGGGCAAGCTTCGATCCGGATCCGCGCTGCAGAAGCGCGTCCGGGAAGGACGGTCCACCATGTCCGCAGACTTCCACGACGACCATCTCCCCTCTGACCGACACCACAGCCCCGAGGATCGGTGGCCGGGGTTTGAGGCCGACGAGGCCCTGTACTGGGCTCGCGTGCTGCTGCGTCACTCCCCCGATCCGCAGCGTGCGGGCATCAAGGCGCAGATGCACACGGCCATCGAACGCGGCGTGCCCGTCACCGGCCCCGAGTGGGTGCGCACAGCCGAGACTGCCCGCGGCGACGGGTTCACTCCAGTGCTCTATCAGACCCTGTTCGAGACGCTGCAGACGATCCCTCCCGCTTCGTTCCGTTCCCACCCGGGGCACCGGAAGGCAGTCTTCAAGACCTATGTGCCCGGCACGCCATATGAGTCCGAACTCTGGCGCGATTGGCCGCGTCTGTTCCTGACAGAAGGATTCGACGCGCGCACGGCCACGAGCCTGGCGCTGCTGCGCGCCGAACCGCGGTTCCCGCGGACGCAGAAGAGAGGAGACGCCGAAGCGTGAGTCAGGCCTCGCTCGAGGCGGAGTCACGCAGATAGACGGCAGCGGCAAGCGCGGTCTCGATCATCTCCTGACCTCCGCCGATGGCGACGGTGACGTGCTCATCGGAGCAGTCGATGACCTCGAGTGCGGCCTCGGGAAGCACCCCCGCCTCGGCGAGCTTGCCCAAGACCTGCGGATCCGCGTCCGAGACTCGCAGCACCTCGTAGTGTCCGGCAGCCGCCTCGGCCAGCAGGGTGGGCGTGTGGGAGTCCACACGCCCGTCCGGGCCGGGGATCGGGTCACCGTGCGGGTCCGACGTGGGATGACCGAGGAACGCGTCGATGCGATCGATGAGCCTGTCGGAGGCGGCATGTTCGAGGATCTCGGCCTCGTCGTGGACCTCTTCCCAGCCGTAGCCGAGCGACTCGACGAGGAACGTCTCGATCAGCCGGTGCCGTCGCACCATCGACAGGGCGATGGCCTTGCCGTGGGCGGTGAGGACCGGCGGACGATAGGGCACCCGGGTGATGAGCTCGAGTTCGTCGAGGCGTTTGAGCACCTCGGTGACATTGGCCTTCGTCGTCCCGAATCGGTTCGCGAGCTCGGTCGCGGTCATCGGATCCCCACCCCATTCCTGGGCCGACCAGATGGCCTTGAGGTAATCCTGGCTGACCTCGGACACTTCACCTGCACGCATGCCTTCAGTATCCCATGGGCGATCGGGAACACATGTTGCGAAACCATTACCTGCACACCGCCCGCCGCCGAGGCGGGACTGCCAGAATCACAGTTATGACTCCCCATTCCGACCCCGCTCACCACGTGCCCCCATCCGCCGGCCCTGCCACCGGGCGTGCGGCTGCGGGCCCGGACGGCTCGCGCACAGGACTCTTCCGCGCCCTTGCCAGGACGCCGCTTTTCGCGATGAGACGCCGGGCGTCCCCTCGCTCAGCACCGACGCAGCGGTCGACGACTGCCCGAACTTCATCCCCGACCGCTCTGTTCCGCCCCGGGGAGGTCGAGTACGCACACCTGCAGAGCCTGCCGCCCTTCGTCTCCGATCACCTCATCCTCACCGACCTGCGGATCCTGCGGGTGCGCACCGATGACAGCGGTGCCATCACCCAGCTCTCCCAGGCAGCCTCCCGGCAGATCAGCACGGCGCGCTCGGAGCACTTCCGCGACCGCGCGACAGTGACGGTCGAACTGCACCTCGGATCGTCGCTGCGCCTCGAAGAGACCGCACCCGCCGAGGCGCACCGATTCGTCGTGACGGTCAACGGGGTGACCGGCCGACACCGCAGCTGAGCGATTCCGCCGTTTTACAGCACTCACCCGGCCCCTGATGCCGCTGCCCATCAAGCCACCCTGACACGCTCCCGGTTTCCTGAGTACAGGGGGTGATGTCTCCGTGAGATTCCTCCACCCATAGAATGGACCGGGCCCTTTTCGGGCCCTGTCCACTTTTTGCCTACCGGAGGTTGATGCGTGCAGGATCCGAACGAAGAGACGTTGAAACGCCCGGTCGTCGAACGAGAACGCTTCGGCGGCACCGACCCAGCCACCAGAGTCAGCCGAGACACCGACCCCGGCAAGCGCGCGCCGATCGACAGTTCGGAGATGAGCAAGGGGCCGGCCGAGCTCTCCGACGAACGTGGTTCGCGAGTCAACTGGCGAGTGTTCATCATCGCTTCGCTCATCATCCTCGCCTTCTCCGTGTGGGCCATGGTGATGCCGAGCTCCGCACAGTCGACGATGAAGATGGCCGTCGACTGGATCGCCGAGAACCTCGGCTGGTTCTACGTCGTCACGGTCACCGTCGTCATCGGCTTCGTCCTCTGGGTCGCCCTGTCGAAGGAGGGCTCGGTCCGCCTCGGTCCCGACCATTCCCGCCCCCAGTACAACCTCTTCACCTGGGTCGCGATGCTCTTCGCCGCCGGGGTGGGCATCGACATGCTCTTCTACTCGGTGACCGGACCGATCACCCAGTACCTCCAACCGGTCAACGCCGATCCGGAATCCGCGGCCGCCGCTCAGGACGCCGTGGTGTGGACGATGTTCCACTACGGCATCGCCGGCTGGTCGATGTACTCGCTGCTGGGCATGGCCATGGGCTACTTCGCCTACCGCTGGGGCATGCCGCTGTCGATCCGCGCGGTCCTCTACCCGCTGCTGGGCAAGCGCGTGCGCGGAGTCACCGGCGATGTCATCGACATCTTCGCCCTCGTCGGCACCGTGTTCGGGGTGGCCACCTCGATGGGCATCGGCGTCGTCCTCCTCAACGTCGGCTTCTCGATGCTCTTCGGACTCCCCGAAGGCCTCGCGCTGCAGATCGCACTCGTCCTCGTCGCCGTCGTCATGACGGTGGCCGCCTGCACCTCGGGCGTGGACAAGGGCATCCGGCTCGTCTCCGAGCTCAACCTGTGGTCGTGCGCGGCGATGATGCTCTACATCCTCGTCACCGGCAAGACCGCGTTCCTGCTCAACGCCATGGTCGAGAACATCGGCCGCTTCGTCTTCACCCTGCCCGAACGCACCCTGTCGACCTTCGCCTATGTCAGCGATGGCTCCGAATGGATGGGCGCGTGGACGCTCTTCTTCTGGGCGTTCTGGCTGGCCTGGGGCCCCTTCGTCGGGCTCTTCCTCGCCCGCATCTCCCGCGGCCGGACGCTGCGTGAGTTCGTCATCGCCGCGATCACCGCTCCCGTCCTCTGCGACTTCATCATCGTCTCGATCTTCGGCAACTCGGCGCTGTCCGAGGTCTTCAGCGGCAACAATGCGTTCGCGCAGCTCGCCATCGACTCCCCCGAGGAGGGCTGGTACTCGCTGCTCGAGATGTTCCCGGGCGCAACCTTCCTCATCGGCCTGGCCACGCTCTCCGGGCTGCTGTTCTACCTCACGTCCGCGAACTCCGGTGCCATGGTCATGTCGAACTTCTCCTCGACGATCCCGAACCCGGAGGAGGACGGCGCGAAGTGGCTGCGCATCTTCTGGGCGCTCGTCACCGCCGTGCTCACGATCGCCATGCTCGTCGCCGGCGGGGTGACGACGATGGAATACGCCACGCTCATCTTCGCTCTGCCGGTGACGGTCATCGCCTACCTCGTCATGGCCTCGTTCTCGAAGGTGCTGCGAATGGAGCGCGCCGAACGCGAGGGACGCATCCGCAGACGCCGCACCGTCGCCGCCCACGGCGGTCGCGCACCGGAGAAGACCTGGCGCCAGCGTCTGGCGACGCTGCGCTCCTATCCGTCGCAGAAGTCCGTCGCCCGGTTCGTCGCCGAGGTGGTCGGACCCTCACTGACGGCCGTGGCCGCAGAGTTCCGCGAACTCGGCTACACCGTCGAACACCTCCAGACACTCGACGAGGACACCGGAATCACGACGCACACGCTCAACGTCGACATGGGCGAGCAGCGCGACTTCCACTACGAGACCGCAGCCGTCGAGGCGAATGTGCCGTCCTTCGGCGCCCGGAATGCACCGCGCGGCGACGATGTCTACTACCGGATCGAGGTGTTCACCCAGACCGGTTCCGAGGGCTATGACCTCATGGGCCTGAGCTCCCAGCAGATCATCGACGACGTCCTCGACCGCTACGAGAACCACCTGTCGTTCCTCGCGTACTCGCACGAGCACTCCTACCAATCGGTCGTCACCCCGCCGGCACCGCCGGCCACGGACTCGATCCCGGCGGTCCCCACCTCGGCGGATGAGGTCGAAGAGATCGAACCGGAGCCCGAACCGGCACACGAGTGAGCGGCATCGTGCACGCACACCGAACCCATTCGGCGCCCTGACCGGGACCGAAACGAGGCTGCCCCCGATCTCGGGGGCAGCCTCGGCGCATTCATCACGGGTATTGCGCGATGCCGAGCTGGGCACCATAGTCGAGACAGGGACGCCGAGAACGCCGCACGAACCTGGAGGTGATCGCCGTGGACATGACCGCGGTGCTGTCCTTGCTGAGTGCCGAGGACTACACGATCTCTCGCGAGATCATCCAACGCGGCTTCGGCGTCCTGTTCCTCATCGCCTTCCTCTCCGCGTTCACCCAGTTCCCGGCCCTCCTCGGCGAGCGCGGGCTGACCCCGGCCCCGCGCTTCATCGCGCTGACCACTGCCGAGCAGGCGCCGACGATCTTCCGCTGGAAGCGCTTTCCGTATTCGGACGGCCGCCTCCGGCTCGTCAGCGTGATCGGAATGGTCCTGGCCGCCTCGGCGATCATCGGCCTGCCCCAAGCCGGTCCCGCCTGGGTGCCGATCCCGGTGTTCCTGGCGATGTGGGCCCTGTACTTCTCGATCACGTCGATCGGGCAGCGCTTCTACGGCTTCGGCTGGGAATCGCTGCTGCTCGAGGCCGGGTTCCTCGTCGGCTTCCTCGGCTCCCATGAGGTGGTTCCCACCCTGCCGATGATCCTGCTGCTGCGCTGGTTCGTCGTCCGCGTGGAGTTCGGCGCTGGCATGATCAAGATGCGCGGCGACAGCTCCTGGCGCGACCTCACCGCGATGGACTATCACCATCAGACGCAGCCGATGCCGAATCCGCTCAGCCGGCTCGCCCACCTCACGCCCGCCTGGTGGCATCGCGGTGAGACGCTGGGCAGCCATGTGGTGCAGCTGATCGCACCGTGGCTGCTGTTCCTGCCCCAGCCCATCGCCTCGTTCGCGGCCGCGGCGATCATCATCACCCAATTCGCGCTCGTCATCACCGGCAACTACGCGTGGCTGAACTGGGCGACGATCCTGATCGCCTGCTCCGGCATCAGCGATTCGTTCTTCCGCTGGATCGTCGGCGGCCCCTTCCCCGGCTGGGGTTGGGATTCCGTCGTCGATAAGGTGACCGGATCCGCCGGCGCCGAGGCGATCGGCCCGTCCGCAGGCACCGGTCCTTCCCCGGTGTGGTGGATGGTCCTCGTGCTCGTCTTCGTCGCCTGGCAGTGCTGGCTCAATGTGCCGGCTGTGCGCAATCTCTTCTCCCCCGGTCAGCTGATGAACGCGAGCTTCAACCGGCTCGGCCTCGGCAATGCCTACGGTGCGTTCGGGTCGATGACCGAGACCCGGAACGAGATCATCATCGAGGGCTGGATCGATCCGGGCGAGGACAGCGGGGAGGTCGGTGACGGCCACGACACCGACGAGGATCTGCCTGCGGACGAGGGGTGGCGGGAGTATCGGTTCAAGGGCAAACCCGGCGATGTCGAGCGGATCAGCCCCCTCGTCGCGCCCTACCACCTCCGGCTCGATTGGCTCATGTGGTTCGCCGCCCTCGGCGACTATCGGCAGTCGTGGTTCTCCGAACTTCTGCGCCATATCGGCTCCGGCGATCAGCAGATCCGCCGCCTCATGGGTCCCGACCCCTTCGACGGCGAGGCACCCGAGCTCATCCGTGTCCGGGTCTTCACCTACCGCTACGCCACTCGTGCCGAGCGCCGAGCCGCGGCAGCCGCCGGGCGGCCTCGCCCGTGGTGGGTGCGCTCGAACCCGCGCGTCCTGGTCAGGCCGATCGACCTGCGCGAGAACTGAGGCTTCGGCGGCGGCCGATCCGCCCCGACCTGCTCGACCCGGGCACCTCTCCGACCGAGGGCCGCCTCGGCGAGGCTGTGCGACACGACTTGGCTTTCCTCAGGTCACAATCTAAAGTTAACGTACCTTAACTTTGATCCAGGCCCCGTCGTCGAACCAGGAGCCCTCGTGTCCCAGCAATGCAATTCCCGTGGCCGACCCAGCCGTCCGAGCACACCGACCCTGCCCTCCACACACCCGATCCCCCGAGCCCTCGGCGTCGCCACTGCGGCCGCACTCGCCTTGGGCATCAGCGCCTGCGGCGGCACTGCGACGGCCGAAGGCGCCGGTGACAGACCGATGGTGCTCACCACCTTCACGGTGCTCGCAGACATCGCGGACAACGTCGCCGGCGACCACCTCGAGGTCGAATCGATCACGAAGGCCGGCGCGGAGATCCACGGCTACGAACCCACCCCGGGAGACATCCGCAAGGCCGCGAAGGCCGACCTCGTCCTCGACAACGGACTCAACCTCGAGCAGTGGTTCTCCCAGTTCGTCGACGACATCGACGTGCCTCACGCCGTCGTCAGCGAGGGCGTCGACGAGCTGTCGATCACCGGAGACGCCTATGCCGGCAAACCCAACCCGCATGCCTGGATGAGTCCGCTCAACGTTCAGATCTACGCCGAGAACATGGCCCACGCCTTCGCCGAGCTCGACCCGGAGCATGCCGATGACTACTCGGCCAACGCCGAAGACTACGGCGAGCAGCTCCAAGACGTTCAGGACGAGCTCGTCGACGACCTGGCGAGGCTGCCGAAGTCCCAGCGCGCGCTGGTCACCTGCGAGGGAGCCCTCTCCTACCTCGCCCGGGACGCCGGACTGAGCGAGAAGTACATCTGGCCGGTCAACGCCGAATCGCAGGCGACGCCGGGACAGATCACCTCGGCGATCGATTTCGTCGAGGACAACGAGGTTCCAGCCGTCTTCTGCGAATCCACGGTCTCCTCGGCGCCGATGGATCAGGTCGTCGAAGCCACCGACGCCGAATTCGGTGGCACTCTCTACGTCGATTCGCTCTCGGACGCCGACGGCCCGGTCCCGACCTATCTCGATCTCATCCGCCACGACGCGAAGACGATCGCTGCCGCGCTGACGGGAGGCGAGGCATGAGCACTCCCGCCATCACCGTCGCCGAGGCGACCGTCCACTACGGGCAGGTGCTCGCCCTCGACCGCGCCTGCCTGACACTCGAGCCCGGCCGGATCTGCGGCCTGGTCGGGATGAACGGTTCGGGCAAATCGACGCTGTTCAAAACCATCATGGGCATCGTCACCCCCGACTCCGGACGTGTGTCCATCAACGGAGAGTCCCCCGCGAAGGCCCGCCGGGCCGGACTGCTCGGCTATGTCCCGCAGAGCGAGGACGTCGACTGGGACTTCCCTGTCTCGGTCCGCGAGGTCGTCATGATGGGACGCTTCGGGCACATGGGCCCGCTGCGCATTCGCCGCAGGGCCGACCGCGAGGCCGTGGACCTGGCCCTCGAGCGGGTCGAACTCACCGATTTCGCCGACCGGCAGATCGGCCAGCTCTCCGGTGGGCAGAAGAAACGGGCCTTCGTCGCTCGCGGCATCGCCCAGGGAGCGAGGATCCTGCTGCTCGACGAACCCTTCGCCGGGGTCGACAAACGCAGCGAGGCCACCATCGTCCGGCTGCTCAAGGAGCTCGCGGCCACCGGGGTGACGGTGCTCGTGTCGACCCATGACCTGCATGCGCTGCCGGACCTCGCCGACGAGGCAGTCCTTCTCATGCGGCGAGTGCTGCTCCACGACTCCCCGGCCGAGGTGCTCCGTCCCGACAACCTCGCCCTGGCCTTCGGCCTCGACGTCACGGGCACGGCCGGCGGCGGTGATGCGGCATGAGCCTCATCGAACTCGCCCTCGAGCCCTTCGCCTTCGACTTCATGCTCCGGGCCCTGGCGACCACGCTCATCGCCTCGATCGTGTGCGCCCTGCTCTCGTGCTGGCTCGTGCTCATCGGCTGGTCGCTCATGGGCGATGCCGTCTCCCACGCCGTCCTCCCGGGGGTTGTGCTCGCCTATGTCCTCGGCGCACCTTTCGCCCTCGGAGCGGTGGTCTTCGGCTTCCTCGCCGTCGGGCTGATCGGCGCAGTGCGTGACACCAGCCGGATCAAGGAGGACGCCGCCATCGGCATCGTCTTCACGTCTCTGTTCGCGCTCGGCCTCGTCCTCATCTCCGTCACGCCCTCGCACGTCGATCTCAACCACATCATCTTCGGCAATCTGCTGGGCGTCTCGGCCACGGAGCTGGTGCAGGTGGCTGCGCTCGGCGTGATCACCCTGGCCGTGCTCGTGGCCAAGAACCGCGATTTCACGCTCTATGCCTTCGACCCCACCCATGCCCATGCCCTGGGGATCAATCCGCGCGTGCTCGGCGCGGTCCTGCTCGGGCTGCTCGCCCTGACCTCGGTCGTGGCACTGCAGGCCGTCGGAGTGGTCCTCGTCGTGGCGATGCTCATCATCCCCGGGGCCACGGCCTATCTGCTCACGGACCGGTTCCAGCGGATGCTGCTCATCGCCCCGGCCGTCTCGGTCCTGTGCGCGCTCATCGGCCTCTATTCGAGTTACTACCTCGACACGGCCTCGGGCGGGATGGTCGTACTCGCGCAGGGGGCGATCTTCCTCCTCGTCTATCTGTTCGCCCCACGCCAGGGGCTCATCGGCCGCAGTGTGTCCGCCCGCCGACGGCGCCGCCGGATCGGCGCGGGTCAGGTCGGGTGAGCGGAACCGCTGTCTGCCGCCTCGGCGGGGTCACGGGAGGTCAGCGGGCTCGCCGAGGGCGGTGGCACGGGCGACGGAGAGCCGCCTCGGCGGGGGCGGAGGACCGCACGCGCGGCACTCGGACCGGGGAAGTCGCGCGTGCGGCCACTCTCAGTCTATGCCGAGAACGAGGAGGACGATGAGGATGAGGTTGAGGACGATGATGAGCGCCGAGGCGGCCACCGCGACCACGGTGATCCAGCGTCCGTTCGCGTACTGCCCCATCACCGTCCGGCTCATCGTGAGCCTGACCAGGGGAATCATCGCAAACGGGATGCCGAGGCTGAGGACGACCTGGCTGAGCACGAGCGCCCAGGTCGGATCGACGCCGACCCCTAACAGGATGAGGGCGGGGATCATCGTCACCGCCCGCTGCCAGACGATCGGCACGTTGACCCGCAGCAGCCCCTGCATGATCGACGCTCCCGCGTAGGAGCCGACCGCGCTCGAGGCCAGGCCCGAAGCGAGCAAACCGATGCCGAAGAACAGCCCCACGACCTCGCCGAGGTTGGCCGTCACGACCGCATGAGCGCCCTCGATCGTGTCGGTGCCCTCCTGTCCGCGCAGCGAGGCGGCGGCCAGCAGCAGCATCGCGATGTTCACTGAACCGGCGATGACGAGGGAGAGCACGACATCCCAGCGGCTGGCTCGCAGCAGCTGGGGCACCGAGGCTCTGGGCGTTCTGCCGTGCCGGTCGACCGACAGCGCCGAATGCAGGTAGATCGCATGGGGCATCACGGTCGCGCCGAGCATGCTCGCCGCGAGCACCACCGAGTTCGTGCCCTCCAGTCTGGGGACGATTCCGCCGGCGGCCTGTCCCCAGTCCACGTCGCCGACGAACAGGCCTGCCAGAAAGCCAATGGCGATGATTGCGAGCAGGGTGATGATGACCGTCTCGAAGGGGCGCTGGCCGCGGGTGGACTGGATCGAGAGCAGGAACAGCGACACGACTCCGACGATGATCCCGCCGAGGAGGAGCGGCAGGCCGAAGAGGATGTTCAGGGCGATGGCGCCGCCGATCACCTCGGCGAGGTCGGTGGCGACGGCCACGATCTCCGCCTGCGACCAATAGGCCAGTCGGGACCTGCGGCTCAGTCGCTCGCCGAGCAGGCTCGGCAGAGACCTCCCGGACACCAGTCCGAGCTTCGAGGACAGGTATTGGACGAGAACGGCGATGAGGTTCGCGGCCACGAGCACCCAGACGAGCAGGTATCCGTATTCGGCGCCGGCGGTGAGGTTGGCCGCGACATTGCCCGGATCGACGTAGGCGATGGCGGCGACGAAGGCCGGACCGAGCAGAGCGACCGTGGAGATCCTCTTCTTCCGGCCGCGCCCGTCCGTGTGCACAGCGGAGGAGGAATCGACGTTCATGAAGTTAAGGTACATTAACTCTTTTCTGCGAGCAACAGGGTGTGGCGGCGGCAGGAAACCGGCACCCGCTCTGGAAAGCGACTCCGCCACCGTCGAGAGCCCGTGCGCCGTGGACTTCCGGCCGCGAGACCCGAGGCCGCGACATCCGGTCGGGATCGGGGCGCCTGCCTGCCGTAATCGTGTGTGAGCGAGCCCGTCCTGCGCTCTCCCCAGCTCTTGGGTGGGCGTTTTGGGCCGAGAATCCACGAGCCAGATCAGCCCTTTTCTCCCACCCAAGCGCCGAATCCGGGTGGGTTCGACTGCCCAAGGGCCGCGCGCGGATGGATTCGGATACCGATTCGGCGTCGCGCCCGCCGTGTTTCGCAGATAGACCGCGATTCCTCGTGCATGAGCTGCAGGTCTGGCCTAGAGTCGAAGTACGGCATCGGCGCCGGCGGAGGTGCCGAACCGTCCGGCAGAGGAGTGTGAACATGCCCGAATATGCCGACAGACGACGCACCCGCGACGAGACGCCCCAAGAGCGCCACGAACGATGGGCGTGGATCCATGACACTGCATCGATGACGGGGTGGGACTTCTCCCCGCTGGCAGGTCGCCTCATCGCCGACGACCCGCCGTGGGACTTCGACCAGATCTGCCTCGACGCGATGGCCGAGTCGAACAGCTGCCTGGATATGGGCACCGGCGGCGGCGAGCGCCTCATCGACCTCATCGACCGCCTCGACGAAGCCAGACCGCCCGGCGAATCCGCGCCCACGATCACCGCGAGCGAGGGATGGGAGCCGAACGTTCCGCTGGCCGCCTCGGCGCTGCGGGAATACGGGGTCGAAGTGACCAGGTACGACAGCGACCACCATCCGGAGATGCCCTGGGACGATGGCACGTTCGATCTCGTGATGAACCGGCACGAAAGCTACGACATCGCCGAGGTGGGCCGCGTGCTCGCCCCGGGAGGCCGCTTCGTCACCCAGCAGGTCGATGGGACCGAAGCCCAGGAGTTCCGGGATCTCTTCGGGGCCGGACTGGGCAACCTCGGTCAGCAGCTCGAACCCTGCCTCGACGAGGTCGAGAGTCAGGGCCTGACGATCGATGCGGCACGGAAGTGGCAGGGCACGATGTGCTTCACCGACGTCGAGGCGGTGATCGAATACCTCGCCTACATTCCCTGGGACGTTCCGGGTTTCTCCGTGATGCCCAATCTCGACGTGCTGGGGAGCCTCGCGAAGTCGACCGAGCCCATCGAGGTCACGCAGAAGCGATTCCTCATCGTCGCCCATCGCCCCTGAACGCCGCCCACCTCCCGGAGGCGCCGAAGGCAGGGCCTGGAGATCGCGCAGGAGGGAGGATTTCCCGACACTCCCTGCAGGACAGCCGCATGGGCCGGGCCGCCTCGGCGTCGATAGCGTCGAGGCATGACCTCGCCGGACTTCACCTACCCGCAGCCGACCGATGATGAGCTCGCGGCACAGCAGCCGCGGACCCCGAGTCCTCACGCCCCGCTGATCTACTCCTCCCCCGGCGCCGGCTTCGATCACTGCGAGTATGCGCCGCGCTCACGGGCGGCCGGCGCCACCCGTGCCGCCGGTACGGCCGGTGCCATTGGTACGACCCGTGCGGCCCGTGCCGCTGATCCGGCGGAGTCGCCTGCTCTGGGAAAGACGGCCCTGATCCTGTCGATCCTCGCCACGGTTCTGACTCTGGCCGCCTCGGCGCTCCTCGGTGCCACGGTCGGCCCCGCGGAGGCGGCCTCGGGCTACTACTTCACCGATACACCCGACTGGTACCAGGGCCTGGCCATCGGTCTCGTCGCACTCCAGGCACTGTGCGCCTGCCTCGGGACCGCAGCCATCGTCATGGGCATCGTCTCGACGATCACCGGGCGCGGTCGCACCTTCGGAATCGTCGCCATCGCCGCGGCGGCGGTCGCTCCCTTCGCCTCTTTCGGCACCTTCCTCGCCCTCAGCTTCGCCTTCGCCTGAGCGACCACGCATGCGATCCTCAGTGCTCGAACCGTCCGGATTCCGGCCGAGTGTTGACACCGTCCGCGGCACGATGCACGATTGAACAAATCGATTTGGCCGCTGATGTGCGGGCCGATGATCTTGATGCGCCCCGAGGAGCAGTGCCATGACCGCAGCGCCCAATGCCGACATCCATCCCGTCGATCGGCTCCGGCCGATCCACACACTGATCCCCTTCGCGATCCAGCACGTGCTGGTCATGGTGGCGACTCCGATCTCCTCGGTCTTCCTCATCGCCACTGCGCTCGGCTTGGACACGGCGACCACCTCGGCGGTGCTGTCGGCGGTCTTCGTCTTCTCCGGCCTCGGGTCGATCCTGCAGTCGGTGGGCGTGTGGAAGATCGGTGTTCGGCTGCCCTTCGTCATGCTCCCCGGCGGCGCGGCCACGATCCTCTTCATCACGATCGCCCAGGGCACCGATGTCGAGACCGCTGTCGGCGCCGTGCTGCTCACCGGTGTGTTCTACATCCTCGCGGTGACGCTGTTCGTCAAGGTGCTGAAGTTCTTCCCGCCGCTGGTCATCGGCATCATGGTCATCGTCATCGGCATCAACCTCGTCCAGGTCACCGGAAAGCTCATCGTCGGCGAAGCGGATGCCCCCGGTTTCGGTGACCCGCAGAACCTGCTGCTCGGCCTCATCACGATCGCCATCACCGTGCTGTGCTTCCGGTTCCTGCGGGGGATGCTCGGCAAGCTCTCGGTGGCCGTCGGACTCGTCGGCGGCACCGTCGTCGGCGCATTCATGGGCGCCACGGACTTCTCCGGTCAGGCCGACGGCCCGCTGTTCGCGTTCCCGGTCCTCTTCCCCTTCGGCTCACCGAAGTTCGATCTCATCGCCGCGATCCCGATGCTGCTGTGGGCACTGGCCTCCATGGCCGAGGCGACCGGACAGACGATCATCAACGGCGAGATCGTCGGGAAGGAGGTCGAACCCAGTCGTGCGGTTCCTCGTCTCATCCGCTCCGACGGCATCATCACTGCGCTCGGCGGAATCTTCGGCACACCGGCCATGGTCACCAGCGGCGAGAACGTCGGCATCGTCCGCGCCTCGGGCGTGCGCAGCCGATATGTGACCGCGATCGCCGGCATCATCCTCATCCTCATCGGCCTCAGCCCCGTGGCGCGCATCCTCAACGGCGTACCGTCGGCCGTCGTCGGCGGGACCGCCGTGGTCGTCTTCGCCATCATCGCCGTGCTCGGCATCCAGATGCTCGCGAAGATCGACTTCAACGAGACAGGAAACCTCATCACCGCCACTGTGGGCCTGGCCGCAGGGCTCATGCCCGTGCTCATTCCCGGCATGTATTCGCAGCTGCCGTCGAGCGCCGCCTCTCTGCTGGGCAGCGGTGTCGCCATGGCCGCCTTCGTCTCGGTGCTGCTCAATCTGCTCTTCCACCACACCGGAACACGCAATCGGCTTCCGAAGTCCCGGACCCCGATCGACGATCCGAGCCGCCTCGACCAGAGACCCTCGGACTACCGGATCTGAGGTCCGCCGTCGAAGGGCGGCTGCCGTGGTTTGTCGGTAGCCGCCGGCTGTCGCGAATTGCTCCTCGGCTGTTCACTGTCGGCGGTCGAGCACTCACGATCGCGAGCCGGCCGGTCTCAGCGACGCTGGGGGCCGGCGGTCGATTCCCGAATGACGAGCCGGGGGCTGGTCACAGGCAACGAGGCCGTGCCCGTCGCGGTCACCTCGGCGGGCTCACGAACGGCAGTCTCTCCGGCCCGTTCGGGCCCCTCGCCGTCGGCCGTGGACTCGGTCTCGTCGGTGCCCTCACCGTCGAGCACGGCCACGAGCTTCTCGACGGCCGCACTCGAGATCGCCTCGAGGCCGAGGTCGACCGCCGTCAGCGGCGGAACGCTGGTGCGGGCGCGCAGGCCGTCATATCGGGTGACGATGAGCAGGTCCTCGCCGACGCTTCTTCCAGCGTCCTTCGCAGCCCTCACCGCTCCGGTGGCGAAGGTGTCGACGGGGGCGAGCACCGCATCGATGTCCGGGTGTTCGCTCAGCAGCGTCTTCGTGGCTGCGTAGGCTGCCTCTTCTCCCCCGGTCTCGGTCGCCTCGGCGATCAGCGGTGTGAAACCGCGGGCTGCGGCGGTCTCGGCGTAGACGGCGCGGGCCGCTGTCTGGGCGCCGCGCAGGCTGCGGCTGACCAGCAGCGCCGGCTGTGCGGCGCCCTGCTCGATGAGGTGATCAAGCAGCAGCCCGGCTGTCGCCCGGTGGTGCAGGTCGATGCTCCACTTGCTGCCGGACCCTGCTTCGGCATCTCCGGGCTGATCGGCTGACCGTCCGCCACCCGCGCTCGGCCCGTCGATCGTGCCGGGCCCGTCGATCGTCACGTAGGGGATGCCGCGATCACGCAGCGCCTCGGCGAGGGGGTCGTCGACGGTCGGTTCGAGCAGGATCGCTCCGTCGATGTCGAGCAGATCGATGGGATCGGTCTCCTCATTGGGCGGGGCCAGCACGAAGACATAGCCCTTGAGCAGCGCGGTTCTCGCGCATCCCATGGCCAGTTCGGTGAAGAAGCCCAGCTGGGACGGGCCGGCCGACACGGCCGCCGGCATCGACGACAGCAGGGCGAGCGCCTGTGATCGGCCGGATCGCAGGCTCTGGGCACGGACGCTGGGCCGATAGTTCAGCCGCTCCGCGACTTCTCTGACCTTCTCACGAGTGGTCGCATTGACCTTGCCCTGACCGCTGAGCGCGTGCGAGACCGTCGTCCTCGACACACCTGCCTCACGTGCCACATCGGCGATCGTGACGCGGTGGACACGCGGGGATTCGGACATGGTTTCAGCCTACTTCACTGTGCCATCACAGAGATGCCAGCCGAGGGCGCCTGCAGATTTGCCTGTAGTCGACCGGCGCCGAGGCTCGATTCCCCGAACATAGGTCGCAAACGGACATTTTTCGCGCCCAGAAGTATCCGATTGCGACCTATTCTTGCGGCCCGAGTATCCGATTGCGACCACTAGTCGGTGCTGCCCCGGCGGCCCCACCTGTTCAGCGGCACAGCGCCTGGGCAGTCCCGCGCGCCTCCCCACACCGGGGCCCCGGCATTCTCGCCTTCGCGCCCTCATGCCTGGACGATGACGATCGCCCCGGAGACGATGGCGAAGCCGAGGACGATATAGCGCAGCACCGGTCCGTCGAGGCGGTGGTGGACGTAGCGGGAGAGGAACGAACCGATGGCCAGGAACGGCAGCATCCATGCCGTGACGATCATCGTCTCCGTCGTGACCTGCCCGCTGAAGGCGAGCACGATGAGCGAGATGACCTCGCCGACGAGGAAGCATACGGCCACCGTCGAACGCAGCTCCGGCCCCGGCCTGTGCTGGTAGGCCAGGGCGTAGGGCGGTCCGCCGATGCCGGTCGAGGTCTCGGTGACGCCGGTGATGAGACCGACGGTGGCGAGCACCGGACGGTTCGGGGAGAACTTCGGGGCGAGCAGAGCGATGAGCGCGGCGATGAGCGTGGACCAGCCGATGAGCAGCGCGAGCTGGTGGAGGTTGACGATGACGAGGATCCACAGGCCCGCGAAGGTGCCGGCGAAACGGCCGACGCTGATCCATGTCACCCCGGTCCAGTCGATGTGCTCACGTTCGCGTGCGGCGATGTAGAAGTTGAGCGGGATCATCAGCACGAGCAGCATCACGGGGATGAGACTCGGATCGATGAACGTCACGACCGGAGCGAGGATCATCGCGAACCCCATCCCCGTCGATCCCTGCACGAACGCGGAGACGAGGACGACGGCCGCGATGATCGCGAATGCGAGCATCGTCATCAGGCGCGGTCCCCCGCCGAGGCGGTCCCACCCGTGCGTGGGTCCCGCACTCCCGCGGTTCCTCCGTTCCCCGTTAAGTTCCCCGCCGAGGCGGCCGCGTGCTCGGTCATCCATGTCGCCCGGTGTTCGGCCGCACTCGGGTCGATGCGGGTGATCGGCGAGTTCTTCACGACGCGGTGAGAGACCTCCTGAGCGCGGTCGAGGAAGGCTCGGCCGTCCCAGTCGACGGGCCAGCCGTGTTCGAGCCGCAGCCGGCCGTCGACGATGACGGCCTCGATCTGGTCCCGGTTGGCCAGGCGCACGAGCTCCCAGGGTACGTCCCAGGAGGGCACGAACTCGGGGGTGTCGATGTCGACGACGAGCAGGTCGGCCCGGGCTCCGGGCGTGATCTCACCGATCTGCCCGCCCAGTCCGACGGCATTCGCGCCGCCGCGCAGACCCTGTTCGAGCCAGGTCCAGCCGCCGCCGGTCGAGGAGTCGACGACGTCCATTCCTCCCGTCAGCCGCTGCGCGGTCTCGGCGGCGTCGAGCAGGCGGAAGGCGTCCGAGCGGGTGCCGTCGGTGCCGAGGCCGATGCGGATTCCGAGTTCGTGCATGAGCAGGGCCGGCGCCACCGCGTTGCCCTTCCACGAGCTCGCCACCGGGTTGTACGAGATCGCGCCTCCGCAGTCGCGCAGCAGTCGGATCTCTCGTGGGGTGAGCAGAGTGGCATGCGCGGCGAGCAGTTCCGGGCCGAGCGCACCGAGGCGGGCCAGCCTCTCGAGCGGACGTTCTCCGCTCGAGGTCAGGGAGCGTTCGACGGCGACGATGTGTTCGTTGAGGTGCGTCTGGAAGGGCACTCCGGCCTCGCGGGCCATCTGCGTGAGCGCCACGAGAGCCTCGTCGGAGGCGACCTCCGGGATGGACACGGCGAGGGACGGGTGGACGAGCGGCTCGGCGTCCCACCTGGTCAGGTGGCGCTCGGCTGCGGCGGTCACCTCGGCGACGGTCGAGGTGCGCACGCCCCCGCCGAGGTCGTTGCAGATGATCCCGAGCACGCAGCGCAGCCCGACATCGGAGGTGACGTCGGAGATCGCGGAGACGTCGACGCTGGAACGAGTGCCGGCGTCGGCCACGGTGGTGAAGCCGCCGCGCAGAGATTCCCAGGCCGCGAGCCGGGTGGCGACGTCGATGGCCTCGGCGTCCATGTTCGACTCCATCGGCACCCAGACGCGCTGGAAGATCTCCGAGGGTTCGCCGAAGACGAGGGATTTGCCGAAGGTCTGCGTGAGATGGTGGTGGGCGTCGATGAACCCGGGCATGAGCAGGCGGCCGGGCAGGTCGATGCGGACGGCGGCCGGACGGGAGTGCGAGCCCGATTTGGATTCTTCGCCGGCTCCGTCGAGCTGTTCTTCGGCTGCGGCGGCCACCTCGGCGACGGGTCCGACGGCGCGGATACGGCCGCCCTCGACGAGGACCGCGTGACCGGACTGCGCACCTTCGGGCAGGAGGACCTTCTCGGGAACGAGCAGAGTCGGTGCCTGATGGAGCGCGCGCAGCTGAGTCATGGGATCCTTCATGCTCGAGGGTGGAGCCAAATCGATTTGGTCCTGTCTATTCTACGGTCGGCGGTGGGGAGGGTCAACGATTAGAATAAGGGGATGACGACCTTGCCGCTCACACCCGCCTCGGCGGATTACGGTCGACTCGAATGCGGGTATTTCGAGCGCGGGGAATGCCGTTCGTGCGCTCTCATCGAAACCGAGTACCGGCAGCAGATCACCGACGAGGAGATCTGGTGTCATGAGGTTCTGGCTGCCGTCGCGCCGTCGGTGTGGCTGCCGAGCTTCACCGGAGCTGTTCGCGACTTCCGCAACCGCGCGAAACTCGCCGTCGGAGGCAGAGCCGGGCAGGTGACCCTGGGCATCCTCGACCAGGAGTTCCACGGCGTCGACCTGCGCGAATGCGGGATCCAGGCACCGACGATCCGGGCGGTGATTCCGGTTCTCGCAGAGTTCCTCGATGCCACCGGGCTCGCGCCCTACGATGTCTCCGCTCGCCGAGGCGAGCTGAAGTTCGTCCATGTCACTGCGGCTCCGTCCGGGGACCTCATGATCAGGTTCGTCGTGCGCACTCAGCACGGTCTCGATGTGCTGCGATCGCGCCGGACCCGCTTCCTCGAACTCGTGCCGCACGCGCGCGTGGTCTCGGTCAACCTCCTGCCTGAGCACAAGGCCGTCCTCGAGGGAAGCCGCGAGGAGCTGCTGCACGGCGGCTCTCTGCGGATGAACCTCGACCGGGTGGATCTGCATCTGAGGCCGCAGAGTTTCTTCCAGACGAATACGACCGTGGCGATCGGCCTCTACGAGCAGGTCGCCGAGTGGGTGGAGGCGGTGGCGGCGGAGAGTCTGTGGGACCTCTACTGCGGTGTCGGCGGGTTCGCTCTCCACTGTGCGCAGCCGGGAGGCCGCAGCGGCGACGATCAGGATCACAGAGTCCGACGAGTCACTGGCGTCGAGGTCAGTGAGCAGGCGATCGAGTCCGCGAAGATCAGTGCGGAGGAGCTCGGCGTCGAGGCGCAGTTCCTCGCCGACGATGCCACGGAGTTCGCCGAGGCGGCCCTGACCGCCGGCGCAGCCGGTGCCGAACGGCCGGACTGCGTGATCGTCAATCCGCCTCGGCGCGGGATCGGGGCGCGACTGTCGGCCGCGCTCGAGGGCTCCGGCGTCGAGCACATCGTCTATTCGAGCTGCAACCCGGTCTCCCTGGCCAAGGACCTCGCCCGGATGCCCGGCTATGAGGCGACCCAGGCGCGGATCTTCGACATGTTCCCGCACACGAAGCACCTCGAGGTCGCCGTGGTGCTGACCCGCCGGTGAGACTGCTCTCGCCGATTGTTCCGCTCGGTGCTGCACGAAGCGACAACAGGGCCCCTCCCGGCGATCGTCCGGCCAAGGAGGACCGAGCCGCAGCTGCGCATCACCGCAGCTTCGCGGTCACCTCGGCGGCGGCGGTCCGCACCTGGTCGACCAGGTGTCCGGTGTCTTCGGGCATGGTCTCGGTGACCACCGAGAGCCCGATGGCGGCGATCGGCCGCCCCAGCACATCGAAGACGGGGGCCGCGATCGTCGAGATCCCGGGCGTGACCTCGCCGTGTTCGATCGCGCAGCCCGCCCGACGCTCCTGGGCGAGAACCGCGTTCAGGGCTTTGACCGAGGTCGGCCCCTTGCCCGTGCGGGAGACGAAGCCGGTCTCGGACTGCAGCATCGCGAGCACCTCGGACTTCGACAGCTGCGCGAGGATCGCCCGCCCCGTCGCGGTCAGGTAGCTGGGCATGCGCACGCCGGTGGCGGTGATGACGGCGACCGATTTGAGTGACTGCTCCTTGAGCACGTATTCGGTCTCCCAGCCGCGGATCACGGCGAGCTGCGCGGTCGTGGCCGTGTCCTCGGCCAACTGGCGCACGATCGGCTGCGCGAGCCGCTGCAGCGGGTTCGTCCGCAGGTAGGACGCCCCGAGCTCATGCACGCCGGCACCGAGGACGAAGCCCGATTCGGTGCGCGCGACGAGACCGAGCTCTTCGAGCACGGCGAGGATGTCGTAGGCGCTCGAGCGCGGAATGTCGAGGGACCGGACCAGGGCACCGGCCGTGATCGCTCGGTTCGACGAGGCCATGTGCCGCAGGATCGCGATCGCCCGGCGCAGGGCGGGGACCTCAGCCACGGCTGGCTCCTCCGAACCCGACGCTTCCGATGCCGCCGCCCCCGACGCCGACCGCGTCACGCCCGATGGCCTCGGCCATGGCTCAGCCCTCCATCCCCAGCGCCGCGAAGGCTTGCGTGTAGAGGGCCGAGATGTCTCCGAGTTCGGCGTGGACTCCCTCGCGCACCCGCACGCGGCCGCCGCTGACGGTGAGATGGACATCCGCCGAGGTGGCCGTGAGGATGATCTGTTCGTCGAGTGACCCGAAGGTGCGCCTGCTGTCAGTGCGCAGCGCCACGAAGTCGCAGGCCTTCCCGGCCTCGAGCGAACCGACGGGCAGTTCGAGGCTGCGGGCACCGCCCTCGGTGAGAGCGGTGATGAGCTCGGCCGGGGAGAAGCGACCGCGCTGACCTGAGCGCAGACGCTCTCCTGCCTCGAGTCCTTGGGTCTCGCGCAGGGCGTCGAGGACGACGTGCTGGTCGGATCCGAGCGAGATCACGGCCCCGGCCTCGGCGAGTTCGCGGGCCGGGCCGATGCCGTCGGCCAGGTCCGCCTCGGTGCACGGGCACATGACGATCGAGGCCCGGGACCGTCCGAGGACCGCGATGTCGTCCTCGCTCAAGTGGGTGGCGTGCACGGCCGAGAGGTTCGGTCCGACGACGCCGGAGCGGGCGAGCACCTGCGTCGGCGTCGTCCCGTACGCGGCCCGGCAGGCTTCGTTCTCCGCCGGCTGCTCGGACAGGTGGACATGCACCGGCCCGTCGAGTTCGGCGAACCGGGGAAGGTTGGCGGCGGGCACGGCGCGGATCGAGTGGATGGCCGCGCCAATGTGCACGAAACTCTCGCCGGGATCGCCGACGGGGAACTCATCGGCGAAAGCAGTCGACAGAGCCGCGTGGCGGTCCATGTAGCCGTCGATCGTGCCATCGCCGAACCGCGCCTGCTCATCGGAGAGTTCGGCATCGATGGCGCCGGTGAGATAGCAGGTGTCGAGCAGTCGGATCCGGATCCCCGCCGAGGCGGCCGCCCGTGCCAGCGCCCGCTCCATCGCGTGCGCCCTGTTCCCGGCGCTATCGCCGGCGGCGTCCCCGCGGGGACGGGACTCGTCCTCACGTGCGCTCGTGAACTCATTCGCCGCCGCGTCCCCGCGGGGACGTCCCAATTCGGGCTCGGCCCCATACGGTGTTCCGTCCTGTGCGTGGTGGACGTAGTGGAACTCCCCCACCGACGTGTATCCGCCGGCGAGCATCTCGGCGAACACGGCACGGGCCACGGTCTCATAGGATTCCGGTTCGAGCTTCGCCGCGACCGAGTACATGACTTCTCGCCAGGTCCAGAAGGTGCCGCCGTCGCCGTGGGTGCGGCCGCGCAGGATGCGGTGGAAGGCATGCGAGTGCGCGTTCACTCCGCCGGGCAGAGTGAGGCCGGGGACCACCTCGGCGCCGGCGGGGGCTGAGGTGACACCGGTCTCGACCGAACTGAGCGTGCCCGTGTCATCGGAGGTGAGCAGGACGCCGTTGGCCACGGCCCCGTCAACCCATGCGGACTCGCACCAGAACTGCATGCTCATCGCACGCCCCCGTTCCCTGCCGCGGAATCATCCGCGGGTCCGACTGCAGAGTCCTCCGTGGACCCGATCGCGGAATCATCCTCGGGTCCGGTCGGTTCGGTCAGCCCCAGTTCTCGTTCCAGCACTCTGACGAGGGCATCGACCCCGGCCCGCTGATCGTCGACCTCGCAGGCCTCTTCGGGCGCATGCGAGACACCGGTGGGGTTGCGGACGTAGAGCATCGCCGAGGGCACATGGGCGGCGAGGATGCCAGCATCGTGCCCGGCGCCCGAGGGCAGCAGCGGCGCCTGCGGCAGCACCGAGGTCAGCCGCGAGTTGAGTTCGGCGGTGAAGTGGGTGGTCGGCGAGTAGGACTCCTGCGAGACGGTCACCTGGACACCGGCATCGGCGGCGTGGGAGCCGGCGCGCTGGCGGATGGCGTCGAGCACCTGCTCGACGACGGCGTCATCGGGGTGGCGGATGTCGAGCCAGAAGCTCATGGCCGAGGCGATGACGTTCGTCCCGCCAGGGTGGATGAGCGTGCGCCCCACGGTGGCCACGGCGCTCGCGTCAGTGGCGGCCGCTAGTGTCGGGATATCCCCGATCACACGGGAGGCCGCGACAACCGGATCGGCACGGTGGCTCATCGGCGTCGTGCCGGCATGGTTGCCCTGCCCTGCGAAGGAGAAGTGCCAGCGGCCGTGGCCGATGATCGAGGAACCGATGGCCACGGCCTGATCGGTGCGGATCAGACCGATGCCCTGTTCGACATGGAGTTCGATGAATGAACCGATGCCGGCCAGCCGAGGCTGGTCACGCCCGACCCGCTCCGGGTCGAGGCCATAGCCACGGGCGACCTCGGCGAAGGTGTCCCCAGCCGAGTCCTTGAGCCCGAGTGCGCGTTCGGCGTCGATCGCGCCGGTGAGCAGCCGGGAACCGAGACAGGCCACGCCGAAGCGCGAGCCCTCTTCCTCGGGAAACACGGCCAGGGCGAGAGGTCGCCTGGCCCGTTCGAGCGCGCCGGAGGACTTCAGTTCGTCGAAGGCCGCCAGCGCCGAGGCGACCCCGAGGGGCCCGTCGAACTCACCGCCGCCGGGAACGGAGTCGAGATGGGAGCCGGTGACGACGGCGTTCTCACCGGGCGGGGTGGCCCAGGCCCAGGTGATGCCATTGGCATCGATCTCGGTGTCGAGACCGCGGCGGGCCGCCTCGGCGAGGAACCAGTCACGCAGTTCACGCTCCGTGGCCGAGAAGCCGGGGCGCTGGTAGCCCGGGCCGCGGACATCCCGACCGGTGTCCTCGATCTGCCTCAACAGGGAGACGACATCGCTCATCTCAGTTCACTCCGTTCGAAGTCAGTGGGTGTGGGGCCGCCCCGTGCTGGCAGCCCCGCGTCGGCATCAGTCCTGGTGGGTCGTCGCCGCAGCGGTCCCCGAGGCCTCGGCGGCCGCCTCGAGGTTGCCCAGGGCCGTGAACTCGGGATCGTTGACGGCCGGTCCACCGCCGGCCGGCTGCCAGGTGCCGGCAGCGGAGGTGACGGTGTGACGGAACTCGGCGACCGCCTCGGCGGCGGCGGTCAGCGTTCCGTCCTTGACCTTCGCAATGGTCTCGGCGAGCTCCGGGGACAGGAACCGGTCGGGGCCGGGGCCGGGCACGGTCTCACGGATGGTCGCGATCACGGCTCCGGTGACCGGGGCCGGGGCGGCCTCGCGCATATCGCAGGCGCGTGAGGCGGCGTAGAGTTCGATGCCGATGACGGAGGCGAGGTTGTCGACGACCTTGCGCAGCTTGCGGGCGGCCGACCAGCCCATGGACACGTGGTCCTCCTGCATCGCCGATGACGGGATCGAGTCGACCGAGGCAGGAGCCGCGCCCCGCTTGGCCTCGGAGACCATCGCGGCCTGCGTGTAGTGGGCGATCATCAGGCCCGAGTCGACGCCGGCGTCATCGGCGAGGAACGGGGTCAGGTCCTGGTTGCGGGTGACGTCCATCATCCGGTCGGTGCGGCGTTCGGACATCGAGGCGACGTCGGCGGCGACGATGGCGAGGAAGTCCAGCGCATGTGCCAGGGGCGCGCCGTGGAAGTTGCCGTTCGAGGAGACCATGCCGTTGGTGAGCACGACCGGGTTGTCGATGGCCGAGCGCAGTTCGCGTTCGGCGACCCCGGTGGCGAAGGCGACGGCGTCGCGGGCGGCGCCGTTGACCTGCGGGGCGCAGCGCATCGAGTAGGCGTCCTGAACGAGGTGGGTGGAATCGCGATGGCTGGCCGTGATGCCGGAGTCGGCGAGCGAGGCGAGCATGTTCGCAGCCGAGGCGGCCTGACCGTCGTGGGGGCGCAGAGCGTAATGGAGTTCGGGGGCGAAGACCGCATCGGTGCCGAACAGGCCCTCGATGCTCATCGCGGCGGAGATGTCGACGGCGGTGAGCAGGTTCTCGAGGTCGGTCAGGGCCATGATGAGCATGCCGAGCATGCCGTCTGTGCCGTTGACCAGAGCCAGGCCCTCCTTCTCGGCCAGGGTGACCGGGGTGATGCCGGCGGCGGCGAGGATCTCATCGGCAGGTCCGGCGACACCGTCGGGTCCTTCGGCCACGCCTTCGCCCATGACGACGAGTGCGCAGGCCGACAGCGGTGCGAGGTCTCCCGAGCAGCCGAGCGAACCGTACTCGTGGACGACGGGGGTGATGCCGGCGTTGAGCAGGTCCACATAGGTCTGGAGCACCTCGGCGCGGACTCCGGCGCGACCGGTGGCCAGCGTCCGCGCGCGCAGCAGCATGAGTGCGCGCACGACCTCGCGCTCGACGGGGTCGCCGACGCCGGCGGCATGGGAGCGGATGAGGGATTTCTGCAGCTGGGTGCGCAGTTCGGCGGGGATGTGACGCTGGGCGAGAGCGCCGAATCCGGTCGAGACGCCGTAGACGGGCTTCTCGGCCTGGGCAAGGGCGTCGACGGCCTCGCGGTACTTATTCACCCGGGCCAGGGTGGCCTCGGACAGGGAGACCTTGGCGTCGTGGCGGGCGACGTCGACCACCTGCGCGAAGGTGAGGGTATCGGGGTCGAGATCGATGAAATCGGTCATCAGGAGCCTTTCCTTGATTTCTTGAGGTGTGGAAGTCAGTCGTTCGGGCGGTTGTCGGCGATGAGATCGCCGCCGGAGTAGACGCGTTCGACGAGCTGGACGCCGGGCCGGTAGGCCAGATGTCGGCAGCTGGGCGCGTCGAGAACGGCGAGGTCGGCTCGGGCACCGACGCCGAGGTGTCCGATGTCGCGCCGCTGCAGAGCATTGGCGCCTCCGGCCGTCGCCGCCCACACCGCCTGCTCGACGGTGAAGTGCATGTCGCGGACGCCGATGGCGATGGCGAAGGGCACGCTGTTGGAGAAGCCCGAGCCCGGGTTGCAGTCGGTGGCGATGGCCAATCGCACTCCAGCATCTACGTATCGGCGGGCGTCGGGATAGGGCTGGCGGGTGGAGAATTCGATGCTCGGCAGCAGGGTGACCACGGTGCCGGCCTCGGCGAGGATTTTGAGGTCCTCATCCGAGGCGAAGGTCGCGTGATCGACGGAGGCGCAGCCGAGTTCGGCGCCGAGTCTGAGCGCCCCGCCCTCGGTGAGCTGGTTCGCATGCAGGCGCGGTTTCATGCCTGCGGCCTTGCCTGCCTCGATGATCCGCCGAGTCTGTTCCTCGGTGAAGGCGCCCTTTTCGCAGAACACGTCGATCCACTTCGCCTTGCCCTCTGCAGCCGGGATGATCTCGTCGATGACGAGGTCAACATAGCCGTCAGGGTTCTCCTTGAACTCGGGCGGGACGACGTGGGCGGCGATGAGGGTGGACTCATCGGTGTGCCGGTTGATGATGTCGAGAGCCTGGATCTCATCATCCAGTGTCAGCCCGTAGCCGGACTTGATCTCGAAGGTCGTCGTGCCCTGACGGCGAGCCTGGTCGAGCAGGTGGACGAGGTTGGCCTCGAGTTCGTCCTCCGTGGCCGCCCGGGTGGCTGCCACAGTGGTCGCGATGCCTCCAGCCGAGTACTTCTGCCCGGCCATGCGGGCGGCGAATTCCTCGGACCGGTCACCGGCGAAGACGAGGTGGTTGTGGCTGTCGACGAAGCCAGGGATGACGGCTCTGCCGCCCAGATCGATGGTCTCGATCGCTGCCAGCTCCCCCACCGAGGTGACCTCGCCGTTGACGATGTCATCGTCGTTGACCGCAGCGACCTCGGGGCGCGGGGCCGCCGGAGCGCTGTCGTCGACTCCGCCCGGTCGCTCTTCGCCGGCGCCGAAATGCGCAGCGACTGCGGTGTCCGCCTGGGCGGACGGTCCGGACCAGACGACCCGGCCGTCGTCGATGAGCAGCGCGGCATCGGCGATGACGTCGAGCTCGCCGAGGTTGTCGAGGTCGTTGACGACCAGCTCGCTGATCCCGGTGAATAGCTGCATGATGCGTCGGCCCCTTCCGATCGAGAATCCTTCAATCCCAGTATGGACTGCGTGCTCGCGGCGCAGAACCGCGCGCAAAGATATTCGTCCGATATTTCGGACAAGTGCAGCGCAAGGAGCACTTCTGTCCAGAGGCCGCACTCGTGGCAGCGCGCCCCTACACGCAGAGGTGCAGGGAACGAGGCGCCCGCTCCTGCGCGCCGAGAGCCCACAACTGCTGCGGACACCACGACGGAGCCCGCAGCCGAGCGGTACCCTGGCACCACACATGCCATTCGGCATCGGACCACGGACGAAGGAGACCAACGATGAGCACTGACAGCCGCCTCGGCGCGGGCGAAGACACCGGCAACACACGTTCGCTGGCCGGACGCACGATCATTATGAGCGGAGGCAGCCGAGGGATCGGACTGTCGATCGCACTGCGCGCAGCGCAGGACGGGGCGAATGTGGCGATCGTGGCGAAGACCGCCGAGCCGCATCCGAAGCTCGAGGGGACCATCTACACTGCGGCCGAGCAGATCGAAGCGGCCGGCGGCAGGGCACTGCCGATCATCGGCGACGTCCGTGACGATGACTCCGTCGCCGAGGCCGTCGCCACGACCGCGCAGACCTTCGGCGGGATCGACATCGTCGTCAACAATGCCAGCGCCATCGACCTGTCGACGACGGCGGACTTGTCGATGAAGAAGTTCGACCTCATGCAGTCGATCAACGCGCGCGGCTCGTTCCTGCTCGCCAAGACAGCGCTGCCGCACCTCAAGGCCTCGAACGCCGCACATGTGCTCACCCTCTCCCCTCCGCTCAACCTCAACCCCGCGTGGGCGGGCAAGCACCTGGGCTACACGATGGCCAAGTACGGAATGTCCCTGGTCACGCTCGGGCTGGCCGAGGAGCTCAAGGCCGATGGGGTGGCGGCGAACAGCCTCTGGCCGAAGACGACGATCGCGACGGCGGCGGTGAACAACCTCCTCGGCGGGGCTGAGCTCATGGCCCGCAGCCGCAGGCCCGAGATCGTGTCCGAATCGGCATGGACGATCCTCACCTCGGATCCGCGCGAGGTCACCGGGAACTTCTTCATCGACGAAGAGGTGCTGGGAGCGCAGGGGGTGACGGACTTCTCCGTCTACAACCACGACCCGCAGGCCACGGACCTCGAGCTCGACATCTTCCTCGACGAGTAGGGCTCGAGCGGTGGCACTTACGCCGACGGCTCGATCCACGACAGAGAGCCCCGTTCGCAACGGAAGCTTCCAGTCGTAGACCGAGCTCTCGGCTCAGGCGCCGCAGTCCCACGCAGCCCGCAGCCCACTTACTGCGCGGCGGAGTCCTCGTCGCGCTGATCGAGCTCCGGGATCATCGGCACACGCTGACCGCGGTCGCGGGCGACCTCGGCGGCACGGTCATAGCCGGCGTCGACGTGGCGGATGACGCCCATGCCGGGGTCGTTGGTGAGCAGACGGGCGAGCTTCTGCGCGGCGAGCTCGGTGCCGTCGGCCACGGAGACCTGGCCGGCGTGGATGGAGCGGCCGATGCCGACGCCGCCGCCGTGGTGGATGGACACCCAGGTGGCACCCGACGAGGTGTTGACCAGCGCGTTGAGCAGCGGCCAGTCGGCCACGGCGTCCGTGCCATCGAGCATCGACTCGGTCTCACGGTAGGGGCTGGCGACCGAACCGGAGTCCAGGTGGTCGCGGCCGATGACGATCGGGGCCGAGATCTTGCCCTCGGCGACGAGGCGGTTGAACAGCAGGCCCGCCTGGTGGCGTTCCTTGTAGCCGAGCCAGCAGATGCGGGCGGGCAGTCCCTCGAACTCGACGTATTCCTGCGCTGCGTCGAGCCACGTGTGCAGGTGTTCGTTCTCGGGGAAGAGTTCTTTCAGTGCCTGGTCGGTGACTTCGATGTCCTTCGGGTCACCGGAGAGCGCGACCCAGCGGAACGGTCCGAGGCCCTCGCAGAAGAGCGGTCGGATGTAGGCGGGGACGAAGCCGGGGAATTCGAAGGCGCGGTCGTAGCCGGCCTTGCGGGCCTCGTCGCGGATCGAGTTGCCGTAGTCGAAGACCTCGGCGCCGCGATCCTGGAACTCGACCATGGCGCGCACGTGCTTGGCCATGGACTCCTCGGCGCGGATGGTGAACTTCTCGGCGTCCTGCTCGGCCTCGTCGTGCCAGTCATCGACGCTCACGCCGACGGGCAGGTAGGACAGCGGATCGTGGGCGGAGGTCTGGTCGGTGACGATGTCGACTTCGGCGGCCTCGGGGCGGTCGAGGATCATCGGCAGGATCTCGGCGGCATTGCCGACGAGCCCGACCGACAGGGCCTGCTTGTTCTTCTTGGCCTCGATGACCTTGTTCAGCGCGGTGTCGAGATCGGTCTCGACCTCGTCGAGGTAGCGCTTGCCCTTGCGGCGGTCGAGGCGGGTCTTGTCGACGTCGATGATGAGGCAGGCGCCGCCGTTGAGCGTCACGGACAGGGGTTGCGCGCCGCCCATGCCGCCGCAGCCGGCGGTGATGGTCAGCGTGCCGGCCAGGGTGCCGTCGAAGCGCTTGCGGGCGATGGCGCCGAAGGTCTCGTAGGTGCCCTGGAGGATGCCCTGCGTGGCGATGTAGATCCAGGAGCCGGCCGTCATCTGGCCGTACATCATCAGGCCTTCGGCCTCGAGCTCGCGGAAGTGCTCCCAGTTCGCCCAGTCACCGACGAGATTCGAGTTCGCGATGAGCACGCGCGGGGCCCATTCGTGGGTGCGCATGACTCCGACGGGCTTGCCGGACTGGATGAGGAGGGTCTCGTCGTCCTCGAGGTCGTCGAGGGTCTTGACGATGGCGTCGTAGGCTTCCCAGGAGCGCGCCGCGCGACCGGTTCCGCCGTAGACGACGAGGTCCTCGGGGCGCTCGGCGACCTCGGGGTCGAGGTTGTTCATGAGCATGCGCTTCGGCGCTTCGGTCTGCCAGGACTTCGCGGTGATCTCGGTTCCGCGGTCGGCGCGGATGACCCGGCTCGGGTCGTGCTGGGTGAACGACGGCTTGGTGGTCATGGGGTTCTCCTTGTCGCTGTGTCCGACGAGGCGGACCCAGTGGCCCGCTTCATCGCTGCGCCGAGGGATGTCCTCCCCTGCGCTGTCTGCTCTGACTACACCATCCATTCTGTCGGCTGGGCAGGATTCCGAAAGTGGCTCAAGCCAAGTTCTGTCCGATATTTCGGACGGCCCTGGTGCGCGTCCGTTCCGAGGCGCACACTGGATCCACGCCATGGCAGTGCTCGAGCGCGACGATGGGCGGGCTCACGCCAGGCGTTCGTGCCCCACGCGAATGTTCGCGCCCGCCCTACGTGCCCCAACCCGTGAGAAGAGGAACGATGAGCCGCATCGTGTACTCCCTGTCCACCTCGCTCGACGGGTACATCGTCGACGCCGAGGGGCAGTTCGATTGGTCGGTCCCCGACGAAGAGGTCTTCGCTCTCGCCCTGGAGGAGGCGCAGGGACTGAGCGCCCACCTGCTCGGCCGCCGGCTCTACGAGACGATGGTCTATTGGGAGACTGCGGACCGGGACCCGAATCTCGACTTCGCCGAGGCCGGTTTCGGTCGGCTCTGGCGGGCGTTGCCGAAGCTCGTCTTCTCGTCGACTCTGACCGGGGTCGTCGGCAATTCCGAGCTGGCGGCAGAACCCCTCGCCGAGGCTGTCGCGCGCCTCCGCAGCGAACACCCCGATGGTGAGATCGGCATCGGAGGGGCCGGACTCGCCGCCCAGGCGGCCGATCTCGACCTCATCGATGAGTACCGCATCCGCGTCCACCCGGTCCTCGTCGGCGGCGGCACGCCGTTCTTCGCCCACCACGGAAGACACGCGAACCTCGAACTCCTCGAGTCCCGGACCTTCGCCTCGCAGGTCATCTACCTTCGCTACGGCGTTCCACGCTGACGCCGCGCCCGCATCGACCCGACATTTTCCCACGCGAGGCCCTTCGGCCTGCGCCTCCCACGGTCCGTGCCTCATCGGCCCGCGCGCCTTCGCGTGCCCCAACGCCCGCGGAAGCCTGCAGCCAGATGATTTCGTGTCCGGTCGCGAGCAGGATAACTCGTGTCCGGTCGCGAGCAGGATAAGGTGGGAGAAATCTCGGAGCCACCGGCCTGCCCTCGCTGATGCACCCGCGGAGGGCCTGAGACAAACTGCCTACAGTGTCACTGGCTAGGGATCGCAGACGACCGCAAATTCCTCTTTCACCAAAAGATCGCAACTATTATTGCCTGTTTATGCAATAATCTGTGGCAAGCGTCCGGCTCGGCGAAGATGAGCCCGACCGCTCAGACGCAGGAGCCCCGTGCCCTTGAGAGAAGAACCCGGAGATCGACCATGGAGCTGCAGCAGATCCGCGCCTTCGTCGCCGTGGCCGAGGAACTCCACTTCGGTCGCGCCGCCGAACGCCTCGGCATGGCCCAGCCGCCCCTGAGCCGCACGATCCGGGCGCTTGAGGCCGAACTCGGAGCCTCCCTGTTCCAGCGCACCACCCGCTCGGTCAGCCTCTCACCGGCGGGCAGCGCCCTGCTCGAACCGGCCAAGCACATGCTCGCCACCCAGCAGGCCGCCATCGAATCGGTCCACCGCTCCTCCAGCGGCCAGGTCGGCCACGTGCGCTTCGGCTACTCCCATCCCTCCTCGCGCGAGCTCGCCGCCGCCCTCGTCGCAGCCTCGCACGAGAGAAATCCAGGAATCGTCTTCCAACTCGAGTCGACGGTCTACGCCGATGAGGGACTCGAGCGGATCATCGACGGCAGCCTCGATCTTGCGCTCGTCCGCTGGCGCCAGCGTCCTCCGCTGATCGCCGGGCGTCCGGTGGCGATCGAACGCCCCTGCGTCGCCATGCCGAGCTCGCACCGACTGGCCGGCCGGAAGACGGTGAATGTCGAGGAACTCGCCGACCAACCCTTCGTCCTGCTGCCGGCCCGGCCGAACTCGAATCTCCGCGAGACCGCCATGCGTCTGTGCCTCGACGCGGGTTTCAATCCGCGTGTGATTCAGGAGGCCCCGGACTCCCAGTCGATCTCCGCGCTCGTCGCCGCCGGCATGGGCGTGACGATCACCTTCGACTCGGTCGCCGCCGGCTACGACTCACGGATCTCGGCCGTGCCGCTCAATGCCCCGGACGAGATGACCCAGCTCTACCTCGCTCACCGGCTCGACCACCAGGATGCGGCTCTGGACACCGTCCTCGACGTCGCCGAGGCAGTGCTGCCGACCGTGCGCTGAGATCAAGCGCCGGCCCCTTCCGACACCTCGGACGAAATCCATACAGTCGCCGTTGTATTCGTACAGGCCAGCGCCGAGGATGGCACTCATGAACGCAATGAAGCACCTCCTCGCGGGAGTTAGGGTCGTCGATTTCTCCCGCGTCCTCGCCGGCCCCTACGCCACTGCGATGCTCGCCGACCAGGGCGCCGAAGTCATCAAGATCGAGATGCCCGGTCACGGAGACGATTCCCGACACCTCGGACCCTTCACCGGAACCGGGTCGGCCTATTTCACCGGACTCAATCGCGGCAAGCGCTCCATCGAGGCCGATCTCAAAGATCCTGACCACCATGCTCGTCTGCTTCAGCTCATCGCCGACTGCGATGTCGTCGTCGAGAACTTCCGCCCCGGCGTCGCGGCGAAGCTCGGACTCTCCTACGAGGACGTCAAAGCGATCAAACCCGATGTCATCTACGCTTCGATCTCCGGATTCGGTCAGCACGGCACCCAGTCCCAGCGCCCCGCCTACGACACCGTCATCCAGGCGCTGAGCGGTCTCATGGCCTCGACCGGCTTCCCCGATGGTTCGCCCACCCGCGTCGGCGAATCCATCGCCGATGTCTCCGCCGGAGTCTTCGCCGCCTTCGGCATCTCCTCTGCCCTCTTCCACCGTCAGACCACCGGCGAGGGAGCCCACATCGACATTCCCATGCTCGACGTCATGCTCGCCATGCAGCCGACGAACGCCTCGATCCATGCGGCAGGTTCCGCTCCGGCCAGGGTCGGCAATCGCCATCCCGTCTCGGCCCCCTTCGACACCTACCGGGCCGCCGATGGTCTCATCGTCATCGCCGTGGCCAACGACCGGCTCTTCGGAGTCCTCGCCGACTCCCTCGACAAACCCTCCCTTCCCGCCGACCCTCGCTTCGCCACGGATGCGCAGCGCTCGGCCAACGACGAAGCGCTGCGCACCGAGATCGAAGAGTTCACGACGGGCCACACCGTCGACGAGCTGTGCACGATCTTCGACGCCGCCGGGGTCCCGAACTCCCCCGTCCTCGACTACGCCGAGGCTCTCGACGGCCCGATCGGCGCAAGCCGGGATCTCGCCGTCGAGGACGAACGCACCGGGCACGCCTACCTCGGCCATCCGCTCCTCGTCGACGGAGTCCGGCCCGCGTCCACGCTGCCGGCGCCCCGCCTCGGCGAACACAATGCCGACTTCAGCGCCGCACCCCGGCACTGACCCCTGCCCGACCCCACGGGCACTCTCCGACCGAGCCGCCTCGGCGTCGGCCCCTCCCTGCCTCCGCCCTCATACCGCACACGATCACCACACCCTAGGAGCACCCATGGCCTTCGACATCACCGCCGACGAACAGGAGATCCTCGACGCCGTCACCCGGATCAGCACGGACGTCCTCGCCCCGCAGGCAGCCGCCGCGGATGCGGACGAGCGCGTCGCCGACGAAACGCTGCAGACACTCGCCGAGGTGGGGGTCATGGGGCTCAACCTGCCCGAGGAGTTCGGCGGGCCGGGCGTGGGTTCGGCGGCGATGAGCCAGATGGTCGCTGCGGTGACCGAGGCCTGCGCGTCGACGGCGTCGATCGTGACCGCACAGTTCCTCGCCACCGATTCGATCCTGCTCGGCGGGACCGATCGCCAGCGGCAGGATTGGCTGCCGCGAGCCGCCGCCGGAGAGGTGATCGGGTCCTTCGGGCTGACCGAGCCGGGGGCCGGATCGAACCCGGCGGAGATGTCGACGAAGGCCACCCGCGTCGAGGGCGGCTGGCACATCAAGGGCACGAAGTGCTTCATCACGAATGCCGGTTTCGCGGACTTCATCGTCGTCTACGCGAAGACGGACACGGAGTCCGGGCACAAGGGGATCAGCGCCTTCATCGTCGATACCAAGGAGGCCCGGGACGGACTGAGCTTCAATCCTCCGGAGAAGACCATGGGCCTGCGCGGCAGCCCGGTCTACGAATTCGTCATCGATGCCGTCGTTCCCGCCGATGCGCTGCTCGGTGTCGAGGGCGAAGGCTTCACCACAGCGATGCGGGTGCTCGACCGCGGTCGCATCGAGGTGGCGGCGATGAGTCTGGGCATCTCCAAGGCCGCGCTCGATGCGGCAGTCGCCTGGGCCGGTGAGCGCAGGATCAACGGCAAGCCGCTGAATCGCCTGCAGGGCATCGCCTTCAAGCTCGCCGACATGTACACGAAGTACCGTTCGGCGTGGCTGCTGACGATGGACGCCGCCGAGCAGCGCGACGCCGAGGTGGACTTCACCCTCTCGTCGGCGACGGCCAAACTCGCCGCTTCCGAGGCCGCCGCCTTCATCGCCGACGAAGCCCTGCAGATCCACGGCGGCTACGGCTTCACCAGGGACTTCCCGCTCGAGCGATACGTCCGCGATGCGCGGATCTACCGCATCTACGAAGGCTCCTCGGAGATCCAGCGCACCATCATCGCCCGGTCGCTGGCGAAGTAGGCGGCGGGGGTCAGGCCT
Organism: Brevibacterium renqingii; assembly: GCF_017808095.1. Classification (NCBI taxonomy): domain Bacteria; kingdom Bacillati; phylum Actinomycetota; class Actinomycetes; order Micrococcales; family Brevibacteriaceae; genus Brevibacterium; species Brevibacterium renqingii. Next base: position 49,167 of record NZ_JADBHG010000008.1, on the reverse strand, counting down.
CGCAGACGTTCGGGGTAAGGGCCCACCTCGGCGCGAGGGTCGGGAACGTCGGGGCCCCGGCGCGGGGATCGCACGCGTCGGGCCGCCTCGGCGAGACGTCTCGGCGAATGATCCTGAGGGAATCTATTGTTGGACCTCGCGGATATTTCCGATATCTCGGACGGAAAGAGTGATGTGGACCTCGTACCAGCGTGCGCTGCGGTGCCACACTGTTCCTGATTCATAAGTTCAAAGGAGAAATTCATGGCTGGTACATCCAGTTCGGGGATCGAAAAACGGTCCATCGAGATGGTGCCCGACGCCGAGCGACACGGGACGCCGAAGTCCCAGTTCACGCTGTGGTTCGGGGCCAATACGCAGATCACCGCGATCGTCGACGGCGCCCTTGCCGTCGTCTTCGGCGCTGACGCACTGTGGGCCATCGTCGGTCTGCTCATCGGCAACATCATCGGCGGCATCGTCATGGCTCTGCACTCGGCTCAGGGTCCGCAGCTGGGTCTGCCGCAGATGATCTCCTCGCGCGCCCAGTTCGGCATCATCGGCGCGATCATTCCGCTCGTGCTCGTCGTGCTCATGTACATCGGCTTCGCTTCGACCGGCGCGGTGCTGTCCGGCCAGGCCGTCAACCTCATCATCGGCGTCGAGACCCCCGCCGTGGGGATCGTCATCTTCGGCGCGCTCACCGCGCTGGTGGCGCTGCTGGGCTACAAGTACATCCACGTGCTCGGTCGGATCTCCTCGGTGACCGGTCTGCTCGGGTTCCTGTTCATCACCTACTGTGTGCTCACTCAGGTCGACGTGCCCGGACTGATCTCGCACTCGAGCTTCGCCTTCCCCGCATTCCTCTCCGCGGTCGCCCTGTCGGTGGGCTGGCAGCTGACCTACGGCCCCTATGTCGCCGATTACTCGCGCTACCTGCCGCGCTCGACCCCGGCGTCGAAGACCTTCTGGTTCACCTTCGGCGGCTCGGTCATCGGTTCGCAGTGGTCGATGACGCTGGGAGCTCTCATCGGCGCCGCCGCCATGACGGAGTCGGGCAACCGCTTCGTCGACAACCAGGTCGGCTATGTCGGAGACATCGTCGGCGGCGGGGTCTATGCGCTGCTCATCTTCATCGTCATTCTGCTGGGCAAGCTGACCGTCAACACGCTCAACGCCTACGGCGCATTCATGTGCACGCTGACGATCCTCACCTCGTTCGGCAATAAGGCGACCATCCGCCGCTGGACCCGCGCGGTCTTCGTCATCGGCATCGTCACGCTGACCGTCCTCGTCGCTCTGCTCGCTTCGGCGGACTTCCTCGCGAACTTCAAGAACTTCGTGCTCGCCCTGCTCATGGTCTTCACCCCATGGAGCATCATCAACCTCACCGACTACTACCTGATCTCGAAGGACCGCTTCGACATCCCAGCCTTCTACGACCGCCACGGACGCTACGGCAACTGGAACTGGCGCGCGCTGCTCTCGTACGGAGTCGGCGTCGTCATCCAGATCCCGTTCCTCGCTCAGTCGTTCTACACCGGCCCGCTCGTTGCGAAGCTCGGCGGCGCGGACATCTCGTGGCTTGTGGGCATCGTCGTCACCTTCGTGCTCTACTACGTCCTCATCCGCAATCACGGCGTCGCCCCGAAGGAGACGATCTACCCCGAGGTGGAGGAGCTCGAACGGGCGTGATTCCCGGCGCATGGCAGCCGGTGCCGCCGACCCTGCTGCCACTGCCTCGTCTGCAAGAGAATCATCGACGCCTTGGGGCCGGTTTCCGACACGGAGACCGGCCCCGAGGCGTCGATGCTCGTTTCGCGACCGTCGCCTGTGCGCCTCGGTTGGCGCGGCCGTCGCCTGTGCGCCTCGGCGGGCGGCTCCGACTGGATCTGCGATGGCGCGATGGCGCATCTCAAGAAACCCCGAGGTTACCAATCGGTTTTACTATCAAGTAATATCAGTGACGCCCGTCACCATACGGGCACCGCACCGCGGGTGGCCTCGCCGACGACACCCCTGTCACGCTGGTCCGCACCGCCGCTGTCAGCACCTTCTCACTGACGAGACGCACGACCTCAATGCAGAGATCCACGACAGAACAGGACACATGCCTATGCGCACTCCCACAGACACGCCTGCAACCAGCAGCCTCCGCCCGCGCCGCCGGCTCGGGCCGGCCAGCGCACTCGGAGCCGCGGCCCTGACCAGCCTCGCACTTGCCCTCGGCCCGACCGCGACGCCGGCACAGGCGAGCGAACTCGTTCCGCAGACCGAGGCCGAGGCCGAAGACCTCGTCGAAGACCGCCAGGCCGAGGGCTCCAGCTCGCTGAACGAGAGCAATGTGCCCGACGGCATCAGCGTCGAAGAAGCGCGCGCCGCCGTCGACAAGTCCGACGAGATCAGCACTGCCGACATCGAGTACGCCGCAGCTCTCGAGGACCTGCCCTCCAATGACGTCCCCGAAGACTTCTACAAGACCCCGGACCAGCTGCCGGAAGAGAACGGCGCCGTGGTCAAGCAGTCGCCGTCGACGTTCTACCTCGACCCGGTCAAGCTCATCAAGCACAACGCGAAGACCACGGCGTTCATGTACAAGACCACCGATGAGCAGGGCAATGCGCGTGCCGCCACCGCCACCCTGCTCACCCCCGAAGGGGCAACAGGGACTGCGGAGGACGCAGTCGTCCTCTCCCCGGGAACCCAGGGCACTGCCGACAAGTGCGCCCCCAGCCGGCAGATGAGCATGGGCACCGAATACGAAGGCATCTCTGTCACCTCCGCATTGGCGGCGAAGCACCCGGTGATCGTCGTCGACTATATGGGCCTCGGCACCGAGGGCACGCACCACTACCTCAATCGCGTCGAAGAGGGCCGATCCGTGCTCGACGCGGCCAAAGCGGTTCAGAATGTCGAGGGAAGCGACATCGACGCCGATACGAAGCTCCAGCTGCGCGGCTATTCACAGGGCGGCCAATCGACTGCCTCGGCCATGGAGCTCGCCGAGGACTGGGCACCCGATCTCAACATCGCATCCGCCTCGGCGGGGGCCGTCCCAGCAGACCTGTACGACACCGTCTCCAAGCTCTCCAGCGTATACACGGCGTTCCTCCTCTACGGCATCGACACCTTCGCCGAACAGAGCGGAGTCGAGCTCTCCGAGCATCTCAACCAGAAGGGGCTCGACGCCGTGGAGAGCGCCTCGAATCAGTGCACGATGGAGGCTCTTGTGAGCCACGCCTTCACCGACACGAGCACGCTGACGAAGGACGGCAGCTCATTCCAGGAGCTCGTCGACGAAGAGTTCCGACCGATCATCGACAAGCAGCTCCTGGGGAAGTCATCGATCCCCGACGTCCCCGTCCTTGTCAACCACAGCCGACTCGATGACGTGGTCCCGTTCGAGCAGGGACGCGATCTCGCCTCGACGTGGTGCAAGGCCGGCAACCGCGTGGCCTTCGAGGACAATCTCGGACCCACACACGTCGGCGGCTACGTCGTCTCGCTGCCCCGAGTCGAGGCCTTCACCGATCGCACCTTCGCCGGCAAGGCTCCGCTCGACAGCTGCTGGCGGCTCTGAGCGAGTCGGCAGCCTGAGCAGCTTCTCGCGGAGGCTCGCCCGACTCTACATCGGCGCGAGCCTCCGCCACGGCAGCAGCTGCTCGACCGCGGCGGCGACCTCGAAGGCCCGCCGGTCATCGTAGGGATGGGCGATGATCTGCACGCCGGTGGGGATGCCGCAGTCGGCGAGACCCGAGGGCACATTGACGATCGGCACCCGATTGCAGATGTTGAACGGCATCGTCATGTGCGCCTGCCAGTAATGGTCGAGGCGCAACCCTCCGACGTCACCGTCCGAACCGTCCCGGCCGATACCGGTCGCATCGATCGTGATCCCGTCGAGGTAGCTGGCGTCGGCTTCCAACCCCGCCACCGCCGAGGTGGGCGCCAGGAGAACATCGAACCCGTCCATGGCGGCGGCCAGCTCGGCCTGGATCTGCGCCTCCATCGCGAGACCGTCGTACTGCGAGCGTCGCGCTGCCACAGCCTCGGCGTCGTCCATGAACCGCAGTGTGTAGTCGGCCAGAGTGTCCTCGTGCCCACGGGTCGCCGCCCGCATCCCCGGGGCGAGGATATTGCCGAAATGAGTGAACGCCGTTTCGAAGATCCGTTCGGCCGTCCATGGCAGCTCGATCTCTTCGACGATTGCACCGGCGGATCCGAGCGCCGAGGCGACCGCGCGGGTATTGGCGATGATGTCCTCCACGACGGGGAAGTCCCCCAACCGCAGACACAGCGCGATCCGCCGGCCGTGCAGGCCCTCCACCACCTCGCCGGAGGCAGCATCGAAGCCGTCGAGGAATCCTGATGAATCGATCGTCGCATGGTCGCTGGCATCGAGCCCGACCATGACTCGCGCGAGCAGGGCGGCATCGGCCACGGTGCGCGCCATCGGCCCGTCCCCGCGGTACCAGTCCGCAGCCAGCGGCTGCGCCCCGGGGACCCGGCCGTACGGAGCCTTGAAGCCGACGGTGCCGGTGAAGCCGGCCGGCAGCCTCGTCGAACCGGCGATATCCGAGGCCGTGGCCAGAGGAGCGAAGCCGGCGGCGAGCGCCGCACCCGATCCGCCCGACGACCCGCCCGGCGACAGCTCGAGGTTCCACGGATTGCGCGTCACACCCCACATCGGCGAGTGCGTGATCGTTGCGCAGCTGAACTCCGGCGACGTCGCGCGGGCATGGATAGCCCCTCCTGCTGCGCGGATGCGGGCGATGATCGCCGCGTCCGCCTCGGCGATGGTGTCGCGTTCGTGGATGAGGCCTTGAGTCAGCTCGCGGCCTGCCAGGGCGTGCTTCTCCTTGGCGATCACGGGCAGTCCGAGCAGCGGACGGGTGGCGGCCGCCTCGGCGAGGTCGTCATCGGTGGCATTCGCGCAGAAGCGCTCGGCCTCCTTCGCCGAGGTGACCGCCTCCTCGACGACCTCGGTGACCGCATTGACCCGCTCGTCCTCGGCGGTGATGCGACCGATGTGCGCAGCGAGATGGTCGACAGGGGAGAGTTCCTTGGCACGGAACCGCGCGAGTGCCTCGGTGGCGGACAGAGTCCAGGATTCGGCGGCTGAGTTCATGAGATCACCTCGGCGTGAGTTCGACAGTCGGGCCCGGAACGGGCGTTGCTCATACGGTATCGCTCGACCGCGGCTCGGCGACGGAGCGGCCCACCGCTGCGATGAAGTCCTGCCGTGGTGGTGGGGCCGCTCCGTCGCAAAGAATCCGCTCTGCGCTTCAATCGACATCGATCCGCGTCAGTGCCGACGAGTAGAGTCGCCGTCAAATCGACCCTGAATGAATCATTTGCCTTGATCTGCACTTCAAACGCCAACGAAGCTGTTTCGAATCGAATGATTTTCGAAATTTCTATTGTTTTATCCAACTTGACCGTCTAGAATGAGAACAAGAGACCTTCAACGACGAACGGAACTCGCCAGCGATGACCTTCACCCCCGACCGCAAGCGACGCAAGTCAGGAAAGCGCGACCGTCGTGCCGCCGCTGACTCGCGCAGCGGAGCGAGCAGAAGGCCGCCGATCAATTCGAGCCCCGCGGATTTCACCGACCTCCCGCCCTGCGCTGCTCAAGAATCCGCGGACAACGCACTCGTGCAGCCCGAAGCCGAGTCACCGCGCCCTGCGTCTCTGGCAGAACAGCTCAAGTCAGCCGGACTCGACCTCAGCGACCACTGCCTCGCCGAGATGTTCAACGCCCTTGACCCTGTGCCGACCGACGACGCCCTATCGACCGACGACAAAGAATCACGCGACGATACATCGGCTGCCGACGGCGAGCAATCGAGCGAAGCCGTCGAACCAGCGATTTCTGCCGAGGCTGAGCCGAACGCACAGACGGATTCGACTGCACACACAGATCCGACCGCACAGTTCGAAACGAATGAGCAGACCAGCTCAACCACGCAGCCCGAAACCGCCGAGCCTGCGAACGCGATCACCGGAAGCAGCAACGGCACAGCTCCCGTCGCTGCTCAGTCCGAGGCTGGAGACGATTCTCAGCGACCCGCCTCGCAGCACCCGATCCTCACCGACGCAGCTTGGAACGACCTTGCCGCAACCGCTCCCGAGATCACTGACTCGATCGCCTCGCTGACCGGACTGGTTGGAGCGCTTCGGACATTCGACCGGCCGATGGGGCCGAGCGAGGCCCTGCAGGTCATCGATGGCGCGGAGGCACTGCGTCGGATCAGTGAGTCCCTGTCCACTTTGGCGCTGGCCGTCTACGAACGCGTCGGCACGCCCGCAGACAGTGGCGCCAAGTCGACCAAGGCGCTCATCCAGGAACGCCTCAATCTCTCGGGTCGAGAAGCGAATCGCCGCGCAAAGCTGGCAGAGAATCTTGGGGGACGTGTCGCCCTCGATGGCCAACCGCTCGAGCCCGAGCACCCACTCGTTGCCGAGCAGCTCCACCTCGGCACCCTGCCGGCCGAGCATCTCACTGTCATCGAAGACTGCCTCAAGGCGCTGCCAGCGTGGGTGGACCAGGAGACGAAATCCCGAGTGGAATCCGACCTCGTGAAGTACGCGGCGTCGGTGACTGTCAGCGAGCTCCGCGACATCTTCCGTCGGATGCTCGCTCTTATCGACCCCGACGGTGCGGAGCCGCTCGACCCCAGCGATCGTTCCGCCTATTTCGTCACCGCCCGTCCCAAACGCAACGGTGACTGGAGGCTGGAGGGCGTCCTCGATCCCGTAGCGGGATCCGAACTTCATGGGCTGCTGACATCGCGGATCCAATCCGGCAAAGGCAATACATCGAGCACAGCGGGAGCAGGGCCCACGAACGCCGCAGCGGCCGTTGCCGAGGGCGAAGACGCTCCAGCATTCGCCCCGAACGCCGGAGTCGGTCAGGCTCGCGGCGAGGAACGGTTCGAACCGATCGACGCCGTACTCGCCGGAGACCGTTTCGATGCACCCCCGTGGGCCGTCGTCGAGGCTGCCGGTGAGGCCGAGGCCGATAGGGCCGATTCCGACCGTTCCATTCCTGCCGGTCACGGTGTCCGCGCCGATGGTGCGGCCGTTGATCTCATGAGCGAGCAGCCCGGCGCGAGGATCTGGATCTACGAGCGTTTTGCTACTCTCATCTCGCGCATCAGCATGAAGGAAGCTGCCAAGGGTTCACCTTATGCTCTCGTCGTCACAGCCAAGGCGTCTGATGTCGCCGACGGCACCGGTGAAGCCACCACAGGCTCCGGTGCCCGATTCCCGATGGGCGACATCACCCGTCGCGGTCTCAATGGCACGGTCTTCTTCCACTTGATGGACGAAAAGGCTCGCACGGTGGAAGTCTGCACGGATCAGCGCTTCGCCAATAAGAAGCAGACCGCGATCGTCACCGCCCGGGATCGCGGATGTGTGTTCCCCGGATGCGACGCACCAGCGGGATGGTGCGACGTGAACCATGTCGTGCCGTACGCCAGGGGCGGTGAGACCGACATCAACAACATGTGCCTGCTCTGTTCCTATCACCACCACCTCATGGACCGCTCCGACTGGGAAGTCCTCATGCTCACTGACGGGCGGCCGGCCTGGCGCCCGCCAGAGAGCATCGACCCCGCTCGCGCTCTCATCCTGCACTCACGGTTCATCACCGACGACATCATCGACGGTCTCTTCGGCACATAGCCCTGCTCGGTGGCTCAATGGCATCGCTGTGTCTTCATCTCGGGTGAGCACGCAGGGCACAATCTGCGCCCACACCTACAATCGGCGTCCGTACCGCAGTCTGAGCCCACGGCCGCCGCCCTGCCGACCATATTTGGTCCATGTTTCAGGACGCGAGCAGATGCATGAGACGCGAAATGACGCAGACGCGCACTGAAGCCTGTACGAAATATGGCCAGTCGCCCTCACAGCGCGAGCCTGCACGCCGTCACCGAAAAGGATCCGTGACTTCGCTCAGGTCGGCGAGCAGCCGGCGCAGCGTATCGAATGATCCGTCCCCGAGTTGGCTCCTCCATTCATCTTCAACCTCGGCCTCCGACCGACGGGCAACAGCGATGACCTCATACCCTCGGTCAGTGATGGTGATGAGCTTGGCACGCCCGTCCTCGGGGTCGGGCGAACGTCGCAAGAAGCCACCTGTGATGAGTTCGTCGACGAGGTAGGCAGCACTCTGCTTCGTCAGCTGCGCAGACTCAGCGAGCTCGGTCAGTCGTGAACCCTCGGGGCTCACTCGCTCGAACAGCCGTGCCTGCGACAGGGTGATCGTGTACCCGGCTGCTTCGACGGCGGTCATCGACCGCATCTCCGTTTGCCGGTAGGCGAGGAAGGCCAGCATCCCGAGGCTCGGCTGCCCGCTCGGACGGGACTGCCGGTCTGAACCCGACTGCGCGCTCTGTTCACCCATCAGCATTCCCCCACTGCTCGAAACAGCTCTTGTGCCGCTTTACGGCGGCTCTTATAATAGTCAGACTATCTGACTACTATTGTTCATTCCACCGCCCTCACCGATCACTCGAACCCTGAACCGGTCCGCCCCACGCAGACGGGCCGTCTCACACAGACGGTCCATCCTGCACAGACGGAACGCCCTTCACAGAGGAGAAAGCATCATGGACGATGCACTGTGGTCCACCGTGGAAGCCGAGCGGCTCGATCTCGCCGAGACACTCACCGAACTCACTCCCGAGCAGTGGACGACCCAGTCCCTGTGCTCCGAATGGAGCGTGCGGGACGTAACAGCGCACTTGGCCATGACACCGACCGCGCCCACATTGGGACAGATCATGGTCGGCCTCATCCGCTCCCGCGGCGACATCTGGGCCTTCGGCCGGGACATCGCCCGCGCCTACGCACGCTTCCCCACCGAGGAGATCATCGCCGAGCTCAGGCGCACCGCCGCATCCCGGCATCTGCCGCCGCTGACCAGCCCGGACAATGCGCTGCTCGATGTGCTCGTCCACGGTCAGGACATCGTCCGCCCTTTGGGAATGACTCGTGCCATCCCCACGTCCGCGGGCCTCGCCGCGCTCCACCACGCCTGGTCGATGGGCTGGCCCTTCCACGCACGACGACGCCTGCGCGGCATCCGGCTCACCGCCACGGACGCAGACCTCATCGTCGGATCGGGCGCACCAGTCGAGGGCCGCCTCGGCGATCTGCTCCTGCTCGTCACGGGCCGCACCGAAGCCGCGCTGCCGCACCTGTCCGGACCGGGAATGTCCCTGCTCAATTCACCACCTCTCTTAAGGAAATGATCATCATGGTCGCCATCATCACCGCACTCGGGGCCTTCTGGCTCGGCTGCCTGCTCCGCTCGAGGTTGGCCGCCCATCTCATCTATGCCGTCGCCTATCTGTGGGCGTTCGTCTTCCAGACTCTGTACCTGTTGCTGGCCAGCCTCGAAGGAGGCAGCGACCCGGCGTTCTCCCCGGGCACGTTCCCCTTGGAGTACGGTCTGGTCACCCTCGGGGTGCTCGTCATCGGCTTCGCTCTGGTCGAGGCCGGCCACCGGCTGCGGATCCGACTGCGTCACCGCCGGAGCCTCCGCGCGGAAGGGACGGCGGACGGCGGGCTGGCGACTGCATAAGGGATTCTCAGTCGTCGCAAATAGACTGAGTCCATGCCTGCAGTTCCCACGAGCGCAACGCTCGCCGACACCGCCCTGCCGCACGACATCTCGGCGGCGATCCCGAGTCCGAGCATCTCGAGCTTCCAGCTCGGCCCGCTGACGATCCACTTCTATGCGCTGTGCATCCTCGTGGGCATCATCATCGCGATCGTCCTGACCAATCGCCGTCTGACCGCACGCGGAGTCGAGGACTGGCAGGTGCTCGACATCGCGACCCTGGCCGTGCCGATGGCCATCGTCTTCGCCCGCATCTACCACGTCATCACGCACTACACGGACTACTTCGGCCCTGGCCGCAACCCGTGGAACCCCTTCGAACCCGGATCCGTGTGGGCGATCTGGGAGGGAGGCATCGCGATCTTCGGTTCGCTCATCGGCGGCACCCTGGGCGCTTGGATCATGTGCCGCCGGCTCGGCCTCAAGCTCACGACGCTGCTCGATGCCCTCGCTCCCGGCCTCATCCTCGCCCAGGCATGCGGACGCTTCGGCAACTGGTTCAACCAGGAGCTCTTCGGCCTGCCGACCACCCTGCCCTGGGGGCTCGAGATCGATCCGGGCAATCCGGCGATCCCGCTCGGCACTCCCCCGGGCACTCTGTTCCACCCGACGTTCCTCTACGAGGTCATCTGGAACAGCCTCGGCGCCCTGGTCCTGCTCTACCTCTCTCGCCACATCTTCTTCCAGTGGGGACGACTCTTCGCCGTCTACCTCATGTGGTACGGCGCCGGCCGCATCGTCTGGGAGTCCATCCGCCTCGACCCCAGCTTCGTCATCCTCGGTCTGCGCACGAACGTCTGGGGCGCGATCGGAGCCGTGGCGCTGGGCGTGGCCATCATGCTCGTGCAGTGGAAGCGCCACCCCGAACCCGAGGAATCACCGTTCATCAAGGGACGTGAACCGCAGCCGGCCGAATCCTGAGGCTCACCCTCGCCGAGGCGGCTCCCCCACGACCGCCATCACCTGGACCATGAGGGATCCGGGGCAGTCCATCACCTGGATCAGATGCGGCCAGACCGTGGAATCCGGCCAGACCGTCCTTCACCCGGATCGGGTCACGGACGGAATTCAGCCCCGCTCCGCCTCCGATCGCGCGGCTCCTTCGGGATGGTCCGTGGTGCTCACAGAGGGTGCCTGCGACGCATTGTCGTCGGCTTCCGATGCATGGTCCGAAGACGGCGCGAAATCTGGGGACTCCCCGTCTTCGACGACGAGCTTGATCTGGGAAGTATGTGCGATATCGCCGTTCTCGATCGCTGTTCTGACGACGTCTTCCTTCTCATCGGGGATGACAGGGATCTCTTCTCCGTCGCAGTCGACGAATTTGCCGTCGATGAAGCAGTCGCCCTCACGAAGGTCCTTGAGATTGGTCGGAGTGAGGTACCGGATCGGTTTCGCCGCGAATACCGAGGGGTCCTTCGAATTGCCGGCAGTGAACTCGTTGAACAGCAGATTGAGCAGGACAGCCATGATCGCCGCCGAGGAGATGCCGGAATGGAACACCACTTGGAACCAGTTCGGGAATGCATCGTAGACGTCCGGCTTCATCACCGGCAGCATCGCGAAGGCGAGTGAGGACGAGACGATGATGAGATTCATATTCCCTTCGAAGCTCACCGTCTTCAGGCTGCGAATGCCCGATCCTGTCACGGTTCCGAAGAGGATGAAGCCTGCACCGCCGAGCACGGGCATCGGCACAGCGGCGACGACCTCGCCGAGGAATGGGATGAGTCCGAGTGCGACGAGGATGACGCCACCGGCCGAGACGACGAATCGGGACGTGATCCCCGACAGGGCGACCAGTCCCACATTCTGCGCGAATGCCGACTGAGTGAACGAACCGAAGAACGGGGCGATGGTCGAGGACAGCATGTCCGCCCGCAGGCCGTTGGCCACTCGCTTCGAGTTCACCGGAGTTCCGACGATCTCGCCGACGGCGATGATATCGGCTGCGGTTTCGGTTTTGATGACGAGGATGACGATGAGCATCGACAGGATTGATGCGATGTCGAAAGTCGGCACCCCGAACGGCAGAAGCGCCGGCAGAGCCACGGGGGCGGAGGAGCCGATCTCTGAGAAATCGGCTTTGCCCATCAGCGCTCCGATCGCGGTGCCGAGGACGAGGCCGATGAGTATGGACAGTCGGGAGATCGTTGCGGATCCGACCTTGCTGAGCAGAAGGATGATGCCGAAGGTGATGAACGCCAAGAGGATATTGCTGATCGAGCCGTATCCGGCTGCTTCTTCGTCCCCGCCCATCGCCCAATCAGCTGCGGTGGGGATGAGGGTGAGGCCGATGGAGGTGATCACCACTCCGGTGACCACCGGCGGGAAGAACCGGATGATCTTGGCGAAGAAGGGGGCGATGACGAAGCCGATGATGCTGGCGACGATGATCGAGCCGAAGATCGAGTTGACGGTCCCGCCACCCTGCAGGATGGCCAGCATGGTGGCGACGCCGGCGAATGACACGCCTTGGATGAGGGGAAGCTTTGAACCGATGAAGCCGAAGCCGATGCTCTGGATGAGTGTGGCGAGGCCGCCGACGAACAGGCTTGCCGTGACCATCTGTCCGCTTTCGGCGGGGGAGAGACCGGCCGCCCCGCCGATGATGATGGGCACGGCGATGATTCCGCCGTACATGGTGAGCACGTGCTGCAGGCCGTAGGCGAACTGCTGCGGCAGCGGCAGCCAGGAATCCTCGGGCCGGTCGGAATCCGGCGGAAGCGAGTTGAGACGGCGTTTCGTGGACTTCTGTGTCATCGATAGAACTTTCCAGGAGGGTTTCTCAGCAAGGGGCTCAGACTCACCTACGTCGCTGCGGCTACGCGTCGAACCTCTTATCTTTTTCGTATCGTGGATCACATTTTCCAGAAAATGTAATCCTGATCACCCTCTTCCCTTTTCACGTCCAAGTCAAATCTGACTCTTCGGTAACCGGGCCTGCGACCCACCTCGCCGAGGCGGCCCCGCTCAGCTCTCGATCCACTCCTTGAGCCGGCCGAGACCGGTCGTGATCGCGGACTCGTCGATGCCCGAGTAGGCCAGACGGATATACGACCTCTCCTCCCCCGGCTGCGGGGCCCCGAAGTGCTCACGCGTGCAGAAGGAGACTCCTGTGGCGTGCAGCGCCTCGGTGGAGAAATCCGCCAAGGTCGAGATCCCCTTGGCGGCCATCGCCTCGGTGACGTCGGGGAAGACGTAGAACGTCGAACCCGGGGTGGCCACACTCATGCCGGGGATCTCGTTGATCAGGCGGCAGGTGGCGTCGCGCCGCTTGCGCAGCATTTCGAGCATCTGCCCCACCGGCCCCTGCGGTCCGCGCAGCGCCGCGATGCCCGCCCACTGCACGTACTGGTTGGTGCAGGATTCGTCGTTGGTGTTCATCGTCGAGATCGCCTCGGCGACGGCTTTCGGAGCCACCGCGCACCCGAGCCTGGATCCGGTCATCGCGTACTTCTTCGAGAACGTGTAGAGGATGACGGTCCGCTCGGCCATTCCCGGCAGCGCGGCGATGGACTGCGAGCGCCCCTTGTAGCGCATCTCGAAATAGGCTTCATCGGAGAGCACCCACAGGTCGAATTCCTGCGCGATGGCGGCCACGGCTTCGCGCTCGGCCGGAGTCGACTCGGCCGAGATCGGGTTCTGCAGGTCGTTGTAGATGATCGCCGTCGTGTTCTCGTCGATCGAGGCCCGCAGATGGTCGAGGTCGATGGCGAAGCCGCCCTCGGTCGGCACGTATCGGTAGGGCAGCGCGGTTCCGCCGAGGTATTCGATCTGGGATTCGTAGATCGGGAACCCGGGATTCGGATAGAGCACACCATCGCCGGGGTCCATGACGGCTTGGAGGAACTTCGTGATCACGGGTTTGCCCCCGGTGGTCACGACCACCTCGGCGGGGTCGATCGTGATGCCGCGCCGCGAACCGATGTCATCGGCCAGGGCCTCGCGCAGCTCAGGGACGCCGGGACCGGGACAGTAGCCGGTCTTGCCGTCGCGGATGGCCTGCTCGATCGCCTCGACGATGTGGCCGGCCATGGGAAAATTGAGATCGCCGAGGTGGAACGGGAAGACCTCGTTCCCCTGCGCCTTCCACTCGGCGGCGGCCTGGGCAACTCGGAACGCGGTCTCGGTGCCGAGGTTGTCCAAGCGGCGAGCAGTCTTCATTGTCGGCTCCTTCGAATGCGCGGGCGTGCGGGGTCCGACAGCGATCCCGGCGCAGGGTTCACAAGGGTCTCCTGCATTGGGTTCAGAGGCGGACCTCGTCGGCCGAGACGGCCTTATCCCACACCTTAGGGGACTTCGTGGTGCACCGACAGAGTCACCGGCCGATCAGCGGCCGGACTGGTCGCCAACTCCGCACAGGCGACCGGCCCCGCAGCGTACCTCTCGCCGCGGGGCCGGCAGACCCGGGGTCGGCCGATGCGCCCGAGCGGGCTCAGGAGTTCTTCCAGGCGCTCCAGGCCGCATAGCTGCCGTCGAGTTCGGCGACGTCATGCCCGGCCCGTCGCAGCGTGCTCGCCGCGACCGAATTGCGCACGCCGGTCTGGCAGTAGGTGACGAATGTGCCTGAGTGGGGCAGCTCGTCCTGGTGCCACAGGACACGTCCGGCGCTGAGTTGCTGGGAGCCGGGAACGTGCCCGTCGGCGTGCTCGGTCTTGTTCCGCACATCGACCACACCAGCGGCGTCGAAGCTGTCGAGGTCTTCGGGGCGCACGACCTGCGGGACTGTCGTCGGCAGCCCGTCGATGCCTGTGACAAAGCTGCTGACTTCGTCGATGCCCACACGCAGAAGGCGATCGCGGATGTCTTCTGCCGCGTCCTGATCGTCGGCCAGGACGAAGATCGGCCGGGTGTCGGTCTCGGGGTCGATCGCCCAGGCGCCGTGACTGGCGATCTTGCCGGGGTTGGGCAGATTGATGGCGTTGACGACGCTCGCCTCGTGGACCTGCTCGACGGGTCGGGTGTCGATGAAGGTCACCGAGTCGGCGCTGACCTCGGGCGCCAGATCGGCGGTATCCGCCTCGGGCAGCGGCCCGCGCGTTCCGAGGATCGCCGGACCGGCGACGTTCTGCCTCTTCATCCGGCTGAAGTAGGCGTGGGCGTCGGGCTGGCCGTCGAGCAGCTCGTCGACGAAGCTCTGTTCGTCATCGGCGGCCAGATGCTTGCCCCACCAGGAGAACAGACGCTCGTAGCCCACTGTCGTCGTCGGCACCGCGCCCAGGGCCTTGCCGCAGGCGCTGCCGGCACCGTGAGCGGGCAGGACCTGAACGTAGTCGGGAAGAGCGAGGAATTTGTCGCGCAGACTGGCGAAGAGTTGGCGCGCGCCCTCATAGCGGGTGTCTTCGGCTCCCATCGCCTCATCGAGCAGGTCGGGGCGACCGGTGTCGCCGACGAAGACGAAGTCACCGGTGAGGACGAATCCCGGCTGGTCGGCAAATGCGCCGTCGGTGACGAGGTACGACAGATGCTCGGGAGTGTGCCCGGGCGTGTGCATCGCCGTGATCACGATGTTGCCGAGGCTGAACTCGTCTCCGTCACGCAGCCGTGTTCCCTCGAAGGCGTACTGCCATTCGTCTCCGCCCTCCCCGGAGACGTAGATCTGCGCGTCAGTGGCTGCGGCCAGTTCGCGGGTTCCCGACAGATAGTCGGCGTGGACGTGCGTTTCGGTCACTGCGGTGATCGTCATGTCGTTCTTCGCGGCGAGGTCGAGGTAGACACCGACATCGCGTCGCGGGTCGACGACGAGCGCAGTGCCGTTCGCCTGGCAGCCGATGAAGTAGCTCGCCTGTGCCAGGTCTTCGTCGTAGATGCGTTCGAGAAGCATAGGTCTTCTCACTTTCCCCGGTCGATGCTGCGTTCGGGCCTGCGGCCCACTATCGGTCGACCAGATTGACATCGGTTCTTGAAAAGATTCAACACATACCCCTGCGGGTATATTCCGCTGTGCGTCGAGAGCCTCGCCGAGCTGGCCCTGCGCGTCGAGAGCCCGGCCGAGTGCAGAATCCTCACCACGTCACCAGAGTGCTGACGGCGACGAAGGCCGCAACGACGAGGACGAGAACTGCGAATCCGCGCTTGAGCACTGTGTTCGACAGCGACCGCCCCAAGCGTCCCGCGACCAGCGAGGCGACCATCGCGGCTGCGGCGAAGACCAGAGTCGGCCCCCAATCGAGACTGAGGTCACCGAGGTGGGAGAGGAAGCCTCCCAGGGAGTTGATGACGATGACGACCAGGGAGGTGCCCACGGCCACCGACATCGGCACCCCGAGGATGAGCGTCAAGGCCGGAACGATGAGAAAGCCTCCCCCGACACCGAGGAGGCCGGTGAGAAAGCCGACGACGAGTCCGGTTCCGATTGCCTTCGGAAGCAGCTTCCGCCAGGTCGGCGCTTCCTCATCGGCGCCGGCGGAGCCGCCGGAGGGCAGGAGCATCCGCACCCCGGCCAGGACCATGATCGCGGCGAAGACGAGCAACAGCACGGGCTGGCTCAGGTGGGAGTTGACCGCCGTACCGACGACGGCGGTGAGTGCGCCCGAGACGCCGATCGTCAGGGCCAGTCGCCAGTCGACGTCGCGACGCATGCGCGGCAGGACGGCCACCGCCGAGGAGGCGCCGACGACGATGAGTGAACTGGGCACGGCGTCGGACATCGACAGACCGACCCCGTAGACGAGCGCCGGAACTGCGAGGATCGAGCCTCCGCCGCCGACGAGCCCGAGCAGGGCCCCGACGATCAGACCGAAGCCGAGCGCCGCGATCATCGATTGCCTCTTCCGACTGCCTCAGCTCCGGCCATGCGGAGCCGGCTCACCGTCCGAACAGGCGGGAGAAGAATCCCGGTCGCTGCGCCCGCGCAGCATCCTGCTCGGCCTGCGAATGCTTGCCGTTGCACCACTGGCCAGCGGGGACTTCGGCCTTGACTTGCGCGATGTGCTGGCCGCATCCGGCCCAGGTGGTTTTTCCGCAGGTGCTGCAGCGAGTCGCTCGACACATGATCGACCTTCTTCTCTCGAATTCATCAATATATATACCCTATGGGGTATGCTGATGATTGTAGCGGGTTGTCCGCCAGCGATGTCAACACCAGCGTTGAGGAGGAGAATCGAATGGATGACCAGATTGCGGCGAGTCAGGATGCCGCGAGCACTGCCGAAGCGAAGCGGGCGATCGTCAACCGTCTGCGGCGCGCGGAAGGACAGCTGGCCGCTGTCACTCGCGCCGTCGAGGAGGACGCCGGATGCCGGACGGTGGTCCAGCGCCTGTCGGCCGTGTCCAAGGCCCTGGATCGGGCAGGGTTCCTCGTGATCTCCACGGCCCTCGAAGAGTGCCTGGCCGATCCGGACAATCCCGAAGGGATCAAACCCGAAGAGCTGCAGAAGCTCTTCATGTCCCTGGCCTGAGCCGTCTCTGCCCGCAGCCGAGCGATCAGGCCGGTCAGTCCACGGCCAGAGCTGCGCGTCCGGCCAGCAGGCACCACAGCCCGATGGCCAGCAGCACAGGGGCGCCGAGGACACCGCACCAGAAGCTCGGCGCGGCGAGGCTGCGCGGGAGGAAGAACGCAATGATCGCGATGAGCGTGATGAGCGCCCCCGCGAGGTGGAGGACCGGCTGGGCGAAGACAACGGCGAGCGCGAAGAAGTGGATGCCGACGATCGCGAGGATGAGCGGGGCGACCGCCTCGGCGTGGCCGGACCGGAGGGCGAAGAAGCTGAGCACGGCGGCCGCGATGATCTCCGCCCAGACCACGACGATGTAGATCGTGAACGCGGTCGTGCCCGTGGCGATCGCACTCGGTTCGGACCAATTGCCGATGGCCAGGAAGATGCTCGGCATCGCCAGGGCGAGCCCGGCCGCCGAGAGTCCGCCGAGGATGATCCGGAAGACGGCTCGATCCGGTGGGGCCTCCTGCGCCCATCCGGACCAGATGAACGCAGCGAGGCCGAACACCGCGCCGATCATCACCAAGTCGCGCGGGAAGGACAGGTCGATCATCGCTGATCCCTTTCACCCAAGGCAGCTGTCTTTCGAGTCTAGCCCGGGTTCGGGATTCCGGTTCAGTCCCAGATGTCGTCGCCGCGGCTGAGGGCGTCGAACCCGCCGTCGACGAAGATGATCTGCCCGGTCATGCGTGAGTTCGCGGCGGAGACGAGGAAGGCGTGCACCGCCCCGATGTCCTCGGCGTCGGCGGGGCCGTTGAAGGGCGTGGGCATGGCCGTCGCGGCCTGCTTCCGTCCCTCTTCGGAGGCGAAGAGCTCCTTCGTCATCGCGGTGCGCACCTGGCCGGGTCCGACCCCGTTGATGCCGATCCCCAGCCCGGCGTAGTCACCGGTGGGCGCGACTCGGCGGATCCACCGCGAGATCGCCCGTTTCGAACTCGAGTAGTTCGCATAGCCGACCTCGGGCCCTTGGTCTGCCAGTTCGGCACCGCGGGACAGGGCCGCCTCGGCGTCTCCGGCCAGCAGAAGATCGACGAGCGTCTCGTCGTTTCCTTGCAGCGTCGCCGCCGAGGTGGTCACGCTGATCCGCGGGGCGTCGGATTCGACGAGCAGCGGACGCATCGCTTCGATGAGCCGGACGGTGCCGATGCAGTTGATCTTCGGCGACAGCGGGGTCGGCGAGGAGACGCCGGCATTGGCCACGAGTCCGTCGATCCGTCCGCTGCTGATCTCGGCGATCTTCTGCGCGACCTGTGCGATGGAGTCCCGGTCGCCCAGGTCGCCGGTGACGTCTCCGCGTTCGAGGTCGACGCGGATGACGGTGTCCCCCTGGCGTTCGAGGATGGCGGCGGTCGCCTCCCCGATTCCCGATGCCGCTCCGGTGACGACGATTGTCCGTGCCATGATGCTCCCTCTCTCAGTCCTCGTGTGGGCTCGGTCTGTGTGCGGGTTCGGTTTTCGTGCGGGTTTGGTCTTCGTGCGGGCTCAGTCCTCGTGTGGGGCGATGAAGAGCTTTCGCAAGGGTGCCTCGTCGATGAACCAGCGGGTCTTCATCCCGTCCTCGAGGCGGACCAGCGTTCCCGGCGCCAGCGCGATATCAGCTCGGGTCGGCTCGTCGAACTCGATCCGACCGGTCCCGGAGACGACGAGGAAGACCTCCTCGCCTTCGACGTCGCGCATCGCCCCGGCGCTCATCTCCCACAGTCCGTAGTCGGCTCCGGCGATCGTGCCGAGATCGGCGAAGGCGGTGGTCGTCGCGTCGTCGGCCTCCCCCGCCGAGGCGGCCGCATCGATTGCCTGCCAGTCCTCGATGGGTTCGTGGTCGAGAGGGAATCCACGGGTGTCGATCGGCTCCATTGCACTCATGCGATCAGTGTAGCCAGACAGTCTCCGGTTCGGCGAACAAGGCCGCGTATTCAGAACCTGCCGTCGGCGGTTCCAGCAGGCAATACGTTCGGGAACAACCATTTACTTCGCTCCTGGCGTGAGATAGAACTGATTCCGTACGCGCTGATGACCCGCACGCGTCGATGACCAGGAGTTGATCCATGCCCTACTTCAACGGTGAAGCCTCACACTGGCTGGCAGCCTCGCCGGCCGAACCCCTCACCCCCTCCCCACTGCCGGCCGAGAAGCAGGATCTCGTCATCGTCGGCGGCGGACTGACCGGCCTGTGGTCGGCCTACTGCGCCCGCCGGGCACACCCCGATTGGGAGATCACGATCATCGAGGCCAGGCACATCGGCTATGGCGCTTCGGGGCGCAACGGCGGGTGGCTGTCGACCCTGTTGCCGGGCAACAGGGCCAAGTACGCCGAGGCCGTCGACCGCGTCCTCAAGTCCGACCCGACCGGGCCGGTCGCGTCCGCGGGGCTCGACGGGATCGCGAGCGTACGTGCGTTCCAGTCCGCTCTCTTCGATTCGATCGACGAGGTCCTCGAGGTGTGTGAGACCGAGGGCATCGACGCCCACCAGGTGCGCGGCGGCCATATCGACGTCGCCCAGTCGGAAGCCGGAATGTCCCGCTTGCGCGAGCTCTTCGAGGGCAATGCGCAGTTCGGCTACGGCCCCGAGGACATGCAGTTCCTCGACGCGGAGGAGACCCGAGCACACATCAACGTCGACCAGGCACAGGGCAGCATCCACTTCCCCGGCACCGCCGCCGTCGACCCGGCCCTGCTCAGCCGCGGCCTGGCCCGAGTGCTGCGCGATCAAGGGGTGACGATCTGCGAGGACACCTCGGCGGGCCATATCGGCAAGGGCGTCGTCGCGACGAACCGCGGACCGGTGCGTGGGGAGACGATCTTCGTCTGCCTCGAGGGCTACTCGGACACCGTCAGCGGCAACCTGCCCGGGCTCGAAGGCAGACAGGTGATTCCGGTCTTCTCCTCGATGATCGCAACCGAACCGCTGCCGGCCGAAGCGTGGGAGGACATCGGGTGGGCAGGCCGCGAATGCCTCGGCGACACCGCCCACACCTTCATCTACGCTCAGCGCACCGCCGATGATCGCATCGCACTCGGCGGACGCGGGGCGCCCTATGCGTATCGGTCCGGTCTGCCCGGGGACGGCGAGGTCCCCGCCGAGGTTGTCGAACTGCTGCGCACCCGCCTGTCCTCGCTCTTCCCGGACCTCGAATTCGACATCGCCCACGCCTGGCGCGGGGCCCTCGGTGTGACACGGGATTGGTGCGCCGGGATCTTCTTCGACCCCGAGCAGCGGATCGGCGTGGCCCGCGGCTATGCCGGGCACGGGGTGACGGCCACGCATCTGGCCGCGAAGACCCTGCTCGACCGTGCATCGGGGGAAGCGACCCCGCTGACCGGGCTGCCGTGGAACGATCACTTCTCCGGGCAGTGGGAGCCGGAACCGATCAGGTGGCTGGGCATCCGGTCGATGTATCGGATCTTCGGCATCGCCGACGAGTGGGAGCGCATCACCGGAGCGAAGCGCACGAGCCTGCTCGCCCAGTTCGGTTCCCGCCTGGCCGGATTGCACGAGTAGGCCATTGCCGACGGTCTGAGAATGTCAGTTGCGTTTCAGACCGAGTTCCGCTGTCGGCGTCTTCGCGGTTTCGGGGCTGAATGCAGCACAGATCGCTGAGACAGCGATTCCGGCAGCGGCAAAGAGCGCGACGCCGACCCAGTTGTTGTCAGCGCCGTTGATCGTCTGGGCGATCGCTGGCGAGAATCCGCCGAGGACCAGGCCGAGCATGAGACTGATGGCCATTCCGCTGTAGCGGATGTTCGCGGGGAACTGCTCCGGGAAATAGACGGGATAGATCCCGTTGGCCGCAGCATAGGCGAAGGACATGAGCAGGATTCCCAGCACCCAGACGAGACCCGTGTGCCCCGGAGCGGCATGGGACAGGGCGCCGAGGTAGGCGAAGGTGAGCACGATCATTCCGATGCAGCCCGAGATGAAGACGGGTTTGCGTCCGATCCTGTCCGAGAGGTGCCCGAGGAACGGGATCATGAATAGGGTGCCGAGGTTCGACACTGTGATCAGCGCGAGCATCTCGCTGCTGGAGACTCCTGCGACCTGGGTGCCGTACGCCAAGGAGAAGGTGCTGAAGAGGCCGACCATGAGGAGGAACAGAGCCATTCCCGCCACTCGGAGCATCTGCAGCGGGTAGTGCTTGATCAGATGGAACAGCGGAACCTTGACCGTCTCGTCGTTCTCCTTCGCCTCCTCGAAGATCTCGGGTTCTTGCAAGCGTGCTCGCATGTAGATGGTGATGACGGTGACGACGATGCTCAGCAGGAACGGGATCCGCCAGCCGATGCTCAGCATGAATTCCTGCGGAAGCAGATTCAGCGGGATGAACACGGCAGAGGAGAGGACGAGGCCTGCGGTCGCACCTGCGATCGTCCAGCTGGCGTAGAAGCCGCGGCGATTCTCCGGCGCCGTCTCCATCGACAGCGAAGCTGACCCTGGTGACTCTCCGCCGGCGGAGAGGCCTTGCAGCAGTCGCATGAGGACGATCAGGATCGGTGCCCAGATTCCGATGGTCGAGTATGCGGGGACCAGACCGATGATGAATGTCGAGGCACCCATGAGCACGATGCAGGCCATCAGCGCGGTCTTGCGTCCGAGGACGTCGCCGAGCCATCCCCAGATGATCGCGCCGGCAGGGCGGGCAACATAGGAGACACCGACGGTGGCGAGCGCCATGATCTGCCCGAGTCCTCCCTCGCTGGGGAAGAAGAGAGGCTGCAGATAGAGGGCGGCAGCAGTGGCGAAGATGTAGAAGTCGTAGTATTCGAGTGCGGTTCCGACGAACCCCGAAGTCGCAGCGTTGCGAGCGTTCCTGCGCTGGGCCGCAGCATCGGGTGCTGCGGCAGCGGTGGTTGATGAGGACAAGGCGGGCCTTTCGTGAAGAGCGGATGGGAGGGAACCGGTCTCGAGGCGGAGTTCGAGCGCCGCCGCAGCGGTATCGCGTCTGCGGTGTGCGAGGCGGCCTGCCTCACGATGCCACTGCGGCGGCGGGCGGATTCACCGAATGACGACTGGATTGACCGGTGCCCCGGTACCTCCGACGACCTTGAGAGGAGCAGCCGTGTAGAGGAACGACCAGCGGCCGTCCGCGGCGCAGGCCTCGGCAAGCTCGTCGAGGATCGTCATCTCCGTCATGAGCAGTCCGAGATTGCGCAGGAACGCGGCATGCAGAGGCAGCAGCACTCCGGATTCGGGATCGGTGGTCACTTCGTTCGCGATGGTGTCGGTCACCAGATTGGCGATCTCCATCGACTGGAACCACTCGACGAGCTCCCGCGAGTAAGTGAGACCGGGCTCGATGAAGTCGGCGAAGAACTCCTCGGGCTGGCGTGAATACCAGGAGCCGATGAAGCCGGTTCGGATGACGAGAATGTCGCGCGGTCTGATCTCGACACCTTGGGCCTCGGCCGCGGCGAGGACGTCTTCATGGGTGAAGGTCTCCCCCTTGTCGAGGACGTCCTTGCCGCGATGACGCGCCATGTCGACGAGCACGCCGCGCCCGACGATGCCGTGCTCGGCGATCGGGAGAATGGAGGCCTTGGACAGGGCACCGGCAGTCGTCTGCGAATCGTAGCCGTTCCAGATCTGGTCGTCGTACCACGTGTGGCCGAGTGCGTCGTACTGGGTCGAACCCTGCAGCGCGATGGTCGCGACGTCGTCGGCGTCTGTCAGCCCTCCCGGGTAGGGGTCGAGTCCCGTCTCTCCCTTCGCCCACACTTCGGCATCGCGCACGTTCTTGCGTTCGATCTGGGGACGACCGGGCCACACCGGGTCTCCGCGCTCGTCGTCCCACCCCATCTGGATCTGCAGGGTGTAGCTCTCGCCGGTCTTCACCTCAGCGACGCCCTTGAGCGCCTCCTGCGGGCCGAGGTAGTTGAGGGTTCCGATTTCGTCCTCGGCACCCCATCTGCCCCAGTTCGTCGGTGGGTTGGGACCGAAGAGTTCGGCCAGCGTTGGAACGTTCGTATCACTCATGTCTTCTCCTTCGAATGTGATTCGTGTGCTTCGGGACGGCTTCCCGCATGGTCCGGTGAAGCCGGGCGGCCATGTGGCCGAATCAGGTGCTTCAGCCGGCCATATGCAGCCCGCCGTTGACATGGAGGGTGTCACCGTTGATGAATGACGCCGCCGGAGAGCAGAGGAACACCACCGCCGAGGCGACTTCCTCCGGTCGTCCGAACCGATGCAGCGGCGTCGCAGCGAGGAGGGCGTCACCGCCGGAGGCGACGAGCCCTTCGGTCATTCGCGTCGCGATGATTCCGGGCGCGACGGCGTTGACACGGATGTTCCGCTCCCCGAGTTCCCAGGTCAGACTCCTGCCGAAGGAGACGATCGCTCCCTTGGTGGCCGCGTAGTGCGCGTGATTGCGGCTGCCGCGGGAACCGGCCATCGAACCGAAGTTGACGATGGAGCCGCCCTCGCGCATGTGCGGGATCAGGGCGCGAGTCAGCTTGAAGCTGCTGTCGAGGTTGATGGTCATCGTCCGGTCCCAGTCTTCGTCGCTCATCTCCGCGACCGGATGAGCGGTGTAGATGCCGGCGGCGAGCACGAGATGATCGATGCCGCCGGCAGATTCGACGCGGCGGCGCAGCTCTTCGAGCGTGCCGGCGTCGGTGAGGTCGCCCGCGAGCTGAGAGACCGAGGTGCCTTCAGGCAGCTTTGCAGCGACAGCCTCGACCATCTCGGGCGCGAGGTCGACGAGGACAAGTTCGGCTCCAGCGGCCGCGAAGTACTCGGCGCTCTTCGAACCGATTCCTCCCCCGGCGCCGGTGATGAGCACACGTCGTCCGGAGAAGAGGTCCGGGGCGAATGGGTTCATGGTTGTTGCCTTTCGTTCAGAAGATGCCGGAGTCGCCTTCAGCGAGGGCGTCCCGGGGCTGCGGTCACTCGTACCAGTTGCCGTCGATGGTCATTCCGCCGTCGACCATGAGGGTGTGGCCGGTGACGAAGGATGCTTTGGGCCCGGCGAGGAAAGTGATGCCGGCCGCGATCTCCTCCGGCTGTGCCCACCGGTTCAGCGGGATCCGCTTGGTGATCGGAGCGGGGTCGAGCAGGCCCTGCTCTTCGAGCGCGGCGTTGAATGGAGTCCAGGTGTATCCCGGTCCGATTGCGTTGACTCGGATGCCGTCGGACGCCCATTCCACTGCCAGGCTCTTCGTCAATCCGATCAGGCCGTGTTTGACGGTGTTGTAGCTGGCGCGTTTCGGCATGCCCGCCACTCCTGCCACCGAGGAGATGTTGACGATCGCTCCGCCGCCGTTCTTGAGCAGTGAGTGGGCGGCACGGCAGGCACGCATCGTCCCGGTGAGGTGCACTTCGAGGAGGGCTTCCCAGTCCGAGTCGCTCATCTCGGCGCTCGGCACGGGCTTGGCGTTGCCGGCGCAGTTGACGAGCGCGTCGAGCCGCTGTTCAGTCTCCGCGATCGATGCGAATGCGTCGTCGACAGCGGCACGGTCGGTGACATCGACGATGATTCCCCGCAGGGACCAGTCCGAGGGCGCCCCCGCCAGTGCAGCGTCGAGCTTCTCCCGGGAGAAGTCGAGGATGACTGCAGCGCCGCCGTCGCGACACCATGCTTCGACGGTGGCCCAGCCGATTCCCGAGGCGCCTCCGGTCACGGCGAGCACGGGTGCGCTGTCTGTGGAACTCATTTCCATCAATCTCCTTCGATCTGTGTTTGCATGCGGTCTCTGCCCTCGGTGAGGTCAGAGCACCAGGCTCATCGGGTCTTCGAGGGCATCCCGAAGTGAGGTCAGGAGTCTGCCCGCAACGGCGCCGTCGATGACCCGGTGATCAGCGGAGAAGGTCACGGTCATCATCGAAGCGACGGCGAGTTCGCCGTCGCTGACGACGGCTCTCTGCTCGGTGGCTCCCACGGCGAGGATGCCTGCCTGCGGCGGGTTGAGGATCGCGGAGAACTCACGCGTGCCGAACATCCCGAGATTGGAGAGGCTGAAGGAACCGCCTTCGAGCTCCTGCTGTCGTATGGCCTTCTCACCGGCACGGACCTTGAGGTCCTGGGTCGTGCGGCACAGGGCGGCCATCGACAGGTTGGTGACATCACGGACGACTGGGGTCAGCAGGCCGCCCTCGGTGGCGATCGCCATGGAGATGTCCACGGAGTCGAACGTCCGGATGGAGTTCTCGTTCCAGATCGCATTCGCCTCGGGCACTTCGCGCAGGGCATGACCGAGAGCTTTGAGGACGAGGTCGTTGATCGTCGCCTTGATCCCCTGCCTTTCCAGGGAGACGTTGATCTGCTTCCGGAAGTCGAGCAGGGCATCCATGCGGATGTCGCCGGTGAGGTAGAAGTGGGGAACGGTGGACTTGGACTCTGTGAGACGGCGAGCGATCGCCCGTCGCATGCCGGTCAGCGGCACATCGGTATAGCCGGTGCCTGCGGCGTCTCCCGCGGGAACGGTCGACGGCTGTGCGGACCTCGGGGCGCTTGCCGAGCCGCTGTCAGCGGTCTCGGCCGCGGTCTCGGCCGCGGTCTCGGCCGCGGTCTCGACGTCAGAGCGGATGATTCGGCCTCCCGGACCGCTGCCGTTCAGTCCGGTGACGTCGATGCCGAGTTCGCGGGCACGACGACGGGCCAGCGGCGAGGCGAACACCCGGGTCATATCGGAGGCAGCGACCTCGGCGGTGTCGATAGGAGCGTCGGCAGCGGCGTCTGCGGTGCCGGCCCTCGAAGCGTTCGAGCGTTCGAGACCCTCGTCTGCTGGCTGATCCTTCTCGACCTCTGCTGATGAGTCGCCGCCTGACGTCGAACTGGTGGTCTCTGCGTTCACGCCCGCGAGAAGATCATCGATCTCGGCTTCGCCGTCGCCCGGCTCGGCGAGCACCGCGATCGGGGCTCCCACCTCGACGGTGGTGCCGGCTGCGACGAGGATCCGGGCGAGCGTGCCGGAGGATTCGGCCTCGAGCTCGACTGTGGCCTTCTCAGTCTCGATATCGGCCAGAGCCTGACCGTGGCTGATGTCCGCGCCCGTTTCGACCAACCAGGATTCGATGACGGCGTCAGTGGCATCCGCGACGATGGCGGGGAGGGTGACAAGCTGTGCCATGGTGTTGTTCCTTGCTCTCAGTTGCGGCCCAGGCCGTCGGCGATGAGGTCGAAGCCGCGGGTGACTTCGGCGGGACCGGCGTTTGCTGCGGATTCGAGGATCTTCGAGATGGACGGGCTCGCCTCACGCCCGGTCACGCGTTGGACCGGCTGGTCGAGGTAGTCGAAGAACCTGCGCTGGATCTCGTCGGCCAGCCAGGATCCGTAGGAGGTGCCGACCGGTCCCTGCTCGACGATGAGGACGCTGTTCGTCCGCCGGATGGAGTCGCCGATCGTCTGCCAGTCGAGGCTGGCTCGGTCGAGCCAGCGCAGGTCGATGACCTCGGCGTCGAGATCCGTGCGCGCCTCCGCCTCGTCGAGGGCAAGGGAGACCATGTTCAGGTAGCTGAGGACTGTGACATCGGTGCCCGCCCGACGGACAGCGGCCTTGCCCAACGGCAGCCGGTAGTCGGGAGTGCCGGACGGGATCCGGTCCTTGCGCGCGTAGAGATCGACATGTTCGAGGACGAGCACCGGATCATCGAGGTCGAGCGCGGTATTCATCAGCCCGATGTAGTCTTCGGCGTTCGAGGGAGCGATGATCCTCCACCCCGGGTTCGTGGCGAAGACTCCTGCCGGATCCATCGAATGCTGGGAACCGTATCCGGCTCCCATTGCGACCTTCGACCGCAGCACCACCGGCATCGAGGACTGGCCGCCGAACATGTGACGAGCCTTGCCGATCTGATTGAACACCTGATCGGCGGCGACCCACATGAAGTCGGAGTACATGAATTCGACGACGGGACTGTAGCGACCGGTCATCGACAGCCCGCCGGCCAGGCCGGTGAACGCGTTCTCACTGATGGGTGTTCCGAGCACCCGATCCGGATAGGCCTCCGCGAGCCCGCGCGTCGCTCCGTTCGTACCGCCCTTGAGCCGGTGGACGTCCTCGCCCATGACGACGACGGACTGATCCGTGCTCATCCTGTGCTCGAGGGTGTCGGCGATCGCGTCGACGAAGCGCCGCTCGATCGTCTCTTCGGATGCGGGTCCGTGGGTTCCCGGAGGCAGCTCGCCGAGTGCAGCCGATGAGCGGATGTGAGCGTCCGCCTCGGCGGTGTCGGGCCATTCGGCCTGGCGGATCCGCTGGGCGCCCTTCGTCGATTCCGGGTCGGTTTCGGTGAGGTCGCCGACGATCCGGTTGATGACCTCGCGAATGCGCTCCGCAAGATCCTCGTTGTCCTTGTCCGTGAGGAGACCGCGGCGGATCATTTCGCCGGCGACCTTGTCAACAGGGTCCTTCTCCCGCCATTCCTTCTCCTCGGCTTTGGAGCGGTAGCCGAATGCGGAACCGGGGAACGGGCCGTTCTGGTGGAAGAAGCGGTAGGTGCGCGCTTCGATGAGAGTCGGTCCATGACCGGCGCGCATGTGCTCGACGGCGGCCTGCTGAGCGAGGTAGACGGCCAGCGGGTCCATACCGTCGACCTGCCAGGACCGGATGCCGAATCCCGGGCCGCGCAGTGCGAGATTGCCCTCGCCGGTGACGTCGTCGACAGAGGTCGAGACCGCGTAGAGATTGTTCTCGAGGAAGAAGCACAGAGGCAGCTTCCAGGCGGCGGCGAGGTTGAAGGTCTCCAGCGTGGATCCGATGTTCGAGGCGCCGTCGCCGAAGTATGTGACCGTCACTCCCATATCGGGGCTCGCCTCGCTGTCGGTCGCCGAGGCCTGACTGAGCGCGTCGTGGCGCTGAGCCCAAGCATTGCCGGCGGCCAGAGGGACGCCTCCCCCGACGATCGCGTTCGTGCCGAGGGCACCGGCTTCGGTCCACTGCAGGTGCATGGATCCGCCGCGGCCTCCGCTGAAACCGGCGCTGAGCCCGAGGATCTCGGCGAGGGTGCGGTGGACGAACTCCGTGAGTTCATCGGCCTTGATCCCGTCGACGGCCTTCAGTCCTTCCGGCCGCAGGTATGAGAGTCCCTTCGCGAGGAACTGGTGATGGCCGCGGTGGGTGCCATTGACCCCGTCCGCTGCTCGCAGGGCGAGGACGGAGCCGACTGCCGCACCCTCCTGTCCGATGCTCGAATGCGCCGGGCCGTGGACCAATCCGCTGCCCGCGAGTCCGAGGACGATCTCTTCGAAGATCCGGATCGTGTGTGAGTGGACGAGCATCGATTCGAGAAGCTCCGGGGCGGCGGCGTCCCAGTCAGCAGTCGTGGTGGATACGACTTCGACCGGGTTCGGCGCAGACATTTCTTGGTTGACGGGCATCGATGCTCCAGAGGTGCGAGGACTGTGTTGCGGACCACGTTAACCCAGTCTGCGTATACATTCAAACGTATTATTGCAGTCTTGCGCCCGATTTTCGCCCTATATGTATACACTCAGTGAAGCGAAGGGAACTCGATAGTCTTAACTGATCGACTGAAACTCCTACGACCCACAGAGGAACCAGCAATGGCCACATCGTCTTCGGCATCGAGCGTGCGCATCGCGGACGCGCTCCGCGAACGGATTCTCAGCGGCACCCTCGGTCCCGGCACGCGGATCTTCCAAGAAGAGATCGCAGAAGAGTTCGGAGTGAGCCGCATCCCCATCCGAGAGTCTCTGCGTATCCTCGAGTCGGCCGGTCTCGTGACGATCATCGCCTCGTCTGGAGCCTGGGTCGCTTCGATGAATCTGGCGGAGCTGCAGGAGAGCTATCTCATCAGGGAACGGCTTGAGCCTCTGCTCCTCGGACTGGCTGTGCCCCTGCATTCGCCGGACTCTCTGACACGGCTGAGCGAACTGGCTGCCGAGGCGAACGCGGCGAACTCTGTCGAGGAGTTCCTCGACCTCGATCGGAAGTTCCATCTCGCGACTTTCGAGGGGCCTTCGGTCGATAATCTGCGTTCGATGGTCGACAGGCTCTGGAACTCGACACAGCACTACCGTCGGGCGTTTATGGAACTGGTCTGGGATTCCGGGCTGAGGGAGACCCACATGGAGCACGATCTGCTCGTCAAAGCCATCTGCGACCGCGATGTGCGCTCGGCCGAGGAGCTCATGGCCGTCCACATTCGACGCACGCGCTTGGCGCTCGAGCATCATCCCGAAGTATTCGCGACTGCGTGAGTACGACGAAATGACCACCGAAAGGACAACTCAATGAGCACAGAAGCGGGTCTCCCCGGTCTCGTCGGCACCGATCATATCGGTTTCACCGTCCCGGACATGGAGCAGGCGCACACCTTCTTCACCGACATCCTCGGTTGCACACACGTCTATTCGCTCGGTCCGTTCCCTGCCGATCCCGGGCTCATGGTCGATCGGCTCAATGTGCATCCCGACGCCGTGATGCAGGAGATCCGCTTCTACCGCTGCCACACGGGAGCGAATTTCGAGGTCTTCTCCTACGACTCTCCTGATCAGAACCGGACCCAGCCTCGCAACTCGGACATCGGAGGCCATCATCTCGCCTTCTACGTCTCCGATCTCGACGAGGCTGTCGATTGGCTGCGGAGCAAGGGCATCCGGGTCCTCGGCGAGCCGACGGCCAGCAGCGGCTCCAGCAGGGGCCAACGCTGGGTCTACTTCCTCTCGCCCTGGGGCATGCAGTTCGAACTCGTCAGCTTCCCCGAGGGCAAGGCGTATGAGGCGGAGGCTTCTACTCTGCTCTGGGATCCTCGCGCGCCCGAGAAGTGAGCCGCAGCATCGGCATCGGGCTGCTTTAGGCCCGAGGCTCCTCCCGACTCTGCGACTGCTCTAAGCCGAAGAGAACCGGCTAGGACTTTCCGCATCGTCTCAGTTCTCGGAAACGGGCGTCCTCGGAACCTGCGACATGCGTCCGGAACGGCGCTGGGTCGCGAGACTGACGACAACCAGAACAACGACGGCCGCCGGCAGCGCCGGGATGACGGAATTGATCGCCTCGGCGCGCCCGGTGGCTTCCCAGAAGATCGTCACCACCCCGCCGGCGACCATTGACGCCAACGCTCCGGGAGCCGTTACGCGCTTCCAGAACAGAGCGGCGAGGACGGTAGGCGTGATGGCAGCGCCGTACATCGTGTACGCATACATCTGCAACGCGAGCACGGACTCAAAGAACTGGACCATGACGAACCCCAGGACAGCAATGCCGAGAACGGAGAGCCGTCCGACCAGCACGCCCTGCTTCGAGTCCCCACGCTCCTTGTTCTTCAGAAACACAAGGTCATAAACGACATTGCCGGAACAGGTGAGAAGGTACGAAGAACCCGTGGTGATGATGAGCGCCAGAGCCGCCACGAGGAGCACTGCACCGATGCCGGCCGGGGTGAAGTCGCCTTCCGCGAGCGCGAGCACGGCCATGTCTGGGTTGACGTCGGGCATGAGAATCGACGAGCTCGAGGCCAGCAGAATGATCGGGGCGACGATCAGCCCGGCTCCCACGAAGAAGAGGATCGTCGCATTCCGCGCGACCTTTGGAGAGCGGGCCGCAGCCAGTCGCTGATGCATGTTCTGGTCACCGAGGATGAGGAGGAACAGCGGGAGGAAGTATCCGAGGATCTGCCAGGGAGTGAGAACACCGGTGAACGTTTTGAACGCCGGGTCCAATTGCTCGACGTAGGAACCGAACCCACCGAGGTCGCTGACAAAAACCCAGATGAGAGTGCCGATAAGAGAGACGACGATGAGTACCGCCGACAGAAAATCTGTCCAAGCGACGGACTTCAGCCCTCCCGACAGTGACAGGAAGGTGATGAGCACGGTCGCCACGATGGTCGCCTGCGTCGTGCTCAGCGGCGTGATGAGAGTGAGGATGTAGCCCGCCCCGGTGAACTGATATGCCGTAATGCCAACGAAGGCAACGAGGACGATGATCGTGCCAGCGACACGGACAGGACGTCCGAACTTCGACTCGAACAGCTCAGGAACAGTCCGGAAGCCGTTCTGCCGCACCTTAGGTGCAATGAGATAGAGAACAATGATGCCGCAGAAAGTACCCCCGAAGAAGAGCATCCCCGCCAATGGGCCATTGCTGAAGATGAAGTTCGCCCCACCGATGATCGAGCCGGAGCCGACGAACGTCGCCAGCAGCGTTCCAGCCAGAACCCACGTCGGCAACGATTTACCAGCCAGCACGAAATCCTCGCCGTCCTTCATGGCAGAGGCGCGCCCGAACCAAGCGGCAATGGCGAGCATGATCGCCACATAAGCGATGAGGACGAAAACGAATGTGAGGTTCATGGGTATCCCTTGTGTCGTGGAGCACAGTGCGCTGAGTCGATTCTCAACGATGAATACTTATGAATGCAATATTTTTTGCAGAAATCTCATTCCTCGGTGATAGCCGCCGTGACTCCCCAAAGTTCATCGATCTTCCCGAGCATTCTTTGGGTCTGCTCCTCATCATGGCGGGCCAAGCAACCCAACAGATACTGGATAGCGCTGGTGGCACAGACGAGGGAAGAGATCAGCTCCGAGGATTCAGCTGGCACGAGCGCGAACTCGTCAGCGATCTCGGTCAGGCTGTTTCTGCGATCGGAAATGACAAGAACTTTGGCCCCTTTCTCGTGGGCCGCCTCGGCGAGCCGGACGAGGGCCCGGGATGATTTCCACAAGGTGATCGCAAAGAAGCAGTCACTGGGCGTCAGCAGGTTGACCTCATTGACCATCGAGGTCACCGAACCCGAGTGCAAGTGCACGCGGTAGCCCAACATCTGGGCGACGTGCGCAAGCTGCATTCCGGGCGCAGCATAGGAACCCGTTGCAAAGACGCCGGTGCTCTCCGCAGAGATGATGTGCTCGGCCATCGTGTTGAGCACGTTCTCGTCGAGCTCTATGCGCATTCGCTCGAGGAGCTCGATGTCCTTGTCGATCGACGTCTCCAGCATCCCTGCTCCTCGATTGTGGAGGTAGAGGCTGCGTGAACTCAGCGAGGCGAGATAACGGGAACGAATGTCAGCGGAAAAGGCGGGCCAGCCTGAGTAGCCAAGCGACTGGGCTGCTCGCACAACCGTGGCGACATTGACGTCCGCAAGATTCGCCAACGCCTGGGCCGAGCAATAGGCGGCCTCCTCGGGGCCAGAAGCAATGACGCCGAGAACTGCATCTGTCGCCCGCGTGAGGCGGGCGTTCGATCGCAGGCTGGCTATCCACTCGGAGAAGCTGCTCACAGTCCGGACTTCCTTTGCAAAGAACATTGCATCACATCTAATCTAGGCCCATCATCCTATTCGGTTCCAATGAAGGAGACGCGAAATGAACCTCGATCTGAGCATCAACACGATCACTAACGCCCGGATCCTCGACGTGGAGACGGGATCGGTCTCCGAACCGACGACGGTGATGATTGATGGTGATCGAATCACCGAGCTGGGTGGGGGCGCGGTCGCAGACGGGGAAAACAGTTTCGACGCCGGTGGCAGGATCGTCTCCCCAGGCCTCATTGATGCTCATGTCCATGTCCTGGCAGCAACGGCAAGCCTCGGAGACCTCGGCGACCAGTCTCCGTACTACCTCGGCGCTCAGGCGGCGCGTCTGATGGGCGACATGCTCAGCCGCGGATTCACGACCGTTCGCGATGCAGGAGGAGCCGACTTCGGTCTGGCGGCGGCTGCACGGGAGAATCTCTTCCCGGCGCCGCGCCTCTTCTTCGGGGGCAAAGCACTGTCTCAGACAGGTGGCCACGCCGATATGCGCGGACCGGGCACACAGGTGATGGACAAACACCTGTGTTGCCCGAACATCGGCATCGTCTGCGATGGTGCTGACGCCGTACGTAAGGCCGCAAGAGAGAATCTGCGCACTGGGGCTGACCACGTCAAGATCATGCTTTCAGGCGGAGTGGCTTCCCCGACTGATCGAGTCGACTCAACCCAATTCTCCGACGACGAGATTCGGGCGGCAGTCGAGGAGGCCGCGGCGGCTAACCGGTACGTGCTCGGGCACGCCTACACCGCCCGGGCCGTTAATCGCGGTCTCGAGCTCGGCGTCCGCTCCATCGAACACGGCAACCTCATCAATGACCGCAGCATCCAGCTACTGCTCGCCCACAACGCTTTCCTCGTCCCAACACTTGTGACCTACGAGCGGCTCAAACAGGACGGTGCCAAGTTCGGTCTGCCAGAAGCCAGCCAGGCGAAAGTGGACGACGTGCTCTACGCGGGGCTCGACGCACTCAAACTCGCAAACGACCACGGGGTGAAGATCGTCTACGGGTCAGATCTCCTTGGAGGTATGCAACCTCATCAGAGCCAGGAGTTCGCAATCCGTGCGCAAGTGCAGACCTCACAACAGGTTCTGCGTTCCGCAACAACCACTGCTGCTGAGCTTCTCGGACAGGAAGGGAAGCTGGGAGTCGTGGCACCGGGAGCTTTCGCCGACCTGCTCATCCTCGACTCGAACCCGCTCGACGACGTCTCCGTGCTTGGGGATCCACATAGCGCCATCCATGCTGTATTGAAGGGAGGCCGACTGGTTCAGTGAAACTGACTGAGTTCTTTCGAGGTATGGTTCTGCCTTAAGGTTCCTCAGTTTTCTCGGGGACCGGTGGTATTCTCAACAGCGTTGTCGACGACCTCTCTCGCCCGGTTCGGCTCTCAGCTGGCGACCTATATGAGTCCAATCACCAACCGACACAAGCTTCTCGTACGAGATTCTGGTGCAGATTCTATTACCAATTCTCGAACCCCAGACGCATCAGAACGGACGCTCTGCATGACCAGCACCCCCTCCCGCATCTCACCTATGGCCGAGACCTACCCGGCCTCGAGCATCCGCAAGATGTTCAACCTCGCACTCGACTTTCCCGACGCCGTGAAGCTCACGGTCGGAGAGCCGGATTTCAACACACCCGAGCACATCAAGGCCGCGGGCATCCGCGCCATCGAGAACGACAACACACGCTACGTCGCCAATGCCGGCATCCCCGAGCTGCGGCAGGCACTGGCCCGGAAGTACTCCGGTCGGTGGGGGCGCGGTCTCGGGCCGGAGAACGTGATGGTCTCCTTCGGTGCCATGGAAGCGCTGACGTTCGCCCTCGACGTCACTGTCTCCCCCGGTCAGGAGGTCATCGTCCCCGACCCCAGCTTCCCGAACTATCTGGGTCAGGTGCACCGCCTCGGCGGGGTGGCCGTGTCCGTTCCCGTGCGGGAGGAGAACGAGTTCAAACTGCGCGCCGAGGATGTGCTCGCCGCAGTCACGGACAGGACCGCGGCCGTGATCATCAACAGCCCCTCGAATCCGCTGGGCTCGGTGATGGACCGGACCGAGATCGAGCAGATCGCCGAGCTCGCCGATGAGCACGAGTTCACCGTCATCTCCGATGAGGTCTATGACGAGATGGTCTTCGACGATGCCGAGTTCACCTCCGTCGCCGAGGTGCGGGCCGATTTCGACCGCTTCCTCGCCGTCGGCAGCTTCTCGAAGACCTACGCCATGACCGGGTGGCGATGCGGCTTCGTCATCGGCTCGCAGGACTACATCGCACCGATGGCCCTGCTGCAAGAGGGCCTGACCTCGAGCCTGCCGGGCTTCGTCCAGGAGGCGGCGGTCGCCGCCCTCGACGGACCGCAGAGCGTCGTCGACACGATGGTGGCCTCCTATGCGGAACGCCGTGAGCTCATGGTCGAGCGCATCAACGCCGTCGAGGGCTTGAGCCTCATCCGCCCCGAGGCGACCTTCTACGCATTCGTCAACGTCAGGGAATGGGGACTGAACTCCTGGGACTTGGCGACCCGTCTGCTGGAGGAGCACAATCTCGCCACGATTCCCGGCTCGGCGTTCGGCCGGGCCGGCGAGGGCTACCTGCGCCTGACGTTCGCCGTCTCCCCAGAGACGATCAACACCGCCTGCGACCGGCTGGAAGCATTCGCCGCGGGACGGTGAACTCGTGTCTGCGCATCGAGCGCACGTCAGGTGCCGCCGCGCATTCAGTCGTCGGCGTAGCTGACTTCGACGCGCCGGTTCTTCGCCCGACCCTGCGGATTGTCCTTGCCGTCCTTCGTGGAGTTCTTTGCGACCGGGTCGGCTTCGCCATGGCCTTCGACGCTCAGTTCCAGGTCTGAACGTGAGTCTGCGATGACGTCGGCCACAGCCTGCGCCCGCTTCTTCGACAGCTTCTTGTTCGCCGAGTTGTCGCCGACCGAATCCGTGTAGCCGGATACGGTCACCTTCGTGCCTTCGGGAACGTTCTCCACGGTATTCGCAATCGCTTCTGCGGCTCTGTCGGAGATATCGGCGCTGTTGAAGTCGAAGAGGATGTCGCTGGCCAAAGTGATGACGGCGTCGCTCCCCTCCTTCTTGTTCGTCGCCAGCGGGGTGACGGAGTCGGAAGTGTTCCACTCCATGACGCCACCCGGCTCCCACCGTTGGACCGAGTTGTTCAGCTGCTTCTCCGTGGGCACCGGGAGGTCCGCCGGAGTCGTCGCTTCCGATTCGGCGGCAGCACTGACGCTCGGTCCGGCCATGACTCCGGCCCCGGAGCCGATCATCACACCGACCCCTACCAGGCCCAGAGCGCAGGCCCATCGCCTGTGCGTTCCGCGCCTCATCACGACTCCGTGATCGGGATGTCGGTGAACTTTGGCCACGATTCCTGCAGCCGGATGTCGACGGAATCGATGTCGTTCTCCGGAGCTTTGAAGACCGCCCACGCGGTCACCGGCTGATTGTTCGTCGTCTTCGTGAATACAGGATCCGAGGTCCACTCTTCGTAAGTGTCTGAAATCGGCGAATAGACCTTGAGGTTGTCGGTGTCGATGAGCTGCGGGTTGAATTTGTTCTCGCCCCAGGAATCATAGATGCTGATCGACTCGTCATCACCGACAGATCTGAAGTGCGGCGTGACGACCATCGTCAGCGTCTGGGTCTTCCCATCGACCACGAGGGAGTGGATCGCGACGGTGACTTCGTCCTCATCCGATCCAGGCACTTTGACGTCCTGCTTGGCGATGACGTCATCGGGATCGACCTTCTCGACGCCCGGCTTCGCTCCGTCCTTGCTGCCGGCCTCCTCGGCCGACGAGTCGCCGCTCTTCGAGTCGGAATCCTGCGGCGATGAGCAGCCTGTCACGACCAGAAGGCAGAGGGCCGCTCCCGCGAGGCCCCGACCGAGCTTGGGCGAAATCACCATGCTGACGCTTTCCTTCGTCGGTATCCGCGCAGCCGCCGATGCCGACGACTCCGTCATTCTCGAGCATTTACGCTAGCACGGATGTAGTCACCGACAAAGGGAGCTGAGCCTCCGTTCCGGTCACTGATCGTGATGAGGCTCGAGGAACTCCACGAGCCGACCGGCGAGGACCCCGGGATCGACGTCATGCGCCTGGCCCTCGAGCGTCTCGAACCGTCCGTCGCTCACCGTCCGTGCAAGCTCTTCGGCGCCCCATCGCAGGGAGTCGCGGGAGACTCCTCCCGCGAGCGCCAGAGTGGGCGCGGTGACTTCGGAGGCAGACGCCGGAATCGCACCGTCGGCCATGATTTCGTTGTCGTAGGCAAGAGTCGGAGCAATGGCGGTGAAGCTCTCCCACTCCGGCGACTCCTTCATCCCCTCGATCATCGCCAGAGGCATACCGATCTGGTTCATGAAAGCCGCGACCGCACCGCTGCGATCGTCGGCCTCGAGGAAAGCAGACACCTTCTCCGCCTGCTCCACCGTGCCGGAGTCGGCGGGTTCTGCCGAAAAAGGAGGCTCGTAGACGAGCAGGTGGGTCACGGCTGCGCCGAGCTTCGCCGCGGCGTGAACCGCCAGAGCACCTCCCGACGACATTCCGAGCAGAGCCGCCCGACCACCCAGCGCCTCTGCGAGAGCTTCGATGTCCTCGACTTCCCGAGCGGGCGCATAGGGAAGGGTGTCGCCGCTCTCTCCGCGGCCGCGTCTGTCGTACAGGCACACGGTGTGGGTGGCTTGCAGCTGGTCGGCGATCGCGCGCATCGGGCCTGCTTCGCGGTAGCACATCGCCCCGTCGACGAGGATGACGGGCGGACCGTCTCCGTGCAGCTCGTAGGCGATGGTCGTACCGTCTTGGGAAACTACTGTGCTCATAATCGCGTTCCTCTCTGAACCGGGAGCAGTTCTCTTGATTGAGCCAGCACGGTGGAAATCTTCTGTTCGACTCCCCTGCTCTCACCCGACGGCGGCGAGCGCCGCGTTCCAGGAGCCGTAGAACTTGCGTACCGCTGCCGCCGAGGGCACCTCGCCCTTGTGCTCGGCAGCGTACTCCGTATAGGCCTTGTAGGTCGCTCCGACTCCCTGCGATTCACAGTCGGCGAGGAACTCGGCGATCGCCCTGTCGTAGGCCGCCTCGTCGAAGCGCAGCTGCCCCTTGGCCCGCCCCACCTTGTTCGTCGCCAGACCTGCAGCCTTGAGGGCCTCGTTCCAGGACCCGAAGCGCTGCACGGCGGTCTGGCTGGTCGGCGGCCAGATGGTCGCCCCCTGGGCCGATGTCGCCCCGAGGCTGCCGAGCACCGTCTTGCGCAGCGCGTCGTATCTGCTCGCAGTCAGACTCGGCACCTCGGCACGGCCGCGGACGAACGCGATGGCGGCGGCCACCTCGGCGAGGGTGGAGGTCACGGTCGACTCGGAGTCCTCGAGTTGGGAGGTCAGGGCCGTCTCCACCTCGGCGAGGGTCTCCCGGTCTATGGGGCTGAGCTTGGCAGGGTCGGCGCTCGCCGGTGTCCCCGGCGTGTCCGAGGAGTCGAGGCTGCGCGCGGTGACGAACAGCAGCGCTCCGAGCACGGCCAGCGACGAGGTGTGGGATCGATCCGCGGAGACAGCATTCACGCCTCCCATCCTACGGGGTCGGGGTCCGACGTCGTAGCGATCAACACCTGCCCCAGTTCATATCGCGGCTTCGCGCAAGACGAAGCGCTGGACCTTGCCGCTGGGAGTCTTCGGCAGCTCACCGACTATATGGACACGACGCGGGTAGGCGTGCGCGCCGTAAGCGTCACGCACCGCTTGCTGCAGTCGCTTCTGGAGTTCGTCCTCCGACACGTCCTGGTTAGTGACAACGAAAGCTACGACGACCTCTCCGCGGATCTCATCGGGACGTCCGACGACGGCGGCCTCGACAACGACATCGTCGGTGACGAGGATGCTCTCGATGTCGAAGGGGGCGATGCGATAGCCGGCGGCGAGGATCACGTCGTCGTCGCGGGAAGCGAAGAAGAAGTTCGCGTCCTCCGAGCGTCCGACGTCGCCGGTGAAGTACCAGGCTCCGTCTTCGGTGAAGCGCTCCATTGTCCGATCGGGATCACCGACATAACCGCTGAACCACATCAGCGGGCTGTCGAGGACCGACAGGGCGATTGAGGGTCCGACCGTGCCGGCGACGAAGCCCGGCAGCGCCTGGCCCATCGAATTCGGGGCCACCTGGGCGAGGAGGCGTTCGTCCCAGGGGTTGCAGATCGCCATTCCCTGTTCGGTCTGGCCCCAATGATCACGGACCGTTACGCCAAGAGCCTCGGGAGCCCATTCGACGACGTCTGAGGTCAACGGCTCTCCCGCAGAGGATGCTACCCGCAGAGGATTCTCTGCCCTCACTCCGTCTTTCTTGAGCGCCCTATAGATCGTCGGTGCGGCTGCCAGATTCGTCACTTTGAGTTCTTCGAACAGCCGTCCCGTCATCTCTGGGGTGAATCGTCCGGCGAAGAGGATATTGGCCTGTCCGATCGCCATGGGGCCTACGACTCCGTAGTAGAGGCCGTAAGCCCAACCGGGGTCCGCAGCGTTCCAGAACACGTCGTCATCAGCGACATCCAGACCGTAGCGCATATAGGCGATGAAAGCGCCGATCGCTCGGCCCGGCACTCCCACTGCCTTCGGAGTACCTGTGGTCCCCGAGGTATAGAGCTGCAGGAAGAGACCGTCACCGCCGATCTTCTCTGCGGTGCCGATCGGCTCGTGGACGTCGATCTCCTGGTCGAGGTCGGGTCCTGTCCCGAGTACAGGGATGTCGATGCCTTTGAGTTTGTGCTGCTGGCCTGCGTCGGC
This sequence comes from Brevibacterium renqingii, assembly GCF_017808095.1. NCBI lineage: Bacteria > Bacillati > Actinomycetota > Actinomycetes > Micrococcales > Brevibacteriaceae > Brevibacterium > Brevibacterium renqingii. The sequence continues at coordinate 10,112 of NZ_JADBHG010000008.1, read as the reverse complement.
GACGATGAGGGCGGCCTCGGCATCGTTGACGCGGGTGGCGATTGCGGGTCCCGCGAACGCGGTGAAGAGTGGGACCTCGATCGCGCCAAGACGCCATAGTGCCACCTGGACGATCGGCAGCTGCTGGGTCTTCTCCATGAGGACGCCGACACGTGATCCGCATCCGACACCGAGGTTGCTGAGGTAGGTGGCAAGTCTGCGTGATCGCTCTGACAGTTCGCCATAGCTCAGGCGATAGGGTTCGAATCGGTCATCGACGCAGATGAACGCGGTGTCCTCCGCCGGGTGGACATCACAGAGCACCTCGGCGACCGAGAGATCGGTGGCGGTATATTTCTGTTTGAGCGCCTCGACCTCGGCGACGATGCTCGGATGAGACTGCCACGGAGCGGGCGCGCCCCGCGGGATGTCGTCGGTCGAGCCGACGGCCTGGTTGTCCTCCATCTGCAAACTCCTCATTGATTCTTGCTCGCGGTCGAATTACAGCGCACTCAGATCGCCGATGCATTCTTCCTTATCAGACACGGCTTTCGCCTATTCGAAGTCATCGTAGAGAATGGCTGTGAGCGCGGCTACCCTCCAAAGAGGACAGTGCGCGATCTATTCACGGTATGCAGCAGAAAGCGGAGGTGCAGGTGTGGCCCTGATCCGCAACGACCGGATTCAGCGCTCCCTCGACGCCATCCGCTACCGGACCGGCGTGTCCCTGTCCTTCGGAGGGGAGACCACCCGTTCCCACGGTCTGGCGCTCCGTCACTTCTCCGGGCAGACCGCTGGCGCTCTGCCGGGCATCGAGCTGGCCTATGACGTCGGACTCGGCGGACGGACCGTGGCCCAACGCCGGCCGCTGGTCCTGAACGACTATGTCGAGTCCGATACCATCTCCCACCAGTACGACAAGGTGATCCAGGCGGAGCAGCTGCGTGCGATCGCATCGGCGCCGGTGGTCATCGGCCGAGAGACCTTACTGGTCCTCTATGTCGCCTACCGCAATGACAATCGCATCGCCGACCGCATCCTCTCCACGCTCATGGACGAGGCCCGCGCGCTCGAACACGATCTGCTCACTTCTGTCCATCTCGGCGTCGACAAAGATCTCACTGCCGCCAGGGCCCTGCGTGCTCGAACTCGCCGCGCCCATGCCGAACTCTGCGAACTCAGCTCCGCCGTCGACGACCGGATGCTGAGGAACACACTGCGTTCCATCGCCGAGAACCTCAGCGGGACCACGGTCGAGCCCGCTTCCGGACACGTCACGCTGACGGTGCGGGAAACCGATGTGCTCACGCTCGTGGCCACGGGGCTGACGAATCGGGAGATCGCTGGCCGACTGGGACTCACTCTGCTCACCGTCAAGGCCTACATGAAAGCGATCATGGCCAAGCTCAATGCACGCTCACGCACGGCAGCGGTGGCCGAGGCGCAGGCCCAGGGGCTGCTCCCCTGAACCTCAATGAGCCAGTCCGTCGACCGTTGAGAGCTCGAATGCCAGCCGTCAATGGAGCGGTACGCCAGCGTGTTCGTCAGTCGCCCGACCGAGCACGGCCCTGATCAGACGAGTGACCTCGATCCCTCCGGCGCCTGGAATGTCATCGCAGAGGATTTCGAGGACCTCGCCGACCAGCTCGGCTGACCGCATCGATCAGGTGTGGGGCCCCGGTCAGGCGCTGCTCTGAAGAGCCTTCATGATGTCAGTGCGTCGTTATGGGCGGCGCGCCCCGCGAGGATGCCGCCGAATGCGGTGATGAGCATGCTCAGCGCCAGCAGAACCGCGGTGGCCCAGATCGTTCCGCCGAACACGGCCACCGAAGCCAAGGCGACCGAAGGCGCGAAGCCGCCGATGGCTCCCGAAACGTTGTAGGACACGGCGACAGCTGTGTAGCGAGAACGATCGGGGAACATATCGGCCATCATCGAGCCCAGCGCACCGTATGGAAGACCAAGCAGTCCGATGCCGACACCGATGCCGATGATCACAAGCGGCGGAGAGGCGGTGCCGACCAGAGCCATCAGCGGGAAGGCAAGGAGTACAGAGATCAGCGCAGTCGTTCCTACGGCCTTCCACGGAGTGAACCGATCCCCGAGCTGACCGCCGAAGAAGATCGCAATACCTTCGAGGACGGCGCCGAGCATCGTGCCCGTCAGCAGGATGCCGGCTGCCAAGTGGAGTGTCTCGGTGCCGAAGTTGACGATGAAAGTCGTCAGCAGATAGAAGGGCGCGCTGCCGACGAGGCTGGCGCACACGCCGATGAGCACACGGCGCCAATTGGTTCGAAGCACGTGGAACAGGGGCACCTTGACCGTTCGGTCCTGCTGAACGATCTTCCTGAATTCCGGTGTTTCGTCGACCTTGAAGCGGATGTAGAGCGCAATGCCCATGAAGAGGAAGGACAGGAGGAACGGAACGCGCCAACCCCATGCGATGAATTGGTCATGGGGAAGCAGCGTCACCAGAGCGACGACTCCGCTCGAACCCAGATTGCCGATCGGCGACCCGTACTGCGGCATCGCGCCGTAGAAAGCGCGCTTCTCGGGTGGAGCATGCTCGACGACCATGAGGACGGCGCCGCCCCACTCACCACCGACAGACATCCCCTCGATGATGCGCAGCACGACGAGGAGGATCGGCGCCAGAACTCCGATCGTGCTGTAGGTCGGCAGCAGCCCGATCGCGCCTGAGCTGATGCCCATGACGACGACCGTGGCGATGAGAGTGTTTCGGCGCCCGATCTTGTCGCCGAGGTGGCCGAAGACGATGGAGCCGACGGGCCGGGCCACAAAGCCGATGGCGAAGGACAGGAACGCCACGATGGTGCCCACGGCGGGGTCGAAAGTCGGGAAGAAGAGTTCATTGAAGGCCAGGGCGGCGATCAGGCCGTAAATGAAATAGTCGTACCACTCGATGGCGGTGCCGATGAGGGATCCTGCCGAGACTCGACGCAGCTGTGCCGAGTCGATATACCTGGGCTGAGAGCTGTCTGCTTCGTCTGCGGTCATTCGACGTCATCCTCATTGTTTCGGTCGATCATCCGGGCGAACGCGACAGGTTCATGGAACACTCCATGTGCCCGGGGCTCTCCCTGATGCAGTCAGGTAAGCCATGATTGTACGCGCGACGCGAGTAGGATGACAGGGTCGAACGGCCTGCTGGCCCAGCGGCGGTTCTATCTCAGCGGATCCAGTCCGCACCACTGGGCGATGAAGAGCGCTATGGTCTTCGTGACGCTGCGGACGGACTCGATGTGGACCCGTTCGTCGAACGCGTGGATATCGAGGGACCGCGGCCCGTAGGTCAGAGTAGGCATCGCTCCGAAGTTCGTGTAGACCCGGCCGTCGAGGTAACCCGGTGTGGTGAAGGTCTGCAGGGGCTGGCCGAAAACGTCCTGGTGGGCCGAGGCGAGCACGCTCTCGGCTTCGCCGCCTTCTTCGAGTCGATAGCCTGCGGCGAAGAAGCCGGTTCGTTCCAAGCGTGGCAAGCGACTGTCCTGGCCGCGCCGGGCGATGCTCGCATGCCGCAGGTGCTCCTGGATCTCTTCCCATGCCTGTTCCGGGTCGATCCCCGGATAGATGGCGGCACGTACGGAGATCTCGCACCACGATGGGACGCTGGATGGCCAGTCCCCACCCGAGATCTGTCCGACGTTGAAGTTGATCGGATGGTCGACGTCCTCGAAGCCTGGGAACCGGTCCTTCTGTGCATTCCAATCCGCCTCGAGCGTGCGCAGGTCGGCGATGACGTCGTTGGCGGCGTCGAAGGCGTTGAAGCCCTGGCTCATCTCTCGAACATGACTCGGTTTTCCTTCGACGCGCACGGTGAACCAGATGACTCCGACGTTGGTTCGCACCAGTGCATTCTCTTCCGGCTCGGGAATGAGAACAGCGTCGCCGGTGTATCCGCGCAGAAGCGCCGAAAGTGCGCCGTTTCCGGTGCTCTCCTCCTCCACCACGGACTGAAGATGAATGGGGGCTGCAGGAGAGAAGCCGGCCGAGGTGATCGCGTCGAAGGCGAAGAGGTTGGCCGCGAGACCGGCTTTCATGTCGCCGGCGCCACGACCGTAGAGCCAGCCGTCCTCGATTCGAGGCTCGAACGGCGGAGTGGTCCAATTCTCCAGCGGTCCGGTCGGCACCACGTCCACGTGGCCTTGCAGGATGAGCGACCGGCCCTGTATGGCGGCCGGTCGATGCGTGCCCACGACATTGAAGTCCTCGTCATAGGGCACCGTCATCGGTCCGAAACCCGCATGGTTCTCGATGTCCTCTTCGTCGATGCGCCAGCGGTCGATCTCCAGCCCTCTGTCAGCGAACTCCTGTTCCATGCGATCTTGGATTCCGGCCTCGCTGCCGCGGACAGAAGGGCAGCGGATCAGATCGCTGGTGAATTCGAGTTGACGATCGAACGCGTTGTCGACGGCGACGGTGATGGCCTGGGCGATTTCTTGTTTCATGATCTACTCTTCCAGATTTGCGGGCTTATGGTCGGCGGAGATGCGGAGCGGGCCCTTCAGCTGAGCCAGCCACTACGTCATGCCACGAAGATGCAGAACGGGTGGCCATCCAGATCCGTGAAGACGTAAAGCGGTTCGTCCTCATCATCAGTGCGGTCCAATATCAGTTCGGCTCCCAGCTCCTCGGCTCGGCGACGCTGTCGGGCGAGTTCACCCGTGTCCGTCACGGTGAAGTCGAGATGCAGCTGCATGGGAACGTCTGGTTTCCGCCAGGTGGTCGGCTCGAGTCGGTCGACCTGCTGGAACGCCAACTTTCTGCGCCCGTGGGGGTCGGTAAGCACCAACCAGTTGGGGCCCTCGGCGTCAGCATCCGCACCCGGCTCGTCACCGGGACGATAGACGTAGCCGAGCAACTGACGATAGAACTCGGCTGACTGCCTCGGCACCGTTGTATCGATCACAGTGTGCAGCAACTCGGGATATTCAGACATCTCAGCCGCCCGTTCAGTCGAGCGTCAGTGGTGTGAGGACAGCGATCTTCCAACCGTCATCGGTCTGCACGAGTTGGTACATGTTCCGCTCGTCGGGAGCTCCGCCGTGGTATGCCCAGGTGACATCGGCCCAGATGCTGTGCCCGGTCGACGCGACATCCGAGACGGCGGCGTCTGCCTCGGTGACTCCTTCGTACTGGTCGAAGGCTCCTGCGAAGAAGCTCTCCGTCTGGCTCGCATCGGTGACGAGGATCCGCTGTCCGGGGAATTCGATGAGGGCCGGAACCGCATAGTGGTCGGCGATCGCCGTTGCATCTCGGTCGATCAGAGCCCGACTGTAGGTGTCGAAAAATTCTGTGTGAACGCCTTTGTTCTCATCCATATGCCCCAGCTTAGCGCGGGGCACCGCCGTGGCTAGCCCCTCGCTCTTGCTTCACGGCATCAGGCATCCTTGTCGATCTTCCGCTTCCACGGTAGGCAGACGTATGGATCATCGGCAACTATGCGACCAGACTCAGATAAACAGCCCGCGAGCCACCCTCGCTGCCTCATATACTTTTGCCCGCGAAATGGTGGACCCTCGAACACTATGGGGAGTGAACTGTCGATGGCGACACGAGCCGAGATCACCACGAAATACGCCAAGGCGTACAAGAAAGCGACGAAGAAAACCAAAGGAGCCGTGCTCGACGAAGTCGTGGCCGTGACCGGGTGGACCCGCGACAACGCCCGACGCCGCCTGACCCAAGCAGCGAACCACCCGCCCGGACCCGGCCGGACAGTCGCCACACAGCCACGGAAACCTCGGGCCAGGAAATACTCCTACGACGCGACCAGGACCCTGCAACGCGTATGGGCGATCTCCGGCGGCCAATGCGGCAAATACCTCCACGCGACGATGCAGATCCTTCTCGACCTCCTCGAAGCCCATCACGAACTGGTTCCCGGCCAGGGACGCTACACCAAGGGTGTGCGCAAGGAACTGCTGATGATGAGCCCGGCCACGATCGACCGCTACCTGGGACCAGTGCGGGCCAAAGACGCCATCGGTGGGCACTCGACGACGAAGCCCGGCACGTTGCTGCGCTCAGCGATCACGATCCGGCGGGCCGGCGACGAAGTTGAAGCCGAACCCGGGTTCTTCGAAGGCGATACCGTTGCCCACTGCGGACCCGTCGAGTCCGGAGAATTCGCCCGCACTCTCAACCTCACCGACTTCCACACCGGATGGACCTACACCCGCACCGTGCGCAACAACGCCCACACGAACATCCTGACTGGGCTGAAGACCGCAGCGCGTGAGATTCCGTTCCAGATCACTGGCCTCGACTTCGATAACGGGTCGGAATTCCTCAACCAGTACGTCATCGAATGGGCCGGGTCGCGGGGCATCTACTTCACCCGATCCAGGCCGTATAAGAAGAATGATCAGGCCACGGTCGAGTCGAAGAACAACCACGTCGTCCGCCGCTACGGGTTCTACTACCGCTATGACACCGACTTGGAAAGACGCGCCCTCAACCGACTCTGGCGCCTGGTCAATGATCGGGTGAACTACCTGATGCCCACGATCAAACCCACCGGCTACTCCTCGACAAGGAACGGGCGACGCAAACGGGTCTACGACGCCCCGCGTACACCCTTCGACAGGCTCCTTGACGCCGGTGTCCTGTCGCCGAAACAGGTGCAGGAGATGACGGCGTATCGAGACAGTCTCAACCCGGCGAAGATCGCTGCCGAGATCGCCCGGGTCCAGGACCGGCTGCTGGTTCTCTCACGCGAGAAGACCGAGCAGTTATACCTGGCATCGTTCCCGTCAGCCCTGCCGGAGGTACGCAAGGGCGTCAGGGTCAAGACCGGATGAGTTTCGCGGGCAAAACCATGTGAGGCATCGACTACTTTTCGCGGGCATATTGACATGAGGCATTACGCTATGTCAGCCTCGAGTGAGAGGATGGCAGGGTGTCCGAAACCCGACCTGCCGTGACCGCCGATTGGCGTGAGGCCTTCGCGCCCCTCGCCGAGGCAGCCCCGCGCATGCATACGCCCGTGGCGTTGGGCTTCGAGCTCGTCGAGGTCATCCCCCGCACCTGGTTCGAGGCGCAGCATTCGGTGCTGCTCGACCGCGACACCGTCACCCCGGGAGCGAATCCGTCCCTGGCTATCCGACCGCTCATGCTCAGCGAGTCGGGCAACTGGGTGAAGAAGTCACTGACCTGGCGCACCATCGATCGGATGGCCCGCCAGTACGACATCGACCCCCGCCACCAGGAATGGTTCTCCCAGCTCGCGGGTCTGCGCACTCGCGGCAAGACCGACTTCACGCCCGATGGGGCGCCGTTCCACCTCGGCGACTTCCACACTCCCCTGCTGTGGGAGCACCTCGAGCAGGGCGCGAGGATCGGCATCGAATTTGTCGGCATCAACGCGGGCATGACCATATCCATCGGCCGGACGGCCACAGCAGCGATCGACATCCGCCGAGTCCAAGGTCAGCTGCGCGTCCAGCCCCGGGCGACGATCGACGAACGCGAGTTCGCCCCGGGGCTGATCAAGCCGATTTGGACACACGGTTTCTTCGGCATCGACGTCACCTCGGGTTTCAGAGTCACTCTCGCTCCGGCCGAATCCCCGACGAAGGAGTCGGCTCTGCCCGTGTTCAGGTCGCCCGGCCCGATCACGATCCCCGTCTCCGAGACCGAGGAGTTCTTCGAGGAGTACTATCCGCAGCTGCGCACCAGCGCCGAGGTCGTCAGCAGCGATGACACCGTCACCTTCCCGGCCTACCGGCAGCCCCGACTCGTCACCTTCCTCACCTTCGGCGCCGGCGACAAGCTCAGTCTGCGCTGGTACTGGGAGTATTCGGGACCGACGCGGACCTACCCGGTCATCGATCGGGCAGAACTCACGGCCACCTCGGCGGCGGATTATGCGCAGCTGCGCGACCTCGAGCACGAGGATGCTGTGGTTGCCGAAGTCGAAAAGCTCCTGGCCGAGACCCACGAGACGGGGTCAGCTCTGAGCCGCATCACCGATGTCGAACTCGACGACGCCGACACCGCCGACTTCGTCGTCAACGTCCTGCCCGGGCTCGAGGAGATCGAGCACCTCAAGGTCATCACCCGCGGGAAGAAGCAGCCCTACAGAGAGCTCGGCGGAGAACCGAACGTCAAGATCACCTCGGTCGAGTCGGAGAAGAACGACTGGTTCGACCTCGGATTCCAGATCACCATCGACGGCCGCCCGGTCCCCTTCGTCAAGCTCTACAAAGCGCTGGCGCGCGGCACGAAGAAGATCAAACTCTCCGACGATTCGTTCCTGTCCCTGAACAAGCCGATCTTCGACCGGCTCAAGGCCCTCCTCGCCGAGGCGGACCTCATCCCCGAATGGGAACCCGAATCCCCAAAGATCTCCCGCATGCATGTGGGCCTGTGGTCGGATTTCGAGGACCTCGCCGACGAGTCCGAACCGGCCGTGACCTGGAGGGAGTCGGCCCAGGCCCTGGCCGATCTCGACCATCTGCCCGCCGCCGAGGTGCCCCACCTGAATGGGGCGATGCTCCGGCCCTACCAGGTCCAGGGATTCCGGTGGCTGGCGCTGCTCTACCGGTGTCGCCTCGGCGGGATCCTCGCCGACGATATGGGACTCGGCAAGACCCTGCAGACGCTCGCGCTCATCTCACACGCGAAAATCCAACATCCCGTCGCCGAGGCGGCCGACCGATCCCTCGCATCCGACGATGCGACGCTGCCGCCGTTCCTCGTCGTCGCGCCCACCTCGGTGGTGCCGAACTGGGTGAAGGAAGCCGCCGCCTTTACCCCCGACCTCGACGTGCGCGTCGTCGCGGAGTCGACGAAGAAGCGCGGCAGCCGACTCGCCGAGGTGGTCGACGGCGCGGATGTCATCGTCATGTCCTATGCGATGCTGCGCCTCGAGGAGGATCCGATCTCCCGCCTCGACTGGGCTGGGTTCGTCCTCGATGAGGCGCAGTTCGTCAAGAACTCATCGGCGCTGACCCACCAGGCCGCGAAGTCCGTCCGCGCTCCGTTCCGGCTGGCGCTGACCGGCACGCCGTTGGAGAACTCGCTTCGCGATGTGTGGTCACTGTTCTCCATCACCGCGCCCGGTCTGTTCCCGAGCCGGCGCCGGTTCGACGAGGAGTATGTCCGCCCCATCGAATCGGGTGAGAATCCGGGCCGGATGCAGAGACTGCAGCGGCGGATCCGCCCATTCATGATGCGTCGGACGAAGGATCTTGTGGCCGCGGACCTGCCGGAGAAGCAGGAGCAGGTGATCAACGTCGAGCTCAACGCCGCTCACCGGAAGCTCTACGATCGGGTGCTGCAGAAGGAGCGGAAGAAGATCCTCGGCTTCATCGACAGCGAATATGACAAGCAGCGGTTCATCGTCTTCCGTTCGCTCACCCTGCTGCGCATGCTCGCCCTCGATCCGAGCATCGTCGACGCCGAGCATGCGGAAGTGCCGTCGTCGAAACTCGCCGCGCTCATGGAGCGCCTCGACGACGTCATCGCCGAAGGACACCGCTCGATCGTGTTCAGCCAGTTCACCTCGTTCCTCGACCGCGTGGCCGAGGGCCTCGAGGCCCGTGGGGTCCCCCATGTCGTCCTCGACGGATCGACGCGCAACCGCGGTGCGGTCGTCGATGCATTCCGCTCCGGTGAGGCTCCGGTGTTCCTCATCAGTCTCAAGGCCGGCGGCTTCGGGCTCAACCTCACCGAGGCGGATTATGTCTTCCTCATGGACCCGTGGTGGAATCCCGCCTCGGAGAATCAGGCCATCGACCGCGCTCACCGGATCGGGCAGACGAAGAGCGTCATGGTCTACCGCTACGTCGCCGAGGGCACGATCGAGCAGAAGGTGCTCGCCCTGCAGAAGCGCAAGGCCGAACTCTTCGATTCCCTCATGTCCGAGGCCGGCACCTTCGAAGGCCGCGGGCCTTCAGGCCAGGCGTTCAGCCAGACGGTGACCGCCGAGGACATCAAGGGGCTGTTCGAGGGGTAGGGCAAGACTCCACCTTGAGCGTCGGAGTCCATGCACATCGCGGACTCGCCGATGTAGGACGAGCTCTGCGCCCTAGCTGTACTTCCCCGTGAGGTTGTGAACACGAGCTGATGGCGTGAGTCCACCGATGCCGGTATGGGGTCGGTGGAAATTA
>NZ_JADBHG010000007.1:0-203016 GCF_017808095.1 Brevibacterium renqingii | reverse complement strand
GGAGTACGAAGCAATGATTGAGTCACCTGCAGTCGCAGCGTGACACTCCGATTGTCACCGATCCTTGCATCAGTCCCTTCCGGTGCCGATGCGGGACACGAGCTGAGCGCTGCGCGCCAACGATGCAGGATCCTGCGAGAACGACTCACACTCGATGAGAGCTTGGAAGTCACTCATGAAGTCGTCGGAGTCGAACTCGGCCACGGGGTCTCCCTCTGATCTATGCTTTGTCTGCACTTTCAAGGTTAACTGGTGCCGGCAGCAGACCGCGCCCGACAGCTGTTTCGCCGCCCATCCGGGCCCGAGGCAAGCTGCGAGGTCTCGTTCGGAGAGGCTCCGGTTCGGGAGAGTCCCTCATTTTGACCGGCGGTGCAGAAGTTGGCTAAAGTTAGGTCGGTTGCCGCCTTAGCTCAGTCGGCAGAGCGATTCACTCGTAATGAATAGGTCGCGGGTTCGATTCCCGCAGGCGGCTCGGCAACGCCCCTCCCACCAGGAACACCACTGGACCGGGAGGGGCTTTTTCGTTTCCCGGAGCACCGAATGATGCGGTTGCGATGCGTTTTGCAGCCATTCGGCTAGCACCCGAACAACCAGGCAGCGCCGATATCGGACCGTCGATGCGCCGGAGTGTCTCGTAGAGGTGGATCCGGCTCGATAACGACGATGATTTCGAGGTGGATCCGCCCCTGCGAGACACGGCGTACTTCCTGAGGGTCTTCCGCCGGTGCCGCATCGACGGCGATGGGTCCGGCGAGGAGCTGCGTGTGTTGATCGTCACTGGAAACTGGTACACAATGGAACGTGCGAATGTTACTGAACGATCGATCAGATTTGCTGGTCGGCCTTCCACCGAGACTGTGAGGAACACATGAGCGAAGCGTTCATCTATGACGCGGTGCGCACCCCACGCGGCAAGAACCGCGATGGTGCGCTCCACAGCGTCAAACCCATCGACCTCGTGACCGGGCTCATCGACGCCGTGCGCGAGCGCAACCCCGAACTCGATGACAGTGCCATCGACGACCTCGTACTCGGCGTCGTCTCTCCGGTCGGTGAACAGGGCGGCGACATTGCCCGCACAGCCGCTCTGGTCTCCGGACTCGACGAGTCCGTCGCAGGTGTCCAGATCAACCGGTTCTGCGCTTCGGGCCTGGAAGCCGTCAACCTCGCGGCGCAGAAGGTCGGCAGCGGATTCGAGAACCTCGTCCTCGCAGGCGGCGTCGAGTCCATGTCCCGCGTGCCGCTGGGCTCCGACGGAGGCGCCTGGTCACAGGACCCGACGACGAACTTCGACACGTATTTCGTGCCCCAGGGCATCGGTGCCGACCTCATCGCCACCACCGAGGGCTTCAGCCGCACGGACGTCGACGCCTTCGCCGCAGAATCGCAGAAGCGGGCGGCCAACGCCTGGGAGAAAGGGTACTTCGAGAAGTCGATCGTGCCCGTCAAGGACATCAACGGTGTGACCCTGCTCGACACGGACGAGCACATGCGACCCGGCTCCACCGTGGAATCGCTGTCGAAGCTCAACCCGGCGTTTTCGAAGCTCGCCGCCCAGACCGGCTTCGACGAAGTCGCCCTTCAGAAGTATCACTGGGTCGAAGAGATCGACCACGTCCACACCGCCGCGAACTCCTCGGGCATCGTCGACGGGGCCAGCCTGGTCATTCTCGGCGACTCCGAAGTCGGCCAGAAGATGAACATGAAGCCGCGGGCCCGCATCGTCTCCACCGCAGTCACCGGCTCCGAGCCGACGATCATGCTCACCGGTCCGACCCCGGCGACCCGCAAGGCCCTCGACAAGGCGGGGCTGACCGTCGACGACATCGACCTCTTCGAGCTCAACGAGGCATTCGCCGCCGTCGTGCTCAAGTGGATGAAGGACCTGAACATCCCGCATGAGAAGGTCAACGTCAACGGTGGGGCCATCGCCATGGGCCACCCGCTCGGCGCCACAGGAGCTATGATCCTCGGCACCGTGCTCGACGAACTCGAACGCCGCGACCTGGGGCGCGGACTCGTCACCCTGTGCATCGGTGGCGGAATGGGCATCGCGACGATCATCGAAAGGGTCTGACATGACGACAACGACCACCATCGACTACCAGCGCACCACCGACGCTGACGGCATCGTCACTGTCGTCATCGACGAACCGGACGCCAAAGTCAACACCATGAACGACTACTACGCGGCCGCCATGCAGGCGACCGTGGAGTGGCTCGAAGCCAACGTCGACGACATCACCGGCGTCGTCCTCACTTCGCCGAAGAAGACCTTCTTCGCCGGCGGCAACCTCAACAAGATCCGGGCGGCGAGTCCGGAGAACGCCGAGGCGGAATTCGCCCAGGTCGAGAGCATGAAGGCCGTCCTGCGCCGGCTCGAGACCTTCGGCAAGCCCGTCGTCGCCGCGCTGGGTGGAGCTGCGCTGGGCGGCGGACTCGAGATCGCCCTCGCCACCCACCACCGGATCGCGGCCGAGGACAACCCCAGCGCACGCTTCGGGTTCCCCGAGGTCTCCCTCGGACTGCTGCCCGGCGGCGGAGGCATCGCCCGCACGGTGCGCATGCTCGGAATCCAGGACGCCCTGCAGAAGGCGATCCTGCCCTCCACGAAGTTCAAGGCCGCCGAAGCCAAGGAACTCGGCCTCGTCGATGAGCTCGCCCGGGCCGCCGACCTCGAGGACCGGGCGAAGGCCTGGATCAAGGACAACCCGGAAGCGGTCCAGCCCTGGGACGTCAAGGGCTTCAGGATCCCGGGCGGATCGCCGTCCTCACCCAAGCTCGGTGCGATGCTGCCTGCGCTGCCGGCCATGCTGCGACGCCAGACGAAGGGCGCACCGATGCCGGCCCCGCGAGCGGTCATCGCCGCAGCCGTCGAGGGCGCGAACGTCGACATCGACACTGCGCTGTCGGTCGAGTCACGCTACTTCGTCCACCTCACCCATACTCCGGTGGCGAAGAACATGATCAAGGCGTTCTTCTTCGACCTCGGCCACATCAACTCCGGCGGTTCCCGCCCGAACGGCTATGAACCTCGTCAGGTCAAGAAGCTCGGTGTGCTCGGGGCCGGAATGATGGGTGCGGCCATCGCCTACACCGCCGCGAAGGCCGGGATCGAGGTCGTGCTCAAAGACGTCGAGCTGGCCGCCGCGGAGAAGGGCAAGGCCTATGCCGCCAAACGCGAGGAGTCGGCCCTGAAGAAGGGCAAGACGACCGCCGAGAAGTCCCGATCCGTCCTCGATCGGATCACGCCGAGCGCCTCGGCCGAGGACTTCGCCGGTGTCGACTTCGTCATCGAGGCCGTCTTCGAGTCCGTTCCGGTCAAGCAGCAAGTGTTCGCCGAGATCCAGAACGTCGTCGAACCCAACGCCGTCCTGGGGTCGAACACCTCGACCCTGCCGATCACCGAACTGGCCACCGGGGTCGACCGCGACAAGGACTTCATCGGCATCCACTTCTTCTCGCCGGCAGACAAGATGCCCCTGGTCGAGATCATCCGCGGAGACAACACCTCCGATGAGACCCTGGCCCGCACCTTCGACCTCGTGCAGCAGATCAAGAAGACCCCGATCGTCGTCACCGACTCGCGCGGCTTCTACACCTCCCGCGTGATCGGGACCTACATCGCCGAGGCGGTCGCCGCCGTCGGCGAGGGTGTGGAGCCGGCTTCGGTGGAGCAGGCAGCACTGCAGGCCGGTTACCCCACCGGTGCCCTGCAGCTCCTCGACGAGCTGACGCTGACCCTGTCGCAGAAGATCCGCCAGGAGACAAGGACCGCCACCGAGGCGGCCGGAGGCACCTGGACCGAGCATCCTTCTGAAGCGGTCATCGACTGGATGGTCGAACAGGCGCGCACCGGCCGCAAGGACGGGGCGGGCTTCTACGACTACGACGAGAACGGCAAGCGCACCACGCTGTGGTCGGGCGTGCGCGAGAAGTACGACTCGGGATCGACCGATCAGCCGTTCGCCGACCTGCAGGAGCGGATGCTCTTCGCCGAGGCGATCGAGACGATCAAGTGCCTCGACGAAGGAGTCCTCACCTCGGTGCCGGACGCCAACATCGGGTCGATCTTCGGTATCGGGTTCCCGGCGTGGACGGGCGGTGTCCTCCAGTACGTCAATCAGTACGAGGGCGGCCTGGCAGGCTTCGTCGACCGTGCGAAGGAACTCGCCGCGAAGTACGGCGAGCACTTCACCCCGCCGACCTCGCTGATCGAGCGGGCGAAGTCCGGGGAGACCTACGAGTAGGAGATCTCTCCCGGTGCCGCGCCGCCCCGGCGTCGCATCCGCAGGAATAGCCTGATGGCCTTCCGGCGTTGTCCAGTGACACTGACAATCTGTTCAGTCGCACTGACAGCTACCGGAAGGCCATTGCTATGCGCGCCGCCGTCTACGACGCCTACACCGAGAACTTCGACGACATCACGGTCCGTGATCTGCCCGACCCCAAGCTTCCACCGGCCTCGGTGCTCATCGAGGTCAAGGCCGCAGGAGTCAACCCCGTCGACTGGAAGCTCGTCGGCGGTCACCTCGACGCTTTCATGCCGGTCCAGTTCCCGGTCACGCCCGGTTGGGATGTCGCCGGCGTCGTCGTCGGGCTCGGCTTCGACACTCCCGAATTCTCCATCGGAGACGAGGTCATCGCCTATGCCCGCAAGGATGTGCTGAGTTCTGGGACCTTCGCAGAAAAGGTCGCGGTCCCTGTCCGCTCCGTGGCGCCGAAACCCAAGAGCCTGAGCTGGGAAGAGGCGGGCGGCCTGCCGCTGGCCGGCGGCACGGCTCTGCGAACTCTCGAATCCCTCGGCGCCCTCGAGGGCAGAACCGTTCTCATCCACGGTGCATCCGGGGGTGTGGGCAGCTTCGCCGTGCAGATCGCCGCGGCAGCCGGGGCCCGGGTCATCGGCACGGCGTCGGAGTCCAATCACGACTATCTGCGCCGTCTCGGCGCCGAGCCCGTGACCTATGGCGCGGGATTGGTCGATCGTGTGCGCGAGGCCGCGGGCGGGCCCGTCGACGGGGTCGCTGATTTCGTCGGAGGCGTCCTCGACGACACCTTGGCCCTGCTGGCTGAGGGCGGCATGCACGCCTCCGTCGCCGATCCCTCGGTCGCCGAGCACGGCGGCCGCTACATCTGGGTGCGCCCCGACGGCAGCGAGACCGCGAGGTTGGGTCTCCTCGTCGACGAAGGCAAGCTCACCGTCGAAGTCGCCGGGACCTACGGTCTCGACGAGGTTCCGCAGGCGTTCAAGGACAGCGCCGCCGGCCACGTCCGCGGAAAGCTCGTCATCGTCCCCTGAGGCGGAATCTCAGCCGATCGCCAGCGCGGCGGCCGCCGCTGCGCGCAATTCGACCCCGACCACCTCGGCGCTTGAGCGTCGTGCCTGGTACGGGGTCGAATTCATCATGCCGAACACCGCGTGGACGCGCACCGTGGCGGCCTCGAGCGTCCACTCGGGGTGGGCGGCGGCGACGACCTCGGCCCACCGGCTGACATAGGCGCGCTGCAGGCGGCGCACGGTCCGACGGGAGGCCTCGGGGAGTGCCGCGAGGTCACGATCCTGGATGCGGATGAGCTCGGGTTCGCTCATCGCGAAGTCGACATGGAAGTCGATGAGTCGGTGCAGCGTTCCGGCTGCCTCGGCTTCGACAGCTGCAGCGGGCTGCTCTTCTGTCGCAGCGACGATCTCGTCCCCGCCGGATTTCAGGTACTTCGAGATCCCGACGAGCAGCTCCTCGAGCACGGCCTCCTTCGAGGAGAAATGCCGATACACCGCCGGTGCCGAGATGCCCGCGCCCTTTCCGAGGTCGTCGAGGCGGACACCATGGAAGCCGTGCCGGGCATACAGTGCCTTCGCGACGTTCAGCAGCTGCTCGCGGCGGGCGGCCTTCGCCTCCGCCCGCGAGGTCGGCCTGGCCGCATCCTCGGTCGTCATCGCCGACCTCTTTTCCTGTTCCGATGTCGTTTCCCGCGGCGGATGCTTCGCAGAGTCCGCGCGTTGTCACTTCTGCCTGTGAGCAGTATCATAGCAGTCAGTTAAGAAGAATTAACTGAAATGAGGATGGAATGAGAGCAGTGGGAACTGCGGTCAGTCCGGCGACGGGGCAGGTCAATGCCGATGCCCATGCCGAACTCATCGCTGAGCTCCGCGAACGCGTCAGGGCCACCGCCCGAGGTGGGTCGGAGAAGTCCAGGCAGCGTCACATCGGCCGCGGCAAGCTGCTGCCGCGCGACCGGGTCGAGCACCTGCTCGATCCCGGAACTCCGTTCCTCGAACTCTCTCCGCTCGCAGCCAACGGCATGTACGAGGATGCGAGCCCCGGCGCCGGGATCATCACCGGCATCGGCCGGGTCGCCGGCCGCGAATGCGTCATCGTGGCCAATGACGCCACGGTCAAGGGCGGCACCTACTATCCCGTCACGGTGAAGAAGCACCTGCGGGCCCAGGAGATCGCGAAGGACAACGGTCTCCCGTGCATCTACCTCGTCGACTCCGGTGGGGCGAACCTGCCCAACCAGGACGACGTGTTCCCCGACCGTGAGCACTTCGGCCGCATCTTCTACAATCAGGCCACGCTCTCGGCCGCCGGGATCCCACAGCTGGCAGCCGTCCTCGGATCCTGCACCGCCGGCGGCGCCTACGTCCCCGCCATGGCCGACGAGTCGATCATCGTCTCCGAGCAGGGCACGATCTTCCTCGGCGGCCCACCCCTGGTCAAGGCCGCCACGGGCGAGGAAGTCACCGCCGAGGAACTCGGCGGCGGTGCGCTGCACTCGCGCGTCTCCGGCGTCACCGACCATCTCGCCGCCAACGACCCTCATGCCCTGGAGATCATGCGCGACGTCGTCTCCACACTCGGGCCGAAGAGCGCTCCGAACTGGGACGTCATCGAACCTCGTCTGCCCGCGCATCCGCCGGAGGAGCTGACCTCGGTCGTGCCCGTCGACTCGCGCACCCCCTACGACGTCCACGAGGTCATCGCCCGCTTGGTCGACGCCTCGGAGTTCCACGAGTTCAAAGCCGAGTACGGCACCAGCCTCGTCACCGGGTTCGCCCACCTGGACGGACACCCGGTGGGGATCGTCGCCAACAACGGCATCCTCTTCGGCGAATCCGCCCAGAAGGGCGCCCACTTCATCGAACTCTGCGATCAGCGCAGCGTGCCGCTGGTCTTCCTGCAGAACATCTCCGGCTTCATGGTCGGCCGCGATTACGAGGCCGGCGGCATCGCCAAGCACGGAGCGAAGATGGTCAACGCCGTCGCGACCGCCCGCGTCCCGAAGTTCACCGTCGTCATCGGCGGCTCCTTCGGAGCCGGCAACTATTCGATGTGCGGTCGCGCCTACTCACCTCGCTTCCTGTGGATGTGGCCCAACGCACGCATCTCGGTGATGGGCGGCGAACAGGCCGCCAGCGTCCTCTCGACCGTCAAGCGCGATCAGCTCGAAGCCCGCGGAGAGACCTGGAGCGAAGAGGCCGAAGACACCTTCAAGCAGCCCATCCGCGACCAATACGAGGCACAGGGCAATCCGTACTATTCGACAGCGCGGCTGTGGGACGACGGAATCATCGAACCCGGTGACACCCGTCAAGTGCTCGCCCTCGCCCTCGAACTCGCCCGCTTCGGACCGATGGAACGCCCGCTGAATGCCAGCGGCTACGGCGTTTTCAGAATGTGAGCCCCTCGATGTTCAAGACTGTACTCATCGCCAACCGCGGAGAGATCGCCCTGCGCGTCATCCGCACCTGCCGCGCCCTCGGCATCAGGACCGTCGCCGTCTACTCCGACGCCGATGCCCAGGCCGCCCATGTCAAAGCCGCCGACACGGCCGTGCACCTGGGCCCGGCAGCCGCCTCGGAATCGTACCTGCGCATCGACAAGGTCATCGCCGCCGCCGAGGCGACCGGCTCGGAGGCCATCCACCCCGGCTACGGCTTCCTTTCCGAGAACGCGGAGTTCTCCGCGGCCTGCGAAGCCGCTGGAATCGTCTTCCTCGGCCCCGGCCCGGAAGCGATCCGGACCATGGGTGACAAGATCACCGCCAAACAGGCCGTGTCCTCTCGCGGAGTTCCGCTCGTGCCCGGCACGAAGGACGCCGCCATGAGCGACGAAGCCCTCATCGCTGCTTCGGCCGATATCGGCTTCCCCGTGCTCATCAAACCCTCCGCCGGCGGCGGGGGCAAGGGCATGCACGCGGTCTTCGATGCCGAGAAGCTGCCCGAGGCGCTGAAGACCGCTCGCCGCGAGGCCGCGAGCTCCTTCGGAGACGACACCCTGTTCCTCGAACGGCTCGTGGCCACCCCGCGGCACATCGAGGTTCAGATCATGGCCGATGCCCACGGCAATGTCATCCACTTCGGTGAACGCGAATGCTCCCTCCAGCGCCGCCACCAGAAGGTCATCGAAGAGGCACCATCGCCGCTGTTGGATCCGGAGACCCGGACTCGCATCGGTCAGGCCGCCTGCGAGACCGCGAAGTCCGTGGGCTACGTCGGAGCCGGCACGGTCGAGTTCATCGTCGGCGCCGACCGTCCCGACGAGTTCTTCTTCATGGAGATGAACACCCGCCTGCAGGTCGAGCACCCCGTGACCGAGGAGGTCACCGGCGTCGACCTCGTCGAACTGCAGCTGCTCGTCGGCGCCGGCGAGCAGCTGCCGCTGTCCCAGGACGACATCACGCTGACCGGGCACTCGATCGAAGCCCGCATCTACGCCGAGGACCCCTCGCGAGGCTTCCTGCCCACGGGCGGACGTGCCCTCGACGTCGTCTTCCCCACAGGCGAGGGCATCCGCGTCGATGCCGGACTCGACGCCGGGCAGACGATCGCTTCCGACTACGACCCGATGATCGCCAAGCTCATCGTCCACGCCGACGATCGGAGCGCGGCCATCGCCCGCCTCGACGCTGCGCTGTCGGCTTCCGCGGTGCCCGGGATCGTGACGAACATCGACTTCCTGCGCACGCTCATGTCCCTGCCCGAAGTCGTCGCCGGTGACCTCGACACCTCTCTCATCGACAATCTCGACGAGGAGCAGCTCGCCCACACCGCCTCCGAGACCCATGCACAGCTGGTGGCTGCGGCCGTGCTGGCGACCGGGGGAGCGGCCGGCACCACCATCACCGGCCCGATCACGGAAACGGACCTGTCGGGGAAGCGCACGACCGCCTCGGCGTGGGCCGGACCGAGTGCCTGGCGGACCTCCAGACCGGAGTTCCGACCCACGGTCCGCCTGGCCGCCGGCGGGCAGACCGTCGAAATCGAGGCCGAAGCCGACCACGCCGGCATCGACTCCGACGGCCTCTGGCACATCGTCCTCGACGGAATCCAGCACACCGCACGGATCTTCTCCGATGCGCGTGAACGCAGCGTCTGGGTGAGCACCGGAGACGGGATCCACGTCTTCACCCGCCCGCTGGCCGACGCCTCGCTGACTCCCGGCCTCGAAGGCGCAGAGGTGCTCGCACCGATGCCCGGCTCCGTCGTGGCCATCAGAGTCGAGACCGGCGACAAGGTCGAGCAGGGTGACCCGATCGTCGTCGTCGAGGCGATGAAGATGGAACACGTGCTCACCGCACCCGCGGCCGGCATCGTCACCGTCACCGCGGTCGAAGGCGCCCAGGTCGGACTCGACGAGGTGCTCGCCGCCATCGTCGACGAAGCGCAGGCCGAAGCCGCCGAAGAACAACCAGCCAGCTGATCACGACAACCACGCCGCGAGCGGGGAGGAAAGAAATGGAAACGTTCGTTCCGGGCATGCTGCCCGAAGAATACGAGGACCTGCGTCAAGGAGTCGCGAAGTTCGCCGACGAAGAGGTCGCACTCGTATCCGCCGAACTCGATGCCAAGCACGAGTTCCCCTATGACCTCGTTGCCAAGATGGGGCAGATGGGCCTGTTCGGTCTGCCCTTCGACGAAGAGTACGGCGGCATGGGCGGCGACTACTTCGCCCTGTGCCTGGCCATCGAGGAGATCGCCCGGGTCAACCAGTCGCTGGCGATCACCCTCGAGGCCGGAGTCTCGCTGGGCGCGATGCCGATCTACCGGTTCGGCACCGAGGAGCAGAAGCGCGAATGGCTGCCGAAGCTCACGGACGCCTCCGGACTGGCGGCATTCGGACTGACCGAGCCCGAGGCGGGCTCCGACGCCGGCGGCACGAAGACCAAGGCCACCCTGGACGGCGGCACCTGGACGATCAACGGCAGCAAATGCTTCATCACGAACTCGGGCACCGACATCACGCGGCTGGTCACCGCCACCGCAGTGACCGGGACCCGCACGTCGGGCTCCGGCCGCGAGGTCCCGGAGATCTCGACGATCATGATCCCGACCGGCACTCCCGGCTTCACCGCCGAGCCCGCTTACGACAAGGTCGGCTGGAACTCCTCGGATACGCACCCGTTGACCTTCGATAACGTGCAGGTGCCCGAAGCCAATCTGCTCGGCGAACGCGGCCGCGGCTACGCGAACTTCCTGCGCATCCTCGACGAGGGACGCATCGCCGTCGGCGCCCTGTCCGTCGGTGCGGCACAGGGCTGTGTGGACGAATCCGTGAAGTACGCGAAGGAACGTCAGGCCTTCGGCAAGCCGATCTCGGACTTCCAGGGCATCTCGTTCAAGATCGCCCGCATGGAGGCACGCGTCGTCGCCGCCCGTTCTGCGTACTACCTCGCGGCCTCACGCATGATCGCCGGTCTGCCGTTCAAGAAGGAAGCCGCCATCGCGAAGATGGTCGCCGGAGAGGCTGCGATGGACAACGCCCGCGACGCCACACAGATCCACGGCGGGTACGGCTTCATGAACGAATACCTCGTCGCCCGCCACTACCGGGACTCGAAGATCCTCGAGGTCGGAGAGGGCACCACCGAGGTCCAGCTCATGCTCATCGCCCGCGAACTCGGGCTCTGAACGGTCCGTTCGCACTCTGAGCCGCTCTTCGGGCACTGATCCGATTCCGCCCGCCGAGGCGGCCCCGCACTTCCATACGGTTGCGCCGGGCCGCCTCGGCGGGCTCGTCATGTCCTGCGGACCGGACGCAGGTGCCAGGCGATAGTGTGGGGCGGAGGTGAGCGCCCGGCCGAAAGGAAAGTGGGATCGGATGGACTTCAGTGTGGTGGCCTCGGTGGCGTCGGTGACTCTGATCGTCATCGAATACCTCGTCAAGATCGTTGCGATCGGTGTCGTGCCGGAGAACCGGCGGCCCTCATCATCCTCGGCCTGGCTCCTGCTCATTCTGTTCGTCCCGGTCGTCGGCATTCCGGCCTTCCTCATGCTCGGCAGTCCCTACATCAATCAGCGGCGGGCGCGGATCCAGGCCGAGGCGAACGAACTCATGCACGAAGGTGCCGACGAGCTGCCCGATGTCCCACCATCGCTGCAGGCAACGCGTGAATTCGTCTCGGTAGCGCAGCTGGGGCGGGCGCTGACGGAACTGCCGATGGTCACCGGTGACAGCCACGGGGTGATCTCGGACTATGAGGCGAGCATCTCGCGGATGGCAGAACTCGTCGACGAGTCGAGGGAGTATGTCCACGCCGAGATCTACATCATGGCGTGGGACGACACGACCGATGTCTTCTTCCGCGCTCTCGAACGCGCCGCCGGCCGCGGGGTCGAAGTGAGAGTGCTGTTCGACCACATCGGCTCACGGAAGTATCCGGGGTTCCACCGGCTGGGCAAACGCCTGAGCGACGCGGGCATCGAATGGCACCTCATGCTGCCGTTCATCCCCTGGCGGGGCAAGGCCCGACGCGTCGACCTGCGCAATCACCGCAAGCTCCTCATCGTCGACGGCAGACGGGCGATGATGGGTTCGCAGAACATGATCGACTCGACCTATCTCAAGCCGAAGAATGCCCGGATCGGCCGACGTTGGCACGACATCATGGTCGAGCTCAGCGGCCCCATCGTCGCCGGTCTCGAAGCCGTGTTCTCCACCGACTGGTACTCGGAGTCCGGGGAGGCGCTGGGGATCCGGCCCTACGAACGCGAAGGCAATGAGCCCGAGGTGGGCGGAGCGACGAGCGCGATGCAGCTCATCCCCTCAGGTCCCGGATTCACCACCGAACCCAACCTCAAGGTCTTCACCTCGCTGATGTATCTGGCGCAGACGCGTCTGGCCATCGTCAGTCCCTACTTCGTGCCCGACGAGTCGCTGCTGGCCGCAGTGAGCACGGCCGCCAGGCGCGGGGTCCATGTCGAGCTCTACGTCAGCGAGCAGGCCGACCAGTACATGGTCGACCGGGCCCAGTCCTCCTACTACCGGTCGCTGCTCGAAGCCGGGGTGCGGATCTTCCTGTTCCCGAAGCCGGCCGTGCTGCACACGAAGTGCTTCATCGTCGACGACACCTACGCGGTGATGGGGTCGTCGAACATGGACATGCGCTCCTTCGGCCTCAACTACGAGATCAGCCTCCTGGCCACCGGCGGCGATCTCGTCGACGACATCATCGAGGTGGTCGCCGACTACCGGAGCGCCAGTCATGAACTGACTCTGCAGGAGTGGGAGAAGCGGCCGCTGGGACGTCGTTACATGGAATCGGCGATGCGGCTGACCTCGGCGCTGCAGTGAGGGGTGCAGGGAGTCGGCTCAGCCGTGACGGCTGCTGCGGTGTCTCCTGCGGGTGGATCCATCGCGAAATCCTCGCGCGAATCGAAACGGATCCACCTGCAGGAGACACGTGCGCCGCTGGGGGAGCCGAGCGCCGCCGCTGGGGGAGCCGAGCGCCGGCGAATTGAACATCAGGCGGAGCCGGTCGTGTCGGGGCCGAGTTCGCTGCGGGCCTCGAGCGGAACGTCGAGGAGTTCGTGGACTCCGTCGACGATCTCATTCGGGCGGAACGGGAAACGGCGGACATCCTCGGCGGTCGAGATGCCGGAGAGCACGAGGACGGTGTGCATTCCTGCCTCCATGCCGGCGATGATGTCGGTGTCCATCCGATCGCCGATCATCGCCGTGCTCATCGAGTGTGCGCCGATCCTGTTGAGGGCCGAACGGAACATCATCGGGTTCGGCTTGCCCACGACATAGGGCTCGCGGTTCGTCGCCTTCGTGATGAGCGCGGCGATGGCCCCGGTCGCCGGCAGAACGCCCTCGGGACTCGGGCCGGTGGCGTCCGGGTTCGTGACGATGAAGCGGGAACCGCCCTGGATGAGCCGGATCGCTTTCGTGATGGCCTCGAAGGAGTAGGAATGGGTCTCACCGACGACGACGAAGTCCGGGTCGTGTTCGGTCATGACGAAGCCCGCCTCATGGATGGCTGTGGTCAGGCCCGCCTCGCCGACGACGAAGGCCGTGCCGTGA
The DNA here is from genome assembly GCF_017808095.1 of Brevibacterium renqingii. Classification (NCBI taxonomy): domain Bacteria; kingdom Bacillati; phylum Actinomycetota; class Actinomycetes; order Micrococcales; family Brevibacteriaceae; genus Brevibacterium; species Brevibacterium renqingii. The sequence continues at coordinate 189,712 of NZ_JADBHG010000007.1, read as the reverse complement.
TCGACCTGGTTGGACAGGAAATCGGCAGTCGCCATCGCCGAGGTCCAGATATTCGTCTCCGGCACATCGAGCCCGTTCGACCGCAGCCGAGCTGAGAGATCACGAGCCGTGTAGATGGAGTTGTTCGTCAGCACCAGATACGGGATCTCGGCTTGCCGCCACTGAGCCAGCAGCTCGGCCGCTCCCGGCAGGGGGTTGTTCTCCTTGACCAGGACGCCGTCCATATCGGTCAGCCAGCATTCGATCGAATCGCGATCCATGTCTCTCCTCGAGCTCGGGTGTGGGCCGAAGCGCCTACCGACAGCCTAGTCGCGTTTCGCGCCGGTTTCGGAACGGGAGGCGAGCCCGCCCTTGCCGCGGGGGACGGTCACTGCTCTGGTCAGGGTGAGGTGCAGGATCCCCGATACGGCCATGGACGTAGCCGACTGTATACCGTCTGGACGGTCTTTTCCGTTGTCGTCGCCTGCCCTTGACTCCTGACTCGAAAAGCGTATTGTAGTAATTACTTAATTAAGGAAAGGCTGAAATGAATCTCGATCTGGTCTTCGGAGCTCTCGCCGATCCGACGCGGAGGGCGATCGTCGACCATCTGCGTGAGGGAGATGTGACCTCCGGGGAACTGGCGGACCCGCTGCCGATCAGCAGATCCGCGGTCTCCCAGCACCTGAAGGTGCTCGAAGAGGCCGGCCTGATCACCAGGAGCAAAAGGGCGCAGCAGCGAATCGTCTCGCTCAACGGCGACAGGCTCTCCGCCGCAACCGACTGGCTGGTCGCAGCCCATGAGGAGTGGCAGCGGAGATTCGACGCGCTCGACCACGTGCTCAACGACGAGCGCTGACCCAAGGAGGAGAACCATCGTGAACCCGAACAGTCCACCGCACGAGGAGCCTGGCTTCACCATCGTCCGTGACTTCGCCGCGCCCCGGGAGCGAATCTGGCAGGCCTGGACGGACCCGGACGTCATGGCCCGATGGTTCCACCCGGAGGGATTGCAAACTCCGCGCGAATCCGTGAGCGTCGACCTCCGGGTCGGCGGAACCTACGCCTACACCATGCGCATCGAGGAGACCGGTCAGGAGTTTCCGACCGCAGGCAGATACCTGCGGATCGACCCGCCTGTCCGTCTCGACTTCACATGGGGAGTTCCCGGCTCGATCGACGAGGCTCCGCGAGTGAGCGTCGAACTCGAAGAGATCGCCGCTGACCGCACGCGCATGACCTTCACCCTCATCGGACTTCCCGACGACTCCGGCGAGGACGCAAGCGCCTACGACGGCTGGACATCAGCTTTCCGCGTCCTCGAGGAGGCGCTCGTCTCGGAACGCGAGGCATCAGCGACGGAGGGCGACATCTGAGCCGCGGAACGCAGAGCAGGGGTCGGAGCCGGCGCACCGGTCCCGACCCCTGGTTCACCGGGCTTCGGTGAATGACGATAAACTCGAATCATCACGAGTGAGGAGCGACACATGAGCGATAAGGTCATCGAACAACGAGGTCTGTGGCTGGACGAGATGGAAGTCGGGGCCACCTACCGGCATGCGCCGGGACGGACCATCACCGAGGCGGACAACACCTGGTTCACCGCCGTGACCATGAACACCCAAGCCCTGCACCTCGACGCGGCCTTCGCCGAGACCGAGCCCTTCGGCCAGAGACTGGTCAACTCGATGTTCACCCTGGCCACGCTGATCGGCCTGTCCGTGACGCAGCTGACTCAGGGCACGATCGTGGGCAATCTCGGCTTCTCCGAGGTCGCCTTCCCTGCGCCTCTCTTCCACGGGGACACGCTCTATGCGGAGACGACGATCCTCGACAAGCGCAATTCGAAGTCCCGGCCCGGACAGGGCATCGTCACCCTTGAGCACCGCGGCTACAACCAGAACGGCACGCTGGTGGCCAAAGCCGTGCGCCAGACGATGATGTTCGACTCGAGCCACTCCGCTGAAGCCGCCCAGACGGAAGCGCAGCCCGAGAACCCAGCGACCGAATCCGGAAAGTGAGCAGCAGCATGGCCCTGGAATTCAAACCCGCCTGGCTCTTCGTCCCCGGCGATCGCCCCGACCGATACACTAAAGCCGCCGAGCGTTCCGACATCGTCATCCTCGACCTCGAGGACGCGGTCAACGACGCGGACAAGGCCGCCGCCCGGGAGTCGATCATCGACTTCCCACTCGACCCCACGAGGACGGTCGTGCGAGTCAACGCCCGGGATTCGGAGCACCTCGATGAGGACCTCAAGATGCTCGCGAAGACCGACTATGCGGCCGTGATGCTGCCGAAGTCCGAGCGCGGCGCGGACCTGACGATCCTCGCCGACTACCAGGTCATCGCACTCATCGAAACCGCGCTGGGAGCCGTCAACGTCGCAGAGATCGCCGCCGCCCCGAACGCCTACGCCCTCATGTGGGGTTCCGAGGATCTCATCGCCGACCTCGGCGGCGGCTCCTCCCGCACCGACGAGGGAGACTATCGCGACGTCGCCAAGCACGTGCGCAGCTCGACCCTGCTCGCCGCCCGCGCTCACGGCAAGTATGCTCTCGACTCGATCTGGGCCGATATCCCGAACCTCGAGGGACTGGCCGGCGAGGCCGAGGACGCCGTGCAGTCCGGTTTCTCCGGCAAGGTGTCCATCCACCCCAGCCACGTGCCGGTCGTCCGCGACGCCTTCCGTCCCAGCGACGAACAGCTGCGCTGGGCCCGGGCCGTGCTCGACCTCGCCGCGACGGGGAAGGGCGCCTTCGCCTACGAAGGCAAGATGATCGACGCACCGCTGCTCAAGCACGCGGAGCTCATCGTCGCCCGCGCAGTCTGAGGGGCGAGCGCCCATGACTCCCGCCGATGCGACCATCGCCGAGCAGATCCGAACCGTCCTCGCCGCAGCCGAGGCAGGCGACGGCATCGCTCCCATCGTCGAGGCGGGCGACCCGATCCTGCGCGCCGAGACCCGCCCCTTCGACGGACAGGTCGACGATGCGGAGCTGGCGCAGCTCGCCGAGGTGATGCGCGCGACCATGCTCGCCGCTCCCGGCGTCGGCCTGGCCGGGCCGCAGCTGGGCATCGGTCTGTCGATGTTCGTCGCCGAGGATCCCGGAGCCCGCGACCCCGAGGTCGCCGAGGTGCGTGAGCGCTCGCCGCTGCCTCTGCGGGTGGTCCTCAACGCTCATTACGAACGCGCCACCGGTGCCGACGTCGCCTTCTACGAAGGCTGCCTGTCGATCCCCGGTTACCAGGCTGTGGTCGCCCGCCCGCGTGAGATCGAACTGCGAGGGCTCGACCTGACAGGAGATCCCCTCTCCGAGGTGGTGTCCGGTTGGTCGGCGCGCATCGTGGCGCACGAGACCGATCATCTCTCGGGGATCCTGTTCCTCGACAGGGCCGAGATGCGCTCCTTGGCGACCAACGACTCAGTGGCACGACTCTGGCACCAGCCCTCGACGCAGAAAGCCGCCGCCGAACTCGGCTTCGCCCTGCCCTCGGGCATGGTGATGTGAAACCCCTCTGCGGACGAGCCCGTCCTGCGCCTGGGCACCGCGTTCGCCGATGCGGGCCCGACCTGGCTCACCGGGACCCGCAGCAGCTGACTCAGCTCCTCGACGGCGAGGATGTGACCGGGATCGATGTTCGCCCCGCCGCCTCGACCCCGACAGTGGTGCCCGGCGACGCAGACCTACCCGGTCAGAGGGACCGCCGATGGCGGTTAGGTCAGCAATGGTGGTTCGACCAGCAGGCTGCGGCTGGGCCTCGACATCGATGACGGTCGCCTGCGGCGTCTGAGGATTCGCGGCGACGGGGAATAACCTGAGAGCGTCATCGTTGTACGAGATATGAGTGATCTTCGCACCCTCACCCTCGGCGCCGGCTGCTTCTGGTGCCTCGACGCCGTCTACCAGCGGACCGCTGGTGTGACCGAAGTGATTTCCGGGTACACGGGCGGACACACCGACGATCCCGGCTATCGGGAGGTCTGCAGCGGCACCACCGGTCATGCCGAAGCGCTGCAGGTGACCTTCGACGCCGAGACCGTTCCCGAAGACATCATCCTCGGGCTCTTCTTCACCGGCCACGACCCCACGAGCCTCAACCGTCAGGGCTACGATGTCGGAACCCAGTACCGGTCGGCGATGTTCTACCGCGATGAAACGGAACGTGAGCACTTTGCCCAGGCCATCGAGTCTGCCCAGAAGCTCTTCGACGCTCCGATCGTCACCACGCTCGAACCTCTGGGGACCTTCTACCCCGCCGAGGCGGTCCATCAGGACTTCTACACCGAGAACCCGGACAGCGGATACTGCCGCGTCATCATCGACCCGAAGCTCAGCCGTGCCCGCGCGGCTTTCGCCGAATGGGTGAGCTGATGGGCAGACACAAGAAGGACAAGCACAAAGAGAAGAAGCACCGGCATCGTTCCGGGCAGACCGCAGAGTGCGCGGAGAAGAAAGCCGGCAAGCTCGAACGGGAACGTGCGCGAGCCCATTTCCTCGACGGCAGCACCGGTCCGTGGGCGAAGGCTCTGGCCGCCCAGGACGCCCGGCAATCTCCGGAGGCGTCAGAAGCCGATCCCGACTCCGCCGACACTGCTCACACTCATCGAGGCCCGGACTATTCGATGCCCTCATCGATCGACATCGTCGGCGATCCCGTCCTCTACGCCATGTCCACCCGCCGTTCGATCTCCAAGGTCGATCCGGAGACACCCAGCGACTCAGACCTGCTCGAGCTGATCCGGGCTGTCTCGTCGGTCGCCGACCACAAGGGCCTGCGGCCCTGGCGCTTCCTCATCCTCCGCGGAGACGACCGGCACCGCCTCGGTGCGGCACTCGACGAGGCCGCCGGTGTGGTTCGCGAACCCGGAGAGGTCAACAGGAAGCCTCTGCGAGCCGAACTCCTGCTCGCGCTCGTGTGCTCACCGACCGAGCACGAGAAAGTCCCCGAATGGGAGCAGCGTGCCACCGCCGCCGGTGCCGGACACCTGCTCGAACTCGCCCTCTGGCAGGCCGGCTGGGGAGTGATGTGGCGATCGGGGACCTTGGCGAACACACCACCGGTCCGGCGACTCCACCGGCTGGAGGACTCCGAACTCCTCATGGGATGGTTCTACATCGGAGCCGTGCCCGAACGGTACCGTCAGCGGCTGGCCTCGAGCACCCGCCCCCTTCCCAGCCCCGAGCAGTTCCTCGATACCCTGTGACCGCGGACAACGACAAGGCGACGACCGATGTCGCGATTGCCGATCGGGCCGGCCGAAGACTGCCCAAGGAGATCTACGTCCTCGTCGCTGCGGCGTTCATCGTTGCGCTCGGCTACGGGATCATCGCCCCCGTCCTTCCGCAGTTCGCGGCGAGCTTCGACTTCGGCGTCACTGCCGCCACCATCGTCGTCTCATCCTTCGCGTTCTTCCGCTTCGTCTTCTCGCCCTCGTCCGGCCGCCTCGTCGATGCCTTCGGAGAACGCCGGATCTACATCACCGGGCTCCTCATCGTCGCCGCCTCCACCGCCGCTGTGGCCTTCGCCCAGAACTATTGGCAGCTGCTGATCTTCCGCGGACTCGGAGGCATCGGTTCGACGATGTTCAGCGTCTCGGCGATGGCGCTCATCGTCCGGCTCGCCCCGATCGATGCCCGCGCGAAGGCCTCGTCGACCTATGCCACCGCCTTCCTCGTCGGCAATATCGCCGGCCCCGTCCTCGGCGGGGCCATGGCCGGTTGGGGGATGCGCATCCCATTCGTCATCTACGCCGTCGGCCTGCTGTTGGCGGCCATCGTCGTTCGCGTCTTCCTGGCCTCGACTGCGGCTTTCGGCTCCTCGACGAAGCCCGGGCGCGCACGCTTGGAAGCGGCCAAGAACGAACCGCAGCAGGAGGTCATGACCTTCCGCCAGGCGTGGAAGGACTCCGCATATCGGTCCGCGCTGATCTCTGCATTCGTCCAAGGCTGGTCGGCGATGGGCATCCGGGTGGCGATCTATCCGCTGTTCGCCATCCAGGCGCTGCAGGCCGACACCGCTGTGGCCGGTCTGGCCCTGACGATGTTCGCCATCGGCAATGCCTCGGCAGTGACCGTCGTCGGACGCTTCGCGGACACGCTCGGCCGCAAACCCTTCATCCAATGGGGTCTGTTCGTCCTCGGCGTGACCACCGCGGCCCTGGCGTTCACCGACGCGATCTGGGTGTTCTTCGTCTTCTCCGTCGTCGCCGGCATCGGCTCGGGATTGGCCAATCCCGCCCAGCAGGCGACCGTCGCCGATGTCATCGGGCGCGAGCGCAAGGGCGGCCGCGTGCTCGCGAAGTATCAGATGGCCCTCGACGGAGGTGCCATCGTCGGCCCCATCATCGCCGGCGCGATCGTCGACCGCTTCGACTACTCCTGGGCGTTCCTGCTCACCGGCGTCCTCGGCGTCATCGCCGCCGGTCTCTGGTTCTTCGGGCGGGAGACCCGTCCGCGGGAAGTGCGAGGTGCGGCTGCCGGAGCCTGAGGAGTCAGGTTTTCCTCATGTGACTCTCATCGGACACTCACTAGGATGGTCACGTCGGCGTGCTTCGTCGGCGCCCTGCCTTCGATAAGAAAGTCCCCCTCGTGAGTTTCCTGACCCGGCTGAGCCTGAAGAACCGGGCGCTGATCGCGCTCATCTCCGTCGTCGCCGTCATCTTCGGCGTCATCGGAGCCGGGGCTCTCAAACAAGAACTGTTCCCCTCGCTCGAGAACCCGCAGGCCACAGTCAGCGCTTCCTATGAGGGCGCCACTCCCGAAGCCGTCGAATCCGAGGTCACCGACCCGCTCGAAGGGGCGCTGACTGCCTTGCCCGAGGTCGAGGACATGACTTCGACCTCGTCGGCGGGCAGCTCGCAGATCACTGTGAGCACGAAGTACGGCGACGACTCCGATGACGTCATCAAGGCCCTGCAGCGTGCCGTCTCCCAGGTGCAGCCGACCCTGCCCGAAGGGGTCGAACCCAATGTGATGATGATGGGCACCGACGACATCCCGGTGCTCGCGCTGTCCGTGACCTCCGACGCCGATGAGGACCACCTGGCAGCGGATCTCGAAGACATCGTCGAACCGGAGCTCAAACGCATCGACGGCGTCTCCCAGGTCCAGATCGCCGGGGCGAAGACCAAACAGGTCGAGATCAGCATCCGACGCGACGACCTCGAGGACGAAGGAGCCAACCTCGACGAGGTGGCTGGGATCCTCCAGTCCAACGGCGTGCCCACCTCGGCGGGTGAACTCAAGGGGGCCGACGGTACGGCCCCGGTCGAGGTCGGCACCCGCATCCGTTCCCTCGACGCGATCAAGGACCTCGTCATCAGCGGGGAGGACGGCCCGATCACGGTCTCCGACGTCGCCGACGTCAAACTCGTCGATGAACCCGTCGAATCGATCTCGCGGACCAACGGCCAGCCCTCGCTGTCGGTGTCGGTGATGAAGGAATCCGATGCGAACACCGTCGATGTCTCGCACGCGGTGGCCGAGAAGCTGCCCGAACTCGAGAAGACGATGGGCGAGAACACGGAGTTCGTCTCCGCGTTCGATCAGGCGCCGTTCATCGAACAGTCGATCCACGACCTGCTCAACGAAGGCGGGCTCGGTCTGCTCTTCGCCGTCCTGGTCATCCTCGTCTTCCTGCTCTCAGTGCGGGCGACGATCATCACCGCGATCTCGATCCCGCTGTCCCTCCTCATTGCGCTGGTCGGCCTGTGGATGGGTGGGGAGACGCTGAATATGCTCACCCTCGGCGCGCTGACGATCTCCGTCGGACGCGTCGTCGACGACTCCATCGTCGTCATCGAGGCGATCAGACGACGGCATGCCTCCGGCGGTGACAAGTTCTCGAACATCCTCGCGGCCGTCTCCGAGGTGGCCGGAGCGATCACAGCCTCGACCCTGACGACCGTGGCGGTGTTCCTGCCGCTGGCCTTCGTCACCGGGCAGACCGGTGAGATGTTCCGGCCCTTCGCCCTGACCGCGACCATCGCCCTGCTGTCCTCGCTGTTCGTGGCGCTGACGATCGTTCCCGTCCTCGCCTACTGGTTCCTGCGCCAGCGAGAGGCCAAGGTGAAGCTGAGCCGCGCGGAGAAGGCCGAGATCCGCCGCAGCCGCAAGACCATGCTCACCCGCTGGCGGTCGGAGAAGAGGGCCGCGAAGAAGGCGGAGAGGAAACGCGACATCTCTGCCGGCGCCGAGGAGACCACGGACGGGGACAGGGCCGAGGAAGCCTCGAGCTCACCCCGGGGCGGGGCCGCCGGAGTCGCAGCGAACCATCCGCGCTACGGCGAATCCGAGGACGGCACCGAGGAGGTCGACGAGCTCGCTGGCATGCATTCGCCGGTGACGCGGCTGCAGAAGACCTATATGCCGGCCATCTCGTTCTCGACGAAGCATCCGATCGTGATGATCCTCGTCGCCGTCCTCGTGCTGGCCGGCACCGGGGCGATGATCCCGCAGCTGAAGACCGAGCTGTTCGGGGACACTGGTCAGGATTCCCTCCAGATCTCGCAGACGTTCGACCCGGGCACGGATCTCGATGAGGCCTCGGAACAGGCTGAGAGAGTTGAGAAGATCCTCGCCGATGCCGGCGACGTCGAGTCCTATCAGCTGTCCCTGGGCGGCTCGACCTTCGGATACACCGACGACTCCTCGCTGACGGGCACCTATATCGTCAATTCGAAGTCCGGAGTCTCTGCACAGTCGATCTCCACCGATCTGCAGAAGCAGTTCGACGATCTCGAGGGCGTCGGTGACGTCGAGGTGCTCAGCCAGAGCTCGGCTCCCGGTTCGCAGACGATCGACATCACACTCTCGGCTTCGGACCCGAAGCAGCTCGAGGACGCGACGAAGAAGGTCACGGACAAGCTCGACGGCGTCTCGGGGACCCAGTCGGTCACCAGCGATGTCGAAGCGGTCCAGCCCGTCATCGAGGTCAAGGTCGATCACAAGAAGGCTGCGAAGGAGAACCTCACCGAAGCCTCCATCGGCCAGTACGTGCAGCGAGCGATGCACGGACAGCAGATCGGCGAGGTCGTCATCGACGATGTCTCCCACTCGGTGATGCTCTTCGACCGCAATGCCGACACCGTGGAGAAGCTGCGTGACCTCAAGATCCCCGGCAAGCCGAAGGCGACGGCCCCAGCGGCCGGTGGTGCGGGAGCGGCAGGCGGTGCTGGTGGCAGTGCCGCCGGCGGCGGCAGTGGTGCCGGTGCCGCCGGCGGCGAAGGCGCTGGCGGCGCAGGTGGGGCCGGGGGCGAAGGTGCTGGCTCGGCCGGCGGCGCTGGTGGCGACAGGGGAGCCGGTGCTGCCGGTGACCCCGGGGCCATGGCCGGCGCACCCGCGACGTCGGAACCGCGGTTCATCAAGCTCGATGATGTGGCCGACGTCAAGGAGGTCAAGACCGCTCCGACGATCCGGCACACGGATTCGCAGCGTTCGACCACCGTCTCGGTGACCCCTGAAGGCGACGACCTCGGTGCGGTCTCGGCCGATGTGCAGTCCGCCCTCGACGAGGTGGACCTGCCGGATTCGGTCAGCGTCGACACCGGAGGTGCGACCCAGGAGCAGAACGAAGCGTTCGCACAGCTGGGGCTGGCGATGCTCGCCGCGATCCTCATCGTCTTCGTCATCATGGTCGCCACGTTCAAGTCGCTGCTGCAGCCGCTGATCCTCCTGGTCTCGATTCCGTTCGCGGCCACCGGTTCGATCGCGCTGTCGCTGCTGACCGATACGCCGCTGGGCCTGACGTCGATGATCGGTCTGCTCATGCTCATCGGCATCGTGGTCACGAACGCGATCGTGCTCATCGACCTCATCAACCACTTCCGGCTGCGCGGAGTCGACCTGCGCACTGCGATCGTCCACGGCGCCCGGCTGCGTTACCGTCCGATCCTCATGACCGCGGCGGCCACGATCTTCGCGCTGTTGCCGATGGCACTCGGCCTGACCGGTGGGGGAGTGTTCATCTCGAAACCGCTGGCGATCGTCGTCATCGGCGGCCTCGTCAGCTCGACCCTGCTCACGCTGATCCTCGTGCCGGTGCTCTACCTGCTGCTCGAAGGCGCCAAGGAACGGCGGGCCGAGAAGAAGTATGTGAAGAACACGGCCCGCGGCCAGGTCCTCGACGCCGCCGAGGCACGCGCGGACGCCCGCACCACCGAACGGCCGTCGGCCGGCGCGGGCATCGGTGCCGGGGGCCCGGCAGCGGGGACGGCGCAGGAACCGATGCAATCGGCGGATCCGGGGTCGACGGACTCCGTGCCGGAAAGAACGTCGCAGACGGAAGAAGCCGATCCGTCCGGCGAGGACTCCGGGCCAGGGGCGACTGACTTCAGTCTGCGCAGCTCCACGCCGCGCAGCAGCGACGGAGGACACGAGCCCAAACACTGAGCCGCCCCGGCTACAGTTGAGTTCATGACGACCGAGCTCGAACCGCAGGAGAGAACGCGCCTGTGGTTCGAGCTCGGACTCGTCGCGGCGCTGTCCCTGGGACAGTCGGCGGTCTACGCGATCGTCCGCCTGGCCGACATCGCCACTCGCGGGCCGATCAGCGAAGCCCAGGCCAAGCTCAACACGTCTCTGTCGTCCCGACCCGGCTTCGACCTGGTCTACCAGCTCCTCGACATCGCCTTCACCCTCGTACCCGTCGCGCTGGCCCTCTACCTGCTCACGCGCGACCGTGATCCGCGTCGCCTCCGCGCCCGCCTCGGCGCCGAAGGACAGCGAGCCAGGGACCTCGGGCACGGGCTCCTCATCTTCCTCGTCATCGGAACCGGCACCCTCGGTGTCTATGCCTCTGGCAGAGCGCTGGGGATCACTGCCGAGGTCCAGCCGGCCAACCTCGGCGACCACTGGTGGACCATTCCGGTGCTCATCCTCTCGGCGGCGAAGAACGGCATCCTCGAAGAGGTCATCATCTTCGGCTTCGGTGCGCAGCGGCTGCGGCAGCTCGGATACGGTCCCTGGACGATCATCATCTCTCTTGCCGTCTTCCGCGCCAGCTACCACCTGTACCAGGGCATCGGCCCGTTCATCGGCAACCTCGCCATGGGCATCATCTTCGGCTGGTACTTCCTGCGCAAGGGGCGTCTCATGCCGCTGGTGTGGGCGCACTTCGCCATCGACGCGGTGGGATTCCTGGCACCGGGAGTGCTCGCCCTCGTCGACCTCGCCTGAAGCGGCTCAAACTGATATCCACAGATCGTTCGGGGTTCACACTCCGTTCATCGTCGGGTTGAAATCGGGCCAGCTGGCACTGGAAGGCTCGGTCCAGTGAGCCCTCCGGAACCGCTCGTCGCAGCTGCGGGCGCCAGGAGGGAGTCCCAGTTCCGAACCGAGGAGAGAACCGATGAGACGACTTCTGCCGATGGCCGCCCATGTGCGAGGCAAGCGCAGCCCGGTCACCTGCGCCCTGAAATGCGATAACGCCTGCCTCAAGGCGACGTGCAACACCTCCTCGAACGGCTACTTCCGCGATATCGTCGATGCCAAGCTCAGCCGGCGTGCCGTTCTCGGAGCCTCTGCGGCAGGAGCTCTGGCAGTCGCGGTGACCACCGCGCCGAGCCCGACGGCTCGCCGTGCGGCAGCCGCCGACGCCGGCAGCCTCGACTTCGCCGCCATCGATCCGGTCCAGCACGAAGTCGACGAGTTCATCGTCCCCGACGGCTACACCTGGCACCCGGTCGTGCGGTGGGGCGATCCGCTGTTCCCCGACTCTCCGAAGTTCGACCCGGAGAACCAGAGTCCGGAGTCCCAACGCCGTCAGTTCGGGTACAACAACGACTTCCTCTCGATCCAGGTCGACGACAGGGACCCGAACCGGGCGGTGCTGTTCGCGAACCAGGAGTACACCAACGACGCCATCATGTACCCCGACGACATGGACGAGGCCGACAAACGAGCGATCAGCCGGGAAGCCCACGGACTGACCGTTGCCGAACTCAACCGCAGGGATGAGAAGTCCACGTGGAGAGTCGATGTCAACGGAGAGAGGAACCGCCGCTTCCTCATCGACACCGAATACGAGTTCACTGGACCGGCCGCCGGTTCCGACCTGCTGAGGACGAAGGACTACCCGAACGGCGACAGGGTGCAGGGCACCCTCGGCAACTGCTCCGGCGGGCTCACCCCCTGGGGGACCCTGGTCTCCGGTGAGGAGAACTTCAACTCCTATTTCAAAGCGCAGGGCGCCTCAGCGGCAGACAGACGCTACGGACTGAGCAGCGAGGATTCGGCCAACGGCTGGGAGGCCGACCTCGATCGCTTCGATACGAACAATGCCGGATACGCCAACGAGGCGAACCGCTTCGGATGGATCGTCGAGGTCGATCCGTGGGATCCGGATTCCACGCCGCTCAAGCACACGAACATGGGTCGGTTCAAGCACGAAGGTGCGAACATCACGATCTCCGACTCGGGCCATGCCGTGGCCTATATGGGTGATGACGAGAAGTTCGACTACCTCTACAAGTTCGTGTCCAAAGGCACCTATGTCGATGGCGACCGCGAGCACAACAAGACTCTGCTGACCGAAGGCGACCTCTTCGTCGCGAAGTTCACCGGCAACTCGCCGAAGTCCGAGATCGACGGCAGCGGAGACGTGCCCTCCGACGGCGAATTCGACGGCACCGGTCAGTGGCTGCCGCTGGTCAAGGACGGAAAGTCGCAGGTGTCGGGATTCTCCGTCGAGGAGGTCCTCGTCAACACCCGACTGGCCGCGGACAAGGTCGGGCCCACGAAGATGGACCGCTGCGAGGACGTCGAACCGAACCCGGTCAACCGGCGCATCTATGTCGCCTGCACGAACAATTCCGATCGCGGCACCGGCGGGAAGGCCGCGGCCGACGAGACGAACCCGCGAACCGAGAACAGAGACGGGCACATCGTCGAGATCACCGAGCGTTCCGGTGACCACACCGGAACGGAATTCGACTGGACGCTGCTCATCGTCTGCGGCGACCCGAAGCAGGGGGACGCCACATACTTCTCGGGGTTTCCCGCAGATCAGGTCTCACCCATCTCGTGCCCGGACAATGTCGCCTTCGACACCGCGGGCAATCTGTGGATCTCCACCGACGGCGCCCCCGACGGCATCGGGTACTGCGATGGGCTGTTCAGGGTCACGATCGACGGCGAGCAGCGCGGTCGGGTCGAGCAGTTCCTCTCCGTGCCGCGCGAGGCCGAGGTGTGTGGACCGCTTGTGCACGATGAGTACGATTCGGCCTTCGTGGCCGTCCAGCATCCGGGCGAGGACGGCGAATGGTCCGCTCAGCATTCGCAGTTCCCCGATTATGTGGACGAGACCGACGTCGAGCGGGGAGTCGCCGCACTGCCCCGCCCGACGGTCGTCCAAGTGATCAAGGGCGACGGCGGAGCGGATCCGGATCCGACGGATCCGCCGAAGGACGCCGACGCCGATGGTGCGGATGAGAACGCATCCGATGAGAACGGTTCGGCCGACGGCAGCGGGTCGACCGAGGACGCTGATTCGAACGGGGATGAGAAGGGCACGGAGGCCGGCGAGTCCGGTTCGACGGACAGTTCTCAGGACGGGGCGAAGGAGGCCGCAGCCGCGAGCGCGGCGTCGAACGCCGGCAGTGATACGGGCGCAGGCGGGTCCGGCGGCAGCGGCGGGGCCGGAGACTCCGGCAGCGGCGGTACGGGCGGCGGCAGCGGCAGTTCGGGCAGCGGCAGCGGTTCGGGCGCCGGAGCGGGCGGCTCGGACGGAGGTGAGCTGCCGTGGACCGGTGCGGACGGCACTCTGCCTCTGCTCGGCGGCGGTGCCGGGCTCCTCGCCGTCGGCGGTGCCATGGCCACCGCGGCTCATCTGCGGAGGAAGAATGCGTTCGCTGCCGATGGCGCAGAGGAGGCGGTGAAGGAGACTTCCGCCGACTGAGCCGCAGCAGCGGCGCCGAGACAACGGTGCTCCACCTTTGTCTCGGCGACAGCGGCGAGTGTGAGCCTCAGATGGTGATGGGGCCGTTCTTCGTCTCGAAGCTCACCGACATGATGCCCGGCGTCCCATGAGGCGCGGACCAGTCGATGTGGATCTCTGGGATCGGCTTGGCGACCTGGGTTCCCAGCCAGTCACGCAGACGGTCCCGATCGCCGGCGATCTGCAGGGTGTCGATGCACACGTCGCCATTGGTCTTATAGGTCGACGGATGCTGCGAGGAGTCGGCGGACCACTTGATGAAGAACGGGAGCTGGGGATCGGCGATGAGCCCCTTGACCCCGATCTGCAGCCACCTGAGTTCCAGACCGGACTCAGGTGTGCGGTTGCCGTCGACGGCCTTGCGGTCGAGGCGGGTCTCGACTTCGGCGAGATCATCGACCGATACGCACCAGCCCATCCAGCCGCCTCCGAGTTCGGACCGAGCCCGAACCGCTTGGCCGAAAGGGGTCGAGAGAGCGGCCGGGTGCTCCAAGGCTTCCACGACTTCGAGGTAGTGGCCGTTCGCGAGGGGGAAGATGAGATTTCTGGTGCCGAATCGAGGATGCACACCGCCGTCGTAGGGAACCACTCCGAGCTTCTCCGAGATCCGCTCGGCGGTCGCACGGTAGCCATCGGGTTCACTGGCGTATGACACATGATCGAGTTTCATGACTCGACAATCGCATAACCTGGCTCACACTGCCCCTTAGGGTCACCTAATAAATCGTGACCGACATCACGGACTGTGAATGAGAAGACCGCCCGGACGAGAGCATCCGGGCGGTCGAAGATCAGACGAAGAGCGGGGAGAGGCTCAGTGTCCCTCTGCCTTGAAGCGTTCGATGGAGGCGTTGATCTCGGCCTCGGCGGCCTCACGGGCCGCCCAGCTCGAACCCTTGACGTACTTGCCGGGCTCGAGGTCCTTGTACCGGCTGAAGAAGTGCTCGATCGAGTCGAGCGTGAACTTGTCGACGTCGGAGATGTCGTTGACGTCGTCCCAGCGGGGGTCTCCGGCAGGCACAGCCAGCACCTTGTCGTCGCCGCCGGCCTCGTCCTCCATCTGGAACATGCCGATGGGGCGGACGTCGATGAGCACACCGGGGAACAGGGGCTCGGGCAGCAGCACGAGCACGTCGAGCGGGTCACCGTCGTTTCCGAGAGTGTCCTCGATGAAGCCGTAATCGGCGGGATACTGCATCGAGGTGTAGAGGTAGCGATCGAGCTTGACTCGACCGGTCTCGTGATCGACCTCGTACTTGTTGCGAGATCCGCGCGGAATCTCGATTGTGGCCAACAGTTCCATAGTGCTCCTTCACGTTAGGGGTGCATCACTAGAATAGATGGTACAAGTCCCCGTCACCGTCCACCGACGGCGACCGCAGCCCGGTCGTCGAGGAATGAGAGCGCGTTTGAACGACATCCCCGATGAGGCGGACCCACCGCACCCGCCGGAGTCCGATTCTCCACGCGCCGACCGCACCGCCGTGAAGCGTCGCAGGAGGCGGAGGAAAGGAGGCGCCGTCACCGCCGGAGTCCTCGTGCTCGCTCTCGGGGCCTACGCCGTCGTCGACGCCTACGACCTCGTTCCCGAACTTCCCGGCATCCTCACCACCGACCCGCCGATCGAAGTCCAGGCCGTCCCCAGGCCTGACGCTCATGGCACCCGGGTGCCCGCACCGACCTCGGCGGTCGATGATTCCGCGCCCGTGCCGACGACGGTCCCGGCGAAGATCGATGCCATCCTCGAAGCATCCGAGGTCAAGGGCTTCGGCCTCGAAGTCCGGGACGGCCTCAGCGACGAGATCCTCTACGCGAAGAACGAGACGAAGCCTCGCACACCCGCCTCGGTGACCAAGGTGCTCACCGCGGCTGCGGCACTCACGTCCATCGGCGGGGAGAAGCGCCTGGCGACGACGACGAGCTTCGACGAGGAGACGGGCACGCTGACCCTGACCGGGGGAGGGGACGTGCTGCTCTCGTCCGGGGATTCCGATCCGGGCTCGGTCAATGGGCACGGTGGGCTGCGCACGCTGGCCGAGGACACTGCGGAGGCGCTCAAGGCCGACGACGTCACCGAGGTGACTCTGGGCCTGGACACGAGCCGGTACACGGGTGAGCCCTTCGACTCAGGGTGGGAGAGATCCGACATCGCCAAGGGCGTGATCACCCCGATCCGTCCGCTGATGATCGACACTGCCTACATCGGTTCGAAGGACAGGGAGTGGCGCGCGCGCAGCGAGCACCCGGCCGCCGATGCCTTCGCAGCTTTCGAGAAGGAGCTGAAGAGGACCGGAATCACCGTCAACCGCGCCGAGCAGCGCGCACCCGCATCCGAAGGTGCCGAGGAGATCGCCCGGGTCGAATCGGCGACGATCTCCGAGATCGTCGAGTACGCCCTCGTCCACAGCGACAATGTCGTCGCCGAGATGCTCGGCAACGAGGTCGCGATCGCCCAAGGGGAGGACGGGAGCCTCGAGACCGGCCCGCGGGCTGTGCTCTCGGCCCTCGGCGACTCGATCGATCTCGGACGCACCCACCTGGTGGACACCTCGGGGCTGTCCTACGACAATCGGATCGCCCCACATGACCTCACGACCGTTCTCCAGGCCTCCGTCGACGCCGATGATTCGCTCGCCGGCCTCATCAGCCACTTCCCGGTCGGAGGCCTGACGGGCACCCTGACGGACAGATTCGCCAAGGAGAGGAACGCCACCGGAGTGGTGCACGCGAAGACCGGAACACTGTCGACCGTGACCTCCCTGGCCGGAGGCGTGCTCGACGCCGAGGGACGCTACCTCGTGTTCTCCATCCAAATCGACGACGTGGACAAGGACAAGATCTTGGAAGCCAGGAAGACTGTGGACGACATCGTCACCGCCCTTGCGAATTGCGGTTGCCGATGATCGTCGATGAGAGGTTCGCCGCCCGCACCGCCCGCGAGCTCGTCTCCGCCGCGCAGGTCCCCGACCCCGGTGAACTCGATGATCTCGTGACCGGAATGAAGGACAATGCGCTGACCGCGCAGGATCTGGTGCTCAACTCCTTCCTGCTCGACCCCGCACACGCCGATGATGTGCGGACCCGACTGGCCGCCGGGACTGTGCTCGTGCTCGACCAAGTCGGCTGGGTCAAGGCCAACGCCCAGTCCGTCAACGGCATGGTCGACGAGGCCGCTCTGCCGGCGCCCGTCGGGCCGACCACCGCCAAGGGCGCCGCCGTCGAGATCGCCGGTGTGCTGTCCCTGCTCTCGACCCGAGTGCTCGGTCAGTTCGATCCTTTCGCCGTCGAGACCGGACGACTGATGTTCGTCGCCCCGGCCGTGCTCATCGCCGAGGAGGCCATGCAGGTCGACGCTCGAGACTTCCGTATGTGGGTCGCCCTCCACGAAGCCACCCACCAGGTCCAGTTCGCCACCGCACCCTGGCTGCGCGACCATATGCGCTCTCTGCTCTCGGGCGTCGTGTCGACCCGCGTCGGCATGCCCGAACTCGGAGGGATCGTGGATCTCTTCGCCACGGTCGGACGCATCCTCAAGGGCGAGGCCAGCCTCGTCGATCTCATTCGGGACGAGGAGATGCGGGCGGCCCTGGACGAGGCCACCGCGATCCTCTCTCTGCTCGAAGGCCATGCCGATGTCGTCATGGACGAGGTCGGGGCCGATGTGATCCCGAGCGTGCGCAGACTGCGCCGGAAGTTCGAAGCGCGCCGGGACGCGGGTCAGGGCGGCTTCCTGTCGAATCTGCTCGGGATGGACCTCAAGCTCGCTCAGTACCGCGACGGGGCGAAGTTCGTCCGCGTAGTCCGCCGCGAGGTCGGACAGAAGGGCTTCTCCCACATCTACACCGAACCGGCCAACCTGCCGAGCACCGAAGAGATCCACGAACCGCGGCTCTGGCTCGACCGTGTCCATGGCTGACCGCATTCCGCCGAGGCGACCGACCCTCGATCCTGCCAGCGGCGCCGTCCGCAACGCCGTGCGGGCGTGTCTCGCCGCCGCGGCCGACCTGCCTTCGGGTCCTGTGAGCGGGGCGGAGGGCGCGGTCGTGCCCGAGCTCATCGTCGCCGTGTCCGGGGGAGCGGACTCGATGTCGCTGCTCCACGCCTGCGCCTTCCTCCACCGCCGAGGCGACATCCGCGCCCGCGCCGTCACCGTCGACCACGGGCTCCAATCCGAGACGGCCGAGGTGGCCCACCGAGTCGCCGCCACTGCCGAGTCCTGGGGTATGCCCGCCGAGGTCGTGGGTGTCGATGTCAGCGCGACGGACGAAGGGCTCGAGGCTGCGGCGAGGAACGCACGCTACGCCGCACTCGAGTCCGCACGAACGAACGCAGGAGCCGATTGGACGCTGACCGCCCACACCCGCAGCGATCAGGCCGAGACGGTTCTGCTCGGACTCATGCGCGGATCGGGCACCCGGTCCCTGGCCGGCATGAGCCCGCGCACCGGTCGGCTGCTGCGCCCGCTGCTCGGCCTCGACCGGGAGCAGACGGAAGCGGCCTGCCGGGCGCAGGGCATCGAGATCTGGGACGACCCGATGAATGCCGACACCGCCTTCGCCCGAGTGCGGACGCGCCGGCTGCTGGCAGGCCTCGAAGCCGAACTCGGTCAGCCGATCGCAGCGAACCTCGCTCGCACCGCTGACCTGTGCCGAGCAGACGCCGACTACCTCGACGCCCGGGCCGCAGAAGCGGGGGCGCACTTGCGCGGGCTCGCTTCGCTGCCTCTCGAGAGCTTCACGGGGCTCGAGGACGCGGTCCTGGGCAGAGTCCTCCGCGACTGGGTGATCTCACTCGGTGTGCCCGCCCAGAATCTCGGTGCGGCCAGGGTCGCCGAACTCAGCGCCCTCATCCGCAACGGGGGTCGCGGCCGGCTGTCCCTGCCGGGTGACACCGAACTCCTCGTCGAGCAGGGCCGCGTGGTCTTCCAACGGGCGGTCAAGGCTCGCTGACGACCTCGGTCGCCCTCGGCCGCGTCGAGAACGACGGAACATCGGACCGACAAGGCGTCCTGCGAATGAACAGGCGCTGAACCTCAGGTGCCGGCAGGCGGAACGGACGGGCCGAGACGGCCGGGATCACTATGATGTTCCTGGTCAGCCCCTTATTCAGAGAGAGGTCCGGTTTGTCCCTGAGGTCTGTTTCGTCCCGACGAAGCTCACTGCTCTGCGCTGGAACAGCGTTGGCTCTGGCGCTGGGGAACGCGGTGAGCCCCCTTCCTGCGTCGGCTGCCGCGGCCCAGCCGCCGTCGGCGACGATCGACGAATTCACGGTGCTGCAGCTCAACATCTGGCATCAGGGGACTCAGATCCCCGAGGGCATCGAACGCATCGCAGACGTCATCGAGGAGAGCGGCGCTGACGTCATCATGCTCTCCGAAGCCGGATCGGCAGCGAAGTCGATCAGCCGGGAACTCAACAGTCGCGGCCTCGAAACGTCCAGCAAGTCCACGCTCGACGCCGGAGTCGTCTCCCGCTTCCCGATCACGGAGTCGTCGGCAGCAGACGGGTTCGCCAGAGCCGTCCTCGACCTCGGAGGTCAGGAAGTCGCGGTGTATTCCGGTCATCTCGAGTACCGCTATTACGCGAACTACCTGCCCCGGGGCTACGGCGGAGGGACCCCGCCGCCGCTGCCGACGAGCGAATACGGATGGGATGAGATCCCGTCCGGGCCGATCACCGACACCGATCTGATCTCGGAGATCAACCGCGAGTCCGGTCGCAGCGAAGCCGTGGCACGAACGGTCGAGGCCGCCGAGGAGGACCGCGGCGAAGGTCGTTCGGTGCTCATCGGAGGCGACTTCAATGAGCCCTCACACCTCGACTGGACCGAGCGCGCCGAAGATCAGCACGACCATCACGGAGTCGTCATGCCATGGGATTCGACGATGGAGCTCGAGAAGGGCGGATACCTTGACGCCTACCGACACGTCCACCCCGACGAGATCACACACCCCGGTGTGACGTGGCCGGCAGGAAACCAGGCCTTCCCCGCCTCTGACCTGAGCTGGACGCCGAAAGCGGACGAACGGGACCGGATCGACTTCGTGTTCGACTCCGCCGACGACGATCTCGAGGCCACGGCGGCGAAGATCGTGGGCCCGCGCACTTCGGTCGTCCGCGATGAGTTCGTCGAAGATGATTCGCAGGACGAGTTCTTCACACCCCGGGCCGCCTGGCCGAGCGACCACAAAGGCAACCTCATCACCTACAGCGTCGAGAACGACGAGGAGGAGCCAGCGGCAGACGATGAGGCAGACTCGTCAGCCGAGGGAGCCGAGGGAGCCGAGGGAGCTGAGGGAGCCGAGGCCGGCACGGACTCGGCAGGGGACTCCGAGCCCGGCGAAGCCGCCGACAGCGATGCGGACGCCGCCTCCGGAGCGGACGCCGCTGGCAGTGACAGTGATGAAGCGGGCACTGGGACCTCTGATGATGCCGGCGCCGCCTCCTCCGGTGATGAGGGCACTGGAGGGTCCGAGGCCGCAGCCGACGCCGGCAGCTCCTCTGCCGTCGGCGCTTCCGCTGATGCCGACGACTCGGAGGTCTCACGTCCGGCGGGACATCTTCCTCGGACCGGGATCGGCTTGGCCGGCCTCGGCGGTGGTGCGGTGCTCATCGGTCTGGGCGCGCTCGCCGTTGCGATCAGCCGACGTCGGAGGTGACGCTCAGCCCAGACGCAGGCCACCCAGCAGCTCTCCTCCGGAGGCGATGAGCTGACCGGATCTGAACACGTCTCGGTCCCTCGGGCAGTCCATGATCGCCGAGGTGACCGTATCGGCCTCGAGCAGGATGAAATCGGCAGGGGCGCCGACGGCCAGGCCGAAGCACGCGTCCTCGGTCAGCGGCGAGCCGTCCGGACGGGTGCCGGCCATGATCTGCGCACCCCCGCGGGAGGCGATGTCGAGGCAGTGCTCGATGTCCTCGTCACGGCGGAACCCGTTCGTGAACGCGAGCTGCCAGGCGCGCCGCAGCAGATCGCCGTCGCCGTAGGGGCTCCAGTGATCGCGCTGCCCGTCCTCGCCGAGACCCAGGGCGATGTGCTTCTCCGCGATCGTCGCCTGGGGCAGCACGCCGTTCTGCGGAGCGACAGTGGTCAGTGCCACTCCCGCCTCGGAGAGGAGGTCGAGCACCCTGCGCACTTGGGCGTCGGGGTTCGTATGCAGAGCGAAGGCATGTGAGACCGTCACCTGACCGGACATCGCCAGAGCCTTCGTGCGCGCCGCGATCTCCTCGAGGGAGAATACTCCGGCCGTGCCGGACTCGTGCAGGTGGATGTCGATGCCCTTGCCGTGGCTCTCGGCCAGATCGAACACGGTGTCGAGGTGGGAGACGGGATCACGGTCGTAGAGCAGCGGATCGAGCCCGCCGACGAGATCGGCGCCTTCGCTCAGTGCCGCATCGAGCAGCTCCCGGACGCCCTGCTCCCGCACGATTCCCGCCTGCGGGAAGGCCACGATCTGGAAGTCGAGGACATCGGCATGAGCGTCGAGGGCCTCCTTGACCCCGTGGAACCGTTCGAGCCCGCAGTCGGAGTCGACCTGTGCGTGCGAGCGGATGCGGGTCCCACCCGAGGCGATGATCGTCCCGAGGGCGAATGCGGCCTGGCCGGCGACGCTGCGCTCGCCCAGGCGCCAATTCTCCCGGTCATCCATGATGAGTCCGTGCAGGGTGCCGTCGGAGGTGTGCGGTCGGAAGGTCTGGCCCATCCGGTTCGAATCCAGGTGTGCATGGACGTCGCCGAGGCTGGGCAGCAGGACCCGGCCTGCACCCTCGACGACCTCGGCTCCGATCCCGTTGCTCCGAGGCCCGTCCTCGCTGTGGCCCGGCGCAGTGTCCGAGGCCGGAGAGACGCCGGAGAATCGTCCTTCGGAGATCTCGACATCGACTGCAGGGGCATCTGCGGTGCGCGGGAAGAGGCGCACGTTCTTCACGATCGTCATCGGTCCAGAATACGGAGTCGCAACGGTATACCATCGGAGGCTGTGCCTGTCTGTCGTGTCGGATGCGATCGCTTCCGCTGCCCGGTCCGGTCGCACGATGACGACAGACGTCTGGAAGGATGAGCCCATGACGACTACGCCCGAGTTCGGGTTCCGCCGCACTCGGGGCCTCGATGCACTCGCCCTGGCCTGCCTCGTGCTCATCGCGGCCTCGCTCCGTCCGGCCGCGTCCTCGCTCGGTCCCGTGCTGTCCGAAGTCACGACCGGCTTCTCGCTCGCCGAGTGGCAGACCGGACTGCTCACAGCCCTGCCCGGCCTCGTGTTCGCCGCCTGCGGCGTCATCGCCGTGCCCGTGCTCAAGCGGCTCGGACTCTTCTCCACACTGCTGCTCAGCTGCGCCTGCATCATCCTCGGCGTCGGCCTCCGAGCGGTCGTCACCGGGTGGGTGTCCTTCGCCCTGCTCACGGTCCTCGCCCTGGCCGGGATGTCGATCGGCAACGTCATCCTGCCCGTCTACGTCAAGACCCGGTTCCCGCATCGGCCCACGCTCGGCGCCACGACCTTCACCGTCTCACTCGGTCTCGGATCCATGCTGCCGGCTCTGCTCACCGCGCCGCTGGCAGCACAGTTCGGCGACTGGCGTTTCGGGCTCGGCTTCTGGCTCGTGCTGCCTCTGTCGGCGCTCATCACCTGGACCGTGCTGCGCCTGGTCGGTTCTGTGCCCGATCTCGGGCGGCAGCAGGACCCCGCCGCTGGCGAACGGAAGGAAGAGCCGCCTCGGCGCTCGGTGCTCGCCTCACCGAAGGCCAGGTACATGGCGATCTTCTTCGGCCTCCAATCGGCCAATGCCTACGTCCAGTTCGGGTGGCTGCCCCAGATCTACCGCGACGCCGGTCTCGACCCGGTGCTCGCCGGCATCATGCTCACGGTCGTCACGTTCGGCGGGCTGCCGGGCGGGTTCCTGGCTCCGCAGATCATCGTGCGAAGCATCGCCCCACGCGTCTTCCTCGTCTCCTTCGGAGCCAGCGCGGTTCTCGGCTACCTGGGACTGCTGTTCATCCCCGCGACCACGCCGGTGGTGTGGGCGATCCTGCTCGGCTACGGGGGATTCGCCTTCCCGGCCGCGCTCGCGCTCATCACCTCCCGGACGAGGGAGGTCGCGGTCACGGCGGCCACCTCCGCATTCGTGCAGTCCTCAGGCTATGTGCTGGCAGCCATCGGGCCGCTGGCCGTCGGCGGCCTGCTCGGATGGAGCGGGAGCTGGGCGGTGCCGCTGTGGCTGATGGTCGGCATCTCCGCGCTCATGGGCATCACCGGGTGGCTCTCGGCCGGGCCGGGCAGCGTCGACGAAGAGCTGGCGATCGGCGCCGGGCGCAGTGGCACCGGTGAGGGGAAGTGACCCATAATGGAAGCTCCAGGACCCCATCTGAGGAGAAGCGACACCCGTGGACATCAACGATCTCGGCAATGACATCGACAAGGTACTCGTCTCGGAAGAGCAGATAGCCGCACGACTCGTTGAACTGGCAGCCGCCATCGATGAAGACTACAAGGACAAAGACATTCTCCTCGTCGGCGTCCTCAAGGGTGCTGTGATGGTCATGGCCGACCTCGCCCGGGCCCTGCACTCGCCGGTGACGATGGACTGGATGGCCGTGTCCTCCTACGGTTCGGGAACGAAGTCCTCCGGCGTCGTGCGCATCCTCAAGGACCTCGACACCGACCTGACCGACCGTCACGTGCTCATCGTCGAAGACGTGATCGACTCCGGTCTGACCCTGTCCTGGCTGGTCCAGAACCTGCGCACCCGCGGGGCGGCCACCGTCGAGATCTGCACCATGCTGCGCAAGCCCGAGGCCGTCAAGGTCGATATCGACGTCAAGTACGTCGGCTTCGACGTGCCCAACGAGTTCGTCATCGGATACGGACTCGACTATGCGGAGAAGTACCGCAACGTGCCCTTCGTCGCGACCCTGGCTCAGCACGTCTACAGCTGATCCCTCGCGCCGCCGCAGAATTGCGCCCGCGGCGAACCGATCTGCGGCCTGGGGCCTGTGACGGAACAGATCCGGGCGCATTCGGGCTATGACGGTGCGAAGTACTAGGCTGTGGGGGATGTTCCCAGGCAGCCTCGGTAGCCTGAAGCGGTTGCCCACATCTTTTTCCTGAGAGGACTTATGGCCGAGTCGAACAAACGTCGCCCGCTGCTCAACAAGGCGACGAAGGGCCCGTTGGTCTGGATCGTCATGGCACTGCTCGTGGTGTCCATCGGCGCTCTGCTCTTCAGCCAGACCGGATTCAGCCAGATCGACACCGAACAGGGCCTGCAGCTGCTGGGGGACGACAAGGTCGAACAGGCCAAGATCGTCGACAAGGATCAGCGCGTCGACCTCACCCTCAAGGACGACTACAAGGTCGATGGCAAGGACTTCGGCAAGAAGGTCCAGTTCTTCTACGTCGAACAGCGCGGTGACCAGGTCATCAAGGCCGTCGACTCCGCCGCGCCGGACAAGGGCTTCACCGACGAGGTGCCCAAGCAGAGCTGGCTGATGTCCCTGCTGGGCACCCTCATCCCGTTCGTCATCATCTTCGTCGTCTTCTGGTTCCTCATCTCCCAGATGTCGGGCGGGAAGATGATGAACTTCGGCAAATCGAAGGCCAAGCTCGTCAACAAGGAGAACCCGGACGTCACCTTCAAAGACGTCGCCGGAGTCGACGAGGCACTCGAAGAGCTCGAGGAGATCAAGGAATTCCTCGCCGAACCCGAGAAGTTCAAGGCCGTGGGCGCGAAGATCCCCAAGGGCGTGCTCCTCTACGGCCAGCCAGGCACCGGTAAGACCCTCCTGGCCAAGGCCGTCGCCGGTGAGGCCGGAGTGCCCTTCTACTCGATCTCCGGTTCCGACTTCGTCGAAATGTACGTCGGCGTCGGCGCCTCGCGCGTGCGCGACCTGTTCGAGCAGGCGAAGTCCAACGCCCCGTGCATCATCTTCATCGACGAGATCGACGCCGTCGGCCGGCAGCGCGGTGCCGGCATGGGCGGCGGACACGACGAGCGTGAGCAGACGCTCAACCAGCTGCTCGTCGAGATGGACGGCTTCGACGTCAAGACCAACGTCATCCTCATCGCCGCGACCAACCGACCCGATGTCCTCGACCCGGCCCTGCTGCGTCCCGGCCGCTTCGACCGCCAGATCCCCGTCGAAGCTCCGGATATGAAGGGCCGTCGGCACATCCTCGAGGTCCATGCCGCCGACAAGCCGCTGGCCGACGAAGTCGACCTCTCACAGATCGCCAAGCGCACCCCCGGGTTCTCCGGCGCGGATCTGGCCAACGTGCTCAACGAGGCGGCTCTGCTGACCGCCCGCGAGAACGCGAAGGTCATCGACAACCGGATCCTGGACGAAGCGATCGACCGCGTCATCGCCGGTCCGCAGAAGCGGACCCGGCTGATGAACGACAAGGAGCGCCTCGTCACCGCCTACCACGAGGGAGGACATGCTCTCGTGGCCGCGGCGATGAACCAGACCGACCCGGTCACGAAGGTCACCATCCTCCCGCGCGGTCGCGCCCTGGGCTACACCATGGTGCTGCCCAGCGAGGACAAGTACTCGACGACCCGCAACGAACTGCTCGACCAGCTCGCCTATGCCATGGGCGGACGGGTCGCCGAGGAGATCGTCTTCCACGATCCGACGACGGGAGCGAGCAACGACATCGAGAAGGCGACGAACATCGCCCGCAAGATGGTCACCCAGTACGGCATGAGCGAGAAGCTGGGCATGGTCAAGATCGGCGACGACCAGTCCGAGCCCTTCGCCGGCCGCGGCTACGGCGGCGGCGATGAGTACGGGGACTCGACCCTGTCCTCGATCGATCGCGAAGTCCGCACGCTCATCGACTCCGCCCACGCCGACGCCTACTGGGCGCTGACGCGCAATCGCGATGTGCTCGACAACCTCGCCTATCAGCTGCTCGAACGCGAGACCCTCGACCAGGCGGCGCTCGAGGCGATCTTCGCCGATGTCGCCAAACGCCCGATCCGCGAGGTCTGGCTGGCCCATGACGACCGTCCCGTGTCCGAACGCGGACCGATCGACCCGCCGTCGTCGCCGAGCAGCCGGAACACCGGTGAGGGCTCGGGAGGCGCCGAGGTGGACACCACCGACCTGCCCGGGGCCGGCCCCTCGGGCGTGAGCGGGCCGAACGT
This sequence comes from Brevibacterium renqingii, assembly GCF_017808095.1. Taxonomy (NCBI): domain Bacteria; kingdom Bacillati; phylum Actinomycetota; class Actinomycetes; order Micrococcales; family Brevibacteriaceae; genus Brevibacterium; species Brevibacterium renqingii. The sequence continues at coordinate 163,652 of NZ_JADBHG010000007.1, read as the reverse complement.
GCCGCAGAACCCGCCGGGTCCACAGAACCCGAATGAGCCCGGAACCTCGGGACCGGGCAGACCCGGCGGTCCTGCAGGCGGACCTGGGCGGACCGGCGACGGGGGACCGAACACCACCGGCACGAACGACGACGACAGAGGGAACAGCATCTGATGGCCGATATCGAAGAGGTCTCCGCCGGCCTCGGACCTGCCCCAGCGGGGCATGAGAACAAAGTCGACCAGGACCGGATCGCTGCGGCCGTGCGTGAGATCCTCATCGCCGTGGGCGAGGACCCTGATCGTGAAGGACTCGTCGAGACTCCGGGCAGAGTCGCACGAGCCTATGAAGAGGTCTTCGCCGGACTCCACCGCGAACCGTCAGAGGTCCTCGGCGTCACCTTCGACATCAGCCACGAAGAGCTCGTGCTCGTGCGCGACATCGACCTGTACTCGACGTGCGAACACCACCTGGTCCCCTTCCATGGGGTCGCCCACATCGGATACATTCCGAGCAGACAGGGCAAGGTCACTGGCCTGTCGAAACTGGCCCGGCTGGTCGAGGTCTTCGCCCGTCGCCCGCAGGTGCAGGAGCGCCTGACTTCGCAGATCGCCGACGCCCTCGTCGAGCATCTCGATCCCCAGGGAGTCATCGTCGTCGTCGAGGCCGAGCACCTGTGCATGACAATGCGCGGGGTCCGCAAGCCCGGGGCTTCGACGATCACCTCGGCCGTGCGCGGCCAGCTGCGCGAAAGCGCCTCCCGCGCCGAAGCGATGAGTCTGATCCTCGGACGCTGAGCCGGCGATGGACGATTCAGCGATGCACCGGCAGACGAAGATCATGGGCGTGCTCAATGTCACGCCCGACTCCTTCTCCGACGGCGGACTCTACTTCGACCACGACAAGGCCATCGCCCACGGTCTCGAACTCATGACCGCCGGCGCCGACATCATCGACGTCGGGGGCGAGTCGACGAGGCCGGGTTCGGTGCGCGTCGACGAGGACGAGGAGCTGCGCCGCGTTGTGCCCGTCGTCCGTGAACTCGCCGCCGCCGGTGCGGTGATCAGCGTCGACACGATGCGTGCCCGCGTCGCCCGGGAGTCGCTGGCCGCCGGTGCCCACATCATCAACGACGTCTCCGCCGGACAGTCCGACCCGACCATGCTCGGTGTCGCTGCGGAGGCAGCGGCCCCCATCGTCCTCATGCACTGGCGCGGCTACCTCGACCAGGCGTCGGCGACCTTCCACTACGAGGATGTCGTCGCCGAGGTGATCGCCGAGCTGCGCGCCCGCATCGACGAAGCCATCGCGGTCGGCGTGGACCCGGCGAACATCATCGTCGATCCCGGTCTGGGATTCTCGAAGAACGCCGAACACAATTGGCAGATCCTGGCCGCCCTCGACGAATTCGCCGCACTCGACCACCGTCTGCTCGTCGCGGCCAGTCGGAAGCGGTTCATCTCCAGCCTCATCAGTCCCGCGGATCCGAAGCTCGCCGAACAGGCGGCCAAGGATCAGGCGACGGCCACGATCTCGGCGATCTCCGCACAGGCCGGAGCCTGGGCGGTCCGCGTCCACGACCCGGCCACCTCGGCGATCGCCTGCCGCGTCGTCGCGGCCGTGGCCGACCACGCCCCGAACGCCCGTCCGGCCGATACCGGGGGACAGGCATGACCGGCACCGAGGCGGGAGGCGCTCCCGATCGCATAGAGCTGCGCGGACTGACGGTGCGCGGCAATCACGGTGTCTTCGAGTTCGAGAAACGTGAGGGCCAGGACTTCGTCATCGACGTCGTCCTGCACACCTCGGTCAGCCGCGCCGCGGCCACCGATGACCTGAGCGAGACCATCCACTACGGTGAACTCGCCGAGGACGTCGCCGGCATCGTCGAGAACAACACCTTCGACCTCATCGAAACCCTCGCTGAACGCATCGCCGAGCACTGTCTGAGCCTGTGCGCACACGTCGAGGTCGTCGTCCACAAGCCGGCGGCCCCGATCCGACGGGCCTTCAACGATGTCAGCGTCAGTGTCGAGCGCTGCCGTGTCGAGTCCCGAACCGAGCCGGACTCGCGGGCGGAGGCGTACCTCAGCCTCGGGGCCAACCTCGGCGATGCCCGCGACACCCTCGACCAGGCCGTCGAAGCCCTCGACCGGCACCCGGGCATCAGCGTCGAGCGCCGATCCTCGCTGTACCGGACCGCACCCTGGGGCGGAGTCGAGCAGAACGACTTCCTCAACCTCGGACTCATCGTCTCCACCACCCTGACAGCGATCGAGCTCCTGGCCGTGGCCCAGGGGATCGAGGTCGCCTGCGGGCGTACCCGCGAGCTGCGCTGGGGACCGCGGACACTCGACATCGACCTCATCCGCTTCGGCTCCGGCGCAGACGAAGTCATCAGCGACACCGACCGTCTCAGGCTGCCGCACCCGCGCGCCCACGAACGTGCCTTCGTACTGGCACCATGGGCCGAGCTCGTCGGCGACACGGCCATCCTCACACCGGAGGGGAGACGTCCCATCACCACCGTGCTGACCGAACTCGGCGACCAGGAGGTCACTCGGATCACCTCACCATAGACGACTGCGATCTGAGAGACTGAGACCTATGCACAGAACGTCCTCGTCCACCCTCGCCGTCTGGGCCGTGATCGGCACGGTGCTGGCTATCGTGGTCGACGTGGTGCTCGAAAGCCAGGGCTTCTCACTGCCGGGCCTGCCCTGGTTCGCTATCATCGGCATGCTCGTCCTCGCCGCCGTCCTGCTCGTCCTCGGCTGGCCGATCAAGAAATGGAACGACGGGGACCGGACCAAGGAGATCGACCCGATCCAGGCGGCCCGCGTCGCAGTCATGGCCAAAGCCAGCGCCCTGACCGGGGCGGGACTGGCCGGATGGTACCTGGGCAATGCCGGCTACTACTTCCTGTCCGCACCGGGGATCCGCAACGATCTCGCCGCCGGTATGCTCGTCGCCATGGTCTCTGCCGCCGCGCTGATGATCGTGGGCCTCATCGTCGAGGGCTTCTGCGAGATCCCGCCCCAAGACCCACCGGGAGCTGAAACAGCATGAACGAAGAATTCTCCTTCTCCATCGGCACCGATGTGCCCTTCAACCGGGTCAGCCCGAAGTACGGGCTGAAAGAAGTCCTCGCCACTATGATCATCGCGGTGCCGCTGCTTGTCGTCGGTCTCGTCCTCGCGATCGTCTTCACCGCCGAAGCGCCCTGGCTGCACATCATCTGGATCGCCGTCCTGGTCTACGGAATCGCTGCCACCATCGTCATCCTCCGGCAGGCAAAGGCCATCGGCTACGCCGAACGCGCCGACGACCTGCTCATCCGCCGCGGCATCATGTTCCACAAGGCCACCGTCGTGCCCTATGGTCGGCTGCAGTTCGTCGACGTCGACGCCGGCCCCGTCGATCGCATGTTCGGACTGGCCACAGTAAAACTCCACACCGCCTCGGCCGCGACCGATGCGACGATCCCCGGACTGCCCAGAGCCGAAGCCGACCGTCTCCGCGACAGCCTCGCCGGACTCGGCCGGGCCAATATGGCAGGGCTGTGACCATGAATGAGGGCTCGCCACCCGCCGAGGCGGCACCCGAGGTCTGGCACCGCGTCCACCCGCTGACGCCGATCCTCGAGAGCCTCGGCGTTCTCGTCGGCATCTTCATCGCCGCAGCCTATGGTCTGCAGAACTTCTTCCAATCGGCGGTGGAGGACCTGGCCTCCGGCCGCAGCGTCAACCTGACCTTCGCCGATTGGCTGCGCGGACATCCGCTGGTGATCCTCGCCGTCGTCGGCGGGATCGTCCTCGTCCTCCTGCTCACCGCCTTCTTCAGCTGGCTGGCCTGGCGGGTCATGGGCTATCGGATCGACGCCGAGGCGATCTACTACCGGCGGGGGCTGCTGTCGAAGAAGCTGCGCAAGGCCCGCCTCGATCGGGTCCAGTCCATCGACCTGCAGCAGAAGCTTCTGCCGCGGCTGCTCGGCATGGCCGAACTCGTCTTCGACGTCGCCGGCGGGACGGATTCGAACATCTCCCTGAAATACCTGTCGAAGAGACGAGCCGAAGAGCTGCGCGACGAACTGCTGAACGCGGTCAGGGCGAAGAAGCGACAGGGCACAGCGACGCAGGCGAACGACCGCAGCTCCGGGGGAGAGGCGGCCACCGGGGAGGAGAGCGCACCCGCCCACGGTGCCGCTGCACCCGCATCAGGTCCGGTCGCCGCCATCCCCTCCGCAACGGTCGGGCACCAAGCCGAGGAGCCGGGCGGCCCCGGTGAGACCGCCGAAGGAATCGACCGCTCCATTCCCGAACGGCGAGACGACAGCCTCGGCGTGCGCCTGACCAAACGGCTCGGCGCCATGGCCGACGGTGTCTCGGCCGAGGCCGAATCCGGGCTCAACGATCTCCTCGCCCCCTACCGCCTCGCACCCAGCATCGGCAGAGAAGGCGAGATCATCCGCGTTCCCGTCCACCGGGTCGTGATCGCCTCCCTGCTCAAGACCGAGACTCTGGTGTCGATCGCCGTGGTGGTGCTCGTCGTCATCAGCGCCATCGTGCTCCTTGCCTTCGGAGTCAAGGAAGCGTTCATCCCGATGCTCGTCGGTGTCCTGCCCGGAGTCTTCGCGGCCTTCTCCGTGTTCAAGAAGAACCTCGACAACGCGAACTTCGTCGTCCGCCTCGACGAGAACGGTCTCGCCGTCAGCCACGGCCTGTTCTCGACCTCACGGAAAGTCATCCCACTCGATCGCCTGCAGGCGGTGTGCCTCCACCAGCCGCTGCTGTGGCGCTGGGCCGGATGGTGGCAGGCCGAGTACAATATCGCCAGCGCCGGCGGCAGCAAGGACTCGAACCTGCTGCTGCCGGTCGGCGACGTCGAGCAGGCGCTGCTCATGGTCGGCTTGGCGTTGCCGGATCCGCAGCTGCCCGACGATATCGCCGCCGACACCCTGGTCCGCTCGGCCATGTACGATCGCAGGTCGAGCGATCCGCAGGCGCCGGCCGCCGAGATGCTCTTCCACAGCCAGCCCCGCTCCTCACGGATCCTCGACCCCCTCGTGTGGAAACGGCGGGCCTATGCGCTGACCGGTTCGATGCTCGTGCTGCGGCTCGGTGCGCTCGAACGACGCGTCGATTTCGTCCCCCACGTGCGAGTGCAGTCCCTGCGCTACCACCAGGGTCCGCTCATGCGCGCTCTCGGACTCGGCACGGTGGCCGTGCATTCGACCGCCGGCCCCATCGATCCCCGAGTCACCCACCAGAGCGAAGACGAGGCGAAGCGCTTCTTCACCGAGCACGCCGAACGCACTCGCATCGCCCGCCTGCGCTACGATGACGCCGCGAAGACTGCGAAGGAGGACGAACGATGAGTCAGGAGGATGCGCCGCGACTGGGCATCGGAATCATCGGCTGCGGCCGGGTCGGAGCCAGCATCGGAGCAGCCTGGCGGCAAGCCGGACACGCGATCATCGGACTCAGCGCCACCTCGGCGGCCAGTCGCGAACGCGCCGAATACATGCTGCCCGGCGTCCCGGTCCTCGACCCCGACGAGATCGCCGAACGAGCCGAGCTCGTGCTGCTGGCCGTCCCCGACGACGAGATCGCTCCTCTGGTGACCGGCCTGGCCGACCTCGGCCGCATCCATGCCGGTCAGATCCTCGTGCACTGCTCGGGCAGGTACGGCACGGACATCCTCGAAGCGGGAACTCGGCGCGGCGCTCTGCCCATCGCTCTGCACCCGTCCCTGACATTCACCGGGACGAACGTGGATCTGTCACGGCTGCGCCAGGCGACGATCGCCGTCACCGCCCCTGCACCGATCCGTCCGGTGGGAGAAGCGCTCGTGGTCGAACTGGGTGCCGAACCGATCGAGATCGCCGAGGCCGACCGCCCTCTCTACCACGCAGCCATCACCCACGCCTCGAACCACTCGATCACGATCCTGTCCGAAGCCATGGAGATGCTCTCCGAAGCGGGGGCGGCCGACCCCTCTCATGTGCTCCATGCCCTCGTCGACGCCAGCGTGGCCAACACCCTGCAGAACGGACCGAAGGCGCTGACGGGACCGGTCAGCCGCGGCGACGTCGGGACCGTCGAAGCCCATCTGGCGGCGCTGAGCGAATTCAGCCTGAGCCGATCGAATCCCGGGGCGCGCAACAGCTACATCGCGCTGGCCCGATCGACGACGGCGAAGGCCCTGGCGCTGGGACGGATCACCGAGGCTCAGGCACAGCGGATACTGGCGATCCTCGACTGAATCCGAATTCCCCCGCATGCCCGGTCCACGGTAGCCTTGAAGCATGGCGAATACCGACTCGAAGACTACTGAGAACGCAGACCTTTCACCCGAACATCTCGATCCGGAGCAGATCCGGATCCGGAAGGAAAAGCGCCAGCGTCTCCTCGATGCCGGAACCGAAGCCTACCCCGTATCTGTGGACCGCACCCACACCCTCGTCGAGGTCCACTCCGCCCATGACGGGCTCGAGGCAGGGGATGAGACCGAGGACATCGTCGGCGTCATCGGCCGTGTCGTCTTCGTCCGCACCACCGGCAAGCTCTGCTTCGTCACGCTGCAGTCCGGTGACGGAACTCGCCTGCAGGGGATGCTCTCGCTGCGCGAGGTCGGTCAGGAGCGCCTCGACGACTTCAAGACCGATGTCGACCTCGGCGACTTCCTGTTCCTGCACGGCCGGGTGATCAAGTCCAAGCGCGGAGAGCTCTCGGTGCTCGCGGACTCCTGGGCACTCGCCTCGAAGGCGATCCGTCCGTTGCCGGGCCTGCACACCGAACTGGCCGAGGACACGCGTGTCCGCCAGCGCTACCTCGATCTCATCACCCGAGAACAGGCGCGGGAGACAATGCTCACTCGCGCGAAGGTGATGACCTCGCTGCGTCGGACCTTCGCCGAGCAGGACTTCGTCGAGATCGAGACCCCGATGCTGCAGACGATGCACGGCGGGGCCTCGGCTCGCCCGTTCAAGACCCACATGAACGCCTACGACATCGACATGTACCTGCGCATCGCCCCCGAGCTGTTCCTCAAACGGGCCATCGTCGGCGGCATCGAGAACGTGTTCGAGATCAACCGCAATTTCCGCAATGAGGGTGCTGACTCCACGCATTCCCCTGAATTCGCCATGCTCGAGGCCTACCAGTCCTTCGGCGACTACCATTCGATCGCCGATCTGACGAAGACTCTGATCCAGAACGCCGCGCAGGATGCCACCGGCTCACTTGTCGTGACCCTTGAGGACGGCACTGAATTCGATTTCGGCGGGGACTGGGCGGTCGTGAGCATGTACGATTCCCTGTCCGAGGAATCCGGCGTCGAAGTGACTCCCGAGACGGGTCTGGACGTGCTCGACAAGATCGCCGCCGACAACGATGTCGATCTGACGGGAGTCTTCCGCTCACACGGCAAATACGTCGAGGAGCTGTGGGAGCACTTCTATCAGGATCGGCTGTGGGAACCGACCTTCGTCACCGACTTCCCGGTCGACACCTCGCCGTTGGTGCGGGAGCATCGGACGAAGAAGGGCGTCGTCGAGAAATGGGACCTCTACGTGCGCGGCTTCGAACTGGCCACCGGCTACTCGGAGCTCGTCGACCCGATCATCCAGCGCCAGCGGTTCGAGGCCCAGGCCGCCGATGCCGCCCGCGGCGACGAAGAGGCGATGGGCCTCGACGAGGACTTCCTCATGGCGATGGAGCACGGAATGCCTCCGACCGGCGGGATGGGCATGGGGCTCGATCGTCTGCTCATGGCATTGACCGGTTTGGGAATCCGCGAAACAATCCTGTTCCCATTCACGAAGCCTTTGGCCGCTTCGCATGAGGACACGGCTCAGGAGGGCTGATCACGATGCTCGATATCCTCAAAGCGCTGCTCCCTTCGATCTGCGTGGGATTGCTGTTCTGGTATGTCATTAGGAATATCTTCCGCGCCGATCGCAATGAGCGCGAACAAGTGGATAAATACTATTCGGAGATTGACGTTAGCGAGAGCGAGAATAATTCGGAATCGGATGTTAAGATGACTGCGACAAAGACCACTGATCATGAAAAGAGTGAACATGGCAAGGGAAATGCGCCTCGTTCTCACGGATGATTTCGACGGAACAGAAGCGGCAGAAACCGTTCGCTTCAGCCTGGACCAGGCGACCTACGAACTCGAACTCTCGACAGAGAATGCCGAAAAGCTCCGTGAGACATTCGCCCCATTCATCGCCAAAGCACGTCGCGTAGCCAATACCGGCGGGCGGGGTCGTCGCGGCGGTTCGGCCTCAGGACCGAAGCGGGACACAGCGAAGATCCGCGAGTGGGCTCAGAACAACGGCTACCAGCTCGGTGACCGCGGTCGCATCCCGCTCGAAATCGTCGAAGCCTACGAGGCTGCGGAGAAATAAGGGTTCGCCTCCGAGCGGCGGAATCATCCGAATAGGTCTGAGGGGCCAGCGAAGAAATTCGCTGGCCCCTCAGTTCTTTGTCTATGGATTCATTTCATGAACTGCTGGGGAACAATATGAGGAAATCCGGCGCGGTGACAGAAACACAGGGAACTGCCAGGAATTCGACGAACGCACCGCGCAGATGCCGCTCGCATATGGCAAATGACACAAGCTATTTCCACGCGCGACAAGGCAGGTTGAGTCCTGGGCCGGTATCTGCGGGTCTGCGACGAAGGAGCCACGGCGACTGCGAATGATGTCTGCGGCCACGAGCAGTTCGAGTCTGAGCAGAATCGATCGCCCGAGGACGCCGACGGCGGCGTCCGGACGAGGCATCCGCGATAGACACGAGCGTGCAGGGCCGGAGCCTGCAGCACAGACCGAAGCGGGGATCCGGGCCACCTCGGCGATCGGGGCGGAAACGAGAAGGTCCTTGTCAGGCCGGTGATGGCGTGCAACGATGACTTCACCCTGTTGATCGGTTCCACGTGATCAATGGCAACCGAACGGACAGCAAGGAGAGAACGCATGAATGCCACCACCATCATCTGGATAGTCGCAGCAGTCGTCGTAGTTCTGATTGTCGTCGGCATCATTGTCGCGGTGAGCCGGAAGGCCGCTGCGAAGAAGCGCGAGCATCAGCGTCTGGAGGCGGCGAGGATCCGTCAGGAGACGGCCGAGTCCGAGCACCAGCTGCATGCTCGTGAGGCCGAAGCGGAGCAGCGTCGGGCAGAAGCCAAACAGGCCGACGCCGACGCGGAGGTGCAGGCCGCCGAAGCCAAGCGCAGACAGGCCGAAGCGGAACGGTTGGACGCCGAAGCCGCCGAGCGCGACCGCGTGGCGCGTGCCGAGCGTGATGAACAGGAACGCAGGCTCCGTCACGCCGATGACCTCGACCCCGATGTCGACGCGCACGGCAACCGCAGCAGGACTGCCGACGGACGCACCGAAGCCGGCGGCGCTCGTGCTGCCGACGAGAACAGGCTCGATGATCGCAGCGTCGATCCACAAGCGGGACGGCGCAACATCGAGGACCCTGACTCGCCGCGACACTGAGACTCCGGCAGGATCCGCATCCTGTCGGCGCAGTACCCACCGTCAAACATGGAAGGAAGGGTCAGCACAATGGCTTTCATACTCTGGATAATCGCTGCCATACTCGTCATCTCCGGCATCTTCGCGATCTTCCGCAAGCAGATCCTGTGGGGCATCGTCCTCATCGTGGTCGGCTGCCTCGTGGGGCCGGGCGGAGTCAGTCTCTTCGCCTAGCTCGCGGAAAGTGCGACAGCGTCGCCCCAGCCGGAACAGGCTGGGGCGACGCTCATTCACACGACCTGGCTGGCGCGGCAGGCCGATGCGGGGAGGCCCATCGACTCAGACGGCCTTCTTCTGCCCTGCTGCCTTCGCCGCAAGGAGGCGCTTCCCACCTTGCGCACAAGGAGGGCGCATCCCGATGGCAATGGAATTTCGCCCATAGCCGAACGGTTTCGGCTGACGGCGAAACGTGCAATAGAACCGCGCTCATCGTCGTTAGGCTCAGAAGAATAAGAAGACCGAGGAGGATGAAAATGTTCGAGCGGTTCACCGACCGAGCACGACGCGTTGTGGTGCTCGCGCAGGAAGAAGCGAAACTTCTCAAACACAACTACATCGGCACCGAGCACATTCTGCTCGGCCTGATCCACGAAGGTGAAGGTCTGGCGGCGAAGGCTCTTGAGGGCATGGACATCTCCCTCGAGCAGGTGCGCGACCAGGTCCAGGAGATCATCGGACAGGGCCAGCAGGCACCGAGCGGACACATTCCCTTCACGCCGCGGGCGAAGAAGGTCCTCGAGCTCAGCCTCCGTGAGGCACTGCAGCTGGGCCACAGCTACATCGGCACCGAGCACATTCTGCTCGGCCTCATCCGTGAGGGCGAGGGCGTCGCGGCTCAGGTGCTCGTGAAGCTCGGTGCCGACCTCGGGCGGGTGCGCCAGGAGGTCATCAAGCTGCTCTCCGGCTACCAGGGCAAGGAGCCCGTCTCGGCCGGCGGACGCGAGGAAGGGGCGCCTTCGGGGTCGCTCGTGCTCGACCAGTTCGGCACCAATCTCACGGCTGCGGCCCGTGAGGCGAAACTCGACCCGGTCATCGGCCGACACGATCAGATGCAGCGCGTGATGCAGATCCTCTCGCGCCGAACGAAGAACAACCCGGTCCTCATCGGCGAGCCCGGTGTGGGTAAGACCGCCGTCGTCGAGGGGCTCGCACAGGCCATCGTCAACGGCGATGTGCCGGAGATCCTCACGGACAAGCAGCTGTACACGCTCGACCTCGGATCGCTGGTCGCCGGTTCCCGCTACCGCGGCGACTTCGAGGAACGCCTGAAGAAGGTGCTCAAGGAGATCCGCACCCGCGGTGACATCATCCTCTTCATCGACGAGATCCACACCCTGGTCGGTGCCGGCGCCGCCGAGGGCGCGATCGATGCCGCCTCGATCCTCAAGCCCATGCTGGCTCGTGGGGAGCTGCAGACCATCGGCGCGACCACCCTCGATGAGTACCGCAAGCACATCGAGAAAGATGCCGCCCTCGAGCGCCGGTTCCAGCCGATCCAGGTTCCCGAACCGTCGCTGGCGCATTCGATCGAGATCCTCAAGGGGCTGCGGGACAAGTACGAGGCACACCACAAGGTCACCGTCACCGACGGTGCCCTGGCTGCCGCGGTGAACATGTCCGATCGCTACATCAATGACCGGTACCTGCCGGACAAGGCGATCGACCTCATCGACGAAGCCGGTGCCAAGCTGCGGATCTCGCGGCTGTCGGTGCCCCAGGAGGTCCGGGATCTGGAGGAGAAGATCCTCGAGGCCCGCCACCGCAAGGAGGCTGCGATCGATGCTCAGGACTTCGAGCTGGCCGCTTCGGAGCGCGACTCCGAGATGAAGCTGGTCAAGGAGAAGGAGGAGCAGACCGAAGCCTGGCGCAAGTCCGGCACCGACACCTCGAAGGTCGTCGACGCCGATCTCATCGCCGAGGTGCTCGCTGCAGCCACCGGCATCCCGATCTTCAAGCTCACCGAGGAAGAGTCCTCGCGACTGCTGCGGATGGAAGACGAGCTGCACAAGCGAGTCATCGGTCAGGACGACGCGGTCAAGTCGATCTCCCGCGCGATCCGCCGCACCCGCGCCGGCCTCAAGGACCCGAAGCGTCCGTCCGGTTCGTTCATCTTCGCCGGCCCGACCGGCGTGGGCAAGACCGAGCTGGCCAAGGCGCTGTCCGAGTTCCTCTTCGGCGATGAGGATTCCCTCATCAGTCTCGACATGTCGGAGTACTCGGAGAAGCACACCGTTTCTCGTCTCTTCGGCTCCCCTCCGGGATACGTCGGCTACGAAGAGGGCGGTCAGCTGACGGAGAAGGTCCGCCGCAAGCCGTTCTCGGTCGTCCTCTTCGACGAGGTGGAGAAGGCTCATTCGGACATCTTCAACTCGCTGCTGCAGATTCTCGAGGATGGTCGCCTCACCGACTCCCAGGGGCGTGAGGTGGACTTCAAGAACACCATCATCATCATGACGACCAACCTCGGTACGCGCGATATCTCGAGCGGACTCCAACTCGGATTCCAGGTCGAGGGCGACACGAAGACGAACTACGACCGGATGAAGCAGCGGGTCAACGAGGAGCTCAAGCAGCACTTCCGTCCCGAGTTCCTCAACCGCGTCGATGACACGATCGTGTTCCCGCAGCTGAGCATGGAAGAGATCATCAAGATCGTCGACCTCTTCCTCGATCGCCTCGACACACGGCTTGCCGATCAGGGCATGAAGGTCGAGGTCTCGGATGCGGCGAAGAACCTGCTCGCCGAACGCGGCTACGATCCCGTGCTGGGTGCCCGGCCGCTGCGTCGGACCATCCAGCTCGAGGTCGAGGACACTCTGTCGGAGAAGATCCTGTTCAAGGAGATCGGACGGGGCCAGACCATCAAGGTCGACGTCAAGGGTGAGGGCCGTGAGGCCGAGTTCACCTTCGAAGGCACCGAGACCGAGAGCCTGAAGCCCGGTGACGACGAGGAGAACGAACTCGCCGCTGCAGGGTCCTCCGGTTCGAACGGACCGTCGGACACCTCCGCCTGAGCGATAGCGACGAAAGAGTCCGGGGAGTCGGCCGCTGGCCGGTTCCCCGGACTCTTTCGTATGCTCGCGACGCAATGGTGTTGAATGAGGACATGAGTTCTCATTCTGCCGAATTCGATCATGAACGGATCTCCGGAGACCACCATCTCAACCACGAACTTCCAGGTGGGCTCTATCTGCGACGAGCCAGAACCGGCGATGTCAAGGGCATCGAGGCGCTCGTGGCACCCCTGGCAGGAGAACGGATCCTCCTGGCCAAGGACACGGTGACGTACTTCGAATCGCTGCAGGAATTCTGGCTCGTCGTCGACCCGCAGCCCGATGGCTCGGAGATCCTTGCCGGCTGCGGGGCATTGCACATCATCTGGGCTGATCTCGCCGAAGCCCGGACGGTCGCGACCTCGCCCGACTATCGGGGCAGGGGAGTGGGCAAAGCCATCATCCGCCAGCTGCTCGCCGATGCCCGCGAGATCGGGGTCGATCGCGTGTTCTGCCTGACCTTCGAGACCGCGTTCTTCGGTTCCCTCGGTTTCGAACCGATCAAAGGCATCCCTGTCTCGCCCGAGGTCTACGTCGAACTCCTGCACTCGACGGACGAAGGCGTGGCGGAGTTCCTCGACCTGGCGCGGGTCAAACCGAACACCTTGGGCAATTCGCGCATGATCAGGTACCTCTGACCGAGCGCTCCTGCCGTCAGGACGGCAACGCCAATCTGCCGTCGACCTTCCCGGCCAGGCCATCGGCGACGAGATCCGAGATGAGGCGAGCGATTCGTTCCCGGTCCGCGCTGAGTTCGCGCACGCGGGCCACTGCGGCCGCTGTCGGTTCATCGAGCTCTTCGACGAACTCGGGATCCAGCTCGGTCACCGAGGTGGTGAAGAGGTCGACGCGGACCCCTGCCGGTCGCGCGTCGGCGGCGTGAGCTGTCTTGAGCACGTCCATGATCGCCCCACGCAGCTGGCGGTCCGTCCCCGTCCACTTCTGAATCTTCGGCTTCGTGGCCGAGGCGGGCCTGCCCAGCCGGTACCAGGTGCAGATGTCGCGCAGCGGACAGGCGGCACAGTCAGGGCTGCGTGCTGTGCAGATCAGAGCGCCGAACTCCATCACCCCGGCGTTCCATCGCACATGATCGTCCTCGGGAACGAAGCGGGCGGCCCAGTCGGTCTCCTTCCGACCGGGTGAAGCGGTGGGCCGCTCCCTGCCCGCGAAGAGGCGGACGAGAACCCGTCGCACGTTCGTGTCCAGGACCGTCGTGCGCCTTCCGTGAGCGAAGGAAGCCACCGCCGCGGCAGTGTAGGAGCCGATGCCCGGCAGCCGTTCGAGTTCCTCGACGGTCGTGGGAACCACATTGTCGAGGTCCTCGGCGATGACGCGAGCGGCCTCCTGCAGCCTCAGCGCCCTGCGCGGGTACCCCAAGCGGCCCCACCGATGGAGGACGTCGGCGGTCGGAGCCGCGGCGAGGTCGGCAGGGGTCGGCCACGCTTCCATCCACTCCCGCCAGCGCGGCTCGACCCGGGCCACGGGCGTCTGCTGAGACATGATCTCGCTGACGAGCACAGCCCAGGCGCTGGTGTCCGCCTCTCGCCACGGAAGGTCGCGAGCAGCTGAGGAGAACCAGGAGGTGATCGTCGTCTGCACGCGTCGCACCAGCGGTTCGGCGACCTCGGGAAATGGAGCGGCAGACCGGTGCGCATTCGATTCGAGACCGACTCGGTGTGTCATTTGGTTGCTCATTCGCAATTGCCTAGGCTCAAAGCGATGACTCCTTCCAATCGCGGTTCGCAGCCGAAGAGAGCTGCGGGGCAGCCTCGCCAGTCTAGCGGGAAGCTGCCTGCTCACGTGTACCGCAGACGCCGCATCACCTTGGGCGTACTCAGCCTCGTCGTCCTCGGGCTGTTGGTGCTGGGCATCGTCGGCATCGCCAAAGCCATCGGCGGCAGCGGAGGAGATGGAGACGAGGTCACCGCAGAGCCGGAGAAACAGTCCGAAAGCACCACGGCGGCTCCGGTGCCGGACAAGAAGGCTGCGAGCGGAAGATGTCCCGAGGACAAGATCGCCCTCAAAGCGAAAGTCGATCCGAAATCCGTGAAGGACGGGCAGAAACCCGAGTTCGGCATGGTCATCGAGAACAAGCACACCGCGACCTGTCTCATCGAGGTCGGAACCAAGCAGCAGGAGTTCGTCGTCGAGAAGGACGGCGACGTCGTCTGGTCGTCGAAGTACTGTGCGGCGTCGAAGGACGAGAACGCGGAAGTCTCAACCGAGTTCGCACCGCACTCGGAGAAGACCGCGAAGCTCAAGTGGAACCGGATCCCGGTCGACAAGAACTGCAATCGGAAGGATGACGACTTCGCGCCGGGCGAATACGATCTCATCGTCAAGCTCGATGACAAGGAGAGCAAGCCGACGACGTTCGAGCTTGAGAAGGACGCTGCCGCGAAGGCCGAGGAGAAGAAGGCCGAAGAGGAGGAGTCTGAGAAGAAGGACTCTTCTGAGGAGGAGTCCGGGGAGAAGGACGGCTCCGAGGAGAAGCCCTCGGAGGGTGAGCCGCAGGACCAGGAGTCAGAGGGCTCGCAGAACTGAGTCCGTTGGACCGGAGGACGGCAGGTCAGGCTCCGCGGTAGGAGCCCACGCCCCAGGAATTGCCGTCATGGTCGCGGAAGTCGAACTCCCGTCCGCCGTAGTCCTGCGTCGCCACGGGTCGGACGATCGCATGCCCCATATCGACGATCTCCTGATAGAGACGATCGACTTCGCGTTCAGTGTCGACGACGACGTAGATCGAGCTGCCGCCGACCGCGTCGAGTGCTGACCCGTCGTTGCGGACGGACCCGAACATGATCCCACCGGTATCACCGAGCGCGTATTCGGCATGCTCGACGAGTTCGGGATCCTGTTCATTGCGGATCACCACACGCTCAGTGAACCCGAGCGTGACCAGCAGAGCGATCGTCGCTGCCGCATCCGTGGTCCTCATTGCCGGAAAAACTGTCGTGGTCATGACTCAAGGATGCTCCATTTTCGTCCGAAAGTCCCGAACTTCCTCGAGACGTTCAGCTCTTCAGCAGGATCTCGACCGCCTCAGCGATATGCTCGCATCCCTTCACTTTCATGTCCTGCGGCGTGGCCACATTGCTCATGGCGCCCTTGGCCACGATGGCGTGGGTGATGCCCAGACGCTTGGCTTCGTTGAGGCGCTGGCCGAGGTTGGGGACGTTGCGGATCTCTCCGGACAGGCTGATCTCGCCGATGCCCACGAACCTCTTGGCCAGAGGCCTGCCCATGACGGCCGAGGCCAGGGACAGACAGATGGCGAGGTCGCTGGCCGGTTCCGCCAGTTTCGCACCGCCGACCGTGGCGGTGAAGACATCGCTCTTGGAAAGATTGGAATTCGGGATGTTCTGACTGAGCACGGCCAGCATCATCGCCACTCGTGAGGAATCGACCCCGGACACGGACCGGCGCGACTGGCCACCGGCGGACTCGGTGACCAGAGATTGGACCTCGACCAGCAATGGGCGTTTGCCCTCCTGGGTGACGGTCAGGCAGGTTCCCGGCGGATTCGCTCCGCTGCGGGAGAGGAAGAGCCCGGACGGGTCCTCGAGGCTCTTGATCCCGTTCTCCTCCATATCGAAGCAGCCCACGTCGTCCGTGGGACCGAAGCGGTTCTTCACCGCCCGCAGCATGCGCAGACGCGAATGCCGCTCGCCTTCGAAGGTGCACACGACGTCGACGAGGTGTTCGAGGAGACGCGGTCCGGCGATGGTGCCGTCCTTCGTGATGTGGCCGACGAGCACAGTGGGCAGAGATTTGGCCTTCGCCTCCCTGATGAGGGCTGCGGCGACCTCGCGGACTTGGGTGACTCCGCCGGGCACCCCTTCGACCTCGGAAGAGGCCAGTGTCTGGATCGAATCGACGATGAGCAGCTCGGGCTCCTCCGCCTCGATCATGCCCAGGACCGAACCGAGATCGGTCTCTGCGGCCAGCAGGAGAGAATCTGCCAAGGCATTGATCCGTTCGGCCCGCAGTCTGACCTGTCCGGCTGATTCCTCACCGGTGACGTAGAGGACTTTGGCTCCGAACATCGCTGTCTTCGCGGCTACATCGAGCAGCAGCGTCGACTTGCCGACTCCCGGTTCTCCGGAGAGCAGGACGACCGCGCCGGGCACGATCCCACCGCCGAGCACCCGATCGAGTTCGGGGACGAAAGTGGACTTCGCCTGAGCCAGGGTGGAGTCGATCTCGTTGATCGGCTTCGCTCCGCTGGACTTCTTGACCTTGGTCTTCACCTTCGACGAGCTCGCGCCCTTCTCCTCAAGGGTGCCCCAGGCCTGGCATTCGGGGCAGCGTCCGAGCCATTTGACCGTCGAATAGCCGCATTCGGTGCAGGTGAAAGACATACCGCAATTCTGGCATGAGCAGCTGACACAGGGGGTGGGGAAGCGGAAGGGCGCTCGACGACGAGATCGTCGGGCGCCCTTCGCGAGGAGTGCGGCAGCCGGTCAGTCGACGGTGGTGAGGACTCTGGGACCGTCCTCGGTGATGGCGATCGTGTTCTCCGAATGCGCGCCGTTCGAGCCGTCGGCCAGGCGCAGGGTCCAGCCGTCCTTGTCGACGGTGAGCTTCTTCGAGGTGAACGACCACCAGGGTTCGATCGCCAGTGTCAGGCCCGGTTTGAGCACGAGTCCGCGACCGCCCTTGCCCCGATTGGGAACATGCGGATCCTCGTGCATCGTGTGCCCGAGGCCATGACCGCCGAAGTCGAGATTGACCGGGATGCGCTGAGCACCGGCGACATCTCCGATGGCTTTCGAGATGTCGCCGAGGCGGTTGCCCGCCTGCGCCGCACCGATGCCCGCTTCGAGGCCGGCCCAGGTGGAGTCGATGAGACGCTGGTCCTCCTCGCGGCCGTCGCCGACGACGACGGAGCGGGCGGCGTCGGCGACCCACCCGTCGATGGACACGGCGAAGTCGAGAGTCAGGACGTCGCCGTCCTCCATCACATAGCTGTGCGGTTTGCCGTGGAGGACCCCGTCGTTGACAGACAGGCAGATGACATTGCGGAAAGGGCCCGAACCGAAGGACGGTGCGTAGTCCCAATAGCAGGACTTCGCACCGGCGTCTTCGATGAGCTTCCGGGCCCGCTTCTCCAGGTGCATGATGTCCATACCGGGTTCTGCGATCGAGGTCAGCTCCGCCAAGGTCTTCGCGACGAAACGGCCGGTCACCGCCATCTTGTCGATCTCGGCAGGCGTCTTCAGCTCAATCACAGGGGTTCTCCTTCGGCAGGGCTCGGGGCTTCGACATCGATTTTAGTCCCTGGCCCGGCCGTGGTCGCGGGCGCATCCGGTTCTGTGAGCGGAATGACGCGGCAGACGCTTCCCGAGCCGCTTCGCTCATTCGCAGGAGGGCTTGTCCAAAAGTAGGCTTGAGGCCATGGGAAACATCATCGCGGCTTTCGCTCTCGGCATGTCATTCGCGCTGGCGGTGACCTCGGGAGCCGATCTCCTGCACGAAGGCGACCGAGAGTGGATGCTCTGGCTGTGCTTCTTCGCGCCGCTCGCCCTGATCGGTTTTGCCGCCCAGCTCATCGAATTTAGGAAGAAGCAGAGGAAACGAGCATCGGCCGAGGGCGCTCCCAGAGCGTAGCGCCGGACGCATACGCTCGCTCAAGGGCGAGCTCAGAAATGTGGCTTTCGACGGCGACACATCCGAGCCCGCCCTTGAGCGAGCGGCAGGAGCCCGAGGGTCAGAGGAACTCGACTCCCTGTGCCAGCGGCAGCTCGCCGGAGTAGTTGATCGTGTTCGTGGCCTGTCGCATATAGGCCTTCCACGAGTCCGAACCGGATTCGCGTCCGCCGCCGGTCTCCTTCTCACCGCCGAAGGCGCCGCCGATCTCCGCTCCCGAGGTGCCGATGTTGACATTGGCGATGCCGCAGTCCGACCGCGAGAGGAATCTCTCGGATTCGGCGAGCTCTGAAGTGAAGATCGCCGAGGACAGACCCTGCGGAACCCCGTTGTGGATCTCGAGCGCCTCGTCGAGGTCCGAATAGGTCACGACATAGAGGATCGGGGCGAAGGTCTCGTCCTTCATCACCGCGGTCTGTGACGGCATCCGCACGACCGCCGGTTCGACATAATGCGCATCCGGACGTTCCTCGGCCAGCACGCGTCCGCCGCCGCAGAGGACCTCACCGCCTTCGGACTTCGCCTGCTCGAGGGCCGCCTGCATCGCCTCGTACGAGCCCTCATTGATGAGCGGGCCCACGAGCACTCCGTCTTCGGTCGGCGAGCCGATGCTCAGTGTCTTGTACGCCGCGACGATCTTGTCGACGAACTCATCGGCGATGGACTCGTGCACGATCAGCCGACGCAGGGTCGTGCAGCGCTGACCGGCGGTGCCGGCAGCGGCGAAGACCACCCCGCGCAACGCCAGATCGATGTCGGCGCTCGGAGCCACGATGGCTGCGTTGTTGCCGCCGAGCTCGAGCAGGATCCGTCCGAAGCGCTCTGCCACCACGGGGCCGACCTCACGTCCCATCCGCACCGAACCGGTCGCCGAGACCAAGGCCACGCGCTCGTCGCGGACCATGACATCGCCGATGTCACGACCGCCGACGAGGACGGGCACGAGGTTCTCCGGTGCTCCGACCTCGGCTGCGGCGCGGGCCAGGAGCGACTGTGCCCCGAGGGCTGCGAGGACCGCGTTCTCCGAGGGCTTCCACACCACCGCGTCACCGGCGACCAGCGCGAGCGCCGTGTTCCACGAGTACACGGCCACGGGGAAGTTGAAGGCGGAGATGACCCCGACGACGCCGAGCGGATGCCAGGTCTCCATGAGACGGTGCCCCGGGCGCTCGCTCGGCATGGTCTTGCCCCACAGCTGCCGGGACTGCCCGAGGGCGAATTCGCAGATGTCGATCATCTCCTGCACCTCGCCGGCCGCCTCCGAGGGGGTCTTGCCTGCTTCGACGGTGATGATCTTCGCCAGGTCCTCCTTGTGCTCTCCCAGCAGCTGTCCCCAGCGCTGCACGAGCTGCCCGCGTGCGGGGGCGGGCACATCGCGCCAGGTCGCGAAGGCTGTCTGGGCGGCGCCGATCTTGTGTGCTGCGGTCTCCGCGGTGTCGGCGGCGAGGGTGCCGAGCTCCTGACCGGTGATGGGGGAGCGGGCAGGCAGGTTCGCCGAGGCGGCCGATGCCCTGAGTGCGTCGGTGTCGACCCCGCAGGCGCTCAGTCCTGAGGACAGGAGTTCGGAGATGGTCTGGTCGGTGGGCAGTGCGGTCATTGCCGTCCTTTCGTCGAATGTCGTTTCATCAGTTCTTCAGAGGTCGTTGCGAGGTGGCGGGGCGGGACGGAGAGTTCAGACCACGTTGAGCTCCTTGCGCAGCCCGGTGGTGGCGAAGCGACGCTTGTCCATCGGGGAGACATCGACGAAGGGCTCGCCTCCGGTGATGAGATCGGCGAGCACCTCCCCGACGGCAGGGCCCATGAGGAAGCCGTGGCCGGAGAACCCGCAGGCGTAGAAGAACCCGGACAGCTCCTCGGCCTCACCGATGAGCGCATTGTGGTCGGGAGTCATCTCGTACAGACCCGCCCAGCCGTGCTTGGCCTCGACCTCGCCGAGTGCGGGCGTGCGGGCGGCGATGTGCTCGGCCAGTGTCGACAGCCAGTTCGGGTCGCGTTTGTCGTTGAACGACCAGTCATCGACCTCGTCGGGGCAGCCGAAGAGCAGGCCGGATCCTTCCGGGTGGACGTAGTAGCTGGTCGAGAAGTCGATGGTGAATGGCATGCCGCTCGTGTCGAAGTCGACCGGTTCGCTGACCATGATCTCGCGCCGCAGAGGCTTCACCGGCAGGTCGACGCCGGCCAGCTGCCCGATGAGGCCCGACCAGGCTCCGGCCGCGCACACGACCTGGGAGCAGGAGATGGTTCCACGGTCGGTGATCACCGAGGTGACGCGGCGGCTGGGGCCGTCGTCGGCTTCGAAGCCGGTCACCTCGCAGTTCTTGAGCACGCGCACGCCTCGCTCTCGTGCAGCGGTGATGTAGCCGGAGACGACCGCCTCGGGGGTGCAATGCCCGTCCCCGGGGTTGAATGCCCCTGCCACGAGGCCTTCGGTGTCGACGAAGGGGGCGAGTTCGGCCACCTCGGCGACGGTGAGCATCCGCGAAACGAGGCCCATCCTCTGCTGGAGGGCGACATTCGCGGCGAAGGCATCGGCGGATTCGTTCGAGTCGAGGAGGAACAGGTAGCCGTTGCTGACGAGATCGATGTCGACGCCGAAATCGGCCTCGAAGTTCCGCAGCACCTCGAGGCCGCGCGCGGCGAGGGCGATATTCACCTCGTCGGAGAACTGACAGCGCACACCTCCTGCCGCCTTCGACGTCGAGCCGGAGCCGGGGGTGTCGCGTTCGACGAGGACGATGTCCTCGACCCCGCGTTCGGCCAGATGGTAGGCGATGGCCGCCCCCATCACACCTGCACCGATGATGACGACCGAGGCGCTTTCGGGCATCGAATCGGCTGCGGAATGCGGGCTGTTCGAAGTGGTCGGGGTCTCCACGTTTCACCTCACTGTCTGCTGCTGCGACGGCCTCCGTCGGCCGCCGCAGCAGCGGAAGATGCCGACGACGATGTCGGCGGACTGTGACATGTCACCATTGTGCGTCCGATCACAGTTAAGGACAAGAGAGAGTTTATGAACGCTTTGTTTAGGAAGTGTGAAAGTCGCTATCATGCACTCATGGCTTGGACACTCGGGCAGCTGCGCACTTTCGTCGCTGTGGCAGAGCTCGGCTCGATGACGCGTGCCGCCGAGCACCTCGGCTACAGCGTCGGGGCCGTCTCCCAGCACATCACCGCTCTGCGGCGCGTCGTCGATTCCGATCTGTTCCTGCGCCGCGGTCGCGGCCTCGTCCTCGCCGAGGCCGGTCGCACGCTGCTGCCCCGGGCCAGGAACATCCTCGCCGCGCAGAAGCAGGCCGAGATGGCGATGCTCGGCCGGGACTTCCGCAGCGAGGCCATCGTCACCCTCGGCGTCTTCGGATCGGCATCGACCACGGCGCTGCCGCAGGTGGTGCGCCGGCTCGAGAAGCGCCACCCCGATATCGAGGTCCGAGCCCGTGAGATCAACGTCGAGACGATGTCCTCGGCCGTCATCGACGGAGTCATCGATCTGGGGATCGGGATCAACTATCCGGCCGTGCCGCTGCCGGCGATGCGAGGGCTGAGCTGGGAAGCCGTGGCCGGGGAGGACTTCGGCATCGTCGTGCCCGCCGGATCGGCGAAGCCGCGGCCCGGGCAGCTGGCCGAGGCCGATTGGATCCTCCCGCCGGCCGAGGAGCTCTTCGGACGCGCGATGCGTCTGGCCACCTCGGCGCTGGGGATCACCGCGAAGGAGACGCATATCGTCACCGACACCGCCGTCGCGCTCGCCCTGGCCGGGACTGGGCTGGGACTGACCCTGGCGACCCCGATCATGATGTCCTTGGGCGGCGCCGAGGTCGAACTCCAACCCGTGGCCGAAGCGGGCGGGCGGGAGATCATCGTCCTGACCTCCCCGGACCCGAGCGAGCCGGTGCGCGCCGTCGCCGAGGTGGTCGCCGAAGTCTTCGCGTGAAGTTCCGGCCTAGGATGAGGGCATGAGCTTCGACCATCAGTGGAACAAGGTACGCAGGGCCAATCCCGAGCATTCGGCCAACTATGCCCAGATGTGGCGCAAGCGCGTCGCCGAGGGGCACGACATCGGCGGAGAAGCGCGCTTCGTCAATGCGATGGCCCCGCGCGGTGCCCGCATCCTCGACGCCGGCTGCGGAACCGGCCGCGTCGGCGGGCTGCTCATCGAGGAGGGACACACCGTCTACGGTGTCGACCTCGACGAATTCCTCATCGCCGTCGCCGAGGAGGACTTCCCGAGCGGCCAATGGCACACCGGCGACCTCGCCGACTTCGACTTCGCCGGCGCCGGAATCACCGAGATCGACGTGGCCTTCTGCGCCGGCAATGTGCTCGCCTTCCTCGACCCGGCCTCACGCAGGCAGACCCTGGGCAACATCAAATCGACGGTCAAGCACGGCGGACGTCTCGTCTCCGGGTTCGGAGCCGGCCGCGGCTACGACTTCGACGATTTCGTCGAGGACATCAAGGCCACCGGAATGTTCGTCGACCTGAAGTTCTCCACCTGGGAACTCCACCCCTTCGAAGCCGACAGCGACTTCCTCGTCCTCATCGCCGAGAGGCTCTGAGGACCCTCGACCTGTCCGCGGAGCCCGGGGCGGTCGCAACGCCGAACGGCTCGAACTAAGCTGACACCGACCCCACCGAGAATCAACCGAGGAGAATCCACCATGATCTTCATCGTTGTGAAGTACGACGTGAAGCCCGAGAGCGTCGAGAAATTCCCCGAGGCTGTGCGCGCCTTCACCGAGGCGACGCGCGCAGAACCCGGGAACCTGTGGTTCGAATGGTCGAAGAGCCTGGAGAACCCGAACGAGTACGTCCTCGTCGAGGCATTCACCGACGAAGGCGCGGAACCGCACGTCAAGAGCGATCACTTCGCCGCCGGACTCGAAGCCATGCGTCCGCACCTGGCCTCGACGCCGAAGATCATCTCACGCAAGATCGACGGCGAAGGCTGGGACGAGATGGGCGAGCTCAAGATCGACTGATCGCCTTCCTGGCCTTCATCTCGCATCGATCGGACGAATAGACTTCTGGCATGGTGACCAAGGCGCAGAACATCGGATCGATAGAAAAGGCCCTCGGCGAGCCATGGGCCGATATCCATGCTCGCCTCGAAGCCGCCGGGGGAGCGTCGGCGAGTCACAAAGAACTCGCCGACGCTCTCTATCCCCAGTTCGACGGCAGAGTCGACAACCACGGCTGGTGGGTCCAGGGCGCGGTCGTTGCCTACGAACAGGAGATCGGCCGTCGCGTGCCCGGTCAGCGTGCCGATGGCACCTTCGACGTGGCCGTGTCCCGCACGATGCCCGGCGATCGTTCCGAACTCATCGAAAAGTTCGCCTCTCTGATCGGCGATACCCTCAACGAGACGGCCCTCGACGGTGATCCCCGCACCTCGGAGACGGCGAAGCGCTCCTTCTGGCGAGCGAACCTCGACGGCGGCATCAAGATCGAAGCCGCAGCTGAGACGAAGAGCGAAGACAAGACCCTCGTCGTCCTCACCACGTCCAAGCTGGCCAGTCCGGAAGCCCTCGAGAAATGGCGGGCCTTCGGCAAGGACCTCCTCAAGCAGCTCTGACCGTCCGGAAGCGGAACAGCTCCGACGATTCCGCTTCGTTTCAGCCGATGATCGGGTTCCAGACGCCGAGCACGTGAGCCGCTCCGATCGCTGTCCCGCAGACAACCAGGCTGTGGACTACCGCTGCGACATCTCGGACTGCGAAACTCGATCGCCTGCGCCACGTGCGTCCGGGACGACCGAATGCGCGACCCTCCATCGCCATCGCCAGAGTCGTGGCACGCCTGATCGAGACCACGAGCAGAACGAAGACCGCGCCGAACAGACTCCTGGTGCGCCGAACGAGCGAACCGCCGGCCACACCTCTGGCCCGCCTGGCCATCGCCAGCACCTGCCACTCACTGACCAGCAGACCCAGCAGTCGGCTCGCGGCGAGCACGGAGATGACGACGACCTCGGGCAGCCGCAGATGCTGGATCAGCGCATCGGCGAGGTCACGCGGATCGATCGTCGAGACGAGCACGATGAGCGGTATCGCCAAGGCGAGGACGCGCACGAAGATCGCCGCAGCCGCAGCCAGGGAGTCACTTGTCATGAGCAGCGGACCGAAGTCGATGACGACCTCCCCGGTCTTCTCCGCGAGGATCGCCGTCCCCCACGCCGCGAGCAGAGCACCGGCAGGAAGGAACCACAGCCGCCTGATCGTCGCGGCGAGATCGAGCCCGGTGGCGGGCAGCCCGAGCAGTGAGAACGCGAGCACCACACCGGCAGAGACGACATCGATGCTCAACAGCGCACCGATCATGAGGATGAGCGCCATGGTGATCTTCGTCAGCGGATTGCATCGGACCAGAGCCGTGCTGCGCACCACGGGAATGAGCTGACCGGGATCTTCCACCCCCACCTCGGGTGGCGGTTGCCGCCTGCGCGCCAATTGCTCACTCACCGCGCTCACCCGCCCCTGCCCGAGCCGTCGAGGAGGTGGAGAACGCCCCGAGGTCGACCCGTCGGGCCCCGATCGCGTCGAGGAAGGCATGATCATGGCTGACGGCGACGACGGCCGAGCCGCGGTCCAGGGCATCGACGAACAGTTCGACCAGCCCGGCCCAGGTCAGAGCGTCCTGGCCGAAGGTCGGCTCGTCGACGATGAGGACCTGTGGTCGGGGAGCGAGCATGGCCGCCACCGACAGGCGGCGCTTCTCGCCGCCGGACAGGCTCTGCGGATGCGCTTCGGCCAGCGCCTGCAAGCCGAGCACGTCGAGCAGCTGGACGACGCGGTCGTCGACCTCCGCGTCCGACCACCCGGCCAGGCGCGGTCCCAGACTCAGCTCCGCGGCTACACCGGAGGTGAGGAACTGATGTGCCGGTTCCTGGAAGACCATGCCGATGCGCGGCGCGAGCAGCGCCGAGGGCCACGCGAACGGACGGGCGTGCTTCGACTCGCCCCGCAGCGCCGCCTCGGCGGTGACCCGTCCCGCGAACTCGGGAAGCAGACCGGCCAGCGTCAGCGCGGTCGTGGACTTGCCGGCGCCATTGGGGCCGACGAGGCCCACAGCCTCTCCTGCGCGGACGGCGAGATCGATGCCGGCCGCCGCCGGTGCCTTCGCTCGCGGCCGGCCCACGGCGAGGCCCGCGGCCCGCAGCAGCACATCCCCTCGTCCGTCGCCGGGACTCGAGCAGATCGCGGCCTCGGCTGTGGGCGACAAGCCCCCTCCTGACGTCGTCTCCGATCCGTGCGGCATCCAGATGCCGCAGTCGATGAGCGCCTCGGACAGGCTCGGGTCGGAGAAGATCCGCTTCGGCGGACCCTGTGCGAGGAGCCCGTGAGGACCGAGCACGATGACGCGATCGACGTGGTCGAGCCACAGTCCGACCCGATGCTCGACGATGACCATCGTCGCCGAGGCGGCAGTCTGCACGGAGAGGACGGAGTCGCGGACCTCAGCGGCCGAGTCCGGGTCGATGTTCGCTGTGGGTTCATCGAGGATGATGACCTCAGGCGACATCGCGTGGATCCCGGCCAGGGCCAGGCGCTGCTTCTGGCCGCCGGACAGCGCCGCCGTCGGATGGTCGAGCGGCAGATCGAGGCCGAGTGCGGCCAGCGAGCCGGGGATCCGGGACTCGATGACCTCGGCGGGCAGCCCGAGGTTCTCCATACCGAAGGCGACATCGTCGCCGACGCGAGAGAAGATCACCTGCGATTCGGGATCCTGCAGGACCAGCCCGGAGCCGCCTCGGCGAGGATCCGGGGGAGCGTTTCCGACGAGGAGCTCACCGGTCGCCTCTCCGGACTCGTCGGGCAGGACACCGGCAAGCGCATGGAGGAGAGTCGACTTGCCTGCTCCCGAGCGTCCGAGGACGAGGACTCTCTCACCGGCCGTGATCTCGAGGTCGAGAGGACCGACGGCGGGAGCATCACGGTCGGCATGCGTCCACGAGTACTCCCGCGCCGTGATCGGCAGCCCCATCAGCGCAGGCGACCGGAGGCGAAGGAGCTCAGCGCGCCCGTCCTCGCGATCGCCCGATGGGCGTACCAGGCGCCGATGCCGGAGATGACGAGGCCCGAGACGATCGCGCACACGGCATAGACGGTCTGGAAGCCGAACTGCCATTCGGCGTTGTACATGATGTTCTCGCTCACGGCCATGAAAGCCGCGGCCAGCATTCCGGCCAGTGCGGTGATCCAGAGCGTGAACCGCTTGTAGCCGAAGGCGGCGAAGACGAGTTCGGCGCCGAGACCCTGGACGAGCCCCGACAGCAGCACGGCTGCGCCGAAGTGAGAGCCGAGGACCGCTTCGACGATGGCGGCGATGAGTTCGCACAGGAGTGCGGCCCCGGGTTTGCGGATGATCGCACCGGCCAGGGGGCCGGCGAGGACCCACAGGCCGGCGATGAGCCCGATCGAGGGCGGGAACGCCTGGAAGGCGAGCTCGAGGATCTTCCAGCTCAGCGCCAGCACCCAGAACACGAGTCCGACGGCGATGCCGAGCACGGCGGTGGTGACGTAGTCGACGACCCGCCATTTCTTCGTCTTCGGCGCCAGGGTGTGGGCCGGTGCCGTGGACGGTGCGGAATTCGACGTGGTGGTTTTCGGCATTGTGCCTCCTCGGATCAAGGAGGGGTGGAAGAGTCTCGACTTCCTTCGGCGGTACTGACCGCATCAGGTTCGAGGGTCTGCAGCTTCTTCTGCACTCTCAGCGCCCCTGATGGCGCTCCCCTGTCGTAGCCACCACTGTACAGCAGACGGCGGTGAGAGGCAGCGGGTCTCAGGGGCGCCCGGCGACGCCGATCAGCTCGGCACCACCATCACCGGTCCCGCGGCACGGTTGAGGACACCGCGGGAGACGGAGCCGAGCAAAGCGCTCTTCAGACGTCCGCGACCGCGCGTGCCCAGCACGGTCAGCTGGGCGCGGGCGCTGGTTTCGATGAGTGTCTCGGTGGGATCGCCGATCGGAACCGATGTGGATACGGACAGCGAGGGGAACTGCTCGCGAAGCTCGGCGACCTCTCTCTCGAGCCCGGCGGCGAGCTCCTTCTGCCGACGCCCTGAGACCTCCGAGCTGAGCTCGAGCTCGGGGTACCAGTACAGCCATTCGTCTCCCGTCGGCAGCACCGAGACGACCTCGAGCGGAGCTTCGCGCACCGCGGCCTCGGCGGCCGCGGTGAACATGGCGACGCGTCCTGTGTCCGAGCCGTCGACGGCGACGACCACGGGGCCGTTCTGTGCTGAGTCGGGTGCGGCATGCTGCGGCACCACGATGGTCGGACAGTGCGCATGGGCCGGAAGGGCGGTGGAGACCGATCCCAGCACGCGGCCCATGAAGCCGCCGCGACCTCGCGCGCCGACGATGACGACCTCGGCCTCGGAGCTGAGGGTGACGAGGACGCCGGCGGCATCGCCCGGTGCGGTGCGGAAGCTCTTCTCACCGGGGTGATCTCGCAACAGCTCGACCGCCTCGGCGAGGGTCGCCTCCGCTTCCTTCTTCGCGGTCACGTCTTCGGGCTCGCTGGGGAGGGAGGCCATGTTCGGATAGATCATCGTCGGCAGCGCATAGGCGGTGACGACGGTCAGCGCGGTATGCCGGCGCTCGGCCTCGACCGCGCCGCGGCGGACGGCCAGAGCTGAGAGTTCGGAGCCGTCGAAGCCGACGAGGACTCCGACCTCTCGGGAGAGGCCTGACTCTGACGGGCGTGTTTCGGACGGACGGGACTGGGCAGACATCTCGGACCTCTCGGTCGGGGCCTTGCCAACCCGGACGCCGACGACGGCCCCGACTGGCGGTATCGACGGCGTCGGGACCATCCTACCAAGAGGCTTCTACGCGGCGTAGAAAAATGTGCGGGTGAGAGCCTCGGTCTCAGACCGGGAAGCCCAGATGGGTGAGCGCGGCCTTGAGGACGTGTTCCTGGCCGTAGCAGAGCTCGCCCGTGATATCGGGACGCAGCGTCTCCTCGGGGGTCAGCCAGTCGAGGCTGAGGGCGTCGGCGCGTGGGGTGCACTCACCGCGGACCTCGAGGATGAAGCACATGGAGATGGCATGCTGGCGCGGATCGTGGAGCAGAGAGGATCCCTCGGTGGGGAAGTACTCGGCGATGTGGAACGGCGAGATCGCCGGCGGGACGACCGGCAGCGCCATCGGGCCCAGATCGTTCTCCGCATGGCGCATGAGCGCGGAGCGGATGGTCTCGTGGAAGCGGATGCGTCCGCCGACGACCTCCCGCCCCAGGGTCCCGTCCTCGAGGCTGCGCAGCAGCAGTCCGATGCGCTCGACGTTGCCCGACTCTCCCACTCGCACCGGGATCGCGTTGACATAGGGGATCGGCAGGCGTCTGCGCAGTTGGGCGTACTCCGCGTCGTCGAACCAGTTCTCGTCGAAGTCCAGGGCAGTTCGAGTCATGAGGCAATCGTCCCACATCGTGGGCCGAGGCAGAAGCGCTCCGCGGCTTTGGTGGTGAACCAGCACACACATCGGGTAAAGTATCTTGACATCGAGATAAATTTCCGACCGGCAGAGAACTGCCCAAGTGACGTGGCCTACAGTTGTGTCAGCACTTTCCGACCGGAACCGGTCGAGGACTATGAAGGGGTACCCATGATCAATCATGAAGTCCGCACTCATAAGAGCTCAGAGAACCTGGCTCGAGAGGATCAGCTCGCCTGGAAGATCGCAGAGGTCGCATCCGATCCGACACCGGTCGATTCCGACGTCACCGAGATGGTCATCAACCGCATCATCGACAACGCCTCCGTCGCGGCCGCCTCGGTGCGCCGCTCCGCTCCGATGCACGCCCGCGAGCAGGCGCAGACCCACCCGTTCACCCCGGGCGCCAGCATCTTCGGTCTCCCGCTGGCCGACCGCTTCTCGCCGGAATGGGCCGCTTGGGCCAACGGCGTGGCCGTCCGTGAACTCGACTTCCACGACACCTTCCTCGCCGCCGAGTACTCCCATCCCGGCGACAACATCCCGCCGGTCCTCGCCGTCGCCCAGCACAAGGGCATCGACGGCAAGGACCTCATCAACGGTGTCGCCACCGGCTACGAGATCCAGGTCGACCTCGTCAAGGGCATGTGCCTGCACGAGCACAAGATCGACCACGTAGCCCACCTCGGCCCCTCGGCCGCAGCCGGCATCGGAGCCATGCTCCACCTGCCCACGGAGGTCACTTTCCAGGCCGTCCAGCAGGCTCTGCACGTGACCACGGCGACCCGTCAGTCGCGCAAGGGCGAGATCTCGTCCTGGAAGGCCCACGCTCCCGCCTTCGCCGGCAAGATGGCCGTCGAGGCCGTCGACCGTGCGATGCGCGGCGAAGGCGCGCCGAACCCGATCTACGAGGGCGAGGACGGCTTCATCGCGTGGATCCTCTCCGGTCCCGAGGCCCGCTACACGATCCCGCTTCCCGGCAAGGGCGAGTCCAAGCGCGCGATCCTCGACACCTACACCAAGGAGCACTCGGCCGAGTACCAGGCCCAGGCGCTCATCGACCTCGCCCGCAAGCTCGGCGGTGAGATCGAGGACCTGACGAAGATCAGGCGCGTCGTCATCCACACCTCGCACCACACCCACTACGTCATCGGCACCGGCGCGAACGATCCGCAGAAGATGGATCCTGGTGCCAGCCGTGAGACCCTCGACCACTCGATCATGTACATCTTCGCTGTGGCCATGCAGGACCAGGGCTGGCACCACGAGCACTCCTACGCCCCCGAGCGTGCCGGTCGCCCCGACACCGTCGAGCTCTGGCACAAGATCGAGACCACCGAGGATCCCGAGTGGACCCGTCGCTACCACTCGACCGACCCGAACGAGAAGGCCTTCGGCGGACGCGTCGAAATCGAATTCGAGGACGGCTCGACCCTGGTCGACGAGATCGCCGTCGCCGACGCGCATCCCTTCGGCGCTCGTCCCTTCGCTCGTGCGAACTACGTCGAGAAGTTCAAGACCCTGGCCGAGGGCATCGTCAGCGATTCCGAGCAGGCCCGCTTCCTCGACCTGGCCGAGAACCTCGAGAACCTCGACGCGAAGGGCGTGGCCGAACTGTCCTTCACCGTCGACGGCCTCGAGCACAGCGGATCGAAGGGCATCTTCTGATGCTGGGCGCAACTGCAACCCCGGCTGAGCGCCGCGCGAAGTTCCGCGATCTGCTCGCCGGCGATCAGATCGTCCAGTTCCCCGGCGCCATCAACCCGATCAACGCTCAGATCATCGAACAGACCGGATTCGAGGGCGTCTACATCTCCGGCGGTGCGTTCTCTGCGGCCATGGGCCTGCCCGATATCGGGCTGACCACGCTCACCGAGGTGGCCGACCACGGACGCAACATCGCCCGGGTGACGAACCTGCCGACGTTCATCGACGCCGACACCGGCTGGGGCGAGGCCATGAACGTGGCTCGCACAGTCCAGGAGTTCGAGGACGCCGGGATCTCGGGGATGCACCTCGAGGATCAGGTCAACCCGAAGCGCTGCGGCCACCTCGACGGCAAAGAGGTGGTCACCGCCGCAGAGATGAGCAAACGCATCAAAGCCGCCGTGAAAGGCCGCCGCGATGAGAACTTCGTCATCAGCGCTCGCACCGATTCCCGTGCCGGCGAGGGCCTCGACGCGGCGATCGACCGGGCAAAGGCCTACGTCGACGCCGGCGCGGATCTGATCTTCCCCGAAGCCATGCGCGATCTGGGCGAGTTCGAGAAGTTCGCCTCCAGCGTGGATGTGCCGATTCTGGCGAACATGACAGAATTCGGAAAGAGCGAACTGTTCACGACCGAGCAGTTGGCGAACGTCGGAGTCAAGCTCGTGATCTACCCGGTCACGACTCTGCGTCTCGCCATGGGTGCGATCAAGTCGGGCCTGCAGACCATCCGCGATCAGGGCACCCAGGTGGACCTGCTCGAGGGCATGCAGACCCGTGCGGACCTGTACGACACGATCGACTACGCTGCGTACAACGATTTTGACGCTGCCGTATTCAACTTCTCACAGGAGGGTCACCAGTGACCGAAGAAATCAAGAAGGGCCTGGCCGGCGTCGTCGTCGACACCACGGCCGTCTCCAAGGTGGTCCAGGAGACCAACTCCCTGACCTATCGCGGGTACCCGGTTCAGGAGCTCGCCGCCAAGCGCAGCTTCGAGGACGTCGCCTACCTCATCTGGAACGGCGAACTGCCCACCGAATCGCAGCTCGAAGAGTTCCAGGCCCGCGAGCGCTCGCAGCGGACGATCGACGACAAGCTGGTCCAGCTCATCCTCGACCTGCCCAAGGACTGCCACCCCATGCACGTCGTGCAGACCGCTGTGGCCTACCTCGGTGCCGTCGACCCCGAGGCCGATGTCGAAGGCGAGGAGGCGAACCTCGCCAAAGCCGAGCGCCTCTATGCCCAGCTGCCGACGATCGTGGCCATCGACCACCGTCGGCGCCACGGCCTCGACCCCGTCGCGCCGACGCAGGACCTCGGCTACGCCGCGAACTTCTTCAAGATGGTCTTCGATGAGGTACCCGCCAAGGAGGTCGTGCGCTGCTTCGACGTGTCGATGATCCTCTACGCCGAGCACTCCTTCAACGCCTCGACCTTCACCACCCGAGTGATCACCTCGACGACGTCCGATCTGTACTCGGCCGTCGCCGGCGGCGTCGGCGCGCTCAAGGGGCCCCTGCACGGCGGGGCCAACGAGGCCGTCATGGCGATGCTCGAAGAGGTCGGCACCGCCGACAGGGCTTCGGCCTGGATCGACGAAGCGCTGGCCAAGAAGGCGAAGATCATGGGCTTCGGCCATCGTGTGTACAAGAACGGCGATTCGCGCGTTCCCACCATGCGCAAGGCCTTCGAGGACATGGTCGAGGCCAAGGGGGCGAAGGATCTGCTCGCTCTCTACAACGCCTTCGAAGAGGACTTCGTCTCACGCAAGGGCATCTACCCCAACCTCGACTACCCTTCGGGCCCGGCCTACCACCTGATGGGCTTCGACACCGAGCAGTTCACTCCGATCTTCGTGATGTCGCGCATCACCGGGTGGACCGCTCACATCCTCGAGCAGCAGGCGAACAACGCCCTGATCCGTCCCCTGAGCGCCTATGACGGTGAGGACCAGCGCGAAGTTCCCGACAGCCGGGGCTGAGCGCGGCAGGAAAGGCACAGCATATGACCGCTGACGGCACCTACCGTCCGGTCGATCTCGAGGGTTTCGACTTCACCGTCGCCGGTGGAGTCGGAACCCTCGTCATTGATCGGACCGAGAAGCGCAATGCGATCTCCCGCCCGATGTGGCGGGCGCTCCCCGGGATCATCGCCTCCGTCGACGCCGACGACTCGATCGGTGCGCTCGTGATCACCGGTGCCGGCGGGCACTTCTCCGCCGGTTCGGACATCGCGGATCTGGATGTTCCGCTGCCCGATTTCTGGGAGCTCAACTCCACCGCCGAGGCGGCCGTGGCGAATTCGCGGACTCCGACGATCGCCGCCATCACAGGCAACTGCGTGGGCGGCGGCACCGAGATCGCGGCCGCCTGCGATATCCGCATCGCCGCCCCCGGATCGATCTTCGGCGTCACCGCCGCCAAACTCGGTCTCGTCTACCCGGCCGGTCCCACGAAGCGGCTGGCGCAGGTCCTCGGCGACACCTGGGCGAGGTATCTGCTGATCACGGCTTCGATCGTGAAGTTCGAGAAGATGGACGAGCTCGGCTTCTTCCATGAGGTCTCGGACTCTCCCCTGGACACGGCACAGGCGCTGGGGGAGCGGATCGTCGGTCTCTCTCGGCTGAGCCAGATCGGAGCCAAAGCGATCCTCGACGGACGTCCGCCCGGCGAGGGGGCCGCCTCGGCGAGCGCCGACGCATCGGCGGCCGGCGGCTCGGACGTCGCGGCACCGCCGGCCTGGCTCGACGCGGCCTACCGCCGGGAGATCGCCCGCGGTCAGGAGGCGTTCTTCGCCAAGCGCCCACCGGAGTTCACCTTCACCAAATCCGCCTGGGACTGAGCTCCACCGAGCGGACCGCTCGGCGCCGAGAGGACCGGTCACATCTGGTCCCTTCGGCGCCGAGTGGTCCCCTCGGCAGAAGAGGCTCGGCCGTTCTCAGCAGCGGAAGCACCCAAAAGTGCCGATCGGTCCCTTTCCCGCGATAAACTGGCCGAATGCGTCTAGCTGTCCTCGATATCGGCTCCAACAGCGTCCACCTCCTCGTCGTCGACGCTCATGTCGGAGCCCCGCCGCTGCCGGCCACCTCGCACAAGGAGGTGCTCCGTCTCGCCGAGCACCTCAGCGACGACGGAACGATCGATGCCGAAGGCCAGGAACGCCTGCACGACTTCGTCACCGAGGCGGTCGAGATCGCCGAGGACCAGGGAGCCGAGCAGATCCTGGCCTTCGCCACCTCGGCGGTCCGCGACGCACCGAACGGTGTGGCCCTCATCGACTCCATCAACGCCCAGCTCGGGGTGACCCTCAACGTCATGACCGGCAAGGACGAGGCTCGCGTGACCTTCCTCGCCGCCCGCCGCTGGTTCGGCTGGTCCGCCGGCAAGATCCTGCTGCTCGATATCGGCGGCGGTTCGCTCGAGATCGCAGCCGGGCAGGACGAATACCCGCAGGCGGCCGTCTCGGTCCCGCTCGGTGCCGGACGCACCTATTCGGAGTTCCTCACCGATCCGATCCCCACGGCCGACGACGTCCACAACCTGCGCAAGCACGCTCGCGCACAGATCGGCCGCATCGCCGGCAAGATCAACCGCGTCGGCATTCCCGACCAGGTCGTCGGCTCTTCGAAGACCTTCCGGTCACTGGCGCGCATCGCCGGCGCAGCCCCGAGCGGGGACGGGATCTATGCGCCCCGCAAACTCTTCCGCCGCGATCTCGAAGGCATCATCGACACGCTGGCCTCCCGCACTCCGGCGGAGCGGGCGGAACTTCCCGGAGTCTCCGAAGCCCGCGCCGGTCAGGTGCTGGCCGGCGCGATCGTCGCCGAGGCGGCCTTCACGATCTTCGACGTCGGCGTCATGAACATCTCACCCTGGGCGCTGCGAGAAGGCATCATCATGCGCAAACTCGATCTGCTGGATTCGGCCGAGCAGTCCTCGGCCATGCGCATGGAGTCCGTCGCCGCACTCGACTGAGCGCGAATTCATATCTTCGAAGACACCGGAATTCAGTTTCGCCTGCTAGTTTTTGAATAACCGCTCAGTCAGAAGCCGAAGCTGTGCTCCGGTGACGACAACGGTGGACTCCTGAATATCTGAAAGAAGGAACAGACCGGACTATGCGAAATGCTGAGCTCTCACCATCGTTCCGTGCTCAGGCCCTCGACACCCTGAAGAGCACCACTGCCGATGACCCCCTCGACGTCTTCGTCGTCGGCGGCGGCGTCACCGGAGCCGGATCGGCTTTCGATGCGGCCACCCGCGGGCTCAAGGTCGGCGTCGTCGACGCCAAGGACTGGGCCTCGGGCACCTCCTCTCGGTCGTCCAAGCTCATGCACGGCGGCCTGCGCTACCTGGAGATGCTCGACTTCAAGCTCGTCGCCGAGGCACTCAAGGAACGCGACCTGCTCCTCCAGCACACCGCGCCTCATCTCGTCGAGCCGGTGGCCTTCGTCTTCCCCTTCGAACATCGACTCATCGACAGGGCCTTCATCGGCTCGGGCGTCCTCCTCTACGACACGATGGCCACCCGGCCCGGCCGCAAACGGGCGGTGCCGATGCACCGTCATCTGAGCAAGAAGGCTCTGAGCTCGCACTTCCCGGGCCTGGCCGACGATGCCGCAGTCGGAGCGCTCGAATACTACGATGCGAAGGTCGACGACGCCCGCTTCGTTATGACCCTCATCCGCTCGGCTGTCGGATACGGCGCCGCCGCAGCCAACCATGTCTCCGTCATCGACTACCTCCACAACGGTACCGAGGTCACCGGAGTGCGCGCCCGCGACGAGGTCACCGGCGAGGAATTCGACATCCACGCCCGCCGCACGATCCTCGCCGGCGGCGTCTGGACCGAGGAGCAGCAGGACCTCGCGAAGTCCGATGCCGGTCTCAAGGTGCTCGCCTCCAAGGGTGTGCACATCACCGTCTCCCAGGACAAGATCAAGGCCGACGCGAACACCGGCATCATCTCGAAGACCGAGAAGTCCGTGCTCTTCGTCATCCCGTGGGACGGCTATTGGGTCATCGGCACCACCGACACTCCGTGGAACGAGGACGTGGACGCTCCCGTGGCGACGTCGAAGGACATCGAATACCTGCTCGAGCACGCGAATGCGATCCTGGCCGAGAAGCTCACGCGCGATGACGTCATCGGCGTCTACTCGGGTCTGCGCCCGCTGCTGCAGCCGGTCGCTAAGGAAGGGCAGGCCTCGACGAAGGTGTCCCGTGAGCACACGGTGATGGAGGTGGAGCCGGCTCTGGCCGCCATCGCCGGCGGCAAATTCACCACCTACCGGGTGATGGCCGAGGACGCCGTCGACTTCGTCCTCGGCGACGATGCGAAGGATCGCCGCTCCCTGACGGAGTCCGTGCCGCTGCTCGGTGCCCAGGGCGTCGGTGCGCTGCGCCGCGGACAGTCCGGCATCGCCGAGAAGTACGG
This sequence comes from Brevibacterium renqingii, assembly GCF_017808095.1. Taxonomy (NCBI): domain Bacteria; kingdom Bacillati; phylum Actinomycetota; class Actinomycetes; order Micrococcales; family Brevibacteriaceae; genus Brevibacterium; species Brevibacterium renqingii. The sequence continues at coordinate 127,837 of NZ_JADBHG010000007.1, read as the reverse complement.
CTGGGACGAAGAGCGCGTCGGCCGCCTCATCCGCCGCTACGGCACCCTCATCGAGGATCTGCTCGACCTCGTCGACGACGATCCCGAGCTCGGGCAGCCGCTGCCCGGTGCCGAACGGTATCTGCGCGTCGAGGCCCATTACGCCGCGATCGCAGAGGGCGTCGTCCACCTCGACGACATCCTCGAACGGCGCATGCGACTGAACTACGAGGTGCGTGACCGGGGCAAGAGCGCCGCCGAGGCAGTCGCTGCGATCGTCGCGCCGCTCCTGGGCTGGGACGCCGAACGGGAAGCGGCCGAGGTCACGGCTTTCAACAACCACGTCGACGCACAGGTCGCGGCCGAGGGCACAGACGACGATGCCTCAGCCGCCGCCCTCGTCGAATCCGCCAATCCCTGAAACCCGCGGACAGAACAGACATGAGGAGTTTGTGAGATATGGGCACTATCTTTCTCTATGAGATCGCCGGTACGGCGATGCTCATGCTGCTCGGCGTCGGCGTCGTCGCCAACGTCGTGCTCGGCAAGACCAAGGGCAACGCGGGCGGCTGGCTGCTGATCTCGTTCGGTTGGGGCCTCGCGGTCTTCGCCGGTGTCTTCGTCGCTTTCAAGACCGGAGCGCACCTCAACCCGGCAGTGACCTTCGGCATCCTCTTCAGCGGGGCCTCCGAATACGCGGAGGGGATTCCGGTCACCTTCGCCAATACAGTCGCCTACCTCGCCGCCGAGATGATCGGTGCGATGCTCGGCGCGTTCCTCGCCTGGGCCGCGTACAAGAAGCACTACGACGAGGAGAAGGACGCCGCCAGCATCCTCGGCACATTCTCGACCGGCCCGGAGATCCGCTCCTACGGCTGGAACTTCGTCACCGAGGTCCTCGCGACCTTCGTGCTCGTCTTCGTCATCCTCGTCTTCGGGGGAACACCGGACAGGCTGGGCCCGTTGGCAGTCGCCCTCATCGTCGTCGCCATCGGCGCCTCGCTGGGCGGCCCCACCGGATACGCCATCAACCCCGCCCGTGACCTCGGGCCCCGCATCGTCCACACCCTGCTGCCGATCCCGAACAAGGGCGGCTCCGACTGGGCCTATTCCTGGGTCCCGGTCTTCGGGCCGCTGGTCGGTGCCGTCATTGCGGGTCTGGCCTCCCAAGCCTTCATCTGAGTACGATCACAGCCACAGCGAACTTCGACACAGGAGTCAGAATGAGTCAGGAAAAGTACATCCTCGCCATCGACCAAGGCACCACCTCGTCGCGGGCGATCGTCTTCGACCATGACGGACAGATTGTGTCCTCCGGACAGCTCGAGCACGAGCAGATCTTCCCGCGGGCCGGGTGGGTCGAACACGACCCGATGGAGATCATCAAGAATACCAACGAGGCGATCGGGCAGGCGCTGACGCGGGCGAACATCAACCGCCACCAGCTCGAAGGCGTGGGCATCACGAATCAGCGTGAGACGACCGTGATCTGGAACAAGAAGACCGGCAAGCCCGTCTACAACGCCATCGTGTGGCAGGACACCCGCACGCAGAAGATCTGCGACGAACTCGCCGGCGATGACGGCGCCGACAAGTACAAGGACCGAGTGGGCCTGCCCCTGGCCACGTACTTCGCCGGCCCGAAGGCCAAGTGGGTCTTCGACAATGTCGACGGAGTCAAGGAGGCCGCCGAGGCCGGAGACCTCCTCTTCGGCACCATGGACACCTGGGTGATCTGGAACCTCACCGGAGGGACCAACGGGGGAGTCCACGTCACCGATGTTACGAACGCCTCGCGGACGATGCTGATGAACATCGACTCCCTCGACTGGAACGCCGATATCGCCGCGGACATGGGCATCCCCGTCGAGATGCTGCCGGAGATCAAGTCCTGCTCGGAGATCTACGGCTACGGGGCGAAGAACGGGCTGATCATCGACACCCCGATCTGCGGCATCCTCGGTGACCAGCAGGCGGCGACCTTCGGCCAGGCCTGCTTCGAGAAGGGCCAGGCGAAGAACACCTACGGCACCGGCAACTTCATGCTCATCAACACCGGCACCGAGCCGGTGGCCAGCAAGAACGGTCTGCTCACCACCGTCGCCTACAAGATCGGCGAGGACGAGGCCGTCTACGCGCTCGAAGGTTCGGTGGCCGTCACCGGTTCGCTCGTGCAGTGGATCCGCGACAACCTCGGCCTCATCAAGGACGCCCCGGAGGTCGAGACCCTCGCCAAGGAGGTCGACGACAACGGCGGGTGCTATATCGTGCCCGCGTTCTCGGGACTCTTCGCACCGCATTGGGAGTCCGACGCCCGCGGGGTGATCGTGGGACTGACCCGGTACGTCAACAAGAACCACATCGCCCGGGCCACTCTCGAATCCGTGGCCTTCCAGTCGCGTGAGGTCCTCGATGCGATGGACCTCGACTCCGGCGTCGAGCTCACCGAGCTCAAGGTCGACGGCGGCATGGTCGCCAACGAGACGCTCATGCAGTTCCAGGCCGATCTCCTCGGCGTGCCCGTCATCCGCCCCGAGGTCATCGAGACCACGGCTCTGGGTGCGGCCTATGCGGCGGGCATCGCCGTGAAGTTCTGGAACGGCGAAGAGGACGTGAGCAGCAACTGGCGTGAGGACAAGCGCTGGGATCCTTCGATGGACGACGAGAAGGTCGACCGTCTCTACCGCCTGTGGAACAAGGCCGTCGAGAAGTCGAAGAAGTGGGTCGACGAGGACACCGAAGAACTCTACGGCTGACACCCGGTGGACGTGACGGGAGTTCTGCCACCTCTGCGAGGTGCCAGAAATCCCGTCGAGTCGTTTCGGAGGAGAACTGAGGCAGACGACGGCCCCGAGCGCGCGCGATCTCACCCGACTCTGAGCGAATGTGGATTCGGGGAGCGCTAAACTGGAAACGATGAGTAAGAAGTCGAAGTCCAAGCGGAAGGTGCTGACCACCAAGAATTCCGCGCGCTCGAATTCGAGACGCCACCGTGACTACTTCGACAGCCACGAGGTCTACGAACACGACGCGCATCACGTTTCCGACAACCGGATCCGCCTCGGTCTGTCCAGCTCCTCCGTCTCACCCATGACCGTCGAGGAGACCTTCGACCAGGCTGCCAAGCACGGCTACGACGGCGTCGAGATCATGGTCACGCACAATGCCGAGACCCGCGATGTCGACCTCATCAACGGGCTCGCGAAGGACACCGGTCTCGAGGTCATCTCCCTGCACGCCCCGACCCTGCTCTTCCTGCCGCGCGTGCTCCACAAGGACCACTGGGAGAAGCTGCGGATCACCGCCAACCTCGCCAAGGAGGTGGGCGCCGACACTGTGGTGCTCCACCCGCCGTTCCGCTGGCAGGGTGAGTACGCACTCGGCTTCGTCGACGGAGTCCGTGCGGTCTCGCAGGAGACCGGTGTGAACTTGGCGGTGGAGAACATGTATCCGTGGCGTGCGGGCCTGCGAGAGATCCTCGTCTACTACCCGGACTGGAATCCGCTGGACGAGGACTACGACAACCTCACTTTCGACTTCTCCCACGCCTCCACGGCCGGAATGAACGCCCTCGAGACGGTGTCCGAGATCTTCGACCGCCTCCGGCACGTCCACCTCACCGACGGTGCGGGATCCCTGAAGGACGAGCACCTCGTGCCCGGAACCGGCACCATGCCCGTGGCCGAGACCCTGCAGCACCTCGCAAAACACAACTGGGCCGGCGATGTCGTCGTCGAGGTAAACACCCGCTTCGTGCGCAAGCAGTCGACCCGGGAGAAGATGCTCGCCGACTCCATCGCGTTCGCCCGCGAGCACCTCGGCCTCGACGAGAACGCCCCGCGTCGCTATGCCCGCAGCCACACCCGCACCTCGGAGCGTCCGTCCTCCAGAGGCGGCGACGGCACTGCGGACTGATCCGAGCGAGCCCGAACCCACCCACCATCGACACAATGCAGACACGACGAAAGGCTGGCTCGATTTGACCACTATCGCCTCCATCGGAACCGGAAACATGGGAACTGCGCTGATTCAGGGAATCCTCAGCGCCGACGAGGACATCACCGTCCGGGCGACGACGAATTCGGCCGCCTCGGCGAAGCGCCTGAGCAGCGATCTGGCCCGAGCGACGGTCACCTCGGTGGAGGACGATGCCGACGCCAACCGGAAGGCTGCGAGCGGAGCCGATTTCGTATTCCTCGGCGTGAAGCCGTGGATGATGGCCGAAACCCTGCGCGAACTCGCACAGGGCCTCGAGCCGACAGCGGTGCTCGTGTCGATGGCCGCCGGGGTCGCGACGGCAGACTTGGCGAAGCTGGCTCCGGAGAACCCGATCGTGCGCATCATGCCGAATACGCCGAGCTCCATCGGCCATGGTGTCATCGCGCTCGCCCCCGATGCCGCGGTGCCTGCCGACAGCGTCGAGACCCTGAAGAAGCTGCTGTCCGGCGCCGGACTCGTCGTCGATCTCGACGAGTCCCAGATCCCTGCCATGACCGGAATCTCCGGCTCCGGAGTCGCCTACTTCTTCCTTCTGGCAGAGGCGATGATCGCGGCCGGCGTCGAGCAGGGGCTGAGCGAGGACTCCGCCCGGCAGATGGTCGTGGCCACCGCAGACGGCGCCGGACGTCTCCTCAGCGAGAAGCCCGATCCGGCCGCCCAGCGCCAGGCCGTGAGCAGCAAAGGCGGGACGACTCTGGCGGGGCTGTCGAAGTTCATCGACGCCGGCATCTTCGACATCGCCGAGGCGGCCGCGCAGGCAGCAGCGGACCGATCCCTGGAGATGGAACGGGAGAACTCCGAAGTCATCAACGGCTGATGCCGCCCGACCTCGCCGGGGCCTCCCGGTCAGGGGAGGACGTTCGACGACCGAGCGATCGACACGGCCTCGTGCCGGGTCCGCGCCGACAGTTTGACCATGGCGGTGTTGAGATAGGACTTCACGGTCGATTCGCGCAGGCCGAGGGTCTCTGCGATGTGCGCATTCGACCAGCCCAACGCCACGTGGGAGAGGATGTCCGTCTCCCTGGGTGACAGCCGCACCGCCGGGACAGGTGACTGGAAGTTCTCCGGATTGTGGCCGGAGAGGATGTCGGCCAGGCGCGCCTCGACCGCGGTGAGCTTCTCCCGTGTCTCATCGTCGAGGATTCCCGAGCGGATGGCCCGCAGCTCGGCGTAGGTGCGGCGCAGCGCCTCCCTGCCCGAGGGGTCCAGATCCGGATAGAGCTGTTTGCGTCCGGTTGTGCGTTGAGGCTCCTGGCGGTAGCCGAGCCGGGCGAGATCGACCGACAGCTGCCGGACTCGTCTGACGAGGTCTCCCGTCTGCGGCGCGGCGGCATCGTAGTCCGAGCGGTGACCGCAGTAGACCATTCCGGTGACCTCTCCGCCGTGCAGAGTGGGGACGGCCACGAGGACCCGAATTCCTTCGCCGAGCACCTCTTCGTCGTAGTGGTGGGTGATGAAGGGGTCGATCTCGTAGTCCCGTGTCAGCTGCGGGGTTCCTTCGGTCATGGCGCGACCGCCGAGCCCCCGACCGGTGCTGACGATGAGGGACGAGAGCAGATCCTGACCGGCGCCTGCGACCGCCTCGACGGCAACGGAATCCTGCTCGACCATGCCTCCGAAGACGACGTCGCCCGTGCCGCTCCGGTGCAGCGAATCGACAGCCTCGACGAACAGTCGGCGGGTCTCGGCCTTGAGAGCCCGCGTTTCCTTGGCGTGCGCGTTCATGTGAACAAGCTACCAACTTTCGGTGGTATTCCCCAGCGCATGCTGAACGTTACCTTTGGGTCATGTGATTCAGGACACTGATGTCCTGCCCATTGAAGGAGAAAGAATGACTGACTCTGTCAACACTGGGGTTGACTTCCTCAAGGAGGAGGAGACCCCTGAATTCAAGGCGCTGAAGCGCAAACGGTTCTCGGTGGTGATACCGCTGTCGATTGCGTTCCTCGTCTGGTATTTCCTCTACGTCATCCTCAGCACCTATGCGCACGACTTCATGTCCACGAAGGTCGTGGGCGAAATCAACATCGGGCTGGTCTTCGGGCTGCTGCAGTTCGTGACGACCTTCGGGATCACGATGTTCTACGTTTCGTTCGCCAATAAGAAGCTCGACCCTCCTGCGGAGGAGATCCGTGAGCGTCTCACGGCCCAGTCGGAAGGACACCTGTCATGAGCGCGTCGGCATTCAACGACATCGTCGCCTCGGGTATGGACCTCCTGGGGGCGGCCACGACCGAAGTCGAGAACAACCCCATCCTCAACATCACGATCTTCGCCGCCTTCGTCGCCGTGACCATGTTCATCGTGCTGCGCGCCAGCCGCAACAACAAGTCGGCTTCCGATTACTATGCGGGCGGGCGGTCCTTCACCGGACCGCAGAACGGCTTCGCCATCTCCGGTGACTATCTCTCGGCGGCCTCGTTCCTCGGCATCTGCGGTGCGATCGCGGTCAACGGCTACGACGGATTCCTCTATTCGATCGGCTTCCTCGTCGCCTGGCTCGTGGCTCTGCTCGTCGTCGCCGAGCTCATGCGCAATACGGGTAAGTTCACGATGGCCGATGTGCTGTCCTTCCGTCTCAAGCAGCGGCCCGTGCGCATGGCCGCGGCCCTGTCGACCCTTGCCGTCTGCTTCTTCTACCTGCTGGCACAGATGGCCGGCGCCGGTGGCCTCGTGTCCCTGCTCATGGGCATCGACAGCAAGATCGGCCAGTCGCTGGTCATCGCCGTCGTCGGCGCGCTGATGATCATCTACGTCCTCGTCGGCGGGATGAAGGGCACCACCTGGGTGCAGATCGTCAAGGCCATGCTGCTCGTCGCCGGTGCTTTCGCGATGACCGTCTGGGTGCTCGCACTCAACGGCTTCAATCTCTCCTCCCTACTGGCGTCGGCTGTGGAGAATGCCGCCGAAGGCGTCGGCGAGGGAGTCCTCAACCCTGGGCTGCAATACGGTGAGAACCCGCTCGACTTCATCTCGCTGGCCCTGGCACTGGTTCTGGGCACCGCCGGTCTTCCGCACGTGCTCATGCGCTTCTACACCGTGCCCACGGCGAAGGAGGCCCGACGCTCAGTGGTGTGGGCGATCTGGCTCATCGGCGCCTTCTACCTCTTCACGCTCGTGCTCGGCTACGGTGCGGCCGCACTCGTCGGCGCTGAGGAGATCAAGAACGCCCCCGGTGGTGTGAACTCGGCGGCGCCGCTGCTGGCGCTCCACCTCGGCGGTCCCATCCTCATGGGCTTCATCTCCGCGGTCGCCTTCGCCACGATCCTCGCCGTCGTGGCAGGTCTGGCGATCACTGCTGCGGCCTCGTTCGCCCACGACATCTACGCCAATGTCATCAAGAAGGGCAAGGTCGAGGACTCCGAGGCCGAGGTCAAGATCGCTCGCCGGACCGTCATCGTCATCGGCGCGGTCGCGATCATCGGCGGGATCGGTGTGCAGGGTCAGAACATTGCGTTCCTCGTGGCTCTGGCCTTCGCAGTGGCCGCGAGCGCGAACCTGCCGACGATCGTGTATTCGCTGTTCTGGAAGCGCTTCACCACCCGCGGTGCCGTGTGGTCGATCTACGGCGGTCTGATCTCGGCGATGCTGCTCATCACGTTCTCGCCGGTCGTGTCCGGTTCCGAAACCGCGATGATCCCCGGAGCCGACTTCGCGATCTTCCCCTTGGCGAATCCCGGAATCATCTCGATTCCGCTGGGCTTCATCCTCGGTTGGATCGCTTCGGTCACGGACAAGACCGTCGAGAATCCGGAGCTCGCCGCCGAGATGGACGTCCGCGCCCACACCGGCTTCGGCGCAGAGGAGGCGGTCGAACACTGAGCCTGCAGTGGGGCTCCGCTGCTCAGCGGCAGGGCTTCACGACAGACGCACCAGCGATCGGCCGGCAGCTGCCGAACACGATCGGACGTACGAGGGGGTGGCTCCGGCCACCCCCTCGAGGCGTGCGCGGTCCAGCCTCGACCCGCCTCGGCGCACCTGTATGACATGTCGCCGTCTGCCTCGTTCCTCGAACCTGCGCCGAGGATGTACACTGGTTCGAGTCCACCGGTACGGACCGATGCTGACAGGTTTCACCTGCATCGATGTGGTCTTGCCGCCGAAGTGGAATTGCGGGCGTAGCTTAATGGCAAAGCTTCGGCTTCCCAAGCCGATGACGCGGGTTCGATTCCCGTCGCCCGCTCTCTTGTGCCCGAAAACGGGCCGGCCTGTACAGTCTTTCCCCTGCCCACTGCGTCGTCGCGACCCGTTTGTGGTCGATGCGCCGAGGCGAAAACGCCGATTTCGCGATTCTCCCTCGGTTGAGTGACCACAAAAAGTGGTTTGCGTGGCCGACGACGCTGCAGGGCCGAGGGGAGTGGGCCGAGGACGCCGCAGCGTCGAGGGGCTGCGGGGCTGCGGACGGTCGGCGAATCACGCCGGCCCCAGGCTGACCCTGAGGCTCAGGGTCCTCAGGGACGACCGGCGAAGCGCCCCAGCAGCTCTACGTGCCCGGCGACGATGAGCAGGTCCTGTTTGCCCACCCGGGTCGTCGGATCCGCGTAGGTGAAATCGCGTCCGGGGCTCTTGATGCCCACGATCGTCACACCGTACTTGTCGCGCACACCGGATTCGCTGAGTGTGAAGCCCTGGATCTCCCGCGGTGGACGCATCTTCACCACTGCGAAATGGCCTTCGTCGAACTCGATGTACTCCATCATCCGGGAGCTGACGAGGTGGGCCACACGCCGTCCCGCATCCGATTCGGGGTAGAGGACGTGGTGGGCGCCGATGCGGTGGAGGATCTTGCCGTGGGAGGGTGAGATCGCCTTCGCCCACACCTGACCCACACCGAGGTCGACGAGGTTGGCCGTGGTGAGCACGCTGTCCTCGATCGAGGTGCCGATGCCGACCACTGCGGTCGAGAAGTCGCCGGCGCCGACCTGCCGCAGCGCGTCGATGTTCGTGGAATCGGCTTCGACGACGTGGGTGAGCTTGCCGCTCCAGTCCTTGACGAGTTCGGGATTGTGCTCGATGGCCATCACCTCGCGCCCCAGTCGGGCCAGGGTAGCCGCCGTCGAGGATCCGAAGCGTCCCAGTCCGATGACCAGGATGGAGGTGTGTTCGTTAGCCAACGACCGGCCTTTCCTCGGGGTAGCGGTACAGACGCGCGGAGTCCTGCATGGACAGGGCGGCCGCAAGGGTAATCGTACCGAGTCGGCCGATGAGCATGATCACCGAGAGCACATAGAGACCCGAATTCGGCGATGTCGTCGACACCCCGGAGCTCAGGCCGACTGTGCCGAAGGCCGAGATCACCTCGAACAGCACCCGGTCGAGCGGTTCGGCGCTGATCTGAAGCATCGCCAGCGTGCCGATGAAGACGATGGAGGCACCCGTGAGCAGGATCGAGATCGAGAGTTTGATCGTCGAGGAGGTCAGGCGGCGACCGAATACGTGCACGTCCTGCAGACCCCTGGCCTCGGCGAAGGCGGCCAGCACGAGCACGGCCACGGTCGTGACCTTGATGCCGCCGGCGGTCGAGGAGGATCCGCCGCCGATGAACATCATGAGGTCCATGAGCAGGTGCGAGGCCTGGCTCATGTCCGCGATCTCCATCGTCGAGAACCCGCCCGAGCGAGGCATGACGGCCATGAACAGCACCTCGACGAAGGTGTGGCCGGCGTTCTTGTCGCCGAGCGTCGCCGGATTCGCCGATTCGAAGAGCGCCAAGAGCAGCAGGCCGATGGCCAGCACCGTCGTGGTCGTGGTCAGGGTCAGCTTCGTGTGCAGATCCCACCGCTTCGGCCGGTTCCAGTACATCGCGACCATGAGCACGACCGGGAAGCCGAGGGAACCGACGAACACACCGGCCATGAGCAGGGACAGGATCCACGGATCCGAAGCGAAGTAGGCGCCGCCTCCGGGGTGGATGGTGAAGCCGGCATTGTTGAACGCCGAGATCGAATAGAACACCGAGTACCAGGTGGCATCGCCGATGGACTCCCCGCGCATGAGGAAGCGCGGGAACATGAGCACCGCGAGGATCGCCTCGGCGGTGACGATGGTGATGACCACCGTCTTGAGCAGGGAGCCGACCTGGCCGAGATTGAGCGCCGAGGTGGCCTGCTGGGCGATGAGCCGCTGGCGCACGCCCAGCCTGCGCGAGACCGCCATGCCCAGCACCGAGGCGAGCGTGAGGATGCCGAGTCCGCCGACCTGGATGCCGGCGGTGATGACCGAGATCCCGAAGTCCGACCAGTACTCTTCCGTGACCACCGGGCTGAGCCCGGTCACGCAGACGGCCGAGACCGCCACGAAGACGGAGTTCGCGATATGAGTGGCCTGATCCACCGAACCCGGGTGGCGCATGCTCGTCGGCAGCATCAGCAGGATCGCGAAGAGCGCGACGACGGCGACGAAGGAGCCGATCGCCAACCGGGCCGGCGAGGCGACGGCGAGGTCGTCGACGAAGTCTCGAACCCACCGTCCGGGCCGCAGCAGCCGGTCGTAGCGCGGTGCGGAATTCTTGGACACAAGCACCATGGTAGATCCCGGCCCCCGGAATCGGTGCAAGTGAGCTGTGCCATATAGCATGGTGCGCATGGCCGAAAATGATGTGTATGTCGTTTGGGACGACGCAGTGACCGGTTACAACTTCGGTCCCAGCCACCCCATGCACCCCCTCAGGCTCGACCTGACAGCGAAGCTCGCGATGGACTTCGATCTTTTCGACGCCGACGACGTGCACGTCCATCCGGTCGGCGAGATCGACGAGGCCAAGCTCGCCCGTCTCCACGATCGTGACTTCATCGCCGCAGTGAAGCAGGCTGGGACCCCGGAGGGTCTCAGCGACGAGGATGCGAACCGCTACGGCATCGGCACCGAGGATGTGCCGGGGTTCGAGAACATGCACACCGCCTCGGCTCTGCTGTTCCAAGGCAGCGTCGACGCCGCCGGAGCCATCATCTCCGGTGAGTACGAGCGCGCGGTGAACTTCTCCGGCGGAATGCACCATGCGATGCCGGACAGGGCCAGCGGCTTCTGCGTCTACAACGACGCCGCCGGGGCGATCAGCGAGTTCCTCGACGCCGGCTACGAACGCGTCGTCTACCTCGACCTCGACGCCCATCACGGCGACGGGGTCGAGAAGTTCTTCTGGGACGATCCGCGGGTGCTGACGATCTCGATCCACGAATCGGGGAAGTTCCTCTTCCCCGGCACCGGGTACCCGGCCGACATCGGGGGACTGAAGGCGGCCGCCTCGGCGGTGAACATCGCCTTGCCCCCGCGCACCGGCGATGCGGACTGGCTGCGTGCCTTCGACGCCACCGTGCCGCAGGTCGTCGCCGCCTTCGAGCCCCAGGTCATCGTCTCCCAGCACGGCTGCGACGGTCACCGCTCCGACCCGCTGACGCATATGCGTCTGAGCGTGGACGCCATGCGGATCGCGGCGGAAAGGGTCCGACGGCTCGCCGTCGACCATGCGGAGGGGAGATGGCTGTCTGTCGGGGGAGGCGGCTATGCGATCATCGACGTCGTCCCACGCGTGTGGACGAACCTGCTGGCCATCGCCGCCGACCGCGACATCGATCCGGCGGCCCGGATCCCCGGACGCTGGGCGGACTACGCCCAGACGAAGACCGGCCGAGAGGCGCCCTTGTCGATGACCGACGGATTCGACGGCGCCTTCGAACCCTGGTCGAAGGGGTTCGATCCCGAATCCGAACTCGATCGGGCCGTGATGGGCACCCGGAAGAACGTGTTTCCGTTCTTCGCCCTCGACCCGTACTTCGACTGAGCCCCGAGGCCGCGCGGAAGATCGGCCCACCGGCTGTGGAACTGGACACAGTTTTGGGAAAGCAGGCGGCCAAGCGATAGAATTGCACGGTTAGTTCAATGGGTGGGCATCCGCTGTTCACCCTCCACCGACAAGCACAAGGGGTACCCGCGTGGGCTCAGTCATCAAGAAGCGCCGCAAGCGTATGTCGAAGAAGAAGCACCGCAAGCAGCTTCGCCGGACACGTCACCAGCGTCGCAACAAGAAGTAAGGCCGAGACGACGGTCCTGCGCCCCCGCTCGAGTGCTTCTCGGCGGGGTTTGTTGCACCCGATGAGGAGCGACCCATGGTTGAGCTGACCTTCCTCACGCGCGTCGACTGCCATCTCTGCGCCCTCGCGCGCGAGACCGTCGCAGAGGTGGCGGCCGGCCGGGACGTGAGAGTGACCGAGGTCGACATCGACACCGACGACGACCTGGCCGCGCAGTACGGCTGGGACGTTCCGGTGGTGCTCCTCAACGGCCGGCAGCACAGTTTTCATCGCGTCGACAAGGATCGGCTGTCCAGAGCCCTGGCGGGACTGGGCGCATGAGATCGAATGAAGGAGTGAGACGGATTCGTGGGCGAGATTCTGTCCGCCAACAGGATTGAGGGTGTCGTTCGCAAGGACGTACCCGAACGCGTGATCTCCCGACTCCCGATCTACCTTCAGACAGTCGAGACCATCGCCGCAACAGGCAAGGAGACCGTCTCGTCGGAGGACCTCGCCGCGCGCAGCGGAGTGTCCCCGTCGATTCTGCGCAAGGACCTGTCCCAGCTGGGGCGCTCAGGCACGCGCGGAGTCGGCTACTCCTGTCGGGAGCTGGCCTCCACGCTGCGCACATTCCTCGGCCTCGACCGTGATCGGCGAGTCGCCATCATCGGTGCGGGACGCCTCGGCTCGGCCCTGGCCGACTACGCCGGGTTCCAGCGCCGGGGACTGCGGCTGACGGCCATCTTCGACATCGATGAGGAGAAGATCGGCACCGCGATCGGCACGCTGACCGTCTCCGACCTCGACGATCTGCCCGACTGGTCCGAAGACCTCGACCTGGTCGTCATGGCCGTCCCCGCAGCCGCGGCACCCGCGGCGGCCCGCGCGGCCGCCGAAGCGGGTGTGCGCGGCATTCTCAACTTCTCACCTACCGTGCTCGACGCCCCGGACACCGTCCGTGTCCACCAAGTCGACCTGGCCAGTGAGCTGCAAGTACTCGCATACTATTCGGCGCTGGACACGGCACCGCTCAACCCTGGTTTTGAGGAGCACAGGAATTGACTCTCTTGGTTCTCGGCATTTCACATCAGTCGGCTCCGATCGACATGCTCGACAAGTTGGCCTTCGATGCAGGCGAGGTCGGCTCCCTGCGCAAGGACGCACTGACCGGTGAGAACATCGAAGGACTGGCCGTGCTCTCGACGTGCAACCGTCTCGAGCTCATCGCCGATGTCACTGCCTTCCACGGCGGACTGGCCGACCTCGGCAATGCCCTCGTGTCCTCGATCGACAAGGAATGGTCGGACATCGCCGGGCACTTCTACGCCCACTACGACACCCAGGCCATGGAGCACCTGCTCAAAGTCGCCTGCGGGCTCGATTCGATGGCCATCGGCGAGGCTCAGATCCTCGGCCAGCTGCGTTCGTCCTTCACCGAATCGCAGACGGACAGGGCCCTGACCTCGGAACTCTCCCAAGCCCTCCAGCAGGCGCTGCGAGTGGGCAAGCGTGCGCACTCGGAGACCGACCTCGGGGAGGTCGCGCGGTCGCTGTTCGGTGCCGCACTCGAGGCCTCGGCCGCGCACATCGGTTCCCTGCGGGCCGCAAACGCCCTGGTCATCGGGGCCGGAGCCATGTCCGGTCTCGTCGTCTCCGGCCTGCACAAGGAAGGGGTGGGCCGCATCACGGTGCTCAACCGCACACTCGAGAAGGCAGAGCGCCTCGTCGCCGAGGTGGGCGGACGGGCGCGCGAGCTGACCCCGCGGGTGATGGCCGAGGAGATCGCCGACGCCGACCTCATCGTCTCCAGCACGGGAGCCCGCGGCGTGGTCGTGACCCGCGACGACATCGTCGCCGGTCTGTCCCAGAACCCCAAGGGCGCGGCCAACAAGGCCTTCATCGACCTCGCCCTGCCGCACGACATCGACCCCAGCGTGCGCGAGTTCGAACACGTCGCGCTCTTCGGCCTGGGCGAGATCCGCGAGCTGCTCAAGAGCTCCGACAGGGAACGCGATGCGAAGGTCGTGAGCACCGTCGAGGACGTACGGGGGATCATCGCCTCCGAGCTGGAGAACATCGCCACCGGCAACAAGGAGCGCTCCGTCGCCCCGACCGTGACCGCGCTGCGTTCCCACGCCAAGGACGTGCTCGCCGCCGAGACCGAACGCCTGGAGAAGAAGATCGGTGCAGCCGTCGACGACAAGGCCTTCGGCGAGATCCGCAAGTCCCTGCACCGAGTGGCCGAGAAACTCATCCACACACCGACCGTGAAGGTCAAGGAGCTGGCCGTGACCGAATCCGAGGTCGACTACGCCCAGGCGCTGATGCAGCTGTTCGACCTGCCCGTGAACAAGGTCGCGCATGCGATGACCCCGCCGGAGACGAAGGTCGCGACGGCCGCCAGCGCCCACCACGTCGAGGCCGACGGAATCCGCCCGGTGGCCGACCACACCCTCGACATCGTCGAACCCGAACACTACAGCGGACGCACCGTGCGCCTCGGCACCCGCCGGTCCCAGCTGGCTCGGTCCCAGTCCACGGCGATCGCCCACCAGATCGCGGCCCTGACCGGGTGGCGAGTCGAGATCGTCGAGGTCGTGACCGAGGGCGATGTCAACATGTCCCCGCTGGCGGGCTTCGGCGGCACCGGAGTCTTCGTCTCCGCGGTCCGGCAGGCCCTGCACCAGGGCAAGATCGATCTCGCCGTCCACTCGCTCAAGGACCTGCCCACCACCCCCGAGGCGGGCATCCAGATGGCGGCGATCCCGCCCCGCGTCGACCCCGCCGATGTGCTCATCGGCCGTGACGGCCTGAGCCTGTCCGAGCTGCCCGCCGGCTCGGCCATCGGCACCGGCTCGCCCCGGCGCGCCGTGCAGCTGCGGGCCGCCCGCCCTGATATCGAGGTCCGGGGAGTGCGCGGAAACGTCGATACCCGCATCGCCCACGTCCGTGACGGACGACTCGACGCCGTCGTGCTCGCCGCAGCCGGGGTGCGCAGGATCGGCCGACTGGCCGAGGCCACCGATTCCCTCGGCTTCGACGTCATGCTCCCGGCCCCCGGCCAAGGGGCACTGGCCGTTGAGACGCGCAGCGCCGACAGCGCCTATGCGCAGTCCGAGGACATCCTCAACGCCGACGCCGAGGTGCGTGCCGCTCTGCGCCGCATCCACGACCGGACCACGGATCTGGCCGTGACCTGTGAGCGTGCGATCCTCTCCCGCGCCGAGGCCGGATGCTCGGCGCCCATCGGCGCCCTGGCGAAGATCGAGGGGAACCGGTTCATCGTCGACGCCGTGATGGCCGATGACGACGGCACGCTCGCCCGCACGCAGCAGAGCACGGAGCTGCCCGTCGTGCCCGACGTCGACTGGACCACCGCGACGGAGCAGGAGCTGACGGTCACCGGCAAGGAACTGGCCCGCGTCGCCGACGAACTCGGCACCGCTGCCGCTGAGGACCTGCTCGGCCGGCTCGGCATCGACCCTGCCGAAAGCGCCGATCACCTCACCCCCGTCAGGGCTCAGGAGCAGGGATGAACAGCACACCGTCCACGGGCCAGGTCCAACCGCGCCGACTGCTGCCGGCCGCGCCGCGAGTCGTCTTCATCGGCAGCGGTCCGGGCGAATCGGGACTGATGACGATGCGCGGAGCCGAGATCCTCGCAACAGCGGAGACCGTCGTCTACGACGCCGGTGTCCATTCGGAGATCGTCACCGCCTATGTTCCGCAGGCGGCACGGCTCATCGATGCCGCCGACCTCGGTGTCGCCGCCTCGACCCGCGGGCGTCGGCTGGCCGAACTCGCCCGCCCCGACAACACCGTGGTGCGCCTGAGCTCCGACGACGGTCTGATCTTCACGAACACGACGGCCGAGGCCGCCGTGTGCCGCAAAGCCGACGTCGAGGTCGAGATCGTGCCCGGAGTCGGCCTGTCCGCCTCGACCGCGGCCTACACCGGCACCGCACTGACGACGAACCGGGTCCGCTCCGTGCGCTTCATCGAGGCCGGGCCCCAGACGCACGTCGACGTCTCCCGCCACCGCAACACCAGCCATGTGCTCACCGGCACCGCCGCCGCTCACGAGCAGGCCATCAGCGCTCTGCTCGCCGACGGCTGGGACGAAGACACGAAAGTGCTGCTCGGGTGGGGGATCTCCACGATCGAGCAGACGAGCGTGGAGACGACATTGAAGCAGGCCCTTTCCATGGCGCAGACAGGATCGGATCGTATGGTGGTCATCATGGGACAGGGAGTGGAATCCAGGGGCGAACTCAGCTGGTTCGAATCCAAACCGCTCTTCGGCTGGCAGGTGCTGATCCCGCGGACGAAGGAGCAGGGGACCTCCACCGCCGAGGCGCTGGCCGAGCTCGGCGCAGTCGGCACCGTCGTTCCCACCATCGCCGTGCAGCCCCCGCGCACTCCGACCCAGATGGAGAAGGCCATCCGCGGACTCGTCGACGGGTCCTACGAATGGGTGGGCTTCACCTCGGTCAACGCCGTGCGCGCGGTGCGTATGTGGTTCGAGGACTTCGGGCTCGACTCCCGGTCGATGGCCGGTGTCAAGGTCGCGGCCGTGGGCGGACGGACAGCGGCCGCGCTCGTCGACTGGGGCATCACTCCCGACCTCGTCCCCGACGGTGAGCACTCGGCCAGGGGCCTGGCCGCCGCCTGGCCGGACTACGTCGACGACATCGATCCGATGAACACCGTGCTCCTGCCGCGTGCGGACATCGCCACGGAGGTGCTCGTGGCCGGGCTGCTCGAGAAGGGCTGGGACCCCGACGACGTCACCGCCTACCGGACCGTGCGGGCGTCGCCGCCGCCGGCGCCGATCCGCGAGTCGATCAAGGCCGGCGACTTCGACGCCTTCCTCTTCACCTCTTCGTCGACCGTGCGCAACCTCGTCGGCATCGCCGGCAAACCCGCCCCCACCTCGGTGATCTGCTGCATCGGCCCGGCGACCGCGAACACGGCCGCCGAGCACGGACTGCGCGTGGATGTGCTCGCCGAGGAAGCCAACCTCACCTCGCTCATCGACGGACTCGTCGAATTCGCACTCACCAAGCGGGCCGAAGACGTGGACGCCGGGATCTCCCCGCAGCGTCCGAGCCAGAAGCGCCGCAGAAGGAAGGCCTGACATGTCATTGGTACCCGGATCCGTTCGCCCTCGCCGCCTGCGTTCGACGAAGGCGCTTCGTCGCCTCGTGTCCGAGGTGCGGCTGCATCCGTCCGAGCTGATCCTGCCGATGTTCGTCAAGGAGGGACTGAGCGAACCGGTGCCCTTGGAGGCGATGCCCGGTGTCGTCCAGCACACGCTCGACTCGCTGCTGGCCGCCGCACAGGAAGCCGTCGCGGCCGGAGTCGGCGGCCTCATGCTCTTCGGCATCCCCGAACACAAGGACGAGATCGGCTCCCAGGCCGACGACCCCGACGGCATCCTCAACCGGGCGCTGGCGCTGCTGAGCGAACATCTCGGCGAGGAGACGGTCGTCATGGCCGATCTGTGCCTCGACGAATTCACCTCCCACGGCCACTGCGGAGTCCTCGACTCGGCAGGGGGAGTCGACAACGACGCCACACTCGACCGCTACGCCTCGATGGCGCTGGCACAGGCTCGCGCCGGAGCCCAGGTCCTCGGGCTCTCGGGCATGATGGACGGCCAGGTCGCCTACTGCCGCGAGGCACTCGACGCCGCCGGGTTCACCGACACCGTCATCATGGGCTACACCGCGAAATACGCTTCGGCCTTCTACGGCCCGTTCCGCGAGGCCGTGGACTCCGAGCTGCAGGGCGACCGCAAGACCTACCAGCAGGATCCCGCCAACGGCCGCGAGGCCCTGCGCGAACTCGGCCTCGACCTCGCCGAGGGTGCCGACATCGTCATGGTCAAACCCGGACTGCCCTACCTCGACGTCCTCGCCGAGGTGGCCCGCGAATCCATCGTGCCCGTGTGGACCTACCAGGTGTCGGGCGAGTACGCGATGATCGAGTTCGCGGCCGCCGCCGGAGCGATCGACCGCGAGCGGGCCATCGAGGAGTCCCTCATCGCCTTCAAACGAGCCGGCACCGACGCGATCCTCACCTACTGGGCCACCGAGGTGGCGCAGAGGCTCCAGGCAGAAGCCGCAGGCCACCGCACCGGTGCCTCCGCAGCAGCCGGGGGCCGATGATGGGCGAGCCCCGCTGGCTGTCCGCTGCGGATCAGAAGGCGTGGCGAAGCTACCTCAACGGCTCCCAGCTGCTGACCGCGCAGCTGGACAAGGAGCTGCGCGAGAGCCACGGCATCGGGCTGCCCGAGTACGAGATCCTCGTCCGCCTCTCCGAGCATGAGGACCGGACCATGCGGATGGCGCTGCTGGCCGCGGACACGACCATGTCGCGTTCGCGTCTGACCCACAGCGTGGCCCGGATGGAGAAGAGGGGACTGCTCGAGCGCTCGGCCATCGCCGAGGACGGACGCGGAGTCAACTGCGTGATGACCGCCGCCGGCTGGGAGCTGCTGCGCAACGCCGCCCCCGACCATGTGGTCGGCGTCCGCGACCACCTCGTCGACCTGCTCGATCCCGAGGAGATGGCGACCCTGGGACGCATCTTCACGAAGGTGAACGACCATATGCGCGACCTCGACGGCGCCTGAGGCGCCCCGCCACGTTTTCGACCACGATCCCGCGAAGAATCAGAGGAGACCCCATGACGACAGAACCGACGCAGGGCCGAACCACCGAACAGTCCGCCGGACTCTTCACCCGCGCCGAGGCGGTCATCCCCGGCGGAGTCAACTCCCCGGTGCGCGCGTTCAAGGCCGTCGGCGGCACCCCCCGTTTCATCACTTCGGCCACCGGTGCCTGGCTGCGCGACGTCGACGGGAACGACTACATCGACCTCATCGGCTCCTGGGGGCCGATGATCATGGGCCATTCCCGCCCCGAGGTGCTCGCCGCCGTCCAGGAAGCCGCGGCCAAGGGCTTCTCCTTCGGCACCCCCTCGACCGGCGAAGTCGAGCTCGCCGAGGAGATCGTGGCCCGCGTCGAACCCGTCGACCAGGTGCGGCTCGTGTCCTCGGGCACCGAGGCGACCATGTCCGCGATCCGGTTGGCTCGCGGGTACACGGGACGGTCGAAGGTCGTGAAGTTCGCCGGCTGCTACCACGGCCACGTCGACTCCCTGCTCGCTCAGGCCGGTTCCGGCCTGGCCACCTTCTCACTGCCGGACACACCGGGAGTGACCGGGGCGCAGGCTCAGGACACCATCGTCGTCGACTACAACGACGCCGCCGGCCTCGAAGCGGTCTTCGCCGAACACGGCGAGGACATCGCCTGCGTCATCACCGAGGCCAGCCCCGGCAATATGGGTGTGGTGCCCCCGCGCGAGGGCTTCACGAACACCATCCGCCGCCTCACCCGCGCCCACGGGGCACTGATGATCAGCGACGAGGTGATGACCGGGTTCCGCGTCTCGGCCGCCGGCTGGTACGGCTACGAGTCCGAGGCACTCGGCTACCCCGAGGGTCCTGCCGATCTGTTCACCTTCGGCAAGGTCATGGGCGGGGGATTCCCCGCAGCGGCCTTCGGCGGTCGCGCCGATGTCATGGCCCATCTCGCACCGGCCGGTCCCGTCTATCAGGCGGGAACGCTCTCGGGCAACCCGGTGGCCACGGCTGCGGGGCTGACCACGCTCAAGCTCACCACCGAGCTCGACGTGTACTCGCACATCGGACGCGCTGCGGACATTCTGCGACCGGCCGTCGCAGCGAGCCTGGAGGCCGAAGGCGTCGCCCACGTCATCCAGTCCGCGAACTCGATGTTCTCGGTCTTCTTCACCGACTCGGAGGTGACGAACTACGAACAGGCGCGCGGACAGAACGTCGAGCGCTACTCGGCGTTCTTCAACGCCATGCTCGACCAGGGCATCCACATGCCGCCGAGCGCCTTCGAGGCCTGGTTCCTGTCCTACGCCCACACGGATGAGATCCTCGACAGGATCGTGACCGCCCTGCCCGCAGCGGCGAAGGCCGCGGCCGCCGTGCCGGAGGCGGGGAGGGCGCAGGCATGACCACCATCCACCTGGTCCGGCACGGGGAGGTCGACAATCCCGAAGGGATCCTCTATGGTCGGCTGCCGCATTTCGGACTGACCGACCGCGGCCATGAGATGGCCGAGCGCGTCGCGAAGCACTTCTCGACTGCGACGACCGCTCCGGCCGCGCTCGTCGCCTCGCCGCTGCTGCGCACTCAGCAGACGATCGCACCGCTGGCGAAGGCCCTGGACCTGCCGGTGTTCACGGATGACCGGGTGATCGAGGCCGCGAACTCCTTCGAAGGGCAGAAGGTCAATGCCCGTCGGCTGGCGGAACCGAAGAATCTCCTGCGTCTGTACAACCCGCTCACCCCCTCATGGGGCGAGCCGTACCGGCAGATCGTGCTGCGCATGCGCGCGGCGATGGCCAGCCTGCGTGCCAAGCTGGCCCAACACGGTCCCGAGGCCGAGGGAGTCATCGTCTCGCACCAGCTGCCGATCTGGATGACGCGGCTGGCGGCGGAGGAGCGTCCGCTCGTCCACGACCCGCGTCGACGGGAATGTGACCTGGCTTCTATCACCAGTTTCACATTCGCATCGTCCACACTGGTGTCCGTGAGTTATGAGAGCATCTGCGCTGATCTGCAGCCGGGAACCGCGGTGGCCGGAGCATGAGTTTCGGCCGCAGCCCACTCAGCCGTCGCACCCTCTTCACCTCGGCTATCGCCGCCGGCACGGCCCTGGCGCTCAGCGCCTGCAGCGAGAACGACGAACTGGCCGATCAGGCCGGATCCGATCAGGGGTACGTCTCCGGATCGGGAGTGGTCTCGCAGGTGGCCGCCGAAGATCGCGGTGAGCCCCTCGAGCTGAGCTTCGAGACCCTCGACGGCGAGAAGATGTCCCTGGCCGACCTGCGCCCGACCCCCGTGGTCATCAACCTCTGGTACGCGGCCTGCCCGCCGTGTCGGAAGGAAGCGCCGGAACTGAAATCCGTATCGGAGAGCTTCGGCGACAAGGCGCAATTCATCGGCGTCAACGTCCGCGACCAGGCTGCCGCGGCCAACGCGTTCATCAGCAGCTACCAGGTCCCGTATCCGAACATGCTCGACTCGAACGGTGAGATGGTCTCCCTCCTCTCGGGCGTCCTGCCCCCGCAGGCCACACCCTCGACGGTGGTGCTCGACTCTCAGGGGCGAGCCGCCGCCCGGGTGGTCGGCGAGGTCGACGCGTCAACGCTCAAGGGACTCATCGAGGACGTGCGGGCCGAGTGAGTGGGATCGGGGCGGAGTTCGCCCAGACGGTTCTCTCCGGTCCACTGCTGTTGGCCGCCGGCGCTGCAGCACTGGCGGGTCTGGTGTCCTTCCTCTCCCCGTGCGTGCTGCCTCTGGTGCCCGGCTACGTCGGATACGTCACCGGCCTGTCCGGGTCCTCGCTCAAGGACAAGCAGACCTGGCGCGTCGCAGTCGGCATCAGCCTGTTCGTGCTCGGCTTCACCGTCGTCTTCGTCCTCCTGGGAACCAGTTTCTCTGCGCTCGGGGCGCTGTTCTCGCAATGGCAGGACATCATCATCCGCATCCTCGGTGTCCTCGTCATCCTCGCCGGTTTCGTGTTCATGGGCGGGTTCGGCCTGCTGCAGAGCGAACACCGGATCCGCGCGAGGCCGAAGGCGGGGCTCTGGGGCGCCCCGGTCCTCGGGGCGAGCTTCGCACTCGGCTGGGCTCCCTGCGTGGGTCCGACCCTGTCGGCCGTGCTGAGCATGTCGGTGAGCTTCGGCGGCGACGGGATGATCTGGCGCGGTGCCCTGCTCGCCTTCGTCTACTGCCTCGGGCTGGGCATCCCGTTCATCCTCCTGGCGCTGGCCATCCACAAGGGTGCGGGACGACTCGAGTGGGTGCGCAGGCACCAGAGCGCGATCGTGCGCGCCGGCGGCATCATGCTCATCATCCTCGGGGTGCTCATGGCCAGCGGCGTTTGGAATATGTGGATGACCTCACTGCAAGGTCTGATCAATGGATTCGAAGTGGTGATCTAGTGGAGGGCAAGACCGAAGGCGCGGAGAAGAAGCCGGCGAAGTCGGGCGCGAAGGCGACCGTGACGCAGCCGCAGCTGGGCTTCCTCGGCATGTGCCGATGGGCCTGGACGCAGCTGACGACGATGCGCGTGGCGCTGATCCTGCTGCTCGTCCTCGCTCTCGCTGCGATCCCCGGATCTCTGCTGCCGCAGCGCATCCAGGACCCGGGACGGGTGAACAAGTTCCTGGAGAACAACGGTGCCTGGGGACGGTTCCTCGATGCCATCCAGATGTTCGACGTCTATTCCTCCGTCTGGTTCTCCGCGATCTATCTGCTGCTGATGGTCTCCCTCGTCGGGTGCATCATCCCCCGCACCAAACAGCACTGGAAGGCGATGCGGTCGGCTCCGCCCAAAGCGCCGAGGCGGCTGCGTCGGATGCCAGGCTACTCGAGCTTCGCCTCGGCGCAGGGGGAAGCCGAGTCGCGAGAGATCGCGGATCAGGCGTTCCTCGACAGCGCCGAGGCACGGCTGAAGAAGTCCGGCTACCGCATCAACCGGCAGGCGGACCATGTCGCCGCCGAACGCGGCTATCTGCGGGAGACCGGCAATCTCGTCTTCCACATCGCTCTGCTCATGGCGACTCTCACGATGGCCATCGGCTCGCTGTTCGGCTACGAAGGCCAGCGCATCCTCGTCGAGGGGGAGACGTTCACGAACTCGCTGGTCTCCTATGATTCGTTCGAACCCGGCTCCTACTACGACGCCGACAATCTGCCGGCCTTCCGGCTGAAGCTCGACAGCTTCACCTCGACCTTCGACGACCAGGCGGCGGGCAACCAGTTCGGCCAGCCGCGCAGCTTCGACGCGAACGTCACGACCACGGTCGACGGGAAGAACGAGAAGCACACGCTCAAGGTCAACGAACCGGTCCGCGTCAATGGCGTCGGCGTCTACCTCACCGGCAACGGCTATGCCCCCGAAGTGACCGTCCGCGATGCGCAGGGCAACATCGTCGAGTCCGGACCGCAGGTGTTCATCCCCGACGGCGGCGACCCGGGCTACACCTCCGAGGGGGTCATCAAGGTGCCGGACTCGGCCGGCACCCAGATGGGCTTCGTCGGGGTATTCCTGCCCACCGCCACCCAGAATCAGGACGGCGAGCTCGTCTCGAGCTTCGCCGAGCTGCGCAACCCCTACCTCGTGATGAGCGGGTACACCGGCGACCTCGGACTCGACTCGGGAGTCCCGCAGTCGGTGTACTCCCTCGATGCCGAGAACATGACGGAGATGACCGACGAGTCCGGCAACCCGCTCATCATCCAGCTGGCCGAAGGGGAGACCCAGAAGCTGCCGGGAGGCGGTTCGGTGACGTTCGACGGAGTCAAGAAGTACATCGCCGTCGACATCTCACAGGACCCGACACAGGCGCTCATGCTCATCAGCGCGATCCTCGTCCTGGCGGGACTCGGGCTGTCCCTGTTCATCCCGCGCCGACGCGTATGGGTCCGGATCAAGGACGGCGACGCCGAGGTGGCCGCACTGGCCCGTGGCGAGGATCCGATGGTCGAACGCGCAGTCGCCGACCTGGTCAGGGACTTGCGCGATCCCGAACCCGACGACGATGGGGAAGAGAGCGACGCGGAAAGATGAGTCCGAGCTACTACGCGGAGTAGAATAGCCGCGGAGTGCGAGAGAACCGGAGCTCCCGCAGAGGGCTTCGAGCACATTGACAGCGACACCCGACAGCACGCGATATTAGAGCACCTGAGGTGCGGAGGATGAATGGACGTCAACACTGACCTCGCAATGTGGTCCAACCAGCTGATCATCTCGGCGATGATCGTCTACGCCTTCGCCATGATCTTCTATGCCTTCGACCTGTTCGGCTCCCGGGAGCTCAAGGCGTCTCAGACCGCCGTGGGCAGCACAGCCAGGGCGAGCTCTGTGCGGCGGACGAATCGTAAGACCGCGAGCACTGCGGTCCTCGACCGTCCCGGTGACGACGATTCTGCCGCTCCTGCCGCTTCCACTCGGAAGAATCGGCGCAGGGGAGCCCGGATCGGGACCTCCCTGCTCGTGCTCGCCGTCCTGCTGCATGCGGCGGCAGTCCTCACACGCGCACTGTCCGTGGCTCGGGTGCCGTGGGGCAACATGATGGAATACGTCCTCACGGCCACGACGATCACCGTCATCGTCTATCTCGTCGTGCTGATCAAGAAGGACGTACGCTACCTCGGCACCTTCGTGTCCGGTGGAGTGCTGCTGTGCTTGGGGCTGGCGATCACCGTCTTCTACACTCCGGCGGCCAAGCTCATCCCGGCGCTGGACTCGTACTGGATCGCCATCCACGTGCCGATCGCGATCCTCTCGACTGCGCTGCTCTACATCTCGGCGATCCTCGCCGTCTTCCAGATCCTCAAGAGCGTCCACGAGACCAAGGACCCGAAGTGGCTGCGGTTCATGCACCGACTGCCCGCCAGCACCGATCTCGAGCGGACTTCCTACACGATTGCGGCCGTCGGCTTCATCACCTGGACGTTCACCCTCATCGCCGGTGCCATCTGGGCCGAGGTGGCCTGGAGCCGCTACTGGGGCTGGGACTCGAAGGAGATCTGGACCTTCGTCGTGTGGGTCATCTACGCCGCCTACCTGCATGCCCGAGCCACCCGCGGTTGGGGCCCGACGAAGGTCGCGGTGCTCAATCTCATCGGCATCGCCTCGGTGATCTTCAACTTCACCGTCGTCAACGTCTACTTCAACGGTCTGCACTCCTACTCCGGCCTCGACTGAGGGGAGTCGGACACTCCGACTTCGGCTGAGGGGGGTCGGATACTCCGGTCTCGACTGAGGGGAGTCGGACCGCGACGAGCCGGTTCGAGACAGTGCGGTCCCGCCTGCGGCCGAGCAGGGCCTCTGCCGTGCGGCGGCTCGGTCTGCGACTGCCTCAGGGACAAGGGCCGCTCGAACGGCGTGACGTCGCGCTCCTGAAACGGCGACGGCTCGACCTGCGACTGGAAGCTCTGTTTGCATACAGAGCTCTGAATCGCAGAGCGAGCCGTCGGCCGAATCAGGCGGGCCAGAGCAGACTGTGCTGTTTCAGTGGACGTCAGGAGGCTGGGCTGTGCTGGGTTGAAACGCTGCGAAACTCAGTTCGAGCGGCCGCGGCCTTCGCCCTTGGTGCCGTGCTCATCGGAGTCGGCTGAGGAGTCGGCAGCGGAATCGCTGTCCTCGTCGGTTTCGGCGGAGCCATCGTTCGTTGAGGAGGCCTCGTCGTTCTCACGGGCCCGCGGAGCATGTTTGCCGAGCTGGACTTCCCGGTCGACCTGGCGGAGGTAGTCCTCGTCGTCATCGGGCGCGACCTGCCCGCGCGGTCGGCTCGGCGAAGCGGACTTGCCCTCGGAGCCGCGACCGAAGAGATACCAGAGGACGAACCCGAGCACGGGGATGAAGAGGATGATGAGGGCCCAGGCAGGTTTGGGCAGGACTCGAATCAGACCCCGATCGCGCAACAGGCAATCGAAGAGTCCGTACAGTGTCACCGCAGCCGCCAGGACGATCGCGGCAATGAGAAATCGAGCCATGCATCCAGGATAGTCCACGAACCTGAGCACCGACTCAAGCATCTGGTGACGAGACGGTCACGATCGAGGGCTAAAATAGGCTCAATGCGCACCTTCTGGCTCTACTCACTCGCCCGCCTCGGCATCATCGTCGCCGTGGGCCTCGTTCTGTTTCCCTTCCTCGGCCTCAACATGCTCATGGCCGTCTCTGCAATCGTCATCGGCGCACTGCTGAGCTACCTGTTCCTCGGCAATATGCGTGCACGGGTGGCGGCCGATATCGAAGCCCGTGTGGCCAAACGCGCCGCCGAACCGAAGAAGCGAAGCGCCGACGAAGCGGCCGAGGATCGCATCGTCGACGAACGCATCGGCGAAGACGACCACGTCAGCGAAGACGGAGATCAGAACAAATAGCCCGCCGTGCCCGCAGGTCGGTCCCGAGCAGACGAACCCGATCCGATCAGAGGGCCAGGCCCAGTCCCATCAGCGCTGAGAAGGCCAATCCGGTCAGTCCTGTCGTCTTGATCGGCGGAATGAGCCCGTGCCCCGCAGTCCCGCTGAGAACCGTCTTGAGCGGGCTGAGCGCCGGCACCAGGGCGAGGATCGCCAGAGCGACAGCCGGGTGCCCGTCGAGGATCGCCAGGGCCAGGAGCGCGAATGGCAGCAGCACCAGCACCGCATAGGCGATGCGGGCGGCATTGTCGCCCAGCCGCACGGCGAGCGTGATCTTGCCTGCCTCGGTATCGGTGGGGATGTCACGGAGGTTGTTGACCATGAGGACCGCCGAGGCGAGCGACCCGATCGACACGGCCCCGGCCCAGCCGCTGAGGCTGAGGTGTCCGACCTGCATCCACATCGTCCCCAAGGTCGCGACGAGGCCGAAGAAGACGAAGACGAAGAGCTCGCCGAGGCCCATGTATCCGTAGGGCTGCTTCCCTCCTGTGTAGAACCATGCCGCGGCCACCGCGGCGGCTCCGACGACGAGGAACCACCAGGCCTGCGAGATGAGGATGAGGACGAGGCCGGCGACGCCGGCGATGCCGAAGAAGAGGAAGGCCGCACGTTTGACCTCGTGCGCCTCGGCCAGCCCGGTCGCCGTGAGACGGACCGGGCCGACTCGGTCGTCGTCGGTGCCGCGAATGCCATCGGAGTAGTCGTTGGCGTAGTTCGAGCCGATCTGCAGGCAGAGGGCCACGAGGAGGGCGAGGAAGCCGCGCAGCAGGATCTGCGGCAGTCCGACATGGTCGGAGCCGCCCGAGATGTTGTCGAGGATGAAGGCGGTGAAACCGCCGAGCGATCCGATCGCGGCACCGGTTCCGATGAGCACGGGTGCGAGAGCCAGGGGGAGAGTTCGCAGTCGAGCTCCCGAAATCCACTGGGCGGCATCAGCCATAGGTCTCGCTCACCTTCCTCATCAGTTGTGGAACCGTCTCATATTACCGATTGTTCACCGGCAAGGGTATTCGGTTCTGCGGGCGTTGAGATCGGCCGCGATCTTCGCCGCGGCCCTGCGGTCGGGTTTGCCGATCGACCGGCTCGGGATCTCGTCGACGGGGAAGACCAGCTGCGGCAGCAGCTGCCCGCTCATCCCGTGATCGAGACCGGTCAGCCGGCGGGCGAGTTCGCGCGGAGAATCTGCGGCGGAGACCGGTGTGGCATCGGCAGTCCCCTCGTCGCCGTCTGCGAGCCTGACGAGGGCGACGACCTGCTTCCCCCACTCAGCGTCGGGCACCCAGGTCACGAGCACCTCGGCGACGCCCGCGCGCTGCCAGCTCGGCAGCAGCCCGGTCTCCAGCGCGTGCGGGGACACGTTCGTGCCTCCGGAGACGATGATGTCATCGGCGCGGCCGAGCACCGTGAGCACACCATGATCGAGGCGCCCGAGATCACTCGTGTGCACGATGCGCCGGCCGCTGCCGTCCGCCTCGAGGCCGGGGGAGTCCACGGCGGCGATGGTGCCGTCTGCGGTGACTTCGACGTAGGCGTCGGCGACGACGGGGCCCGCCAGATCGATTGTGCCCGCCTCGGTGATGGTGATGTCGACCCCGTCGAAGGGCACCCCGTTGTATACGCAGCCGCCGGCGGTCTCGCTCATCCCGTAGGTGCGCACCAGCGACAGTCCCGCCTCGGCGGCGCTGTCGAGCAGGGCCGGTGAGATCGCCGCCCCGCCGAGGAGGATGTGATCGATCCTCGACGCCTGGTCGGTGGCGTGATCGTCGGCGAGGATGCGATGCAGCTGAGTGGGTACGAGCGAGGTGTAGGTGGGGCGGGACCCCGCCCTGTGCAGCAGCTCGTCGACCTCGGCGGCGAAGGAGGCCGCTGTGAACCTCGCCGAGGCGGTCCGCACCGGAGGTCGCCCCGCCAGCCGAGCGCGCAGCTCCACCTGGAAACCGGCGATGTGATTGACCGGCAGGCACAGATGCCAGTCGCCGGCGCCCGACAGCGACCGTTCCGTCGCCCGCGCCGAGGTGGTCAGCGCGTGTGCGGACAGCGCCACGGACTTCGCCTGCCCGGTCGACCCCGAGGTGAAGAGGATGAGCGCCGGCGCCGGTCCGGGCCCGGTCCACGAACTGGGAGCCGCCTCGGTGACGGCCCCGGTGCGGGCGGCGGGCAGGATGAGGATCGAGTCTCCCCGAAGCGCCCGGTCGATGGCCTCGGGCAGTTCGACGGCGCTGAGTTCGCGTGCGGTCACGGTGGGCTCGAACCGGCTGCTCAGTAGTACCAGGGGAACGGCGACCAGTCGGGGTCGCGCTTGTCGAGGAAGGCATCACGGCCTTCGACGGCCTCGTCGGTCATATAGCCCAGGCGAGTGGCCTCACCGGCGAAGACCTGCTGGCCCATGAGACCGTCATCGACGAGGTTGAAGGCGAATTTGAGCATCCGCTGCGCGTTCGGGGACTTGCCGAGGATCTCCTTCGCCATCGTCAGGGCGGCCGTTTCGAGTTCGGCGTGGTCGACGACCTCGTTCACCGCCCCCATGGCGGCCATGTCCTGAGCCGAATAGGTGCGGCCGAGGAAGAAGATCTCACGGGCCTTCTTCTGTCCGACCATCTTCGCCAGATAGGCGGAGCCGTAGCCGGCATCATAGGAGCCGACATCGGCGTCGGTCTGCTTGAACTTCGCATGCTGGGCCGAGGCGATGGTCATATCGCACACGACATGGAGGCTGTGACCGCCTCCGGCCGCCCACCCCGGGACGACGGCGATGACGACCTTGGGCATGGTGCGGATGAGACGCTGGACCTCGAGGATGTGCAGGCGACCCGCCCGGGCCGGATCCACACTCTCACGGGTCTCGCCGGCGGCGTACTGATAGCCGGAGCGGCCGCGGATGCGCTGATCGCCGCCGGAGCAGAACGCCCACCCGCCGTCCTTCTCACTCGGGCCGTTGCCGGTCAGCAGCACCGCTCCGACGTCCGAGGTCTGGCGGGCATGATCGAGGGCGCGGTAGAGCTCGTCGACGGTGTGCGGCCGGAAGGCGTTGCGGACCTCGGGGCGGTCGAAGGCGATGCGCACGCAGCCGAGGTCGTTGCCGTCGGCGGGGTCGATCGCCCGGTGGTAGGTGATATCGGTGAAGTCGAAGCCGGAGACCTCACGCCACAGAGAGGGATCGAAGATTTCTGAAACCGTCATAGTCCCCAGCCTATCGCCTGGGCATGCAGAGTCCGGTCGGCGCCTTGTGGCTCGTATCACATCGGACTACACTCGGGCAACGGCTCCGACAGGCGGAGCGACAGTCGATGGGGGACTGCAATGGCGGAAGTGCTGCTCTACCACCACATCCAGGGCCTGACCGACGGGGTGAGAGCCTTCGCCGAGGACCTGCGCCGGGCCGGCCACACCGTCCACACCCCCGACCTGTTCGACGGCGGGACGTTCGCCTCCATCGACGAGGGGTTCGCCTTCGCCGAGGCGGCAGGCATCGATGAGCTCCGGGTGCGCGGCACGGCCGCGGCCGACGGTCTGAGCCCCGACCTCGTCTATGCCGGGCTGTCCTTCGGAGTGATGATCGCCCAACAGCTCGCGCAGACGAAACCCGGTGCTCGCGGTGCTCTGCTCATGCATTCGTGCATTCCGGTCGCCGAGTTCGGCCAATCGTGGCCGCCCGACGTCCCGGTGCAGATCCATGGGATGCGCGACGACGAATTCTTCGACGAGGACCTCCCGGCTTCGCGGGAGCTCGCCGGATCCGCCCCTGCGGCCGAACTGTACGTCTATCCCGGCGACCGGCACCTCTTCACCGACTCCTCGCTCGGCGCCTTCGATGAAGACGCGGCCGCTCTGCTGCTCGAGCGGGTGCATTCGTTCCTCGCCGGCCTCTGAGCAGCTCAAGCCTCTGTGCAGCTCATGGCACTCGGAGGCTCCTCGAGACGTGGGGATAGTCTGGGCCCATGGCCGATTCATCTCTGTCCGCACCCTCGCAGTCCCTCTCGGGATCGCACACACCGGCCGGGCCGCCGGGAACGAAGGAACCGCTCGATCTGCCCGAACACTTCGAGGACGTCATCGAGGACCTGCATGTGCTCCGTCTGCCCATGGTCACCCGGTTCCGAGGCATCACCGAACGTGAGGTCGCGCTCTTCTCCGGGCCCGCCGGCTGGGCCGAGTTCTCCCCGTTCACCGAGTACGGCACCGAGGAGGCGAGCCGGTGGCTGCATGCCGCCCTCGAATGCGCGGGGCTGCTGCCCGGTGATCGCGCAGGCCAGCCATCTGCCAGCGCCGCCGCAGATGCAGAGCCCCGGACGGTCGCCGTCAACGCCACACTCCCGGCCTGCCCGCCCGATGAGGTCGAGCCGGTATTGGCACGGTACGGCCATGTCGGCACGGTGAAGGCGAAGGTCGCCGAACACGGTCTCGACTCCCTGGACGAGGACATCGAGAGGCTGCGGGAGTTCCGTCGTCTCTTCCCCCGCACCGACCTCCGCCTGGACGCCAATGCCGGTTACTCTCTCGACGACGGACTGCGAGTCTGTGAGCGGTTCGCGGACTTCGACCTCCAGTACTTCGAGCAACCTGTCCCCGGCGTCGAGGACATGGCCCGACTGCGCGAGGAGCTGGTCGGCAGGGATCTGCCGATCGTGCTCGCCGCAGACGAATCGATCCGCAAGGCCGAGGACCCGCTGCGGGTGGCCGCTCTCGGCGCCGCCGAGGTCATCATCGTCAAGGTCCAGCCTTTGGGCGGGATCGCCGCGGCACGTGCGGTCATCGACGCCTGCGGGCTGCCGGCCGTGGTGTCCTCGGCCCTGGAATCATCGGTTGGTCTGGCCGCCGGGGCGAGGCTCGCAGCCCAGCTGCCGCGAACCGTCCGCAGCCGCGCCCTTCTCGGTGAGAACCCGGCCTGCGGACTGGGCACTGTCCGGCTCTTCGCGACCGATGTCGTCGCCGACACTGCGGGGATGCGCCCGGTCGACGGAGCTGTTCCCGTGACGCGGATCGTCCCGGACCCCGACCGCCTGCAGTCTCTGGCGGTGGACCCGGGGCGGTACGACTGGTGGGCCCAGCGCCTCCAGCAGTGCTGGTCCCGGCTGCGCAGCGGAGGCCGGGCGGACTGAGTCAGCCTGCGTTGGCGACCGCGTCGACGAACGCCTCGGCGGTCTTCGCGACGGTGGACTCCTCGATGTCGACGACATTGGCCGCGGTGACCACGTTGTTGCCGATACGTGCGCTGATGGAGTTCGTGTTGAGGATCGTCTGCCCGCCGGCATCGATCGTGGCTTTGACTCCGACGGTCTCATCGGCACCGGCGACCTCGGCGTCGAAGGGTTCGAAGCTCATCGCCATCTCGATGCCTTGGGACTTGACGGTCACGTCACTGCATTTCTCGGTCACCTTGGTCGATGCCGCCAGCTGGGAACCGGCGGCGTCCTCGTCGGCGAGGCTGACGAGCGCGACGGACAGCGTGCTGTCGCTCGAGACGCCGGTGACCTTGTCACTGGCCTCGGCGGCATTGAGTGCCGCCATCGACAGGTCCTTGCATGCGCTGGGCTCGAACTCGGCCTTTTCGAGAGCTTTCATGGCCTCACTGCCCGAAGTCGCGGTGGTGTCGATGGCTTTGAAGGCCTGTCCCTCCGCATCGGTGGATTCGAGGATCTCCTTGAGCGTCGCTTCGTCGAGCTGAGTCGCCTGCGGGGCGTCCTCGGTTGCGGCCGGTGCGGCATCGCCGCCGGACCGATCCTGTGCCTGGCCGCTGTCCTGGCCACCCGAACATCCCGCAAGGGTCAGACCGGCGATGAGCGCGATGGCTGGGAGTGTGCGTTTCATGATGGGCCTCTCGAGTCAGCGTTCGGAAGGAGAATCGGCAGCCGCAGAACCGCGACCGCTATCAATATATGCGTCCTGCGTGTCGTTTGCAGTCTTCGTCTGTGGCGGCTCCGAAACATCGACCTCCGCGGCCGGCTCGCCGGCGACGTTCGCTCTGCCCGCAGCCTGGCCGCCGCTCGCGTTCGCATCCTCCGGCGCCGAGGCGATCCGCACTGTCGTCACCTCCTCCTGACCCAGCGTGGTGAAGTGCTGTGTTCGTCTGCCGGGGATGATGGGGTCGTGCATGGCCGCGGCCAGCCGCCCGGTGAACGTCAGCCGTCCCTTCTTGTCCGCCCGCTGCTGATAGGCGTTGTCGCCGCTGGGGCCGGAGACGCTGATGTCATAGCGGCGTCCGGGTTCGAACAGCCCTGGGGTGCGCACCCGGAAGCTGCCGGTGCCGCTGAGGGAGAACCCTCCGGCGCTGACGGCGTCGAAGCGCACGATCTGAGCTCGGCGGCGGGAGATCTCCACCCTCCAGCCGTGGATGTCGAAGAGGGCATGGCCGGTGAGGTACGAGAACTCCCCGCCGTCGGCGACCCGGGCCCCGCCTCGGCGACGGAAGGACGCTGCACCTGCACCTGCACCGGGCCCGAACCGATCCGAGCTCACATAGTTTCGGCGGCGGGCCAGCGTCTTCAGCCAGGCGCCGAGTTCGCGTTCCCAGCTGAGCCAGTTGTGCAGTCCGCTCGTGCGGGGAAACCATGAATGGCGGATGCCCAGGGCGTTGAGTCGGGCGGAGAAGCGCTCGCCCTGACTGTTGATCATCGTCTCGAGCAGATCGCGGTCCTTCGACTCCTCGAGGCTGCCGGAACCAGCGCTGAACCACAGGTCGAGGCCGCGGAGGTTCTCGGCCAGGGCGTAGGGGGAGTTCGCCAGCCACTCGCTGCGATCGGCCACGGGGTCACCGAAGAGCGTCATCGACCTCGCGCCTTCGCGCATGGCGATGATGTCGAAGGCCGGCACCGTCGCCAGCGGGTCCAGTGGGGAGGAGAACGCGGCTGCGGCACCGTATCTGTCAGGGTGCCAGGCGGCATATTTCATCGCCCCGTACCCGCCCATGGACAAGCCGGCGAGCAGCTGACTGCCGGGGGCGAAGTCGACGGAGAAGGTCGCGTCGAGGAATTCGGGGATCTCCTCGGTGTGGAAGCGAGGCCAGTCGTGGACCTCGCTGCCGACGGGCATCCGGGAATACGTGCCGGCGCCGCCGTCTGGCATGACGACGAGATAGGGCGTGTCCAGGGTGAGGGCTTCGGCGGACCCGAAGTCCGTCCACGACCGGAAGTCGTCGCCTCCTCCATGGAAGAG
This sequence comes from Brevibacterium renqingii, assembly GCF_017808095.1. Lineage (NCBI taxonomy): Bacteria > Bacillati > Actinomycetota > Actinomycetes > Micrococcales > Brevibacteriaceae > Brevibacterium > Brevibacterium renqingii. Next base: position 94,651 of record NZ_JADBHG010000007.1, on the reverse strand, counting down.
GTGGATGACGGGGCTGACCTCGGCAGGTATGCCCGGCAGGAGCACGCGCACACCGACGGTTCGCCCGAGCGCGGGAGAGTAGATGAAGAATTCGCGCAGACGCGCAGACAGTTTGCGTTTGTCCCGGATGTGCCACTTCCGTGCCGCTTTGCCGCGAGGCTCGGGCCCGAGGAATGAGCTGTTCTGGTCGCAGGTGGGATACCGTCCGCGATGGGAGCGAGCCGCAGTCAGAGTGCGGACGGCGCGCGCCCCCAGCGCGATGATCAACGAGCGGCGCATGCGTCGAGGCTAGAGTGCGGAGATGAACGGCAGGTGGGTTAGTGGTTGAATATCAGGTGATGTCGAACTCGAGCGCGGTGGCGCAGCAGATTGCCAGAGACCTGGTCCGATCGGCAGTGACGGACGTGGTCATCGCCCCCGGATCCCGGTCCGCTCCCTTGGTCTATGCCCTGGCGCCCCTCGCCGAGGCGGGCCTGATCCGTACGCATGTGCGCATCGATGAGCGCGATGCCGGGTTCCTCGCCTTGGGACTGGCACGGGGCCGGCGTGCGCGCGGCGAGGACCGTGCGGTGGCGATCGTGACGACCTCGGGCTCGGCCGTGGCCAATCTTCACCCGTCTGTCCTCGAAGCCTCGTACGGGCACCTGCCGCTGCTGGCTCTGACCGCCGACCGGCCCGCCAGGCTGCGCGGGACCGGCGCTAATCAGACGATCGATGGCCAGGCGCACGTACTCAGCGACGTCCGCGGCCGTTTCGACCTGCCCGCGAGTGAGGCCCCGACCGCCGTCGAGGCAGCGATGTCCGAGGCCGTTTCGGCCGCGCTGGGGCAGAGTGAGGCAACCGGCGCCGAGGCGGCCGGACCGGTCCAGCTGAACGTGCAGTTCGACGCGCCGCTCGTGCCCACCCCGGTCGAGTTGGAGGCGTGGACGGACGAGATCCGCGGATGGGCAGCGGCCCCTGCCGGAGCCGACACGACCGCACCTGCCGGCTCGTCCGGTGGCGCATCCGCGGTCGCGCACGGACCGGGCCTCGACAACGAACGCGCACAGCGCGAAGTGAGGCTGACTGTCACCGATGGCACGGTCATCGTGGCCGGAGACGCCGGAGGACATCCGGCCGAGACCCTGCGGGAGCTCGCCGCCGGTCATCACCTGCCCGTGCTGGCCGAACCCTCGAACCCCTTGGCCCGGAGCATCGGAGGGGCCGCGCCGCCCGTTCCCGCCCACGCTCGGGTGCTCGGAGAGCGTGCGGAGCTGACGGATGCGATCCGCACCGTCATCGTGCACGGAAAACCGACCCTGACCCGTCCTGTCGCCGCGCTGCTCGCCGACGCGGCAGTGCATGTCCGTCGTCTGCCCGACGACGTCGATGCCCGCGACTTGATCGTCACCGACGAGACGAGTGATGAGACGCTCTCGGGCCCCGACTGGGTCCGAGCCTGGGTGAGTGCCGGCGAAGCCGCTGTAGCCGCCGCGCGCGCCGAACGCGCGGCGGCGTCGGAGACCGCCTCGGCGAGGGGCGAGAGCATCGATGTGCTCACGAGCCCTGCGATGGTCTTCGAAGCCATCGCCCGGGAGATCACCGAGAGCCTGGCCGCCCAGGATCATACGCTGTTCGTGGCGAGTTCGAACTCGGTGCGCTACCTCAGCGACGCCACCGATGTCCGTGCCCGCATCCACGCCTCGCGGGGTCTGGCCGGAATCGACGGACTCGTCTCCACTGCCACCGGCCTGTCACTGGGGCTGGAGGAGCCGGTCGTCCTCCTCATCGGCGATATCGCGATGCTCCACGATGCAGGCGGTCTGCTCACCCCGAGCGCCGAAGAGACCGGGGACCTGACGATCGTGGTCCTCAACGACGACGGCGGAGCGATCTTCGCCGGACTCGAGCACTCGCAGTCCCACCTGGCGGGCTACCTCAACCGCTATTTCACGGTCCCGCACGGCCGAGGCTTCGCCGAACTCGCCGCAGCCTATGGGTGGGAGCACACCCGAGTGCGCAGCGCGGAGGAGTTCGCGGCGGCCTTCGGCACTGTCGGAGAGCGTCGCCGGGGCGCAGGCGCGGGGGGCCGTCGGATCATCGAAGTGGCACCGGCCCGGTAGGGCGATCCCGTCGTCACCGACGAAGACGGTTGCCTCTCAGTCGAGGCCCAGGGCCCGGCGCATCGGAGCGAGTTTCGCATCCGTTTCGGCCACCTCGGCGGTGGGATCCGAATCGGGCATGATCCCGGCCCCGGCGTAGAGTCTGATCCGATTGCGGTCCTCGAGCTGACCGCAGCGCAGAGCGATGCCGAACTGACCGTTGCCGCGGCCGTCCATCCACCCCACCGGACCCGAGTAGCGTCCGCGGTCGAGGGGTTCGAGCGAATCGACGTGCGCCACGGCGCTCGCCTGCGGGTAGCCGCCGACGGCGGCCGTCGGATGGACCGCTGCGGCGACGTCGAGGGCGTTGAGAGCGGAGCCGGTCGGAAGGTTCGCCTGCGCGTCCGAAGCCGAATGGATGACGTTGGCCAGCGGGAGCAGATGCGGACGCTCATCGACGCTGACGTCCTCGGCGATCGAACCGAGGCTGCGCTGCAGGGAGGCGATGGCGAAGGCGTGCTCGGTGCTGTCCTTGTGCGCGCTGAGCAGCTTCCTGGCCGCGGGCATCTCCTCCATCGGGTCCTGCTCGACGCGGTAGGTCCCAGCCAGGACACGGGAGGTCACCCGGCCGTTCTCGACGCCGATGAGCAGTTCGGGCGTCGAGCCGATGAGACCGGCGACATCGAAGGTCCAGCAGCTGGGGTAGCTGCGATTGAGCGCGCCGAGCACCGACCGGACGTCGATGTCGTCGTCGGTGGTGACCACTTCGTCGCGGGCGAGCACGATCTTGCGCAGGGTCGGATCGTCGCTGAAGGCATCCACCTCTGCGGACGTGTCGATGGGAGTGAGCATGCCGGAGACCTCCGCGACCAGTTCCGCCCACTTCGCCGGGTCGAGATCCCCGTCCGCAGACCGCGCCGAGGCGACCCGGCGCAGGGGTTCGGCCTGCAGAACCGGGGGAGTGGGCGGAGTCGGATCGGTCGAGATCGATGTCAGCCAGACGCGACCGCCTCGGCGACCGAGAACGAACTCGGGCACGTGGATGATCGAGTCGACACTCGATTCGCCCGAATAGGCGACCGTCGTGAAGCACATCAGACCCGAGCCCAGCAGCTCGACCTCGTCCTCGACGCTGGCCTCGGCCGTGATCGCCTTCCACGCGGCCGAGAGCTGTGTGAAGCGTTCCGGGCCGCGGGCGCGGATGCGCAGCGTCCTGCCGAACCCGATCAGACCGGAGGTGTCACGGACCCAGCAGGAGAAACCGGAGGTGGGCAGCAGCTCGAGGGTCTGCTCGACGGTGGTCGGCAGCCCGGATTGGAAGGGGAACCCGGGGCCCGGGTCGACGTCGTCGACGAAACGGGAGCGCACGTGCAGGCGCGGGGGAGCGGTGATGATGTCGGAGGTGCCGAAAGTCGTAGTCATGTCGGTCCAACTCTAGACGAGAACCCGGGGCCGCATCCTCTTCGCGGATCGCCGCTGAGGTCGGCCGATCGAGGAATGTGGTCATTTCCACATCCGCTGCGGCCCGGTTGCGTGCGGTTGGATTCGCAGTCTGCGTTGAGGTGTTGAGACAATGAGGGCATGAATCGTGCCCAGCTGGACAAGCAGCCCGACGACGTCGCGTCGATGTTCGATGATGTCGCCTCCCGATACGACCTCACGAACGATGTCCTCACCTTCGGCCTCGCCCGCGCCTGGCGACGCACCGTCGCGTACTCCGTGGCCGCCGGCCCCGGTGAGCGGGTCCTCGACCTGGCGGCTGGGACCGGAACCTCGTCGATGACGTTCACCCGCCACGGCGCCGAGGTGGTCGCCGGCGACATCTCCACCGGGATGCTCGCCGAGGGCCGTCGCCGCCACCCGAAGATCGACTTCATCTACGCCGATGCGATGGACCTGCCCTTCGCCGATGCCAGCTTCGACGTCGTCACGATCTCCTTCGGCATCCGCAACGTCCACGACGTCGACACGGCACTGGCTGAGATGCTGCGCGTGCTCAAGCCCGGCGGACGGCTCATCATCTGCGAATTCTCCACACCCACACTCGACGCCTTCAGCCTCGTCTACAAGGAGTACCTCATGCGGGCCCTGCCCGCCGTGGCCCGCACCGTGTCCTCGAATCCCGAGGCCTATGTCTATCTGGCGGAGTCGATCCGCGCCTGGCCGAACCAGGACGCGTTCGCCCACCAGATCCTCGACGCCGGTTTCGACCAGGTGAAGTACCGCAACCTCACCGGCGGGATCGTTGCCGTCCACCACGCACTCAAGCCCACGGAGACGAGCGGCGAGCCGAACGCGCATGCCGAGGCAGCGGAGTCGCACGAGTCTTGAACGCGAAGCTGAACGAGTTCGAGGCCGAGGTCGTCGTCGTCGGCGCCGGACCGGCGGGATCGGCGATCGGCGCCTACCTCGCCCAGGCCGGGCACGAAGTGATCATCCTCGAGAAGTCTGGGTTCCCGCGCGACAAGATCTGCGGCGACGCGCTGACCCCGCGTGCGGTCAAGGAAGCTGGGTTCCTCGGTATGGACCTTCCGGCCTCCGACGGCTGGCATCCGAACAGGGGGCTGCGGCTGATCGGCGGCGGTCACCGCCTCGAACTCGACTGGCCCGATATCGACGGCACCCCGAACTTCGGTCTCACGCGCCCGCGCATGGGTATGGACGAGGCCTTTGCCCGGCATGCGCAGCGCTGCGGGGCGAGACTGTTCGAGCAGGTCAGAGCGATGTCGCCGGACATCGGCGAGGACGGCTGGATCCAGGGGGTGCACGCCTCCGGCACCGATCACCGCGGCCGCAGGGTCGGTCCCGAGGCCCACTTCCGTGCGCCCATCGTCATCGCCGCTGACGGGGTGTCGTCCCGGCTGGCGGTGGCCATGGGGCTGGAGAAGCGCGACGACCGTCCCATGGGCATCGCCGCTCGGGCGTACCACACCTCGCCGCGGCACACCGACGACTACATCGAGAGCTGGGTCGAGATGCGGTCGGCGAACTCGTCCGGCGGCTCCGAGTCCCTGCCCGGCTACGGGTGGATCTTCCCCCTCGGCGACGGGACGGTGAATATCGGGGCCGGCCTCCTCGACTCCTCCCCGCAGTTCAGATCCGTCGACCTGCGCTCGGTGATGGGGCAGTGGATCGCGGACATGGGCCACGAATGGGGCATCGACGAGACGACCTCGCTGGGGCCGATCAAGTCTGCTGCCCTGCCCATGGCCTTCAACCGGACGCCGCATTTCCACCGCGGGCTGCTGCTCATCGGTGACTCCGGGGGAATGGTCAATCCCTTCAACGGGGAGGGCATCGACTATGCGCTCGAATCCGCCCGCATCGCCGCCGAGGTGATCTCCACGTACTCCCGCTACCCGCAGCAGGTGATGCGCCGTCGTCTGCAGGAGTACCCCGCGCTGCTCGGGGATTCCCTGGGCGGCTACTTCACCCTGGGGCGGGTTTTCGCTGAGATCATCGGCCACCCTGCCCTCATGCAGTTCGGAATCAAGTACGGTATGGGTGTTGACGTTGTGATGGAGTTCGTCGTCAAATTGTTGGCGAACCTCTACCGCGATCCGAAGGCCTCCGAGGCCGATCTCATCGACAGGGTGATCTCAGCCCTGACCCGAATCGTCCCGGCCACCAGCAATGTCTGAGCGCTCGGGCGAGGACAGACACCGACTACGATGAATGACGAGGACATGAGCCATTTAGCCTCTCCGGCCACTTTCACCGGTGCCGACGCCCAGCTCGCGGCGGAGATCTCGACTCAGCTGGAGGCCGTCGAGGCCAGGCTCTACGAGGTGACCGAGCAGACCCGCAAACTGCCGGACACGACCTCGAAGCATCTGCTGGCCGCCGGCGGCAAACGCGCCCGCCCGAACCTGGTGCTCCTCACCGCCCGCCTCGGTGAGGCCGAGCAGGATGACATCATCGACGCGGCCGTGGCCGTCGAACTCATCCACCTCGCCTCTCTCTACCACGACGATGTGATGGACGACGCGCCTGTGCGTCGTGGGGCACCTGCCGCTCATGAGGTGTGGGGCAACTCGGTGGCCATCCTCACCGGCGATCTCCTCTTCTCCAAGGCCTCCGGGGTGACCGCGAAGCTCGGTCCCGAGGCCGTGCGCATCCAGGCCGAGACCTTCGAACGCCTCGTCCTCGGGCAGCTCAACGAATTCGCCGGCCCGCCCGAGGGCGCTGACGAGATCGAGCACTACCTCCGGGTGCTCGCGGACAAGACAGGATCGCTCATCGCCACCTCGGCGCGGTTCGGGATCATGTTCTCAGGCGCCGATCAGGCCTTGGCCGAACCGGTCCGCATCTTCGGCGAACGCGTCGGCGTCGCCTTCCAGCTCGCCGACGACATCATCGATCTCACGACGGCATCGTCGGAGTCGGGCAAGACACCGGGCACGGATCTGCGCGAACGCGTCCCGACCCTGCCCGTGCTCTATGTGCGGGCCGCCGCCGCCCGCGGTGACGAAGCCGCCGCCGAGGTGGTCCGACTCCTCGACGCCGACCTCACCTCCGATGAGGCCCTGGAGGCAGCCCGAGCCGCGCTGGCCGCCCACCCCGTGACCGAACGGGCGCGGGCCGAGGCGCTGCATTGGGCTGAGGAGGCGAAGGCGGCGCTGGAGCCGGTGCCCGCCGGTCGCGTCAAGGACTCCCTGTTCGCCTTCGCCGATTCGGTCGTCGCCCGCAGTTCGTGACCACCCGACAGGTGCCGGACCGGGTGCCGCGCCGGGTCGGGATCGCCGACTGGCTGCCGTGCAAGACTTGTGCAGCATACCGGGGGAGCGCTGGCGCTGCTGAGCTGATCGGCGACGGCGGAGTCGGCTGATCCGGCCGGGTCAGGAGGTCAGGCGACGCAGGGTCAGGTACGACCCGAGAGCGAAGACCACAGTAAGCCCCAGCGCCCAGCAGGCCAGTCCGATCGCCTGAGCATCGACCAGTCGCATCCAGACTTCTGGCCAGGCCCGATTGAAGCTGACCCACGCAGCACCGGCCACGAGGACCAGGGCGATGCCGATGAGCGAAACCGCGACGATGAGCGAGCCGAAGCGGTTCTTGACGATGGCGAACCAGAAGCCGAGGACGAACCACAGCATCGTCAGCACGAAGTAGATCGTGCCGGCAGCCAGCGGGCCCCCCTCCCATATCCAGGGCAGGTAGGCGAAATAGCCGTTGATGCCATAGCCGTCGGTGGCCTGTTTGATGAGGCCGAGGGCGACGAAGACGAGGGAGATGCCGACGGCGCTGATGCCCGCGGCGAGCAGGGAGCCGAGGTAGAACTCCCGGCGAGTGAGACTCATGGCCTGCGAGAAGTAGAAGGTGAGATTCATCGCCTGGGCGCCGACGACGGCGAAGTACCACAGTGGTGCCTGCGATCCCCCGCTGTACATCGGGGAGTTCGCACCCGAGGGCGAAACGATCCAGTAGATGATCAGGGTGATCAGCCAGACCCCACCGAGGACGACGACTGGGACCCAGACGAAAGTCTGCTTGTTGGTGAATTGGAGGCGGACGACTCCCCAGGTCCGGCTCTTCGGGCGGGAGGTCATGCCTCCGGACGGTTGCTCGACGATGGTGGTCATGTCTGAACGCTCCTGACTTCGGTGGCGGCTGCGGACGGATCGACGGGGCCTTCCTGGGTGGTGCGTACGATGAGCTGCTGCAGGGAGACCGGAGTGAGGTCGAGGTTGGCATCGGCGATGTATTCGTGATCGACCGAGCTGAGCCGACCGAGCATGGTCACTGAGGCGACCCGACCCAGTGACTCGCGATGGATGACTTCCCGACCGGCGACGAGGCGGGCGATCGCATCGGCGTCCCCGACGATGTTGACTGCGCGCTTCCGGACCTCTTCGGCGGAATCGTCGATGATGATGCTGCCGCGGTCGATGACGATGACGTTCTCGATGAGATCGGCCACCTCGTCGATGAGGTGGCTCGAGAGCACGACTGTGCGGGGGTGTTCTGCATAGTCGGCGATGAGACGGTCGTAGAACGTCTGCCGCGCAACCGCGTCGAAACCGAGGTAGGGCTCGTCGAAGAACGTGATCTCGGCGCGTGAGGCCAGACCGATGATGACGCCGATGGCCGACTGCTGGCCGCGGGAGAGCTTCTTGACCGTCGTATTCAGGGGCAGGCGGAACTCCTCGATGAGCTCCTCGGCGAAGACTTGGTCCCAGTGGGGGAAGAACCGCCGTGCGTTGGCGAACGCGTGCTTGGCTTTGGAGTCCTCAGGGTACTTCTGGCTCTCGCGGACGAAGCACATTCGTTTGAGTACGCGGGCGTTCTCGTAGGGGTTCTCCCCGAAGACCTCGACCTCACCGCTGGTGGCGAAGTTCTGGGCGGTCAGTATCGACATCAGCGTCGTCTTTCCTGCGCCGTTGCGTCCTAGGAGGCCGTAGATCGAGTCCTGCTCGATGCTCAGGCTGACATCGTTGAGGGCGATCATGCTCTTGTATGCCTTGGTGAGGTGGCGGAGCTCGACGACTGAATTCATGGGTCATCCTTTCGAAGCGGTCGGATCGGCAGCGGTGGTCAGGCGGAGTTCTCGGGAGCGCTCTTCGATGAGCGCGATCACGTCCTTCGCCCCCAGTCCGAGGCGGTTGGCCTCGTTGAGCAAGGGAGTGATGAAGCTCTCGGAGAATGCGGTGCGGTGTTCGTTGATCAGCAGCGCACGAGCACCTTCGGTGACGAACATCCCGACGCCGCGTCGCTTCTCCAGAACGCCTTTGGACACGAGCTGGTTGATGCCTTTGGCCGCGGTGGCCGGGTTGATGGAATAGAAGCCGGCGAGTTCGTTCGTCGACGGAGCCCGGGAGAGTTCGGGGAGGGTTCCGTTGAGGATCGAGTCCTCGACCTTCTCGGCTATTTGGGTGAACAGGGGTGTGCCGTCGTCGATCACATTCGACTCCATGTGAGTTGGTTAATTACCTAACTAATGAACCATGGTGCCAAAGGCGGTGTCAAGATCCCAGGCGAGATTCTTCGGGTGCCAGGGTGAGCCGGGGTTCGGCAGGGCGGGTCCGTCAGCGTCGACGGCTGTGGCGGAGCATGTCCGCGCAGAGCAGGACCACGGCGATCCAGATGATGAAGAACCCGATCCACCTCGGCGTCGACATCGCCTCGCCGAGGACGGTGATGCCGAGGATGAACTGGAGGGTCGGGGTGATGTACTGGAGCATGCCCACCCAGGACAAAGGGATGCGCCGTGCCGCGGCGCTGAAGAGGATGAGCGGGATGGCCGTGGCGGGACCGGTGACGATGATGACGACGACATGCCAGGCACCGAAGCCGGTGAACGTCTGCAGCCCCTGGGAGCCGAGGGCGATGAGGTAGATCGCTGAGGGCACGGCGAGTACGAGGCTTTCGACGGTCATGCCCTCGAGCGCTCCGACGCGGCCGCCGACCTTGTTCTTCACGAGGCCGTAGAGGCCGAACGACAGAGCCACGGTGAAGGAGAGATAGGGCATGCGGCCGAGCCCGACGCCGACGATGATCACGGCCAGGAGGCCGAAGCCCACAGCCGTCCACTGCAGGGGGCGCAGCTTCTCTCCGAGGAAGAGCACACCCAGACCGATCGAGATCAGCGGATTGAGGTAGTAGCCGAGGGAGACCTCGACGAGCTGATTGGTCTCGACACCGTAGATGAAGGTCGTCCAATTGATCGCGATGAGCACCGAGGCGAGCACGAGGAGACCGAAGGTCCGCGGCGACCGCAGAATCTGCAGAGTGCGGGAGAATCCTCCGGTGAAGACGAGGAGGACTGTGCAGAAGGCCAGCGACCAGATGACACGGTGGGACACGAGTTCGAGGGCGCCCGTGGGCACAGCGGCGGCGAAGAGCAACGGCATGATGCCCCACAGCAGATATGCGGAGAATCCGTTGATCAGGCCGGCGCGGCGAATCGCGTTCTCATCAGGGGCAGGGTTCATGCTCACGGACTTCAGTCTAATGAGACCGCGATGGGCGACACGGAGTCGGGTCGGCGGCTGAGACGGTCGATGCGAATGCGAGTTTGATCACGTCGTTGTAAGGATGACCTACATTGGCGATAGACTCGGGGGCGACTGAATAGAGAGGTGTGAGAATGACTCGTCCCTTCCGGGTGGCCATCGTCGGCGCCGGTCCTGCCGGGATCTACGCTGCTGATCTCATGACGAAGGCAGAGCGTGATTTCGATCTGAGCATCGATCTCTTCGATCGTCTGCCGACTCCCTTCGGCCTCGTCCGCTACGGAGTCGCCCCCGACCACCCGCGGATCAAAGGCATCATCAATGCGCTGATCAAGGTTCTCGACCGCGGCGACATCCGCCTGTTCACGAACGTCGAATACGGAGTCGACCTCCATCTCGAGGAACTCACTGACCGCTATGACGCCGTGATCTTCTCCACCGGCTGTTTCGTCGACGCCGCGCTCGACCTGCCCGGTGTCGATCTTCCCGGCTCCTATGGTGCCGCGGACTTCGTCAACTGGTACGACTCACATCCTGATGTGGGCCAGAGCTGGCCGCTGGATGCTGAACGGGTCGCCGTCATCGGCAACGGCAATGTCGCCCTCGACGTCGCCCGAGTGCTGTCGAAGCAGGCCGATGACATGCACACCACCGAGATCCCCGACCATGTGTACGAAGGTCTCAAGGCCTCGCGCGTCACTGATGTGCACATCTTCGGCCGGCGTGGACCGGCACAGGCGAAGTTCACCCCGCTGGAGCTGCGGGAACTCGGCCATGTCAAGGATGTCGACATCATCGTCTACCCCGAGGACTTCGAGTTCGACGAAGGCTCGATGGAGGCCATCGAGTCGAGCAATCAGACCAAGCAGGTGGCGAAGACGCTCACGGACTTCACGATGCGCGAACCCACCGGGGCGAAGCGACGCCTCCACCTGCACTTCCTGCACGCTCCCGTGGCCATCCTCGGCGAGGATCGGGTGACTGGTCTGCGCACCGAACGCATGGAGCTCGACGGCTCCGGCGGGGTCAATGGCACCGGCAGCTTCCACGACTGGGAACTCGACGCCGTCTACCGTGCGGTCGGCTATGCGGGCACCGAACTGCCTCAGCTGCCCTTCGACGGCCGCAAGCGCGTCATCCCCAACCATGAAGGCCGGGTCGTCGATTCCGACGACCAGGCTACGGCCGCCGAGGCCGACGTCGTGCAGGGCGTCTATGCCACCGGGTGGATCAAGCGAGGGCCCGTCGGGCTCATCGGCCACACCAAGGGCGATGCCCTGGAGACCATCGGCCACATCCTCGACGACCGGGCCGCCGGAGTGCTCACGGATCCCGTCTACCCTGACGAATCGGCCATCGTCGACCTGCTCGTCTCCAAGGGCGTCGACTACGTCGATTGGGAGGGTTACCACCGTGTCGAAGCCGCCGAGAAGGCGGCCGGAGAGGCCGAGGGGCGCGAACGGGTCAAGCTCGCCACCCGTGAGGCGATGCTCGCCGAGGCGCGCGGGCACGTCACGGCTGAATCCGTGGGACAACCTGCCTCCGGGCACTGATCACTACGAACGGAAGCCCGGTCCGGGGACTCGCCTGGACCGGGCGACCTGGTGCCGCGCGGTTGGATCTGGCATCCCCCACCGGCAGTGGCAGCCTGCACCGTTGCCAACAACCCGCACCGGCAGCAGCACTGCCTACGCCCCGTCACCCACTGCGCACCCGCAGTCGTTCGTCACCCCGTTGCACCGCGGTGACGAGTCGCTGACGGACCGTGATGGCTCCGCCGCGTAGAGTCGGAACGGAACAGAGCGCCCCAGAGCGCGGACCGTCGGCAGGCAGGGAGGACACATGAAGAGCGAATCGTCGCTGAAGACGATCGTCGAACGCGCCTACGTCGAGCGGATCGACGCCTGGCAGACGGCGGCCGTGCGGATCAAGCACTGGCTCAAGGAGCAGCAGAAGGGCCTGCTCAAGGATAAGGACATCTCCCGCCTCGACGTCGACGGGCACCGGATCAAGGACGCGGCGAGAACCCTGGCGAAGCTCACCGAGAAGGCCGACGAGGACCCGCAGCTGAGTGTCCACGGCACCGCTGACGTCGAGGACCAGATCCGCGACATCGTCGGGGTCAAGGTGCTGTGCAAATCACCGCGCGACCAGCGCATGATGTTCGCCGCCCTGTGCGATCCCGAGCAGCTGGGCGCCTTCGAACTCATCGAACAGAAGGACTACACGAAGCCGCCGAAGGCCAGCGGCTACCGAGCCTGCCACGTCACCCTCCGCATCCCCTCGGACCAAGGTGCGCCGGTCTTCGCCGAGATCCAGGTCAAGACGCGACTCCAGGACGCCTGGAGCGAACTGACCCACGAGGACATGTACAAACCCGGTGCGGCGATGAAGCCGAGCAAGCTGCACGGCGAGTTCGCCCGTGCCATGGCGAATATGCTCGCCACCGTCGACGACATGGCCGATACGCTCGCCGTCGAGCTCACCGCCCTCACCGATCCCGAACCCGAGCTCGGGCTCGATGAACTGCGGGAGAAGGAGAACGGCACCGAAGTCAGGGTCCGCGCGACCGGCCCCAAATATGCGCTCGCCGTCGACGGGTTCGGGCGGCAGGGCCTCGTTCCGGCCTTCGCGATCCGACGTCTGAGCGGGACGAAGGGAACCATCAAGGTCAACGACTACATCCACCTCGACGACCGTCTGCGAGTCAGCGTCGAGGAGGACTCGAAGGGTCTGTACTACATTCCCCTCGAACTGCCCCGACACTGATCCCAGACAGCGTCTCGGCTCCGGACTCAGACGGACACTCCCACAGCCGCGGCCGGGGTCTCGGACCGGGCGCCGCTCGGGATGCCGGCGGCCACCACCTGGTTGCGAGCGGCGACGAGATTGGCCAGAGAGGCGCGCACCTCGGCATAGCTGCGCGTCTTCAGACCGCAGTCCGGATTGATCCACAGCTGGTGGGGCGCAACATGCTTGAGTGCGGCCTCGATGAGTTCGACGAGTTCGGGCACCGTGGGCACCCGCGGGGAATGGATGTCGTAGACGCCGGGACCGATTCCGCGTTCGAACCCGAAATCGGCGATGTCGTCGAGGACCCCCATCCGGGACCGGGCCGCCTCAATGCTGGTGACATCGGCGTCGAGGGCATTGATCGCGTCGATGATCTCCCCGAACTCCGAGTAGCACAGATGGGTGTGGATCTGAGTGCGGGGACTGACCTGGGCATTGACCAGCCGGAACGAGCGCACCGACCAGTCGAGGTACTCGGCGCGGTCGGATTCGCGCAGCGGCAGCAGTTCGCGCAGAGCCGGTTCGTCGACCTGGATGACGTCGATGCCGGCCGCCTCGAGGTCGGCGACCTCATCGGCCAGGGCCAAGGCGATCTGATCGGCCGATTCGCGCAGCGGCAAATCATCGCGGACGAATGACCACGCGAGGATGGTGACCGGTCCGGTGAGCATGCCCTTGACCGTCTTCTGCGTCTGCTGCGCGGTGTAGGCCGACCAGCCGACGGTGATCGGATTCGGGCGGGACACATCGCCGAAGAGGATCGGGGGACGGGTACACCGCGAACCATAGGACTGCACCCAGCCGTGTTCGGTGGTGGCGAATCCGTCGAGGTTCTCGGCGAAGTACTGGACCATGTCATTGCGTTCGGGTTCACCGTGGACGATGAGGTCGAGGCCCAGGTCCTCCTGCAGCTCGATCACACGATCGATCTCCGTCCTCATCGTCTGCGCGTAGGTGTCGTCGTCGAGGCGACCGGCCCGGTGATCGGCGCGCGCGACGGACCTCGGCCGTCTGCGGGAAGGAACCGATGGTCGTCGTCGGCAGAGCGGGGATGACCAGTGCGTCCTGGGCCTGTCGCCTTTGCGCGAAGTCGGTCCGGAACCCGTCCTGACCTGCCGTGGCGGCGGTGCGCTTTCTCACCTCCGGGCTGTGGACCCGGACGGATTCGGCCCGAGTGCGGCGGGCCCGATCAGCGCGGTTGAACGCTTCGACACGAGCATCCGGTCCGGCGGTGACGGCCGTGGCCAGAGCCTCGACCTCGGTGACCTTCTCCTCGGCGAAGGACAGCCAGGAAGCGACATCGACCGGCAGAGAGCTCTCCTGCTCCACGGTGTAGGGCACATGCAGCAGTGACGTCGAGGTCGACACACTCAACGACTCGCGCTCCAGACCCTGCAGCACCTCGAGGCTGGTCCGAAGATCATCGGCCCAGATGTTGCGGCCGTCGACGACACCGGCGACGAGGCGGACCTGCTGGGGCACAGCCGCGGCCAGACGGTTCGCGTACTCGGGATCGGAGGCTCGGGTCGCGGCCGCGAGATCGACGCCGAGGGCGTCGATGCCGGAACCGGCCAGCTCGTCCAAGCCCTCGCGGAGGCTGCCGTATGGGGTGGCGACGAACAGCTGCGGGCGGGTGCGGGCAGAGGCCAGGGTCGAATACGTGCGGTGGGCGGCCTCGGCGAGTTCGTGGTCGCTCGTTCCGGCGATGTCGGCGACCAGCGCCGGCTCGTCGAACTGAACCCATTCGACACCGGCGGCGGCCAGAACTCCGATGATGTCGAGGTAGACGTCGGTGAGCTCGGCGAGCCGGTCGAGGGGACGCGTGGGCGTGCCCGGTGCGGGTTTGGTCAGGGCGAGCAGGGTCAGCGGTCCGACGAGTACGGGACGGACGAGGTGCCCCGCGGTCTTGGCCTCGCTGACCAGCGACAGCAGATGTTGGGGACGCGCGGTGAACCTCGTGTCATCGGAGAGCTCGGGTACGAGGTAGTGGTAGTTCGTGTCGAACCACTTCGTCATCTCGAGGGGAGAGCGCTGCGCGGTGCCGCGGGCGAGAGCGAAATACTCGTCGAGATCGAAATCGGTGCCGGTCGTGACCGAGGGGATGAGACCGACTGTGAGCGCGGTGTCGAGAACGTGGTCGTAATGGCTGTAGGAGGCCGGGATCGCATAGTCCTCGCGCAGCCCCAACTGCGCCAAGCGGTGATACGTGCCGATGCGCAGCGTGTGCACGGACCGGGCGAAGTCCTCGGCACCGATGCGACCGGCCCAGAAGCTCTCGAGCGCCTTCTTCTGCTCGCGGCGGGCTCCGATGCGGGGGTAGCCGGTGATGGTCGCGGTCGGAAATGATGCGGTCATGAACGGGTTTCCTTCTCTGTCGTTGTTTCTGTTGCGGATGATGGCGGCCAGCGCCGAGGAGGCGGTGGCGGTGGGAATGAGGACACGGACACCCCTCGGTCGCCGAGGGCGGTGAGCAGGTCCTCGGTCGTGTTCTGGTCGTTGAAGGTGTAGAAGTGCAGCCCGTCGGCTTCCTGGTCGAGGATCGCGGCCGTGTGTTCTGCCGTGATGTCGAGTCCTATCCGTCGTGCCGAGGCGGGGTCGGAGACTCCGTCGAAGCGGGCGAGCAGGTGCTCCGGGACCGGCTGCCCCGAGAGGCGCGACATCGTGTGCAGCCGGCGGGCATCGGTGATGGGAAGGATGCCGGGGATGATCGGGATGGTGATGCCCGCGTGCTCGGCCCGTCGTCTCAGCCTGGAGTAGGCGGTGGGGTCGAAGAAGAGCTGGGTGATCGCGAAATCGGCACCATTGCGCTGTTTGGCCGCGAGCACGTCGAGGTCCTCTTCGGGCCCCGTCGATTCCGGGTGGCCGGATGGATAGGCTGCGACCCCGATGCCGAGCCGGCCGGCGGCCAGGCAGGCGACGTTATCCGATTCGACGCGTCGCAGGAGACTGACCAAGGCATCGGCGTGCGGCAGGTGCTCGGGCGGGACGCTGGTCTCACCGTCAGGGACGTCCCCGCGGATGGCGAGGAAACCGCGCACGCCGACCTGCAGGAGATGATCGATCCAGGCCAACAGCTCGGGCTCGGTGCCGGCGGTGCAGGCGAGATGGGCCAAGGGCCTGAGCGAGGTCGTGGACGTGACCTCGGCGATGAAGTCAGCCGTGCCCTTGAGCCAATCGCTCTTGGCGGAGGAGGTCACGGCCAGATAATCGGGGCTGAGGGAATCGAGGAACCTCAGCAGCTGCGGCATTCGCGCGGCCTGGGCGGCTGAACGGGGAGGGATGACCTCGAACGACAGCGCTCGCCGCAGCCGGTGCCGGGCGGCGGGCAGGCTCTCGGGCACGGTCGCGGGCGCCGATGCCGAGAGCCTGGGCACCGATGCGGAGGCCCTGGGGGCGGTGTGGGTCGATGACATGCCTTCATGCTGACAGCGGGCCCGGGATCGTCCGAGGCCGAACGACGATCGGCGTCACAGCCCGTCATGAACGGGTCAAACGACGTTCGCCGACGTCAGATGGGGACATGTTCCGTCATCGAGACCTGACGGGGCGGTCGATGGGGACTTGACGAGGGGAGGGCCGCCGGTCTTACCGGTAGTTGACGAACTGGAGGTCGACGTCGAGATCCTGGCCCTTGAGCAGGGCGATGACGCTCTGCAGATCGTCGCGCTTCTTCGAGCTCACTCGCAGCTCGTCGCCTTGGATCTGAGCCTTGACGCCCTTGGGACCTTCGTCGCGGATGATCTTCGAGATCTTCTTCGCGTTGTCCTTGTCGATGCCTTCCTTGATGGAAGCATCGATGCGGTGTTCCTTGCCCGAGGGGTAGGGCTCCCCGTCTTCGAGGGATTTCAGGGAGATTCCGCGCTTGACCAGCTTCGACTGGAAGACGTCGAGGATGGCCTTGACGCGGTCTTCGCTGTTGGCTTTCATCTGAATGGCCTCACCGCTCCAGGCGATCGAGGCGTCGGTGCCGCGGAAGTCGTAGCGCGAGTTGATCTCTTTAGCCGCCTGGTTGAGCGCATTGTCGGCTTCCTGGCGGTCGACCTTGCTGACGACGTCGAATGAGGATTCGCTGGCCATTGATGCTCCTTCGTTTTCGGTGATTCGTGCCCGCAGGAAGCGGGCTTGGCTTCTGTCTCCGAGTCTAGTCCAGGGGCCTGGATGTGATCTGCGTCAACCGAGTTGGTGAATCCGGCCCGTGCCTTGTATTCTTTTCAGGTGCTCATCGAGCGCTGACTGCGGCAGATTGCCCGAGCGGCCAAAGGGAGCTGACTGTAAATCAGCCGGCATTGCCTTCGAAGGTTCGAATCCTTCATCTGCCACGCAGAACGGAAAGTCCCGTGACCGAATCGGTCACGGGACTTTCCTCTTGCCACGCCCAGCGCGCCCGCCTAGCGTAAGAGGCACTGCGGTGACGCATCCGCCGAGGGAGGCGAGACGATGAACCAGGACCCTCACGATTCGGACGACGAGCCGCCTCGGCGGCTGAATTCGCTCGAGGAGCGCAATGCCGTGGTCGAATCCGCCCTCGACAGAGCCATCAAGCGCGGCGACTTCGACGATCTTCCCGGGCTGGGAAAGCCGCTGACCGGTCTGCACCGCGCCGACGACCCGGACTGGTGGATCAAACAGAAGCTGGACGCCGAAGGTATCAGCGGCGTCGCTCCGGCCGCATTCCAGCTGCGCAAGGAGAACGCGGAGATGGAGGCCACTCTCGACGCGTTCGTCCGAGAGGACGACGTTCGCGACTACCTCGCCGGTTTCAACGGCAGAGTGCGTGCGGCCGTGATGGACCTGCGCGAAGGACCGCCGATCTTCACCCCGCCGCGCAATGTCGAACATGAGGTCGCCGCCTGGCGGGAGCGCAGAGCGAGGTCCGTACCGAGCAGCGGCGAGCGCTCAGAAGACGGCCAGACAAGCCCTGCGGAACCGGCGAGGACCGAGGGCGCGGGGCGGACCGCGGCAGAGGATACCGCTCCACCTCGGCGATGGTGGCAGCGCAGACGACGCTGAGGGCGTTCAGAGCGCCGTCTTCAGCCGCTCGATCGCCAGATGGCTGAGTATCGCGGCCTGATCGGCCAGGACGGAGTCATCGAAGATGACGAAGGGGGAGTGATTGTCTCCCTGACGCTCGCGGGGAACGTCGGTGCGTTCGGCGCCGAGCATGAGGTAGGTGCCCGGGACGTTCCGGAGCACGAACGAGAAGTCCTCACTGGGCATGATCGGCTGCGGCAGGACGTTCACCCGGTCCTGACCGAGCAGGTCCTCGATCTGTTCGAGCGCCCATGTGGTCTCAGACTCGTCGTTGACCGTCACGGGGTACTGGACGGCGAAGTCGACCTCGGCGGTGCAGCCGTGGGCCGCGGCGATGCCCTCGGCTAACTGCTTCGACCGCTCGCGGACTGCCGCGAGCGAGGAATCGGACAGAGTGCGGACGGTCGCACCCAGGCTAGCCGAGGCGGGGATGACGTTGACGGCATCGCCTGCCCGCAGCTGGGTGACGCTGAGGACGACGGGGTCGAAAGTGTCGATGCGGCGGTTGACCATGTTCTGCAGCGCGGTGACGAGCTCTGCCAGGGCCGGGACCGGATCGACGGCCGTCTGCGGTTGGGAACCGTGGCCGCCGCGCCCGTGGATCGTGATCTCGAGGACGTTCGACCCGGCTTGGAGAGTCCCCGGCCGCGTGGAGATGACGCCGCGTGCACTCGTATTCACATGTGCTCCGAACGCCGCGACGGCGCGGCTGCCGGCCGCGTCGAGCACGCCTTCGTCGATCATCACGGAGGCGCCGTTGTACCCTTCTTCGCCGGGTTGGAACATGAACACGACATCCCCGCGAAGCTCGTCACGATGGGCGTGCAGGAGTCGGGCCGCGCCGACGAGCCCGGCGGTGTGCAGGTCATGGCCGCAGGCGTGCATGTTCCCGTTGCTCGATGCGAACGGTTCGTCGGTCTCTTCGCGCAGGGGCAGCGCATCCATGTCCCCGCGCAGCAGCACCGCCGGGGCATCGGCCGGCCGGTCCGGGTGGCTGCCGCGCAGGACCGCGACCACCGAGGTGGTGGCCGTACCTGTGCTCACCTCGAGGTCGAGACCGTCCAGGGCTTTGAGAACAGCGGCCTGGGTGCGAGGCAGCTCGAGTCCCACCTCGGGGTTGGCATGCAGCGTCCGGCGCAGCTCCTGCAGCTGCGGGAGGAGGTCGTTCGCCTCAGCGATGAGGGAGTGCATGGGACGGTCCTTTCGTGCGGTGGATCAGAGCAGACTGACGAGGACGCTGGCGATGACGACCGACCCGGCGCTGACCGAGGTGAACCCGCCGACGAGCATCGGCGGAAGCATCGCGTTGAGCAGGGCCTCCTTCTCATCCTCATCACGGGCGATGGAGCGGGCGACCTCGTTGGTCAGCAGGTAGTCGGCCGGGAAGCCGTACATGGCGGTCAACGCCACCGACATGCCCAGTCCCGACTTCCAACGCAGCAGCTTCGCGGCGATGAACCCGCCGAGGACGATGCCGCTGCCGCCGACGACGAGGATCGTCAGCGTGGGCAGAAACGCATTGATGACGTCCTGCACGGATGCTGTCACCAGCGGCGCCATGACGATGGCGATGACGCCGGCCATGGCGATGCCGAAGGAGTTCGAGCGTTCCATGGCCTTGTCCGGGGCGAGCCCGACTGCGGCCGCGAGGATGCCGAGGATCAGCGCGAGGATCGAGGAGGGGATGTGCGTGGGAACGGCGAGCAGGGTCGCAGCCGAGCCGCCGACGAGGATGAGGAAGAGCATGAACAGCTGATTGTCCACGAGGAAGCCGGGCAGGGTGACGAGCTTCCTCTTCTGCTCTGCCTCCTCCTCTTCGGCCTGGTGGGCTTCGGCGAGCTCCTGCAGTTCACCGCTGTCGCGCAGTTTCGTGGCGTACCGGCGCAGCAGGAAATTCGTCAGCGGCATCGACGGCAGCGACTGCAGCATGAGCACAAGGGCGGGCAGGACGATGATCGACGAGGCGGCCCCGTGGGCCGTCAGCCCTTCCGTCGTCAGGCTGGTGGCGACGATGCCGCCGGCGAGCGGACCGGACCCGGCGACGAAGGTGTCGAATCCGAACAGCGGAGCGACGATGGCGAGGATGAGGAGGACTGCGACGAGCATGCCGGAGATCGCGATGATCACCGAACGCCACTGTTTGAGCATCACACGCAGGGGAATGAGCGTGCCCATGTGGAACAGGAGGGGCGCGACGAGGATCGTATAGATCTGGACGAGCATCGAATCGTCGACGACGGACTCCGGAACGATTCCGAGCTTCGCGAAGACGAAGATGCCGAGCATGGCCACCAGCAGGCTGGGTATCCGAGCCTTTGACCAGATCGAGATGAGTTCGCCGAATGCGATGAACGCGAGGACGACGGCGGCAGCGTAGATGGCTTCCATGGTTGGCCCTTCGAGTCGGGGAGGTGGCCCAGGTCACAAGATAGTACGAGATCAGGCGTCTGTGTGGGTTTCTCCGCGACTTCCCGATATTCGAGAAGAGCTGCCGCCTCCGCGTGCGACAGTCGCTGCGTCAGGGCATAGTCTGGGCGTATGAGTTTTCTGCAGTTCCTGCGCGAGCGTGGAATGTCCGAGCGACCCGGGTCCGCGACTCGTCCGCTGGTGATCGCCCACCGAGGCTATTCGGCAGTGGTTCCGGAGAACAGCCTGGCTGCGGTCGACGCGGCTCGGGCGCTCGGGGTGGACTTCATCGAGGTCGACACGTCGACCAGCGCCGATGGTGTGCCCGTCATCCTCCACGATCCCGATCTCGATCGCACGACGAACCGGAAGGGCCCGGTGGTCAATCTCACTGCCGAGGAGCTGTCATTCGTCGACGCCGGCTCCTGGATGGGCCCCGGATTCACGGGTGTGCGGATTCCGACGCTGGCGGCGGTGATGCGCGACATCCAGCGCCGCGGCGGTGAATTGATCCTCGAGTTCAAGGGGGAGTGGTCGGCGGGTGCAGTGGCCAGGGTCTCCGAGCTCGTGGTCGAGACCGGCATCGCCGACCGGATGGTGGTGCAGTCATTCAACGTCGAAACGTTGGAGACCTGCCGGGACATGCTGCCGATGGTGGCCCGGTTCCTGCTGCGCATGGTGCCCAGGCCCGAAGACATCGAGATGGCTCGCGAGCTCGGGGCCGTCGCGATCAACCCCTCCTACAAGGGCTTCACGCTGCGCAGGTCCGTCGTGTCCGAGATTCGTGACAACGACCTCGGTGTCTTCGTCTGGACGGTCGATGAGATGAACGAATGGAGGGAGCTCCTTGACGCCGAGGTGGACGGAATCATCACGAATCATCCCGGCCGACTGCAGGGGTTCCTGGCGGGTCGGTTCGATCCGGTGGCATAACGCCTCGGCGCCGGTTTCAGACTTGTGAGTGAGGTCACGCGACCCCGATTTGCCCTCCTCGCTGCAACCCGTGTAAATTCTTACCTGTTGCCCCGATAGCTCAGTCGGCAGAGCATCTCCATGGTAAGGAGAAGGTCAAGGGTTCGATTCCCTTTCGGGGCTCTCGTGCCGCCACAAATGCGGTGCTGGGGCGGGGTAGCTCAGCTGGTTAGAGCGCACGACTCATAATCGTGAGGTCGGGGGATCGAGTCCCCCTCCCGCTACCGATCAACTCCCTCATCAGGATGCTCGATCCGATGGGGGAGTTTTCTTATTTCCACGCAGCTGTTCCGCTGTTCCTCTCCCGGGTCTGTGCTCGGATCGTTGTGAGCGAGATCAGCTGAACTCTGCGTGATCGGAGGAATCGGGTCACGTCCCGACCTTGTCGAATCGCACCGGACGAGAGAGCAAGAAGGCAGTAGACTCTCATCCCGATTCGAACCAGACAAGGATGTGACCATGACAGTTGATTTCACCACCGAAGCTGCGGCGCTGGCCGCCGACCTCAGCGAACTGCGTCGGGACCTGCATCGGAACCCTGAACTCGGGCTCGACCTGCCGTATACGCAGAAGCGGATTCTGCAGGCTCTGGAGGGCCTGCCGCTGGAGATCACACTCGGCCGGGAGCTGAGCTCCGTGGTCGCGGTGCTGCGTGGTGGGCGGCCGGGGCCGATCACATTGCTGCGCGGCGACATGGACGCTCTGCCCGTCGTCGAGAACACCGGACTCGAGTTCGCCTCCCAGAACGGGAGCATGCACGCCTGCGGACATGATCTCCATGTTTCGGGTCTCGTCGGGGCGGCTCGGCTCCTGGCGGCCCATCAGGCCGAGCTCGCGGGAACCGTGGCCTTCATGTTCCAACCCGGCGAAGAGGGAATGGGCGGAGCGAAGATCATGATCGACGAGGGCATGTTCGATGCGATCGGCGGCATCCCCGATGCGGCCTACGCCATCCACGTCGCGCCGGGAGCGCCGGGCACATTCGTCACCCGTCCGGGAACGATCATGGCCGGGGCGAACACCCTGCACGTGACGATGCACGGCAAGGGCGGACACAGCTCGCGGCCCCAGGATTCGATCGACCCCGTCCGGCCCGTGCTCGAGTTCGGGCAGGCCCTCTACGCGATGATTTCCGGCTCGTTCAGCGTCTTCGACCCCATAGTCGCCGAGGTGACCCAGCTGAGTGCGGGCGACGCCGTCAACGTCATCCCCTCGACCGCGAGCATCGGGGCCTCCGTGCGGACGTTGTCGAACGACACGACGAAGAGGTTTCCCGAGCTCGCCGCCCGTCTGGCCGAGTCGATCGCCGCTGCCCACCGCTGCTCCGCCGAGGTCGAGTGGACCGAACAGTACCCCGTGACGGTCAACGATGCCGCCGAGGCCGCATTCGCCTCGGCGACGCTGACCGAATCCTTCGGACCGGGCCGGGTCGTCACCGCGCCCGACCCGGTCATGGGCTCGGAGGACTTCTCCTATGTGCTCAACGAGGTGCCGGGGACATTCCTGTTCCTCTTCGTCTCCCCGAAGGACGTCGACCCGGCGACGGCGGCGACGAATCATTCCCCGGAGGTTCTCTTCGACGATGCCCACCTGCCGGATCAGTCTGCGGCTCTGGCGACACTTGCCTGGCAACGGTCGCTGCGGGAATGAGGCGGCCCTGGGTCCTGAGGACGGCCGACGTCAGTCCTTGAAGTCGAAGTCCTCCTGATCGATGCCTGGGAACATGAGTTCGTACTTGATCATCGAGTCTTTGTGGTCGACGATCTTCACCGTTCCGTAATAGGTCTTCTCTCCCGTGGATCTCTCTTTGTCCTTGACCGTGACATCACAGGTCTTGAATCCGTACCACTCGCGGAGCTCCATGTCGTCCGCGCATTCGGCTTTTTTGACCTTCATCTCGAGCTTGTTCTCGAACAGGTCGATGAGGTCGGCCTCGATCGATCTGGCGGGCACGATTCCATTGCCCTTCTTGTCGACGTCCATCGCATCGTCACTGGCCCAGTTGGTGGTCTTTGCGGCGTCCGCATACGGGTCGGTCGACTTCGTATCGCTCGGCTCCGCCTCGGTGGGCTCCGAAGCGGCAGTTTCGCTCGGAGTGGTCTGACTCACGAAGCCTTCGCCCTCGGAGCTCGCGTCCTCGTCCGACGTGCCCTCACTGGGCTGCGCGGCCTCCGACTGCTGGTCCTCGGCCGGTTCGCCGCCGCCGAGCAGACCGCAGCCGGTCAGCGACAGTGCCAGGGCCGTTCCGGCAGTTGCCGTGAGCAGCCGAGGCATCCAGGTGGATCGGCGAATCGGTGTCATGGTCTCTCTCCTTCGCAATCTTGCGATCACAGACGTTGTCGATACATGACGATTCTGCCATGGCCGATTGCCCCCGACAGCGGTTGTGTGTGCGGGTCCGGGAACAGATGTGGCGATCCGGGCACATGAGGCGGTCCGGCGGCCCAGTCGGGTGCTGTCGGGTGCCGCCGCGAAGTGCCCTCGCCCGCAGACCGTCACTCCTCGCCAGTCGCATAACCGCGCGTTGCACCAGGAGGGTGTGTCACTACCGGGTCGTGATGGCTCAGCAACTGTAGGAGCTGTCACCTCAGGGGCGCTGTGACGCTGATGGGGCGTGATGGTGTCGCTAGGGCGCTGTGACGCTGCCGGGGTGTGATAGGGCTGGAGGCCCAGTGCTACTTAGCGGGCGAGTTCACGGCTGCGGCCAGGGCTTCGAACGCCCGGATCGTCGGGAACAGCTTCGTGGCGTCCTGCGGCAGCCCCCAGCTGGAGAGCTTGACCCCGACGACATTCGCTCCGGGGTTGATGTAGATCATCTGTCCGTGGATGCCCAGGGCGAGGAACGCGTGGGAGTCGGGGAACGGGAACCAGAACTGGTTGTGATACGCACCGCCGGGCATCCGATTGTCCCCGGGCCCGTCAGCGAAGGCCTGCCGCACACCCTCCGAGGTCGTCAGCGTATCCCCGATCCACGCCGTCGGAGCGACCTGCTGGCCCGTCAGCGACTGGCCGCGGTTGGCGTAGACGAATCCGAAGCGGGCGAGGTCGCGCAGGGTGGTGTTGATACCGCCGTCGAACATGCCGACACCGTACTGGTCGGTGGCGATGAGTGCGTCCTGCTCCGCGCCGAGGCGGGACCACAGCACCCGTGACATCAGCGTCTGCATGCTCTCCCCGGCGATCTTCTCGCACACCCACCCGAGCGCATCGGTCTCGCACGAACGGTACTCGAAGACCCCGCCGTGCTCGGACTTCGCCTGCAGGGTGGTCAGGAACTCGTACATGCCGATGCCCGGGCTCTCCCGCTTGGCCTCGGACCAGCCGATCGACTCCTCGATCTGCCTGACCTCGGACTTCGGGTCGAGGTAGTCCTCGGAGAACCGGATCCCCGAACGCATGTCGAGGATGTGCCGAACGATGGCGCCGGAATATCCGGACCCGGCGAGTTCGGGCACATAGTCGGTGATCAAGCGGTCGGGCTCGAGATCACCGGTGCCGATGAGCACGCCGGCGACCGTGCCGACGAGTGATTTGCTCACCGACATGAGCAGATGTTCGGTCGTCGGAGTCATCTCACCGAAGTACTCCTCGGTGAGGACCGTGCCGTTGTGGAGCAGCATCCACCCGTCCGTGTCGGTGGTCTCGATGACGCTGCGGACGGTGCGTGCCGCGGAGTGCTCGGTCGCGGGGATGACGACCGCGCCGAGGTCCTGCAGATCGACCGGCAATTCGGCCACCGGTCCGGTCCCGCGCGGGATCGGGGTCGTCGGCAGGACCTGTGCGACGTTCTGGAACGACCACCGGACGTTGTCGGGAGCCTGCCAGTTGTCCCTGTTGATGCCGGCGACGGCACCGGCGGGTGTGCCTGCCGGGGTCACGGCGGCATTCGCTGGGGGAGCGGGCACGGTCTGGTCCGGTGACGGTTCGGTCACGCTTCACCTCTTGTTCTCAGGTCGTAAGGCGCCGACGGTCGGCGCCGACGGTTCGGTGCAGATGGTTCGGCGCAGATGGATGGCGGCGGCGCCTCGAATCGTGATGAGAGTACCACCGGGGCGGCCCCGCCTCCCGGAGTCAGTCGCTCTTGGCTCCCGGTCCGCCCAGCGCCGGGGACGGATCCTCGTCCACCACCGGGACACCGGCGTACATGGCCCGGATCGAATCGATGAAGTGCTTGGCCCTGATGCTCAGCGCATCGGGCCCGCCGGCCTTGGTCTGCAGAGGGTTCTTCGTCACGAGCACACCGAGGTCCGCGCCCTTCCAACGGTAGTCGCCGGCACCGAAGATGCGCAGGAAGAACACCTCATTTCCGTTCTGCAACGGGTGCCAGTCCAGCGCCGCCCGCTTGTACGTCAGCGTCCCGTACTGGTCGAGATAGTACTGACCGGTCAGCGGCGAATGAGTGATGTACTCGGTGATCGGAGCCGTCTCCTTGATGATCATCTGGCTCCACTCGTCGGCACCGGAGAGCTCCTCCCACCGCTCATTGATCTCATCGATGTCGAGGTCGAATTCGACATCGAGGTATTCGAGCAGATGGAAGAGGAACAGCGGAACGTCCGCATAGGCGCCGGCGGTGACGTTCGTGATCGCCGAGGCGCCGGAGATCCGCGGATTGAGTTCGCCGAGATAGACGTCATCGCTGTCGAGGTCGACGAGAACATCGACCTCGAAGAACCCCCGATACCCGCGTCTGCGCAGTCCCTCGCCCATTCTGCGCACGAGGTCGCGGGTCTGTGCCCGCTGCTCGACGGTGAGGACATCGGGCTTCATCTCATTGCCGCACCACCCGCCCTTGTACGGGGTCAGCTCGGCGAATCCCGCCAACTCGGTGAGGTAGGGGCCGACGACGACACCGCTGGAGGTGATGACCGCCTCGACCGCGACCGGGGTGTTGTTGATCCGCTTCATCACCTTCAGCTGCTCGCCGATGATGTCGTCCTTGTGCGCCTCCCAATCGGAGGACGAGGAGATGAAGAAAGTCGTCTTCCCCGAATCGCCGTAGGGCGTCTGGACGACGAGGTCGCTGCCGAGCCCCGCCTCGGCGGCCTGCTCACTGAGAGCGGCAAAGGTGTCGGCCGTCGTGAGCACATTGGGCACGGAGAACGCTCCGGCCTCGTTGCCGAGCTTCGTGGTCTCGATCTTCGAGTCGAGCTGGTTGCGCAGCGCGGCCGAGGGCAGGATGAGGTCGTAGCCGAGCTCCCGGCAGATCCGTTCGGTCTCGTCGTCGAAGAAGACCATGGCGACTTTGACCCGTTCGCCGTGGGGGACATTGCGCGTCATATGGGCGCGCACCTCGGCGTTGAGCAGCAGCCAGTTGTTGATCGCTTCGCCCGACTCGAACTCGACATAGGGTTTGTAGCGCGGTGAGAACACGCGAGGATGCCCGCCGTCCCAGCCGTCGTAGTAGGTGATGTAGGAGAAGTTCCGCACCCAGCGGTCGAGGCCGAGCAGGTTGAATGGGGTGGCTCCGACGAAGTAGATCGGCGTCTGATTCGTCCGGAAGAAGTGTCGGACTTCGGAGACGTTGCGCAGAGGGCGCCTGATCTGCACCCGATCGGCCTCCTCGCCGGCATAGGCTGCATCGGTGGCGACAGCGACCTCGACCTGCGGCGGAGCCGAGTCCTCTCGCGTCTGCACGTCGGGGAGCGCTGGGTCGGCAACGGGGGATTCGTTCATCATCGCACTACTCCTTAGCAAATGTGATGTGGACAACATATACCACTTTCGAAGTCACGGCCCCGATGGTGCAGGAATTATGTGATCGCTCGGATGCAGGCGGACGCCCGGGCGCAGGCGGACGAGCCGGAGATGCCGCTCGGGAGGACCGTGCTTTAGGCTGGAGTCGAAATCGACCACAGTTGAAAAGAGAACGGATATGCCGGTGAATACCGAGAGGCAGGGAGCTTCGTTCTCCCTGCCTCAGCCCTACGAAGTCTCCCGAGAGGCGATCGCGGAGTTCGCGCGCGCCACCGGAGCGCAGGCCGATTACCATTTCGACGCCGAGGCGGCCGCCGCGCTGGGCTACCGCGACGTCGTCGCACCGACCACGTTCCCCGTGATCATCGCGCAGAAGTCGGAGGCCGCCTATGTCTCCGACCCGGACTCGGGCATCGATTTCTCGAAGGTCGTCCACGGCTCCGAGCAGTTCTCCTTCACTCGTCCCATCGTCGCCGGTGACCTCCTCTCGGCCGTCACCCACGTCGACGGCATCCGCGCCGCGGGCGACAACGCCATGATCACCACCCGCACCGAGCTCACCGATGCCGCCGAGCAGCCGGTCGTCACCGTGACCTCGACCCTCGTCGTGAGAGGAGTTGGAGAATGAATCCCATCGACTTCTGCCAGCTGACCATCGGAGACACCGTCGTCGAGACGGAGATTCCCCTCTCCCGGGCCTCGCTGATCGACTACGCCGCCGCCTCGGGCGATCACAACCCGATCCACTGGAACGAACGCTTCGCCCGCGAAGTCGGCCTCGACGGCGTCATCGCCCACGGCATGCTCTCAATGGGTGCGGTCATCGCCCCGGTCGTCGAATGGCTCGGCGATCCGGGCGCGGTCGTCGACTATCGGACACGGTTCTCCGCACCGGTCCTCGTCCCCGACGCAGACACCGGAGCCCCCACGACACCGACGACTTCGCTGAAGCTGACCGCCACGGTCGGCGCCGTCGATGCCGCTGTGGGCACGGCCCGCATCGACATCACCGTGAAGTCCGGTGACACCGATGTGCTCAGCCGCACGCAGGTCCGGATCAGCCGGTGACCGAAGCCGTGAGTGAGGTTCTGTCGAGATTCACCACTTTCCGCCTCGGCGGCCCGGCAACGGATGTGACCGTCGCCGAGACGCGCGATGAGCTGATCGGATTCTGCTGCGCCCATCAGCTGGGCCTGACCGGTGAGGAGCCGACCGGTGTCCTCTTCATCGGAGGCGGATCGAACCTGCTGATCTCCGATGACGGCTTCGACGGTGCGGTGTGCGTCGTACGGACCACCGGTGTGACGACGATCGAGATCACGACCACCGACACCCGGGTGACCGCCGAGGCAGGGGAGGACTGGGACGATTTCGTCGCCCACACGCTCGAGCTCGGGCTCTCCGGCCTCGAGGCGCTGTCCGGCATCCCCGGGTCCGTCGGGGCCACGCCGATCCAGAACGTCGGGGCTTACGGCACCGAGGTCGGTGAGCTCATCACCTCGGTCGAGGTCTTCGATCGCGTCGCCGGTCAGGTGCGGCACCTCAGCGCCGTCGAACTCGAATTCGGCTACCGCACCTCGGCGCTCAAACGCGCGCAGATCGCGGCCGGGACCCCGCAGTTCGTGGTCCTGTCCGTGACCTTCGATCTCAAGCGCAGCGAGCAGTCCCTGCCCGTCCGCTATGCCCAACTCGCCTCCGCCCTGGACGTCGAGATCGGCAACCGCGTGTCGGCGACGCTCGTGCGTGAGCACGTCATCGCTCTGCGCCGGTCGAAGGGAATGGTGCTCGACCCCGATGACCATGACTCCTGGTCTGCGGGCTCCTTCTTCACCAATCCCATCGTCGACGACGCCGACGCCTTGCCGGCCGAAGCTCCTCGCTACCCGGTGAATGATCCGCTCAGCGGGGCGAAGATCGCGGGGAAGACGAAGACCTCAGCGGCTTGGCTGATCGAGCACGCCGGATTCTCCAAGGGCTTCAGCATCGGAGCCGGTCGCGCTGCGCTGTCCGACAAGCACACCCTGGCGCTGACGAATCGGGGACACGCGAGCACCTCGGATGTGATCGATCTGGCCCGCACCATCGTCACCGGCGTCGAAGACGCCTTCGGAATCACGCTCGAACCCGAGCCGACCTTCATCGGCTGTGCCTTGGACGGCTGAGGGCTTCCTTGGACGTGTCACCTCGTCGCAGAACCCTCACTCTTCTCATCGCCCTGGCGGTCATCGCTCTGATGACCCTGCCGTGGGCGGTCTTCACCTCCCGAGCCGACCTCACCTTCGGTCCGCACGAGGCGCAGTACCGAATCACCGCGGACTCCCGGCTGACCGTGGACTTCGGCCCCTTGGGCCGGCTGCTCGTGCCGGCCGACGACTCGATCCCTCTCGGTCTCGGACTGCACGTCGACATCGGGGAGATCCCCGTGTCCGGCGACGATCGGGATGAGGAGCGGCCCGCTGCCGACCCTGCGAAGGTGAAGGACCCCGGCGGGGGAGCCGTCGATGCCCTCGGCGGTGACATTGCCTCGTACGCAGCCCTGTTCTCGTCCCCGCAGGCGCAGATCGATCAGGTCGTCGAGGGGCTCACCCGGGAGATCCTCATTCGTTGGGCTCTGGCCGTGTGTCTGATCACCGGAGGACTCGTCGGGGTCGGAATCGTGCTCGGCCCGCAGCGCCTCGACGGCCTTATGCGGGCCTTCGCCGGCAAGGAGCTCATCGGCATCGGCCTCGTCATCGTGCTCGTGCTGGCCGGCCTCGGCACTGTCGTGCTCAAACGTCCGCACCCGATCGTGGCCGATCCCGCCTTCGAAGGAACCCCCTTGGCCGGCTCCCAGGTCACCGGCCGCCTCGGCGGGATCATCGACACCGCGTTCACCGCGGTGCGGGACTTCGCCGACGACAACGATGCGTTCTACGACCAGGTCCTCACCGCTCTGCGGACCCAGTGGAACGACCGCCCGATCACGGGCAACTGGACCGATCGCGGAATGATCCCACCCGCCGAGACCGGCGGACAGGGGGACGCGAAGGACTCGGGAGGCTCGGACGGGGCAGTGACGACCTTCGTCTTCGGCTCCGACATCCACTGCAATATCGGTATGGCACGAGTCGTCGGTGCGGTCTCCGAACTGAGCGGTGCCGACGCCTACATCGACGGCGGCGACATCACGATGACCGGAACCTCCGCCGAGAACTACTGCCTCGACGTCCTCGACGATGAGCTGCCCGAGAAACTGCCGCGCATGATCGTCAAGGGCAACCACGATTCGCAGGAGACGACACGGCACGCCAGGAGCCGCGGATGGGAGGTGCTCGAGGACTCGACGGCCGAGATGGCCGGGGTGACCTTCTTCGGCTCCCCGGACCCCCGCCGCACCGTCTTCGGCTCCGGTCCGCAGCTCGAGACCGACCTCACCGCCGATCAGTACGCGCAGCGCCTGCGCGACGAAGCCTGCGAGACGGACTTCGACATCATGCTCATCCACGATGCCGCCGTGGCTGCTCCGACGCTGCGCGCCGGATGCGCCGACTACGCTCTGAGCGGACACTGGCATCGCAGAGTCGGCCCCGAGACCTTCGGCAGCGGAGTCCGCTACCTCAGCTCGACGACAGGCGGAGCGCTCGCGAATGCGCTGACGCCCGGCCCGCTGAAGATGAACGCGGAGCTGAGCATCATCCGCGTCGACAATGCCACGAAGCGGCCGATCGATGTGCAGATCGTCACCGTCACCCCCGACCAGGAAGTGCGCATCGAACCGTGGGTGCGCTTCCCTGAGCCGCTGCCGCTGGTGTCGCAGCCACCGGAGGAAGAGCCCGCCGAATGAGTGAGCGGCGACACGCTTCCGTGTCCGCCGGGGCCACCGGTTCGACGAACGGCGGTCGGGCACGGTATGCTCGTTTCTCGTGGTTGGACAGCATCCGGATCCGCAGGGTCCGAGCCGTTCGATCGAAGGGGTGTGGCGCAATTGGTAGCGCAACGGTCTCCAAAACCGTAGGTTGCAGGTTCGAGTCCTGTCACCCCTGCGCAGTTGACTCTGCCGAAGTCCCATCGGCTAGGCGCCGTCCTCGACTGGCACGAACAATTGTGAAGCCCCAAACGAAACCGACCGAGTGAGGATGTGTGAGCGACACACCGGCAAAGAAGACTGGCAGCGCACCCAGCAGTGCCTCCGGTCCCAAGAAGCTCGGATTCTTCGGACGAATCCTGCAGTTCTTCCGCGAGGTTGTGGCGGAGCTCAAGAAGGTCGTCACGCCGACGCGCAAGCAGCTGGTCAATTACACTCTGGTGGTTCTGGGCTTCATTCTGTTCATGATGCTTCTCGTCACGGTCCTGGACCTGGTGTTCGGCAAGCTCGTCGGATTCGTCTTCGGCGGAACGCCGCTGTGGCCCCTGTGGTGACACGCCTTCCGCAGTGACACACTTTATGCTGAATCTTCACTCCCATCCGGGAATCACAACACGCGAAGCGAGGAATTGATCGGTGTCGGATACCAGTTCACCTGAGCAGGAGACCCCTGAGACCCAGGACGTCACTCCCGAGGAATCGGGTGCCGCAGTGGTGCCCGAAACCGAATCCGAAGCTCCGGCCGTCGACGCCGAGGCGACCGAGTCAGAGGCGAGCGAGACCGAGGCAGCGGACGCGGAGTCGGCAGATTCCGAATCCGCCGCTGAGGGCGATGCTGCCGAGACCGCTGCCGAGGAGGACCCGGCCGAGGAGTTCAAGGCCGAGCTGCGCATGCAGGAGGGCGACTGGTATGTCATCCACTCCTACGCGGGCTACGAGAACCGCGTCAAGCAGAATCTCGAGAACCGCACCATCAGCCTCAACCTCGAAGAGTACATCTTCGAGTCCCAGGTGCCGATGGAAGACGTCGTCGAGATCAAGAACGGCCAGCGCAAGCAGGTGCGCCGCGTGCGCATCCCCGGCTACGTGCTCGTCCGCATGGAACTGACTGATGAGTCCTGGGGCGCCGTGCGCCACACCCCGGGTGTGACCGGGTTCGTCGGCAATGCCTATGATCCGACCCCGCTGTCAATCGACGAGGTCTTCTCGATGCTCGCCCCGATCTTCGAAGAGCGCCAGGCCGAGGCCGCCGCTGCCGAGGGACCGGCCGCCGAGGCCGCCGCCAAGTCGGCTCCCATCACCGAGGTGGAGTTCGAGGTCGGCGAATCCGTCCTCGTCAAGGAGGGCTCCTTCGAGGGTCATCCGGCCACCATTCAGGAGATCCGCCCCGAATCGCAGAAGCTCACCGTGCTTCTGTCGATCTTCGAACGCGATGTCCCCGTCGAACTCGGCTTCGACCAAGTCTCGAAGCTGTGAGAACTGAGAGCTGATCGCCAAGACGGTCGGCAGCGAAGGGGCCCGGAGGATTCCGGGCCCCTTCGTCGTTCTCCCTGCCCCGGCTCGAGCGGAGCCGGGCGGCGGCGTGATCCGGCTCACGAGCATTTGCTCACGGGCAGGCGCGCATGGAATACTGGTGTGGTTTGATTGCGGCCCTCATCGGAGGCCGTCGTCGAACGATGTGCTGTATTCGTCTGGCACATCGAAACTTCAAGATTAAGGACCGTACATGCCTCCCAAGAAAAAGGTAGCCGGCCTCGTCAAGCTCCAGATTCAGGCAGGTGCCGCCAACCCGGCGCCTCCGATCGGTCCGGCGCTTGCCCAGCACGGCGTCAACATCATGGAATTCTGCAAGGCCTACAACGCCGCTACAGAATCCCAGCGCGGAAACATCGTTCCCGTCGAGATCACTGTGTACGAAGACCGTTCGTTCACCTTCGTTCTCAAGACCCCGCCGGCGGCTGAGCTGATCAAGAAGGCTGCCGGAGTGAAGTCGGGTTCGGCCACGCCGCATACCGTCAAGGTCGCCCACCTGAGCGCCGACCAGGTGCGTGAGATCGCCAACACGAAGATGCCCGACCTCAACGCCAACACCCCGGAGCAGGCCGACCGCATCGTCGCCGGAACCGCACGTTCCATGGGCATCACCACCGACATCGAGGTCTGAGACCTCACCTCACACAGTGGCAGGGCCCACGCAGCCCACACCACGACTGCAAGGAGCAAAGCAGATGGCAAAGCGTTCGAAGGCCTACCAGGCCGCGGCTGAGAAGATCGCCGCAGATGTGAACTACGAACCGGCCCAGGCGATCGCCCTGGCCAAAGAGACCAGCGTGGCGAAGTACGACGCCACCGTCGAGGTCGCCCTCCGCCTGGGTGTTGACCCCCGCAAGGCGGATCAGATGGTGCGCGGCACCGTCAACCTTCCGCATGGTACCGGCAAGACCGCCCGGGTCCTGGTGTTCGCCGCCGGCGACCGTGCAGAAGCTGCCCGTGAAGCAGGTGCTGACTTCGTCGGCTCCGATGACCTGCTGGAGAAGGTGGCCGGAGGGTTCACCGACTTCGATGCCGCCGTCGCGACCCCCGACATGATGGGCAAGGTCGGCCGGCTCGGCAAGGTGCTCGGCCCCCGTGGCCTGATGCCGAACCCGAAGACCGGCACCGTGACCATGGACGTCGCCAAGGCCGTGACCGACATCAAGGGCGGAAAGATCGAATTCCGCGTCGACAAGCACTCGAACCTGCACTTCATCATCGGAAAGGTCTCCTTCTCCGAGGATGCGCTGCAGGCGAACTTCGATGCCGCCATCGACGAGATCCTGCGTCTGAAGCCGTCCTCCTCGAAGGGCCGCTACATCAGCAAGGCGACGATCACGACCTCGAACGGCCCCGCCGTTCCGGTCGACCACTCGGGCCTGCGCGTCTGATCGACTGATCAGCGCGTCGGCGCAGCCTGACAGAGGGCGGGAAGCGAGCACTTCGCTTCCCGCCCTCTGCCGTTGCCGCCCTTGCCCGGGGAAGGCTTCGCGATTAGATTATGAGCAATCGAGGCTCTCTTCCGACACCCGCCGATGGAGGTGGACCATCCGTCATGCATTCGACGCTTCTGCTCGAAGACGCCTATCAGCGAACCGTGCGGCGAGCACATGATCGCCTGCAGACACCGTCGTCGATGCTCGGCGAACACGAGCGGAATGCGGACGGGCACTCCGAGGGGGTGCGCGCCTCGGTGCTGGAATCGTGGGGGCGCTCCCTCGACCGACTGCGTGATCCTGCCGGAGCCCGGGTGCGCGTGGCCTATGAGGCCGACCGTCTCGCCGAAGTGCGGAGACGTCACCCCTTCCACTCGATCATGCCGCTGCTGCGTTCGCACCTCATCGAACCTGCCAAGGATGCGGGGCTCTTGGCGGCACTCGGTGACGAGCAGGGACGGCTGCTGTGGGTCGAGGGGGAGCGGACGGTGCGGGGTCGCGCCGAGGCCATGGGGTTCCTTCCGGGCACGGACTGGTCCGAAGAGGTCATGGGCACCTCGGCGCCCGGCTTGGCTCTGCAGTCCAAGAAGGCGGTGCAGATCAGTCGGGCCGAGCACTTCGCCCCCGACGTCCACTCCTGGAGCTGCAGCGCCGTTCCCGTGACCCATCCGCTGACCGGTCGTGTCATCGGCATCATCGACGTCACCGGCGGCGACGATGCGGTGTCGTCGATCGTGCTGCCGCTGCTCGCCTCGACGGCGAAGGCCGCAGGCGCGCGGCTGTCCCAGCTCTACACCCCGCAGCGGGCGCTGTGTGCGGACACCGAGGCGGCCGGGAGCGAGCTCGCCGTCTTCGGTCCCAGCCCAGCTCTGCAGACTCCCGACGGCACGACCGTGCCACTGACGAGGCGGCATGCTGAGATCCTGCTCCTGCTGCACCGTTTTCCCGACGGTGTCAGCGGATCCGGCCTCGTCGATCTGCTGTGGCCGTCCGGCGGCAGCGAAGTCACCGTGCGCGCCGAGATCAACCGGCTGCGCAGAGCCATCGAGGGTCTCGGCGATCTGCGGATCGATGCCCGTCCCTATCGGCTGCGCGGTGAGCTCAGCTCCGATCTCGAACGCGCCCGTGAGGCGCTGTCCCAGGGGGACGTGGATACGGCGCTGGGACAGTACCGCGGGCTCGTGCTGCCGGATTCGGACGCTCCGGGTGTGCGCGAGATCAGTGCAGAGTTCGATGCGCTCATACGGGAGACGCTGCTCCAGGACGGAACCTGGCAGCAGCTGTGGCGCTATGCCGATCTGCCCGGCTTCCGCGACGATGTCGAGGTCCTCATGACAGTCCTGCGCTTGGCACCTCCCGAGGCCGTCGAGCGCCATGCGGCTGTTGTGCGTCTGGAGGCCCTCGGGTGCTGAGGTCCCGGGGAGCTCACGATCCGGTGTGATGCAACCCACTTGCAACGTTGCCCTCGGTAGGGTCGTGACCACACGGAGAACATCCGGTGGAAGCAGACGCATCAAAGGAGTTGCAATGACTGTCTACGCACAGCCAGGTCAGGACGGGTCGCTCGTCACCTTCAAGTCCCGCTACGAGAACTTCATCGGAGGGCAGTGGGTGCCGCCGGTCGACGGAGACTATTTCGCGAACCCCACCCCGGTCACCGGACAGGCCTTCACCGAGGTTCCTGCCAGCACCTCCGCCGACATCGAACTCGCCCTCGACGCCGCACACAAGGCCGCTCCGTCCTGGGGCAAGACTCCGGTGGCCGAACGGGCGAACATCCTCAACAGGATCGCCGACCGCATCGAGGAGAACCTCGAGCTGCTCGCTGTGGCCGAGACCTGGGACAACGGCAAAGCGATCCGTGAGCCTCTCAACGCGGATCTGCCGTTGGCCGTCGACCACTTCCGCTATTTCGCCGGAGCCATCCGCGCCCAGGAGGGCGGACTGTCCCAGATCGACGACGACACCGTGGCTTATCACTTCCATGAGCCCCTCGGCGTGGTCGGCCAGATCATTCCCTGGAACTTTCCGATCCTCATGGGCGTGTGGAAGATGGCTCCGGCACTGGCTGCCGGCAACGCGATCGTCCTCAAGCCGGCCGAGCAGACGCCGGCCTCGATCCTCGTGCTCGTCGAACTCATCGCCGACCTGCTGCCCGACGGCGTGCTCAACGTCGTCAACGGCTTCGGCCTCGAGGCCGGCAAGCCCTTGGCATCGAACAAGCGGATCTCGAAGATCGCGTTCACCGGTGAGACGACCACGGGTCGTCTGATCATGCAGTACGCCTCGCAGAACATCATCCCGGTGACCCTCGAGCTCGGCGGGAAGTCGCCGAACATCTTCTTCGAGGATGTGCTGGCGAAAGACGATGCGTTCGCGGACAAGGCCCTGGAGGGCTTCACGATGTTCGCGCTCAACCAGGGCGAAGTCTGCACATGCCCGTCCCGTGCTCTCATCCAGGACGCGATCGCCGATCCGTTCCTCGAGGCGGCTGTGGCCAGGACCAAGAAGATCGTCCAGGGCAATCCCCTCGACACCGACACCATGATGGGCGCCCAAGCCTCGAACGATCAGTTCGAGAAGATCATGTCCTACCTCGACATCGGTCGGCAGGAGGGCGCCGAGGTGCTCACCGGCGGTGGCCGGGCCGAACTCGACGGCGACCTCGCCGGCGGCTTCTACGTCCAGCCGACGATCTTCAAGGGCACGAACTCGATGCGCATCTTCCAAGAGGAGATCTTCGGGCCCGTCGTCTCGGTCGCGACCTTCTCGGGCTACGACGATGCCCTGACCACGGCCAACGACACCCTCTACGGCCTCGGTGCCGGTGTCTGGTCGCGCGACGGCAACACCGCCTACCGCGCGGGCAGGGACATCCAAGCCGGACGCGTGTGGGTCAACAACTATCACGCCTACCCGGCGCATGCGGCCTTCGGCGGCTACAAGGCCTCGGGCATCGGACGCGAGAACCACAAGATGATGCTCGACCACTACCAGCAGACGAAGAACCTGCTGGTTAGCTACTCCGAGAACGCACAGGGATTCTTCTGAGCGATTCGATTCACCGAGCGGTGCCGGGTCCCGTCCGGCACCGACTCCGGAGGCGGCAGCAACATTCTGCCCGCCGCTGCGATCTCAAACCCCGCATGATCAGGAAACCCCACATCGTCACAAAGGAGCGAATGATGTCCGAAATGAAGGCAGCGATCGTCGAAGAGCTCGGCAAGGAGCTCACCGTCACCGACAGCGACATTCCCAAACCCGGGCCGGGCCAGGCTCTCGTCAAGCTCATCGCCTCGGGGGTCTGCCATACCGATCTCCATGCGGCGCAGGGCGACTGGCCGGTCAAGCCCAAGGTCCCTCTCATCCCGGGCCACGAGGGCGTGGGCATCGTCGAGAAGGTCGGCGAAGGCGTCACCGACGTCGAGGTCGGGCAGATGATCGGCAATGCGTGGCTGTGGAGCGCCTGCGGAACCTGCGAGCACTGCCGCCAGGGCTGGGAGACCCTGTGCGAGCGGCAGGTCAACGGCGGCTACGGCACCAACGGCTCCTTCGGCGAGTACATGCTCGTGGACACGAAGTTCGCGGCGATCAT
This sequence comes from Brevibacterium renqingii, assembly GCF_017808095.1. Classification (NCBI taxonomy): domain Bacteria; kingdom Bacillati; phylum Actinomycetota; class Actinomycetes; order Micrococcales; family Brevibacteriaceae; genus Brevibacterium; species Brevibacterium renqingii. The sequence goes on along the minus strand of NZ_JADBHG010000007.1, from coordinate 57,311 downwards.
CCCCGAAGGCTCCGATCCCTATGAGATCGCTCCGGTCCTGTGCGCCGGAGTCACCGTCTACAAAGGACTCAAGCGCACTGAGGTCAAGCCGGGACAGTGGGTCGTCATCTCCGGCATCGGCGGACTCGGTCACATCGCCGTGCAGTATGCGGTGGCGATGGGTATGCGTGTCGTCGCCGTCGACGTCGCCGATGACAAACTGGCGCTGGCGAAGAAGCACGGGGCGGAGATCACCGTCAATGCCTTCGCCGAGGACCCGGCCGAGATCATCCAGTCCGAGATCGGCGGCTCGCACGGAGTCCTCGTCACGGCGGTGCACCCGGCGGCCTTCGGTCAGGCCATCAACATGACCCGCCGGGGTGGGACGATCGTCTTCAACGGTCTGCCTCCGGGCGACTTCCCCGCACCGATCTTCGACATCGTGCTCAAGGGACTGACGATCCGCGGCTCGATCGTCGGCACTCGGCAAGACATGGTCGAGGCGCTCGAATTCTATGCCGCCGGGAAGATCCGTCCGACGTTCACGAAGAGGCCGCTCGAGGACATCAACGCGATCTTCGACGAGATGGTCCATGGGAAGATCGACGGCCGAGTCGTCATCGAATACTGACCTCGCTGCTGTCTGACGGCGGCTCCGGTGCCACGCGCGTGGCACCAGAGCCGCCGTCAGATGCCGTGGGGGAGAGGTGTGGTGGGGATCTCGGGGCGGGATTGGACTTGGCGCGACGGGGTTGGCTAGACTGAACACACCCAAGACCGTCGGTCTCTGCGGTTCCACCTGGATTCGCCATCGGATTCAGGTGCCCGCGGGCGAAGACTCCCAGTGAGTGTCCCACGCAGGTGAGCTCGAGATACTTCCGCTGGATTCCTTTCGGAATCGGCGGCCAAGCGTTTCACGCCTTCCTGCGTGGAGCGCTTTTTCTGTTGTCGGGACAGACCGGACGACTTATGAAAGGAACACCATGGCGAGGCCAGACAAGGCAGCCGCAGTCGAGGAGATCAAACAGCAGTTTGAGAACTCCGACGCTGTGTTGCTGACCGAGTACCGCGGTCTCACCGTCGCGCAGATGAAAGAACTGCGCGTTTCTCTCGGTGAGAACGTCAGCTACGCCGTGGTAAAGAACACGCTGACCAAGATTGCAGCCAAGGAAGCCGGAGTCACCGGTCTCGATGAGCACCTCAACGGGCCCACCGCGATCGCGTTCGTCAACGGCGAACCCCCTGAGGCTGCCAAGGCTCTGCGTAACTTTGCCAAGGCGAACTCCCAGCTCGTGGTGAAGGGCGGTTACTTCGATGGAGCCGCTCTCAGCGCCGAGCAGGTCAACCAGCTCGCCGACCTCGAATCCCGCGAAGTGCTGCTTGCAAAGGCAGCCGGTGCCATGAAGGCAAGCCTCCACCAGGCGGCTTACCTGTTCACCGCTCCGCTGGTCAAGGCCGCGCGCACTGTCGATGCCCTCCGCGAGAAGCAGGACGACACTCCTGCTTCCTGATGCCGGAGCATCACACCCATCAAACCCGGTCACTGTCAGTGACCATCACAGGAAGGACTAGCCACCATGGCTAAGCTCACCACCGACGAGCTCATCGAAGCTTTCAAGGAGCTCACCCTCATCGAACTCTCCGAGTTCGTCAAGAAGTTCGAAGAGGAATTCGACGTCGAGGCTGCCGCCCCGGCCGCCGCCGTCGCAGTCGCCCCTGCCGCCGGAGGCGGAGAGGCCGCTGCTGCTGAAGAGCAGACCGAGTTCGACGTCATCCTCGAATCGGCCGGCGAGAAGAAGGTTCCCGTCATCAAGGAAGTCCGTGGACTCACCTCCCTCGGACTCAAGGAAGCCAAGGACCTCGTCGACGGAGCTCCCAAGGCCGTCCTCGAAGGCGCTTCGAAGGAAGACGCCGAGAAGGCCAAGGAGACCCTCGAGGCTGCCGGCGCGACCGTCACCCTCAAGTGATCCCACCGGCAGCGGTCTGACCGCTGTCGAGGCTTCGAACCCCCACAGCTGCGGCTGTGGGGGTTCTTCGCTTCCCCGCCCCCGTTCGGAGCCGACGCGGGTGTGCTGTGAATCTCCGCGCAAACCTACTACTCTTGTCGGGTGACCTCGACCACGACCACTGAAGACGAGCTGCTCAACCACCTGCGTTCTCGTCTGCAGGAGGCCTGGGCGAAGGATCCGCTCTTCATCGAGCCCGTCATCGAAGACGGTCTGAGCCGCAACCAGCTCGACAGCATCGAACACGCTTCCAGCGAGGCGGCCGAGTCCGATCTGCCCTATTTCATCGCCGTCCTCCCTGACCAGCCGGACGGCCCAGGCAATCTCGAGGACTGGGGCAGAGTCACCTCGAATCTGGCCCAGACAATGTACGAGAGCCGCGACGCCGAACAGGTTCTCGTTCTCTTCGCCACAGCAGGCGGCGGCTCCAGATCATGGCCATATCTGGTCTCCGACCTCGGACCGATCGTCCCCCGAGGAGGAGGGGGCCTGACGAGATCGGCATCCGACGACTTCCTCCCGGTGGAACTCAATGTGCCCTATCAGATGCAGATCCTCCTCGCAGCGGCCGGCGGCGCACCGGCACCTAGCCCTCCGCAATTCGATCCGAAGGACGTCGGTCAGTCCAACGAGGACTACATCGAGAAATGGGATCTCGACGAAGGGGCCCCCGATGTCCTCGTCATGGGAGCGACTGCGCTTGCCGCCGCGGGGCTGACCACCTGGCTGCTCGCACGAAGAAGGCGCTACGCGTGGAGAGCCGGTTTGACGACGGCGCCGGAGCTGACGAAGCACTTCGATCTGCGTTCGCGGGTCGCGCACATCAGCGAGCCGCTGCCCGAGCCCTACGCTGCTGAGGACGGCCTGTGGCAGATGTACGATCGAGGTCGCCGCGTCCAGAACGCGGTCGCCGCGATCTCTCAGGCCCATCCCGATTGGGCCGACTCCGAGGATTTCTCCCACCGGATGGCGGTCCACTGTCTGAGCCGAACCGACAAGTGGATCCGCCGTGCCCTCCGCGGCGGCGAGGATGTCGAGGAGCCGCTGTTCTGCTTCTTCCTGCCCAGTCACACCGGCAGCATCGAACCGGTCGTCTGGAAGCAGAAGTCGACCGCGCTGACGGTCAACGCCTGCGACGCGTGCCGCGACGACCTGACCACCGGTCACGATCCTGTGACCTTGATGGTGCCCAAACGTCCCGGAGCGAAGAGAGTCAGACCTGTACCCTATTTCCTCCGTGATGATGCCTACGCGACCAGTGGATTCGGCAGCTTCCAAGCACTCGAGACGGCGATTCTGGCCAGGGCCCCGAAGGCGGCGGGAACGATGGGGGAGAGCCCGTGATGATTCAGCGCACGGCAGGCAGGAGGAAACCCGCTGGAGACGGTCCCGGTCCGATGAGGGCCGGAATCGCGCTTCTGCTCTTCATCATCGTCGCCATCGGGTCGACGATGTACAGCATCTCCCTGTTCGACGAGGCCAAAGATGCCCGCATCGCGGAAGCCGACAGCGACCGGCCGCAGGTCGACAGCATCTATTCGGACCGCATCGAGAGCCAGTACGATGCCGATTACGATCGTTCGCGATACCAGGAGATCGCCCGCTCCTTCGAGGAGGATCCGGTCTGGATCGACGATTACCTCGCCTTCGAGATGCGCGACGAGGACATCGCAGGCATCCACGATGAGATCGATGCAAGCGACCCACCGCTCTACGTGGCATTCCTGGCTGCCACAGAACTCGACGACACAGATGGGCAAGCGGACCTGTTGGCCAATCGCATCATCGCCGAGGTGCCCGATGACGAGGCCACGGTTCTTGTGATCGCGAGCAACCGGGAGGCGGTGGCGAACAAGGGGATCTCCCGGGATATCGACAGGCGTCCCGGCACCGTCGACGACGATTCCCTGTCGCAGACCGGGTTGTCCTTCGCCCGGGCGCTGGCCGCCGCGCCGGTCGAGGAGGAGGACTTCGGCTACGGCGCCTCGTTCGATCCCAGCGGGAATCCGATCGTCGTCCATGAGGAGGATGAGGAGGACCCGAGGACACTCCGCTACACCACCGGCTCGGCAGTGGGCGGAGCGGGGATCGGCCTGATCATCGGCGGCGGACTGGCCGTGGGCGGGGTCCTCGGTGTCCGCAGCTGGTGCCGCAGGCGCCAGTTCCCTGAGGACGGCCTGCCACAGACCCAGCAGCAGAGGAAATGAGCCAGAACGACGTGGACGCACAACAGATCGCCCAAGCGCTGAAGACCGATCCCTTCTATATCGACCCCGCGGTTGCGGACACCCTGGACGGTCGTCTCGTCGACAAGGCCGAAGCCACGGTCAAGGACCTCGACTTCGATGTCTACGTCATCGCAGTGGAATCCGAGCATGGCAGCGTCGACCGAGACCTGCTCCAGCAGGTCAAGGTCTTCACCGGCGCCGAAGGCGCATTCGTCATGATCGACGACGGCACCGGCATCGCGGTCGACACATACTTCACCGACGCACACCACGAGAAGAAGATGGAAGTCATGGATCAGCAGCTCAACGCTTATGATTCCTGGAACACTTCCACCCCGTCGGTGTCGAAACTCAATGTGCTCCTCGATTTCTATGAGGATCCGCAGGAACACGTCGAATCCGGCGATACCGTCGCCGAACAGCAGCAGCCGGGCAGCGACGTGGTCCAGGACACCGGCAGCGGCAGCTTCGCCCCACTGTTCCTGGGCGGCTCGATCCTCGTCCTGGCGCTGGTCATCGGTGGGATCTTCCTCTTCCGCACGCTGCGGGCCAAAGCGGCCGAGTCGCGCCGCCGGGAACGGTTCCGACTGCCCAGTTCACTGCTGCATAGAGTCGATCATCTGCAACGCAGCGCGCTGCGCGAGGACATCGGCTCTGAAGCCACCGAGTTGGCTTCCTCCCTGGATCAGCTGCGCACCGATGATCTCAGCTCGGCCGAGCTCAGTCAGGTCGAGAAGGCCTTCGACGCCTATCACGAGGCGAGGGTGATCGTCGATGACGAATCGGCCGAACGCATCGACCTCGCCGGGGCCATGGTGCTGCTGCGGCAGGCGCGCCGAGAGATCAGCCTGGCAGGCCGCAGCCGCTCATCGCGGTCGAGTCGGCCCGAGAGCCTGTGCACGGTCAACCCGCTGCATGGTGAAGCGGAGACGACCTCGCCGGTGTCGGTCGGATCGCAGGCGGCGCGTGTTCCGGTGTGCTCGGTCTGCGAGAGCGATCTGCGGGACGGCAGAGACCTGCAGTGGATCTTCGATGGGGACCGGCCGTATGTCGAGGGTGCCAGTGTGTGGGCGGAGACCCTCTTCGGCGCCATCGGCGGAGATCTCGTCACGGCTCTCAAATCGCAGCCGCCCCGCTGAGGATGCGATCGAGGATCGCCGCTCAGAGAAGCCTGAGCTCTCGGGGCACGCGACGATCATGATCACCGGGCATCGTCCGTGCGGGCAGGGCCACCTCGGCGTCGTCCTGGTGAAGTCGCATCCCATCGATGTCTGCGAGCTGACGCTGCACGAATCCGCGGTCCACGGGCACTCCGTGCCCCGGGACGAATGTCGTCGCCTCCGCGAAGTCGAGGACCGTGCGAAGACTGTTCGTCCAGTGGCTGAGCGAGGCATCCGCACCCGCCTGCGGGGCGTCGCCCTCCTCGATGAGATCGCCGACGAAGACGACACCGAGGTCGGGCAGACGGACGACGAGATCGGCGGTCGAATGCCCTTCGAGGACATGGAACTCGGCCCGGCAGCCGCCGAGGTCGACCTCGGCCGGTCCCGAGGACGACGGTGCGACCGGCGTCACGTCGACGAAGAGCTCACCGGGATCGACGGGCAGCTGCGCGGCGAACTCGGCTGTGGCGGGGTCGTGGCGAAGAGCATCGAGGGCGAGCCATGCGCTGCCCTCCTGATCGGTGGCGAAGCTGCTCGAGGCGAAGGCCCGGCCCGCTCCCGCTGCGAGCAGCGCGGCGGCCCCGAACCAGTGGTCCCAATGATCGTGGGTGATGACCAGATCGATCTCTGTCGCGGCGGGGGATCGGCCGCGGAGTCGGGCCGCGCGGTCGGCGAGACGTCTGCCCGCATCCGGGCATGGTCCGGCATCGACGATGAGGCTGCTCGTGCTGCCGGTGATGATCCCGCAGTTGACGGCGGCCGGATCGGAGCTGAGCACGCTGATTGTCGTCATGCGATGATTCTAGGGGCATGAGATCGGGCGCTGCGAGCGAACCGGGGCAGGACGGAGCTGACTCCGATCACTGTCGGCGCCCGGGCTCGGCGGCTAGGATCGCATTCATCAGCTGCTCTGCGAATGAGGGGATCGATGGAGATCACACATATCCGCGCCGGCGCCCTCGCTGATCCGGCAGTCGACGTGCTGCTCGACGAGATCGTCGACTTCGACCGGAGGATCAACCGCGCTCTCGGATACGGAGAGGACTTCGACCCTCTTCCCGGGTCGGTGCGCAGCAAACTCGTGCGCACCGACGAATTCACATCGCACGAGATCTGGCTGGGTCGCGTCGACGGCAGGCTCGTGGCCAAGGCCGGCGCGTATCTCAGTCTGCAGGACAACACCGATGTCGCCGATGTCTACGCGGGCGTCCTGCCCGAACGGAGGCGCTCGGGGCTGGGAACCGAGCTGCTCACGGTCATGGAACGCCACCTGGGAGATGCCGGGAGGACGCGGCTGAACGCGTGGTGCGAAGTTCCCGCTGCGGACTTCGACGCTGATCCGCGCAGACCCAGGATCGCCGCGGCCGCCGGCACCGGCAGTCTTCCGGCCGAACGAGCCGAGGTCGCTTTCGCCCTTCGGCGTGGTTACGGTCTCCAACAGCTCGAGCGGTGCTCCGTCGCGAACATCCAGGACAGTACGCCAGGCGCACAGGGCAGCTCGCCAGGCAGCGTGGGCAGCTCGCCAGGCAACTGGGCGACCCGGCTGGGGGAGACGGAGCGGTCGGCGGCCGGAGTCGGGGACCGAGTCGGAGCAGACGAAGGATATGTCATCCGCACTTGGGCGGGCCCGGCCCCGCACGAGCACGTGCAGTCCATCGCCCTGCTGAGGCAGAGGATGTCGACAGATGTGCCGGGCGCAGCGGATCTCCAGGACGAGGAGATCTGGAACCCCGCGCGGGTTCGGGCGCTCGAAGCGGACCGGGAGCAGGCAGGAGGGCGGACGCAGACGGCGCTGGCCCTCCACGACGGTGAGGGCGTCGGCTTCACCGAGGTCGTCAGCTATGCCCAGCGACCCCATGTGGCCTTTCAGGGCGCCACGCTCGTCGTCCGCGAGCATCGCGGCCACGGTTTGGGTGCGAGGCTGAAGAGCTCCAACCATGCGGCGCTGCTGGAGGGATCGGAGGTCGAACGCGTCTACACGTGGAACGCGGCGGAGAACTCGTGGATGCTGGCGATCAACGAGCGGGCAGGGTTCGAAGTCGTGGGCTGGGTCGGCCTGTGGAAGAAGATCCTTGCGTGACTTGACCTGATGCTATAAGCTTGATATTTGCATCGTTCTGCCTGTGGTGTGCCTTCATATAGCGGTGGGCACGTCATTTCCACTCAAGTGAACCACGTCGACGCCGGGAGTCGAAATCCGACACACCCGCGGGTCGTCGAAGCGAAGACGAGTGGGCAGACGAAGTATCAGATGGTGAAGCACTCGGAAGGAACCAATTGGCCGCCGCCAACGACAACACCAGGACCGCTAATCCCCCCCAGAGAATTTCCTTCGCGAAGATTCGCGAGCCCCTCGAGGTTCCCGATCTGCTCGGTCTGCAGACGGACAGCTTCGACTGGCTGATCGGATCGGAGGCGTGGCAGGACCGCGTCGCCGAGGCCATCGAAATCGGAGACGACTCCGTCGCGACCACCTCCGGACTCGAGGACATCTTCGAAGAGATCTCGCCGATCGAAGACTTCGGCGGATCCATGTCGCTGTCGTTCCGCGAGCATCGGTTCGAATCGCCCAAGTACTCGATCGACGAGTGCAAGGAACGCGACATGACCTACTCGGCGCCGCTGTACGTCACCGCCGAGTTCATGAACAACAACACGGGCGAGATCAAGAGCCAGACCGTGTTCATGGGTGACTTCCCCCTGATGACCGACAAGGGCACGTTCATCGTCAACGGCACCGAACGCGTCGTCGTCTCACAGCTCGTCCGCTCACCGGGCGCCTACTTCGAATCGAGCGTCGACAAGACCACGGACAAGGACATCTTCACTGCGAAGATCATCCCCTCCCGCGGTGCTTGGCTGGAGTTCGAGGTCGACAAGCGCGACCAGGTCGGCGTCCGCCTCGACCGCAAGCGCAAGCAGTCCGTGACCGTCCTCCTCAAGGCCCTCGGCTGGAGCGAGGCGAAGATCCTCGAGGAGTTCGGCGAGTTCGAGTCCATCCGCGAGACGATGGCCAAGGACACCGTGAGCACGCAGGACGAGGCGCTGCTCGACATCTACAAGAAGCTGCGCCCGGCAGAGCCGGCGACGGCCGAGGCCGCTCGCAACCTGCTCAACAACCTGTACTTCAACCCGAAGCGCTACGACCTGGCCAAGGTCGGCCGCTACAAGCTCAACCGCAAGCTCGGTGTCGAGGCTCCGCTGTCGGATTCGGTGCTCTCGACCGATGACATCGTGGCCACCATCCGCTACCTCGTGTCCCTGCACGCCGGAGTGGAGACCGCCAAGGGCACCCGGGACGGCGAAGAGGTCGAACTCAGCGTCAAGCTCGACGACATCGACCACTTCGGCAACCGCCGCATCCGCGCGGTCGGTGAGCTCATCGAGAACCAGATCCGCACGGGTCTGTCGCGCATGGAGCGCGTTGTGCGTGAGCGCATGACCACGCAGGACGTCGAGGCGATCACGCCGCAGACGCTGATCAACATCCGCCCGGTGGTGGCTGCGATCAAGGAGTTCTTCGGCACCTCCCAGCTGAGCCAGTTCATGGATCAGAACAACCCGCTCGCGGGTCTGACCCACAAGCGCCGCCTCTCCGCGCTGGGCCCCGGCGGTCTCTCGCGTGACCGCGCCGCCATGGAAGTCCGCGACGTCCACCCCTCCCACTACGGCCGTATGTGCCCGATCGAGACCCCCGAAGGTCCGAACATCGGCCTCATCGGTTCGCTGGCCTCGTACGCCCGCATCAATCCGTTCGGCTTCATCGAAACGCCCTACCGCAAGGTCGTCGACGGTGTCGTCACCGATGACACCCAGTATCTGACCGCCGATGACGAACTCGACTTCAACATCGCGCAGGCCAACGCGCCGCTGACCGAAGAGCATCGTTTCGCCGAGGTCGAGGTTCTGGCCCGTCCGAAGGGCGGCGGCGGCGAAGCCGAGCTGGTCCAGTATGACCAGATCGACTTCATGGACGTCTCCGCACGTCAGATGGTGTCAGTGGCTTCAGCTCTCATCCCGTTCCTCGAGCACGACGATGCCAACCGCGCCCTCATGGGGGCGAACATGCAGCGCCAGGCCGTGCCGCTGGTGATGGCGGAGTCCCCGGTCGTGGGCACCGGCATGGAGTATCGTGCCGCAGTCGACGCCGGTGATGTCATCACCGCCGAGAAGTCCGGTGTCATCACCGAGGTCTCCGCGGACTATGTCACGGTGCTCGCCGACGACGGAACCCAGATGACCTACAAGGCTTCGAAGTTCAAGCGTTCGAACCACGGCACTTCGTACAACCAGCGCATCCTCGTCGACGAGGGGGACCGCGTCGAAGCCGGTTCCGTCCTCGCCGACGGTCCGTCCACCGAGAACGGTGAGATGGCTCTGGGCAAGAACCTCCTCGTGGCGTTCATGTCCTGGGAAGGCTACAACTTCGAGGATGCGATCATCCTCTCCCAGCGCCTCGTCCAGGACGATGTCCTGTCTTCGATCCACATCGAGGAGCACGAGGTCGACGCTCGCGACACCAAGCTCGGTGCCGAAGAGATCACCCGGGACATTCCGAACATCTCTCCCGACGCGCTGGCCGATCTCGACGATCGCGGCATCATCCGCATCGGCGCCGAGGTCACCGACGGAGACATCCTGGTCGGCAAGGTCACCCCGAAGGGTGAAACCGAGCTGACACCGGAGGAGCGCCTGCTCCGCGCGATCTTCGGTGAGAAGTCCCGCGAGGTCCGCGACACTTCGCTGCGCGTTCCCCACGGCGAGATCGGCACCGTCATCGGCGTCCGCGTCTTCGACCGTGAGGACGATGACGAGCTCTCGCCCGGCGTCAACCAGATGGTCCGCGTCTACGTGGCCCAGCGCCGCAAGATCACCATCGGTGACAAGATGGCCGGCCGTCACGGCAACAAGGGCGTCATCTCGACGATCCTGCCTGTCGAGGACATGCCGTTCCTCGCCGACGGCACCCCCGTCGACGTCATCCTCAACCCGCACGGTGTGCCGCGTCGTATGAACATCGGTCAGGTCTTCGAGGTCCACCTCGGATGGATCTCGAAGCAGGGTTGGAAGATCGAGGGCAACCCCGAGTGGGCGGCGGAGCTGCCGACGGCGGCCCGCGAGGCCGAGGCCGGCACCAACCTGGCCACCCCGGTCTTCGACGGTGCGCACGAGCAGGAGCTGCGCGGACTGCTGGATTCGACCACCCCGAACCGCGATGGGGACCGTCTCATCGACTCCTCGGGCAAGGCGCAGCTGTTCGACGGCCGCTCCGGTGAGCCGTTCCCGTACCCGATCTCGGTCGGCTACATGTACATGCTCAAGCTCCACCACCTCGTCGACGACAAGATCCACGCGCGTTCGACCGGACCGTACTCGATGATCACCCAGCAGCCGCTTGGTGGTAAGGCGCAGTTCGGTGGTCAGCGCTTCGGTGAGATGGAAGTCTGGGCCCTCGAGGCCTACGGCGCCGCCTACACCCTGCAGGAGCTTCTGACGATCAAGTCCGATGACATCCCGGGCCGTGTGAAGGTCTACGAAGCCATCGTCAAGGGCGAGAACCTGCCCGATCCGGGAATCCCCGAGTCGTTCAAGGTCCTCATCAAGGAGATGCAGTCCCTGTGCCTCAACGTCGAAGTCCTGTCTTCCGACGGAGGCCAGGTCGAGATGGGCGAGTCGGAGGACGAAGTCTACCGTGCCGCTGAAGAGCTCGGCATCGACCTGTCCCGTCGCGAAGCACAGACCGTAGAAGAAGTCTGAGGACTTCCACTTCAACCGACACAACTTTTTGATGAACGAGACGTTCATCGCCAGGAAAGAGGATTTACGTGCCTGACGTCAATTTCTTTGATGAACTGCGCATCGGTCTTGCCACCGCGGAGAACATCCGCGGCTGGTCACACGGTGAGGTGAAAAAGCCTGAGACCATCAACTACCGGACCCTGAAGCCGGAGAAGGACGGACTCTTCTGCGAGAAGATCTTCGGCCCCACTCGCGACTGGGAGTGCGCCTGTGGAAAGTACAAGCGCGTCCGCTTCAAGGGCATCATCTGCGAACGCTGCGGTGTCGAGGTCACCCGTGCCAAGGTGCGCCGTGAGCGCATGGGCCACATCGAACTCGCCGCTGCCGTGACCCACATCTGGTACTTCAAGGGCGTTCCCTCCCGTCTGGGGTACCTGCTGGACCTGGCCCCGAAGGATCTTGAGAAGGTCATCTACTTCGCGGCCTACATGATCACCTCGGTCGACGAGGACTCCCGTCACCGTGATCTGCCCAGCCTGCAGAACAAGATCGACGTCGAGAAGCAGCAGATCGGCACCCGCCGTGACGCCGACATCGACCGTCGTGCCAAGAAGCTCGAAGAGGATCTCGCCGCGCTCGAGGCCGACGGCGGCACCGCCCAGGCCAAGAAGAAGCTGCGCGACACCGCCGAGAAGGAAATGGACAAGCTGCGCAAGAACGCCGACCGCGAGGTCGACCGTATCGAGCAGGTGTGGGACCGGTTCAAGAACCTCAAGGTCAACGACCTCGAAGGCGACGAGAGCCTGTACCGCGAGATGTTCCATCGCTTCGGTCTCTATTTCACCGGCGCCATGGGCGCCGAGGCGATCCAGAAGCGTCTCATCGACTTCGACCTCGAGGCCGAAGCCGAGAAGCTGCGTGAGCTGATCGCCACGGGCAAGGGGCAGCGCAAGACCCGTGCGCTCAAGCGCCTCAAGGTCGTCAACGCGTTCCTGACCACCGACAACAACCCCGAGGGCATGGTCCTCGACGTCGTGCCGGTGATCCCGCCCGAGCTGCGACCGATGGTGCAGCTCGACGGCGGCCGCTTCGCGACCTCGGATCTCAACGACCTCTACCGTCGCGTCATCAACCGCAACAACCGGCTCAAGCGTCTGCTCGACCTCGGCGCTCCCGAGATCATCGTCAACAACGAGAAGCGGATGCTGCAGGAGGCCGTGGACTCGCTGTTCGACAACGGTCGTCGCGGACGCCCGGTGACCGGACCGGGCAACCGCCCGCTCAAGTCGCTGTCGGACATGCTCAAGGGCAAGCAGGGACGCTTCCGTCAGAACCTGCTCGGTAAGCGCGTGGACTACTCGGGCCGCTCGGTCATCGTCGTCGGTCCGCAGCTGCACCTGCACCAGGCCGGTCTGCCCAAGACCATGGCCCTGGAACTGTTCAAGCCCTTCGTGATGAAGCGCCTGGTCGATCTCAACCATGCGCAGAACATCAAGTCGGCCAAGCGCATGGTCGAGCGCCAGCACCCGCAGGTGTGGGACGTCCTCGAAGAGGTCATCACCGAACACCCGGTGCTGCTCAACCGCGCACCGACCCTGCACCGTCTGGGCATCCAGGCCTTCGAACCCCAGCTCATCGAGGGTAAGGCCATCCAGCTGCACCCGCTCGTGTGCTCGGCGTTCAACGCCGACTTCGACGGTGACCAGATGGCCGTGCACCTGCCGCTGAGCCCCGAGGCGCAGGCCGAGGCCCGCATCCTCATGCTCTCGGCCAACAACATCCTCAAGCCCTCGGATGGCAAGCCCGTGACCATGCCCTCACAGGACATGATCATCGGTCTGTTCCACCTCACCTCCGAGCGCAAGGGACTGGCCGGTGAGGGACGTTCCTTCTCCGGTATGGGCGAAGCCATTATGGCCTTCGACCGCGGTGAGCTCGATCTCGGTTCGCCGGTGACCATCCGTCTGGAGAACGTCGTTCCCGGGGCGGACATGGACCTGCCCGAGGGCTGGGAAGCCGGTGATCCGCTGGATGTGCAGACCACCCTGGGTCGCGCGCAGTTCAACGAATACCTGCCTGCCGACTACACCTTCGTGAACTCGACGATCGACAAGAAGGCCTTGAGCCGGATCGTCAACCACCTCGCCGAGGAGTACCCGAAGGTCGAGGTCGCCCACACGCTGGACAACTTCAAGTCCGGCGGCTTCTACTGGGCCACCCGTTCGGGCATCACCATCGCCATGTCCGATGTCGTCTCGCCCGAGGCTAAGGCCGAGATCCTCGACGACGCCGAGGCCATCGACACGAAGGTCCAGCAGCAGTACGAACTCGGTGCGCTCACAGATGACGAGCGCCGCAACGAGCTCGTCAAGCTCTGGACCGAGACGACCGAGAAGGTCGACCAGATCATGCGCACGAACTTCCCCGAGGAGAACTCGGTGCTGCGTCTGGTCGAATCCGGTGCCTCCGGCAACTGGATGCAGGTGCGTCAGCTGGCCGGTATGCGCGGTCTGGTGACGAACCCGAAGGGTGAGATCATCCCTCGTCCGATCGTGTCGAACTACCGTGAGGGTCTGGCGGTGCTGGAGTACTTCATCGCTTCGCACGGTGCTCGTAAGGGTCTGGCCGACACCGCTCTGCGTACCGCTGACTCCGGTTACCTGACGCGTCGTCTTGTCGATGTGTCGCAGGACGTCATCATCCGCACCGCCGACGCCGATTCGAACAAGGGCATCACCCTGCCGGTCGCCGAACGCGATCACGAGGGCAACCTCGTCCCGCACGAGTACGCGGAGACCAGCGTCTACGGTCGACTCACCGTCAACGACGTCACCGACGCCGAGGGCAATGTCATCGTTCCCGCGAAGTCCGATGTCACCGCTGCGACTGTCGACGCTCTCGTGGCCGCCGGGATCGAGGAGATCAAGGTCCACTCGGTGCTGACCGCGGATTCGGATACGCAGATCTCCGCCGAGCACTACGGCCGCTCCATGGCGACCGGCAAGCTCGTGGACATCGGCGAGGCCATCGGCACCGTCGCTGCCCAGTCGATCGGTGAGCCCGGCACCCAGCTGACGATGCGGACCTTCCACACCGGTGGTGCCGCTGCGTCCTCGGGTGACATCACCCAGGGTCTGCCCCGTGTGACCGAGCTCTTCGAAGCCCGCACACCGAAGGGCTTCGCCCCCATCGCCGAGGCGACCGGTCGGGCGAAGATCGACGACAGCCGCAAGACCCGCTTCGTCATCATCACACCTGATGACGGCAGCGACGAGATCGAGCACGCAGTCTCCAAGCGCGCCCGTCTCCTCGTCGAGGACGGACAGCACGTCAAGGCCGGCGAGCAGCTCATCGTCGGTGCGGTCGACCCGAAGCAGGTCCTGCGCATCCGCGGTCGTCGCGAGGCCGAGCGCTTCCTCGTCGAGGAGGTCCAGAAGGTCTACCGTTCGCAGGGGGTGGGCATCCACGACAAGCACATCGAGGTCATCGTGCGGCAGATGCTGCGTCGCGTGACCGTGATCGAGTCGGGCGACACGAACCTGCTGCCCGGCGAGCTCGTCGACCGTGGTCGCTACCAGGCGGAGAACCGCCGTGTGGTCGCCGAGGGCGGCCAGCCGGCATCGGCACGTGATGAGCTCATGGGCATCACGAAGGCTTCGCTGGCGACCGAATCGTGGCTGTCGGCCGCGTCCTTCCAGGAGACCACCCGCGTCCTCACCGAGGCGGCCATGGAAGGCAAGTCGGATACGCTCATGGGGCTGAAGGAGAACGTCATCCTCGGTAAGCTCATCCCTGCGGGCACCGGCCTGCAGACCCACCGCAACATCGTGGTGGAGCCGACCGAAGAGGCCAAGGCCGAGATGTTCACCAACAGCTACGGCGACTTCTACGCGGGCATCGGGGCCGATTCGGGCTCCGCCATCCCGCTGGAGGACTACGACTACGGGGCGTTCAGCTGACCCGCTGATCCCGAGCCGGCAGGCAGACAGGAGGGGCACTCACCATCTGGTGGGTGCCCCTCCTGTCATTGGCAGGTGTTTCCGCGCCGTTCTCTCGGGCGAAGGGCTCAGCCGAAGAGGACCTGTGCCTCTTCCCACCGGTGCAGAGGCACCGATTTGAGGCTATCGACGGCTGAAGACATCTCGACGGAGACGATGTCGGTGCCCTTGAGGCTGGCCATCTTGCCCCAGTGGCCGTGCTGGGCCAGATCGGCGGCCGCCATCCCCAGCCGGGTCGACAGGACCCTGTCGTAGGCAGTGGGGGAGCCGCCTCTCTGCAGGTGTCCGAGGATTGTGGCACGGGACTCGATGCCTGTGATCTCCTCGATCTTCGGCGCCAGATGATTCGCGATCCCGCCGAGGCGGGTCCGTCCCTTGTTGTCGACACCCTGGTCAGCGATCTGTGAGTCGAGCCCCTCAGGGATGAAGCCTTCGGCAACGACGACGATGGGTGCGCGTCCGCGTTCTCTCGCCGAGGTCACCCAGGCGGCGATCTGGTCGAAGGAGACGGGGAACTCGGGCATGAGGATCGCATGTGCACCGGCTGCCATTCCTGCGTGCAGGGCGATCCACCCGACATTGCGGCCCATGACTTCGATGACCATGCATCGATGATGGGATTCGGCCGTGGTGCGCAGCCGATCGATCGCCTCGGTGGCAATGGACTGGGCGGTGTCGAAGCCGAAGGTGTAGTCCGTGTTGCCGAGATCGTTGTCGATGGTCTTGGGCACTCCGACGATATGAAGACCCTCCTCATGGACCAGCCGAGAGGCACCTGCGAGAGTACCTTCGCCGCCGATGGCGATGAGCGAATCGATGTCGTGAGCCGCCATGACCTCGCGCATCCGATCGGGTCCGCCGCCTTCATAGGGATGGGTGCGGGACGTGCCGAGGATCGTGCCGCCGCGTCCGGAGAGGCCGCGGACGTCGAGCATCGACATGTCGAACATGTCATCATCGAGCAGTCCGCGCCAGCCGTCGCGGATGCCGACGAATGAGGCATTGTGGGTGCGGATTCCCTTGCGGACGATGCCGCGGATGACTGCATTGAGACCCGGGCAGTCTCCACCCGAGGTGAGTACGCCGATCTTCATTCCAGTTGTCCCTGATCCTTTGCTCGGTAGCCTTTGGCAAGCCGCACATCGTGTCCGGCCATGAGTGAGAAGCCCTTGAGGACGAGTATCCCATTGGACCCGTCTCCCTTGGCCGACGCGCGGATCTCGTTGCCGGCCATGATGTTGATCGTCTCATCGCGGATGCGCACACCCGGCGGGACGAAGATGTTATGCCCCGCCCACATCGCGTAGCTCGCGAGCTCGACCGTCACACCGGGTCCCATCACATCGCAGAGGTCGATGTCGTCCCCGCCCATGAGCGCATAGGTGGTCACCGCTGCGGTCCCCGGAGGAACATCGACCTCGCGGCCGGAGAGAACCGCCACGGAATTCATCGGAGACGCTGAGCCGGGATCGGCCAAGGGCCCCGGCACGTTCGACCCGCTCCGAGTCACAGCGGTGCCCGGGGCTCCGCCTTGCCCGGTCTGTCGCTGCAGTGCGCGGAGGAGTTCGTGTCCCTCCGGCAGATCTTCGATGAGCGGGATCAGTTCGTCGAGGAATTTCGCCGAGATGGCTTCGTCCTGCCGCTCGGCGGTCTCGTTCGGATCGAGACGACCGGAGGAGACGGCCTCGGTGATGACCCCGAGCACGGCATCGCGGTCCTTGTCGGAGGCGCGGATGCGCCGAGCCGGAGGCGGCGGGGAATCGTCATGGGGCATGAAGCCAGTGTAGCGGGAACCCCGTGTCGCGGGTGGGTGTCCGGCACGCAGCCGGTTCGGTCTCCGCAGAACCCAACGGCCCGAACCGAGGACCTAGCGGCCCGAATCGAGTACGCAGATGCCCCCACCGCGAACGGTGGGGGCACCTGTCTTCTCCTCGGAGGCCTCAGAGCTCAGCCGGTGCGGGTGACATCGCGCTGAGCTGCGGGCACAACCTCAGCGGTGGAGATCGTAGCGGTCGGCTTCGACGAGCTTGGTCCAGACCTTGACGAAGTCGGCGACGAACTTCTCACCGGCGTCATCGGATCCGTAGACCTCGGCGATGGCGCGCAGCTCGGAGTTCGCTCCGAAGAGGAGATCGATCCGGCTGCCGGTCCACAGCTTCTCACCGGAGGGGGAGAAGCACTCGTAGACATCGGCGGTCTCCGATGGGCCGACGGGCTTCCACGTGTTGCCGAGTTCGAGGAGGTTGACGAAGAAGTCATTCGTCAGCTCGCCCGGACGGTCGGTGAAGACACCGAGTTCGGAGCCGTCGAAGTTGACGCCCAGGACCCGCAGCCCACCGATGAGCACAGTCATCTCCGGAGGAGTGAGTCCGAGCAGGCTGGCGCGGTCGAGCAGCAGGTACTCGGCCTTGAGCGGCAGATCCTCGGTGAGGTAGTTGCGGAAGCCGTCGTGGGTGGGCTCGAGGAAGCTGAAGGAATCCACATCCGTCTGCTCCTGAGTTGCGTCTCCGCGTCCGGTGGTGACGGGCACGGTGATCTCATGGCCGGCGGCCTTGGCCGCGGTCTCGACTCCGACGGCACCTGCGATGGCCAGAACATCGGCGAACGATGCACCGGTCTGCTCTGCGATGCCCTCGAGCACGGGAAGCACCTGGTCGAGCTCGGCAGGCTCATTGACCTCCCAGCTGCGCTGCGGCTCGAGACGGAGGCGGCCGCCGTTGACGCCGCCGCGCTTGTCCGAGACGCGGTGCGAGGAGGCCGCGGCCCACGTTGTCGACACGAGCTGCGAGACCGTCAGACCCGAGTCGCGGACCGCGGCCTTGACAGTCTCCAGAGCGCTGTCGTCGAGCGGGGTGCCGGCCGGAACCGGGTCCTGCCAGATGAGCTCCTCGCTGGGGACCTCGGGGCCGAGGTAGCGGGTGGCCGGGCCCATGTCGCGGTGGGTGAGCTTGAACCAAGCGCGGGCGAAAGCTTCCTCGAACGCCTTCTGATCGTCCTTGAAGCGGCGTGAGATCTTCTCGTAGATCGGATCGAAGCGCAGCGACAGGTCGGTCGTGAGCATGCGGGGTTCGCGGCGTCCGCTGCCCTGGGCCATCGGGACCATATCGTCTCCGCCGCCGTCGATGGGGCGCCACTGCAGGTGTCCGGCCTCGTTCTCGAAGACCTCCCACTCGTAGGCGAAGAGGATATGGAAGAACTCGTTGTCCCAGCGCGTGGGGTGGTAGGTCCAGGTCACCTCGATGCCGCTGCCGACGGTGTCGTTGCCCTGGCCGGAGCCGAAATCGCTGCGCCAGCCCAGACCCTGCTCCTCGAAGGGGGCAGCCTCGGGGTCGGCCCCCTTGTGGGACTCGGGCGCCGCACCATGGGTCTTGCCGAAGGTGTGGCCACCGGCGATGAGGGCGACCGTCTCCTCGTCGTTCATCGCCATCCGCGCGAAGGTCTCGCGGATATCGATGGCCGCCTTGAGCGGGTCCGGTTCGCCCTCGGGCCCTTCGGGGTTGACGTAGATGAGCCCCATGGTGGTCGCGGCCAGCGGCTTCTGCAGCTCGCGGTTTCCGGCATAGCGCTTGTCGGTGCCCAACCATTCGGACTCCGAACCCCAGTACACATCGTTGTCCGGCTCCCAGACATCGTCACGACCGCCGGCGAAGCCGAAGGGCTTGAAGCCCATCTGTTCGAGACCGACGTTGCCGGCGAGGATGAACAGGTCGGCCCAGGAGATCTTCTTGCCGTATTTCTTCTTCACCGGCCACAGCAGCCGTCGGGCTTTGTCCAGCAGAACGTTGTCGGGCCAGGAATTCAGCGGAGCGAAACGCTGCTGACCTTCGCCTCCGCCGCCGCGTCCGTCCTGCACGCGGTATGTGCCGGCTGAGTGCCAGGCCATGCGGATCATGAAGGGGCCGTAGTTGCCGAAGTCAGCGGACCACCATTCCTGATTCGTCTTCTGCAGCTGTTCGATATCGGCCTTGAGCTGGAAGTAGTCGAGGCTGTTGAACTCGGCTTCGTAATCGAAGTCGGGGTCCATGGGATCGCGCGCGGGCTGACCCTTCGCGAGGATCTTGAGGTTGAGACGGTTCGGCCACCACTGTGCGTTGGCGTCGCCCTGAACGGGGTTGACCAGCTGCTCGGAATCCGGCGCCGTCGCCGGCTCCTTGCTCGTATGGGCGACAGGGCAGCCGCCGGTGGTCGTGTGCATCATCGTGTTCCTTTCACAGTCGAGTCGGCTTCGGCGACTCGGTTGACGACAAAGGCTGACCTCGAAAAGAGGGCATAGAGGTGTCCTCGGAAGAAGACGGATGGAATATGAACGAGCCTCGGGCTCACACGGCCGAGCGGTGGTCGTCACCGACCATCGCAGCGCCGGAGACCGCACAGTCGGGGCACAGGCCCCAGAAGGTCACTTCGGCCTGTTCGATGACGAAGCCCGCATCATGGGACGGAGTCAGACAGGGGGCCTGACCGACCGTGCAGTCGACATCGACGATGAGACCGCACGAGCGACACACCAGGTGGTGGTGATTGTCCCCGATCCGCCGCTCGTACCGAGCAACCGAACCGGAAGGTTGGATGCAGCGGACGAGCCCCACCTCGGTGAGGGTGTGGAGCGAGTCGTAGACAGCCTGGTGGGAGACTGCGGGCAACGTCTCCCGGACGGAGCGGATGACGGTCTCGGTATCGGCATGCGGGTGGACCCGTACGGCCTCGAGCACTGCGACCCGCTGTTTCGTCACACGCAGGGAGGTCTGCCGCAGAGCTGTGGCAGGGTCCTCTTCGTGTCCGTGTTTGGTCTCGTTCACATGTCCAGAATGCCTGCTTCTTTTGAATCAGTCAAGGAAAGCGCCTGTCCGCGCGCCGAGGCGGCCCCGGGGCGGGGCAGTGGTGCTCGATCCGCAGGGCCGGGTGGGGTAGGGTGGTTCTTCGCCATTTTGACCAGATGTGCAGAAGAGAGATATTCTGTAAAGCGACTGATTGTGTTATCTGCGTCGTCGGACGATCCTGCCGAGTGTTCTGTGAGACTCGGACCCCCTGTGAGAATTCGACGATGCGGGCCGCCGTGACGTCGGTTCTGCCGCTCCATGTCAATACGACACACCCGAGCGCAGGGGTCGATGACTCGCGTGGTTACTGGCATCGGGAGCCAAGCTTCACCCGGTGTTCAGTCGGATATGTCCCACGGTTCACAGAGACGACTGCGGTTGTGGCCGGAATTGGGAATTAGGTCTATCGAGAAGCAAATGGAGAACGCTTAGTGCCGACAATCCAGCAGCTCGTCCGCAAGGGACGGCATGTCAATTCAGCAGGATCCGACGCTCCTGCCCTCAAGGGCAGCCCGCAGCGTCGCGGAGTGTGCACCCGTGTGTACACCACCACCCCAAAGAAGCCGAACTCGGCTCTTCGCAAGGTCGCTCGTGTAAAGCTTTCGAGCCAGATCGAGGTGACCGCCTACATTCCGGGCGAGGGACACAACCTGCAGGAGCACTCGATCGTGCTCGTGCGCGGTGGCCGCGTCAAGGATCTGCCCGGTGTCCGCTACCGGATCGTTCGCGGTTCGCTCGACACCCAGGGCGTCAAGGGCCGTCAGCAGGCCCGCAGCAAGTACGGTGCGAAGAGGGAGAAGAAGTAATGCCACGCAAAGGTCCTGCACCCAAGCGACCGATCGTCGTCGACCCGGTCTTCAGCTCACCGCTCGTCACGCAGCTGATCAACAAGATCCTGCTCGACGGCAAGCGCTCGACCGCAGAGCGGATCGTCTACGGTGCCCTCGAGGGCACGCGCGAGAAGAACGGCAACGATCCCGTTGTCAACCTGAAGAAGGCTCTCGACAACATCCGTCCGTCCCTCGAGGTGCGCTCCCGCCGAGTCGGCGGTGCGACCTATCAGGTGCCGGTCGATGTTCGCCCGACTCGTTCGACCACCCTGGCTCTGCGGTGGCTGGTGGGCTACGCCCGTCAGCGTCGTGAGAAGACCATGACCGAACGGCTCATGAACGAGATCCTCGACGCCGCAAACGGCCTCGGTGCCGCAGTCAAGCGCCGCGAGGACACTCACAAGATGGCGGAATCCAACAAGGCCTTCGCCCACTACCGCTGGTAATCGCCTTCTCTGCTGACCGGCCGGCGGGCATCGCTCGTGAGGCCTGCCGACCGGTCAGCCGGGGGAGTCGAGCAAATCATCGATTGAGAGAGAGACACCGTGGCACTTGACGTGCTCACCGACCTGAACAAGGTCCGCAATATCGGCATCATGGCCCACATCGATGCCGGTAAGACAACCACGACCGAACGCATCCTCTTCTACACCGGCGTGAACTACAAGATGGGCGAGACCCACGATGGCGCCGGCACGATGGACTGGATGGCGCAGGAGAAGGAACGCGGCATCACGATCACCTCGGCCGCGACCACCTGCTACTGGCACGACAACCAGATCAACATCATCGACACCCCCGGTCACGTCGACTTCACGGTCGAGGTCGAGCGCTCGCTGCGCGTCCTCGACGGTGCCGTTGCCGTGTTCGACGGCAAGGAGGGCGTCGAGCCCCAGTCCGAGACCGTGTGGCGTCAGGCCGACAAGTACGACGTCCCGCGCGTCTGCTTCGTCAACAAGATGGACAAGCTCGGTGCTGACTTCTACTTCACCGTCCAGACCATCAAGGACCGCCTCGGAGCCAAGCCGCTGGTCATCCAGCTGCCGATCGGAGCCGAGAGCGAATTCGCCGGTGTCGTCGACCTGCTGGACATGAAGGCCTACGTCTGGCCGGATGAGTCCAAGATGGGTCAGGACATGACGGAGATCGAGATCCCCGAGGATCTCAAGGAACGTGCCGTCGAATACCGGGCACAGCTGGTCGAGGACGTCGCCGAGAACTCGGAAGAGCTCATGGAGAAGTACCTCGAGGGCGAAGAGCTCACGACTGCTGAGATCAAGAGCGGAATCCGCGAACTGGTCATCAAGTCCGAGGCGTTCCCCGTGATGTGCGGTTCCGCGTACAAGAACAAGGGTGTCCAGCCCATGCTCAACGCGGTCATCGACTACCTGCCCTCGCCGCTCGATGTGCCTCCGATGATCGGACACAACCCGAGCAACGACGAAGAAGAGCTCACGCGCAAGCCTGCGAAGGACGAGCCGTTCTCAGCCCTGGCGTTCAAGGTCTCCACGCACCCGTTCTTCGGCTCGCTGACCTATGTCCGCGTGTACTCCGGTCATGTGAAGTCCGGCGACCAGGTGCTCAACACCAGCTCGGGCAAGAAGGAGCGCGTCGGCAAGCTCTTCCAGATGCACTCCAACAAGGAGAACCCGGTGGAAGAGGCCTTCGCCGGCCACATCTACGCCTTCATCGGTCTCAAGGACACGACGACGGGTGACACGCTCAGCGATCCGGCGAACCCCATCGCACTCGAGTCGATGACGTTCCCGGAGCCGGTGATCTCCGTGGCCATCGAGCCGAAGACCAAGAGCGACCAGGAGAAGCTGTCCGCAGCCATCCAGAAGTTCGTCAAGGAAGACCCGACCTACCAGGTCGAGCTCGACGAGGAGACCGGTCAGACGGTCATCCGCGGAATGGGCGAACTGCACCTCGACATCCTCGTCGACCGCATGCGTCGCGAGTTCAAGGTCGAGGCGAACGTGGGCAAGCCGCAGGTCGCCTACCGCGAGACCATCCGTCGCACTGTCGAGAAGTACGATTACACCCATAAGAAGCAGACGGGTGGATCGGGACAGTTCGCGAAGGTCCAGGTCACCTTCGAGCCTCTCGAGGTCGAAGGCGATACGATTTACGAGTTCGAGAATGCCATCACGGGCGGGCGTGTTCCGCGCGAGTACATTCCGAGCGTCGACGCCGGAATCCAGGACGCCATGCAGCTTGGCACTCTGGCCGGCTATCCGCTGGTCGGTGTCAAGGCCACACTGGTCGATGGCGCCTACCACGACGTCGACTCCTCGGAGATGGCATTCAAGATCGCCGGATCGATGGTCTTCAAGGAGGCCGTCAAGAAGGCGAACCCGGTTCTGCTCGAACCGGTCATGGACGTCGAGGTGCGCACCCCTGAGGAATACATGGGTGACGTCATCGGCGACCTGAATTCCCGGCGTGGCCAGATTCAGTCCATGGACGATGCTTCCGGTGTGAAGGTCGTCAAGGCTGTGGTCCCGCTGTCGGAGATGTTCGGCTACATCGGTGATCTGCGGTCGAAGACCCAGGGCCGTGCGGTGTACTCGATGACCTTCTCCAGCTATGCGGAGGTCCCGAAGACTGTTGCCGAGGAGATCATCCAGAAGGTGCGCGGCGGAGAGTAATCTCCGGAATCCGGTCGCCCCGGTGATCAAGAACATGATCGCCGGAATGCAAGATAACCAACAAAAGGTCTAAGATATGAACCGCATATCTTTTGACAACCACGAGGAGGAACCCAGTGGCAAAGGCTAGTTTCGAACGGACTAAGCCGCACGTCAACATCGGCACCATTGGCCACGTTGACCACGGAAAGACCACCCTGACCGCCGCGATCACCAAGGTCCTGGCGGATCAGTACCCGGATCTCAACGAGGCTCGCGCCTTCGACCAGGTGGACAATGCACCTGAGGAGAAGGAGCGCGGCATCACCATCAACGTCTCGCACGTTGAGTACCAGACTGAGAAGCGTCACTACGCTCACGTCGATGCCCCGGGCCACGCCGACTACGTGAAGAACATGATCACCGGTGCGGCGCAGATGGACGGTGCCATCCTCGTCGTCGCCGCCACTGACGGTCCGATGCCCCAGACCCGTGAGCACGTGCTGCTCGCGCGTCAGGTCGGTGTGCCCTACATCGTCTGCGCCCTGAACAAGTCCGACATGGTCGATGACGAAGAGCTCCTCGAGCTCGTCGAATTCGAAGTCCGTGACCTGCTCTCGAGCCAGGACTTCGACGGCGACAACGCCCCGGTCATCCCGGTCTCGGCCCTCAAGGCGCTGGAAGGCGACGAGAAGTGGGTCAAGAGCGTGCAGGATCTCATGGCTGCCGTCGACGACAACGTTCCCGAGCCGGAGCGCGACGTCGACAAGCCCTTCCTCATGCCCGTCGAGGACGTCTTCACGATCACCGGTCGCGGAACCGTCGTCACCGGTCGCGTCGAGCGCGGTGTGCTTCTGCCGAACGACGACATCGAGATCGTCGGCATCAAGGACAAGTCGTCGAAGACGACCGTCACCGCCATCGAGATGTTCCGCAAGACCCTGCCGGATGCTCGTGCAGGTGAGAACGTCGGTCTGCTCCTGCGCGGCACCAAGCGCGAGGACGTGGAGCGCGGTCAGGTCATCGTGAAGCCGGGTTCGATCACCCCGCACACCAAGTTCGAGGCCCAGGTCTACATCCTGAGTAAGGACGAGGGCGGACGTCACAACCCGTTCTACTCGAACTACCGTCCGCAGTTCTACTTCCGGACCACCGACGTCACCGGCGTCATCACGCTGCCCGAGGGCACCGAGATGGTCATGCCCGGCGACAACACCGACATGTCGGTCGAGCTCATCCAGCCGATCGCCATGGAGGACGGCCTGCGCTTCGCCATCCGCGAGGGCGGTCGCACCGTCGGCGCCGGTCGAGTCACCAAGATCAACGCCTGATCTGACTCACTGAGCATTTCAGCCAGGGGCCGCAATCTTTCGGGATTGCGGCCCCTGTCGTATACGCGGATGGGGCAGATGCCTCGTCCGCTTCTTTCCGGTGGTGCTGGAGCTGCGCCGTCGGACGCGTCCGACGGCGCCGGGTTCGGCTGAGAGATCCCTCACAGGCACCATGCCCGGAATTGCGCGGCTCGAGTGCTCTGTGACAAGATGGTCAGGTTGCGTTTTGGGCGTTGACCCCTGCACTGCGGTAGTGATACCGCGAACAGCCCGAAACACTATCGGATCGATGAATCTGCACTCTGCGGGTTCGGACCGAGCAGCCATTGAGTAGAAGCGCCGTCGGCACTCGAGGAGAAGTGAGAAATTCTCCGCCGGGAACAGCCGACACGCCCGACCTCGGGGGTCGGTCATGGTCAGCCGGCACAGACGGCGGACGTCCCAGACGGACCGCACGTTGATGGCCGGAAGCAACTAAAGAAAGAGACGACGCCATGGCGGGACAGAAGATCCGCATTCGGCTCAAGTCGTACGACCACGCTGTGATTGACAGTGCCGCGCGCAAGATCGTGGACACCGTCACTCGCGCAGGTGCGACTGTTGTGGGCCCCGTGCCGTTGCCGACGGAGAAGAACGTGTACTGCGTCATCCGTTCGCCACACAAGTACAAGGACAGCCGTGAGCATTTCGAGATGCGCACGCACAAGCGTCTGATCGACATCGTCGATCCGACGCCGAAGGCCGTCGATTCGCTCATGCGTCTCGACCTCGCCGACGACGTCAACATCGAGATCAAGCTCTAAGGGAGGCAGCAATGGCGAATACTCGTTCAGCGGCTCTCCCGACCACCCGCAAGGTCAAGGGCCTTCTGGGGACCAAGCTGGGGATGACCCAGGTATGGGATGAGCAGAACAACCTCGTTCCGGTGACCGTGGTGGCCACCGGGAACAACGTCGTGACCCAGATCCGCAACGAGGAGACCGACGGTTATCCCGCTGTGCAGATCGCGTTCGGCGAGATCGATCCTCGCAAGGTCAACAAGCCGACTGCAGGCCATTTCGAGAAGGCCGGCGTGACCCCACGTCGTCACCTCGTCGAACTGCGCACCGCAGACGCTGCTGACTACGAGCTCGGCCAGGAGCTCGGCGTCGACACGTTCGAGGCCGGAATCAAGGTCGATGTGACCGCGAAGACCAAGGGCAAGGGAACAGCCGGTGTCATGAAGCGTCACGGCTTCGCCGGTGTCGGTGCCTCCCACGGTCAGCACCGCAACCACCGCAAGCCAGGTTCGATCGGCGGAGCCGCGACGCCTGGTCGCGTGTTCAAGGGCATGCGCATGGCCGGCCGTATGGGCGCTGTCAAGCACACCACCCAGAACCTCACGATCCACGCCGTGGACGGCGAGAACAACTTCCTGCTCATCAAGGGCGCCGTTCCCGGCCCCAAGGGTGGAGTCGTCCTCGTTCGCTCGGCCGTGAAGGAGGCCTGAACGCAATGACTGATGTCAAGACAGTCGACGTCATCGACGCCGCTGGTGCGAAAGCCGGCTCCGTTGAGCTGCCCGCCGAGGTCTTCGGCGTGGCCGCCAACGTGCCGCTGATCCACCAGGTCGTCGTTGCACAGCTGGCTGCGGCCCGTCAGGGCACGCACAAGACGAAGACCCGTTCCGAGGTCCGCGGCGGCGGTCGCAAGCCGTACCGTCAGAAGGGAACCGGCAACGCCCGTCAGGGTTCGATCCGCGCTCCGCAGTACAACGGCGGCGGAATCGTGCACGGACCGGTTCCGCGCGACTACTCGCAGCGGACGCCGAAGAAGATGAAGGCTGCCGCCCTGCGCGGTGCCCTGTCCGATCGCGCACGCCTCGATCAGGTCTTCGTTGTGAAGAATCTGGTCACCGGCGACGCGCCGTCGACCAAGCAGGCGAAGGCCGCTCTGGCCGGCCTGTCCGACCGCAAGAACACCCTCGTGGTGCTCGACCGCGATGACGAGCTCAACTACCTGAGCGTGCGCAATCTGCCCCACGTCCACGTGCTCACCTTCGATCAGCTCAACACCTACGATGTGCTGGTCGCCGATGACATCGTGTTCACCGAGGCAGCGCTGCAGTCGTTCCTGAGCGGCAACCGCAAATCGGAGGACGCATCATGAGTCTCAACTTCAAGGATCCGCGCGACATCATCGTCGCTCCGGTGGTCTCGGAGAAGACCTACAGCCTGATGGACGAGGGCAAGTACACCTTCCTCGTCGACCAGGACTCGAACAAAACCGAGATCAAGCAGGCCATTGAATCGATTTTCGATGTGCAGGTCGCCAAGGTCAACACCCTGAATCGTCAGGGTAAGCGCCGCCGCACCCGCACCGGCTGGGGGAAGCGCAAGGACACCAAGCGTGCCATCGTCGCCCTCAAGGACGGATCGATCGACATCTTCGGTGGATCGCTCTAAGCGATCCTTCGTCAAAGAAGGACAAGACTCATGGGAATCCGTAAGCACAAGCCGACGACCCCGGGCCGCCGTGGCTCGTCGGTCGCCGACTTCGTCGAAGTGACCCGGTCTACACCGGAGAAGTCGCTTCTGCGTCCGCTGCCCAAGCACGGCGGCCGCAACAGTCAGGGACGCGTGACCACTCGCCATCAGGGCGGCGGTCACAAGCGTCAGTACCGTGTCATCGACTTCCGCCGCCATGACAAAGATGGCGTTCCGGCGAAGGTCGCTCACATCGAATACGACCCGAACCGCACGGCTCGCATCGCTCTGCTGCATTACGCAGATGGAGAGAAGCGCTACATCATCGCACCGCAGAACCTCAAGCAGGGTGCGCAGGTGGAAGCCGGTCCGGGCGCAGACATCAAGCCGGGCAACAACCTTGCCCTGCGCAACATCCCAGTCGGCACCGTGGTGCACGCAGTCGAGATGCGTCCCGGTGGCGGTGCCAAGATCGCCCGGTCTGCCGGCTCCTCCGTGCAGCTCGTGGCGAAGTACGGTCGTTTCGCTCAGCTGCGGATGCCCTCGGGCGAAATCCGCAACGTCGATGCGCGCTGCCGTGCGACCGTCGGCGAGGTCGGCAACGCCGAGCAGTCGAACATCAGCTGGGGCAAAGCAGGCCGCATGCGTTGGAAGGGCAAGCGCCCATCCGTGCGCGGTGTCGTGATGAACCCGATCGACCACCCGCACGGCGGTGGCGAGGGCCGTACTTCGGGTGGTCGTCACCCAGTCAGCCCGTGGGGTCAGTTGGAGGGCCGCACACGCCGGCCGAACAAGGAGAGCGACAAGTACATCGTGCGCCGTCGCCGGACCGGCAAGAAGCGCTGATTGGAGTACTGACTTATGCCTCGTAGCCTCAAAAAGGGTCCTTTCGTCGACGAACACCTGTACCAGAAGGTGGCTCGTCAGAACGAGAAGAACACCAAAAATGTCATCAAAACATGGTCTCGTCGCTCGATGATCATCCCGGACTTCCTGGGACACACCATCGCAGTACATGACGGACGCAAGCATGTCCCCGTCTTCATCACTGAGTCGATGGTCGGACACAAGCTCGGCGAGTTCGCACCGACACGGACGTTCCGTGGCCACGAAAAGGACGATCGCAAGGGTCGCCGCCGCTGAGGCGGGGCACTCTTTCGATCCTAGATAAGAGAGAAGGAAGCGATGGAAGCCAAGGCTAAGGCGCGGTACCTGCGCGTTACGCCTCGCAAGGCTCGGCGCGTCATCGACCTCATTCGTGGTCAGCAGGCGACCGAAGCACTTGCAGTGTTGAAGTTTGCAGAACAGTCGGCATCAGATCCGATTTACAAGCTCGTGGCCTCCGGCATCGCCAATGCGCGTGTCCGGGCCGACGAGGAAGGCGTTGCGTTCGACGAGAACGAACTGGTCATCTCCGAAGCCTTCGTGGATGAGGGGCCGACCATGAAGCGGTTCCGTCCGCGTGCCCAGGGTCGTGCTTTTCGCATCGAGAAGCGCACCAGCCACGTGACCGTGGTCCTGGCCAGCGGTGACGACCTGCCTCAGCGCAAGAGCCGGAAGGGGAACCGTTAATGGGCCAGAAGATCAATCCGAACGGATTCCGACTCGGAATCACCACGGATCACAAATCCAAGTGGTTCGCTGACTCGACGAAGCCGGGGCAGCGCTACAAGGACTACGTGCTCGAAGATGTGAAGATCCGCAGGATGATGAACACCGGTCTGGAAAGGGCCGGCATCTCCAAGGTCAACATCGAGCGCACGCGTGACCGTGTCCGCGTCGACATCCACACCGCACGTCCGGGCATCGTCATCGGACGTCGTGGAGCCGAAGCCGACCGCATCCGCGGTCAGCTCGAAAAGCTCACCGGCAAGCAGATTCAGCTCAACATCCTTGAGGTGAAGAACCCCGAGGTCGACGCACAGCTCGTCGCTCAGGGCGTTGCCGAGCAGCTTGCCAGCCGCGTGGCCTTCCGCCGTGCGATGCGCAAGGCGATCCAGAGCGCTCAGCGTGCAGGTGCCAAGGGCATCCGCGTGCAGTGCTCCGGCCGCCTCGGTGGAGCTGAGATGAGCCGTTCCGAGTTCTACCGTGAAGGTCGTGTGCCGCTGCACACGCTGCGGGCGAACATCGATTTCGGCGTCCACGAAGCCCACACCACTTTCGGGCGCATCGGCGTCAAGGTGTGGATCTACAAGGGCGACCTGACCGACAAGGAGCTTGCCGCCGAGCAGGCCAAGGCTCCTGCTGCTCGTGGCCCGCGCGGCCGTGGGCGCGGTCGGGGTGGCCGCGGACGTGGTCAGGAAGGCGCATCGCGCCGCAATGACCAGGCCCGTAACACTGAGAACAGCGCCGAAGCCCCCGCGGCTGAGGCCGGATCGGAGGGCTGAGACATGCTGATCCCTCGTCGAGTGAAATTCCGCAAGCAGCACCACCCCAAGCGGGGCGGCGCCGCCAAGGGAGGCACGACGGTGTCCTTCGGTGAGTACGGCATCCAGGCTCTCGAGCCCGCCTACATCACCAACCGGCAGATCGAGGCCGCACGTATTGCCATGACGCGCTACATCAAGCGCGGCGGCAAGGTGTGGATCAACATCTACCCCGACCACCCGCTGACGAAGAAGCCTGCCGAGACCCGCATGGGTTCCGGTAAGGGTTCGCCGGAGTGGTGGATCGCCAATGTCAAGCCGGGTCGGGTCATGTTCGAACTCGCCGGTGTGTCCGAGGAAGTTGCTCGTGAGGCCCTGCGCCTTGCGATCCACAAGCTTCCGCTGAAGGCCCGTATCGTGGCCCGCGAAGGTGGTGAGTGAGAATGGCAATCGGTTCGAAGAACCTTTCCATCGACGCACTGGACGGTTTCGACAACGAGCGTCTGCTCGAAGAGCTCAAGAAGGCGAAGGCCGAGCTGTTCAACCTGCGGTTCCAGTCGGCCACCGGCCAGCTGGAGAGCCACGGTCGACTCAAGGCCGTGCGTCGCGACATCGCTCGTATCTACACCGTGCTCAACGAGCGGGAGCTGGAGATCCGGCCGAATCCCGCTGATGCTAAGGAAGAGGGCAAGTGATGGCGGAGACCACGAACACTGAGTCCACGGCTGCGGAGCGCAATACCCGCAAGACCGCACGTGGTTACGTTGTATCCGACAAGATGGACAAGACCATCGTCGTCGAGGTCGAGGAGCGCATGAAGCACCGCCTCTACGGCAAGGTCATGCGCAAGTCGGTCAAGTACAAGGTTCACGATGAGGAGAACACCGCCGGTATCGGCGACTTCGTCCTCGTGGCCGAGACGCGGCCGCTTTCGGCCGCGAAGCGTTGGCGGCTCGTCGAGATCATCGAACGCGCCAAGTAACCAATGCCACCCCACCCACCCGGTCCCGCCCGCGGCCTCCAGCAGGTCGCGGGCGGCTACCGGGAACGGGGTGAAATGTCAATGAATCCGTTCCGCAAGGCTCATGTTTCGGCGTGAGAACCAGCGCGACGACAGGAGAAAATAGTGATTCAGCAAGAGTCGCGACTCAAAGTCGCCGACAACACTGGCGCCAAGCAGATCCTGGCAATCAGGATCCTGGGTGGTTCCGGTCGGCGCTATGCCTCGATCGGTGACACCATCGTGGCCACCGTCAAGGACGCAATCCCCGGCGGAAACGTGAAGAAGGGCGACGTCGTCAAGGCCGTCATCGTCCGCACCGCCAAGGAACGCCGTCGTCCCGACGGCTCTTACATCAAGTTCGACGAGAATGCCGCTGTCATTCTCAAGAACGATGAGGAGCCGCGCGGAACCCGCATCTTCGGGCCCGTGGGACGCGAACTCCGCGACAAGAAGTTCATGAAGATCGTCTCCCTGGCACCGGAGGTGTTGTGAGCATGGCGAACAAGCTCAAGATCAAGAAGGGCGACCTCGTCCAGGTGATCGCAGGCGCTCGGGCCTCGCGTGGAGGCGATCGTGGGAAGCAGGGCAAGGTTCTTGCCGTCTACCCCGAGCGCAACCGCGTTCTCGTCGAGGGCGTCAACCGCGTGATCAAGCATAAGAAGGCTACGCAGACTCAGGCCGGCGGCACCGCTGGTGGCCGTGAGACCCACGAAGCCCCCATCCACGTATCCAACGTTGCGCTCGTTGACCCCAAGGACAACAAGCCGACCCGCGTCGGATACCGCGAGGAGAGCGTCGAGCGCGACGGCCGCACCAAGACCGTTCGGGTTCGCTACTCGCGTCGCACCGGGGAGGAGATCTGATGACGGAAACAACCACCAGCCGTCCCGCACCGCGTCTCAAGCAGGTTTACCGCGAAGAGATCATCGCGAAGCTGCAGGAAGAGTTCAACTACGCCAACCCCATGCAGGTTCCCGGACTGACCAAGGTCGTCGTGAACATGGGTGTGGGTGACGCAGCACGCGATTCCAAGCTCATCGAGGGTGCCATCAACGATCTGACTCTGATCACCGGTCAGAAGCCGGTCGTGACTCGGGCTCGCAAATCCGTGGCTCAGTTCAAGCTGCGCGAGGGTCAGCCCATCGGCGCTCACGTGACCATGCGTGGAGCACGGATGTGGGAGTTCATCGACCGCGTCATCTCTCTGGCGCTGCCGCGTATCCGTGACTTCCGCGGACTCTCGGATCGTCAGTTCGACGGCAACGGTAACTACACCTTCGGTCTCACGGAGCAGTCGATGTTCCACGAGATCGATCAGGACCGGATCGACCGCGTCCGCGGTATGGATATCACCGTCGTCACCACTGCGGAGACCGACGACGAGGGACGTGCACTGCTGCGTCACCTCGGGTTCCCGTTCAAGACAAAATAATCGCTACGTTGCAGGTCCAAGCACGGTACGTGGGCGGAAACCGTAACGAGGAAGGGCAAGTGCCCAAATGACAATGACTGATCCAGTCGCAGACATGCTTACGCGTCTGCGCAACGCCAACTCGGCTTACCACGAGGACGTCAGCATGCCGTTCTCGAAGCTCAAGTCGAACATCGCCGAGATCCTGAAGATCGAGGGCTACATCACCGACTGGAGCGTCGAGGACGCCGAGGTCGGCAAGACCCTGCTCCTCGACCTCAAGTTCGGACCCAACCGGGAACGTTCGATCGCCGGCCTGCGCCGTGTGTCGAAGCCGGGGCTGCGCGTCTACGCGAAGTCCACGAACCTGCCGAAGGTCCTCGGCGGACTCGGCATCGCCATCCTGTCGACCTCGTCAGGCCTCCTGACGGACCGTCAGGCCGCCAAGAAGGGTGTGGGTGGGGAAGTCCTCGCCTACGTCTGGTAAGGAAGGAGAGAAGAAGATGTCACGTATTGGCAAGAACCCGATCTCCGTTCCCAGCGGCGTCGAGGTCAAGGTCGACGGCCAGGATGTCGCCGTCAAGGGACCCAAGGGTGAGCTGTCCGTCACCATCCCGGAGCCGATCACCGTATCGCTCGAAGATGGTGTCATCACAGTGGCCCGTCCGGACGAAGAGCGCGAATCGCGCTCGCTGCACGGACTGTCCCGCACGCTCATCAACAATCTGATCGTCGGTGTGACCGATGGCTACTCCAAGGCCCTCGAGATCGTCGGAACCGGTTACCGTGTCCTGGCCAAGGGATCGAACCTCGAATTCGCCCTCGGCTACAGCCACCCGATCACCGTCGAGCCGCCGGAGGGCATCTCCTTCAGCGTCGACGGCCAGACGAAGGTTGCCGTTCACGGAATCGACAAGCAGCTGGTCGGTGAGACCGCTGCCAACATCCGGAATCTGCGCCGTCCCGAGCCCTATAAGGGCAAGGGCGTGCGCTATGCCGGCGAAATCGTCCGTCGCAAGGTCGGAAAGGCTGGTAAGTAAAGATGGCCTTTGGCAAGAAGGAAAGCTACGGCAAGGGCAGGGCAGCTGCTCGCAAGCGCCGTCACGCTCGTCTGCGCAAGCACGTGAGCGGAACGGCCGAGCGCCCTCGCCTCTCGGTGACTCGTTCCACGCGCCACGTCTTCGTCCAGGTCATCGACGACACCGTCGGCAAGACCCTGGTCTCGGCTTCCACCATGGAAGCCGATCTGCGGACATTCGAAGGCGACAAGACCGGCAAGGCCCGCAAAGTGGGCGAGCTGGTGGCCCAGCGCTCCAAGGACGCCGGTATCGAAGCCGTCGTCTTCGACCGTGGCGGCAATGCCTACCACGGCCGTGTGCAGGCAATCGCCGAAGGTGCCCGTGAAGGAGGATTGGCCCTATGAGCACTGAAGAGAACAAGGAACAGCAGGCGACTGCTGAGACCCGCAACGACAACAGCAGCGATCGCTCCTCCCGTGGCCGCGGCCAGGGTGGTCAGAGCGGCCAGGGCCGCGGACGCGGCGAAGGCCGTGGTCGCGGCGGTCGCGGCGACCGTGACGACAAGAACCAGTTCATCGAACATGTCGTGACGATCAACCGCGTGTCGAAGGTCGTCAAGGGCGGACGTCGTTTCTCCTTCACGGCTCTGGTCGTGGTCGGAGACGGCGACGGCATGGTCGGCATGGGATACGGCAAGGCGAAGGAAGTTCCTGCCGCCATCGCCAAGGGTGTCGAGGAAGCGAAGAAGAACTTCTTCCGTGTTCCGCGCATCCAGAAGACCATCCCGCACCCGGTCCAGGGCGAGGAAGCCGCAGGCGTCGTCCTGCTGCGTCCGGCCGCTCCCGGTACGGGTGTCATCGCCGGCGGACCGGTCCGCGCGGTCCTCGACGCTGCGGGTGTCCAGGACATCCTGTCGAAGTCGCTCGGTTCGTCGAACGCAATCAACATCGTGCACGCTGCGATCACTGCGCTGAAGAACCTCGAACGTCCCGAGGAAGTTGCGGCTCGCCGCGGCCTTCCCGTCGACGAGGTTGCTCCGCATGCATTGCTGCGAGCAGCTGCTGAAAGTGGGGCGAAGTCCTGATGGCAAAGCTCAAGGTTACTCAGCGCAAGTCCGCCATCGGGGGCCGTCAGAGCCAGCGCGACACGCTGCGTTCGCTCGGTCTCAAGCGGATCAACGACGTTGTGGTGCAGGATGATCGTCCCGAGATCCGGGGAATGATCAATACCGTGCGTCACCTCGTGACTGTGGAAGAGGTCGATTGATATGTCGAACAACGACTCGCTGAAGCTGCACGATCTCCGTCCGGCCCCAGGAGCCAAGACCGCCAAGACCCGTGTCGGTCGTGGTGAGGCTTCGAAGGGCAAGACAGCCGGTCGCGGAACCAAGGGCACGAAGGCCCGTTACCAGGTTCCGCACGGCTTCGAGGGCGGCCAGACTCCGATGCACATGCGTCTGCCGAAGCTGCGTGGGTTCAAGAACCCGGCCAAGGTGACGTTCCAGGTCGTCAACCTGGACAAGCTGTCCACCCTGTTCCCCGAGGGCGGAGACGTCACTGTCGCCGATCTCGTGGCCAAGGGTGCTGTGCGTGCGAAGCAGCCCGTCAAGGTTCTCGGCACCGGTGAGATCACCGTGGCCCTGAACATCACTGCAGACAAGTTCTCCGGCTCGGCAGCCGAGAAGATCAAGGCTGCAGGCGGAAGCGCCACCGAAGCCTGATCAGTTCCCGCACTGCGGGTCCCAGGCTACGGTTCGAGGGGGCGGTCACTGCGGTGACCGCCCCCTTCTGCATGCTCGATCAGGGGAATGAACGTCAGCCGCCACCGGGGCTCACCGGTTTCGGCCTTGGGGCCTCACCCTGATAGTCTTTTGCAGGTATTTGTCTCATTCGCCAGGTCGCGACCACGACTCTGACTTTCCATCCCCCAACGAGGAGGACGCTTGATCGGCGCAATCCGGAGGGCCTTCAGAACGCCCGACCTGAGGAACAAACTCCTCTTCACCCTGGGCATTCTCGTCATCTTCCGACTCGGCTCGTTCATTCCTTCCCCCGGCATCGATTACACCCAGGTGCAGGAATGCGTGGCTTCGCCTCAGCTCAACGAGGGCGGATTCGCGATGATCAACCTCTTCAGCGGCGGCGCGCTCCTGCAGCTGTCGATCTTCGCTCTCGGCATCATGCCCTACATCACCGCCAGCATCATCGTGCAGCTGCTGCGCGTGGTCATCCCGCGCTTCGAATCGCTGCATAAGGAGGGCGCCTCCGGTCAGGCCAAGCTCACGCAGTACACGCGCTACCTGACGATCGGCCTGGCTGTGCTCAACTCGACGACACTGGTCGCCACCGTCCGCTCCGGTGCGCTCTTCGGCAATGTCGAAGGCTGCCAGGACCTCATCGCCAACGACACCTGGTGGGGGATCACGGTCCTCGTGCTCACCCTGACCGCAGGCACGGGCCTGATCATGTGGCTGGGCGAGCAGATCACCGAACACGGCGTCGGCAACGGTATGTCCCTGCTGATCTTCACCTCGGTCGCTTCGGCCTTCCCCTCCTCGCTGGGCGCGATCTTCCGCGAGCAGGGCGTCGACATCTTCCTCATCGTCATGGCCGTGGGCCTCGTGCTCGTCGCCCTCGTGGTCTTCGTCGAGCAGTCGCAGCGACGCGTTCCGGTCCAGTACGCCAAGCGCATGGTAGGCCGACGGATGTTCGGCGGCACCTCGACCTACATCCCGATCAAGGTGAACATGGCCGGCGTCATCCCCGTCATCTTCGCCTCCTCGGTGCTCTATCTGCCGAGTCTGATCTCCCAGTTCTTCGACCCCGAATCCAAATGGGTCGAATGGATCAACACCTACTTCACCCGCGGGGATCATCCGATCTACATCACGGTCTACGCGCTGCTGACGATCTTCTTCGCCTATTTCTACGTCGCGATCACCTTCAATCCGGAAGAGGTCGCCGACAACATGAAGAAGTACGGCGGATTCATCCCGGGCATCCGCGCCGGTCGACCCACCGCCGACTACCTGAGCTTCGTGCTCAGCCGCATCAACTTCCCCGGCTCTCTCTACCTGGCCTTCGTCGCCCTGATCCCGCTGATCGCCCTGGTGCTGATCAACGCGAATCAGAACTTCCCGTTCGGCGGAACTTCTCTGCTGATCGTCGTGGGTGTCGGGCTGGAGACAGTCAAGCAGATCGACGCTCAGATGCAGCAGCGCCATTACGAGGGACTGCTGCGCTGATCACGACCGGACGCTGACGTTCAGCGGACGAACATTGGAAGGACACCTCATGAGCTCACGCATCATCCTGATCGGCCCGCCCGGGGCAGGCAAGGGCACCCAGGCCGCCCGTCTGTCCGAGGCACTCGGCGTTCCGGCGATCTCCACGGGAGACATCTTCCGGTCGAACGTCAAGGGTGAGACCGAACTCGGCAGGCTCGCCAAGCGCTACATGGACGCCGGCGAATACGTGCCCGACGAGGTGACCAACTCGATGGTCGCCGACCGTCTGGCCCAGGATGACGCTGCAGAGGGTTTCCTCCTCGACGGCTACCCGCGCACCAGTGCTCAGGTCGAAGAGCTCGATCGCATGCTCGCGGCCGAAGGCAAGGCCATCGAACACGTCGTCGAACTCACAGCCGATACCGACGAAGTCGTCGCCCGTCTGCTCACCCGCGCACAGACAGAAGGGCGCAGCGACGACAGCGAAGACGTCATCCGTCACCGCCTCGACGTCTACGAGGAGCAGACCCAGCCTCTGACCGATATCTACCGCAGGCGCGGACTGCTGCACCAGGTCGATGGTCTCGGCGAAGTCAACGACATCACCGAGCGCATCCTCGCCGCCATTCGATGATCTTCGGACCACGGATCGAGCTGAAGACTCCCGCCGAGCTTCAGGTCATGCATCGGGCCGGGCAGCTGACACGTCAAGTGCTTGCAGCGGCCCGGTCCGCGGCGGTTCCAGGAGCCACCACCGCCGAGGTGGCCGCAGCCGCAGAGCACGTCATCGTCGCGGCCGGCGCTCGGTCGAACTTCAAGGGATACCAGGGATTTCCGGCCGTCGTGTGCATCTCGGTGAACGAGGAGATCGTCCACGGGATCCCCGGCCCCCGAACGCTCGAAGCCGGCGACCTCGTCTCGATCGACGGCGGTGCCATCGTCGAAGGGTTCCACGGCGACTCTGCGCTGACGATGATCGTGGGCGGCGACGATGCCGGCAGCGCGGCCGACCGTGAACTGTCCGCAGCCACTGAGCAGGCCATGTGGGCCGGCATCGCGTCATTCGCCATCGGAACTCGAGTGAGCGACATCGGAGACGCGATCGATGATTTCGTGACCGAACGCTTTCCGCATCTGGGACTGGTCGAGGAATTCACCGGTCACGGGATCGGCACGGCCATGCACATGGCACCCGAGGTGCTCAACTACCGTGCACGATCCAATGGTCCGAAGATCAAGGCGGGCATGTGCCTGGCAATCGAACCGATGCTCACTCGAGGCGGTGGTGAGACGGTCACTCTCGATGATGACTGGACCGCGGTCACCGCCGACGGTTCGCGGGCGAGCCATTGGGAACACAGTGTGGCTCGCCACGTGGACGGCGTCTGGGTGCTGACCGCAGAGGATGGGGGAGCGGCCGGGCTGTCGCCCTTCGGGATCACGCCGGTGCCGCCGGCGGGCTGAGCCCGAAGAACGGAGGGGAGGACACGTCCGCGCACGCCGGGGCAGTGCCTCCGATCCCTTCAGAGGATCCGTGCGATCCGGTCGACTGCCTCGATGAGCAGGGGGCGGGGGAGCGCGAAGTTGAATCGGATGTGCCCAGCGCCGACCTCACCGCACAGCCGACCCTCGGTCACGGCCACCTCGGCGCGGGAGTTGATGTGGTCCGCCAGACCCGATTCGAGACCGTAGCCGCGCAGATCCAGCCAGGCCAGATAGGTGCCCTCCGGTGGGAGAAAGACTGCTTTGGGCAGCATGTCCGCGACGAGGTCGGTGAACAGATCACGGTTGCCCTTGAGGTAGCCGTTGATCTCGGTGAGCCAGTCACGTGAACGGGTGTAGGCGGCGGTGGTGGCAAGGATGCCGGGATTGGACGCGGCGCCGGAGACGAACTGCCCCTTCTGTGTCCAGAGGTCGCGATCGTCGGGTGCGGTGAGGATGAGCTGGGCGCATTTGAGCCCCGGGATGTTGAAGGCCTTCGACGCCGCTGTCGCGGTGGCCGTGTGGGCGGCGGTCGCCTCGGTGAGTGCGGCGTACGGGATGTGTCGGGCGGGACCGTAGACGACGGGAGCGTGGATCTCGTCGGAGAACACTCGGGCACCTGCGTCCTCGACCACGTCGGCGAGGGCGAGCAGCTCGGCTTCGGAGTAGACCTTGCCGATCGGATTGTGGGGATTGCACAGGACGAGCGTGGCGCCGGGCACGAGGGCGGCGGCGATCCCATCGAGATCCAACGACCAGCCGGTCTCGGTACGCCGCATCGGCACCTCGATGAGTTCGCGACCGGTGGTCCTCGCGACGTCGAAGAACGGCATGTATGCGGGGGTGGGCAGGACGATCGGCGTCCCGGCTGGTGTGAGATGGGTGAGCACGCCCAGGAAGGCCGCGATGACATCGCTGGCCGGTTGGATGTGGTCGTCCGGAATCCGCCAGCCGAAGCGATCTGCGTAGAAGTCGGCAGTCGCAGTCCTCAGCTCGGCTGTCAGAGCGTGGGGCGCATAACCGTAGAGGTCGTGCTCATCGAGTTCTCGCATCGCCTGACGGACCGCTGGGGCCACGCCGAAGTCCATCTCCGCGATGAAGGCTCCGATCGAGCCGGGGAAGGTCGACCACTTGCGCCCGCCCTTGGTGACGAGAGACTCTTCGGTGATGGCGTCGAGTTCGGACATCCTCATTCTCCTCTGCTGATCATTTCGACGGATCGCGGTCGACGACCCCATCTCCCGGCAGGAGGGGAGACGCTGCTCTCACGCTAGCAGTCGCGGCATCCGCGCTGGGGTGTCAGCGTCTTCGGCGTTCATGTGCGACGGCCCGGACCGCGGGCGACACAGCCGACCGTTGCGGTGCGGGTGGATTGTAAGCGACTTCACCCCGGGAAGCGAGCACCATGTGGAAGATTCTTCGTCCGTAGTGTAAGGTTGATGATTGGTCTGTTCTCACTCAACTCACCCTTTTTCAGATGTGGGCGGCTTCTGCCATCCACTTCTTTTCATGTGGTGACGAGGTCTGCAGTCCAAGGGGTCACCGACAGTGAGCCGGTGATACACGATTACGTCGAACGCGAAGGTTTCGCGGGAATACGAGGTTAGCGAACGATATGGCCAAAAAAGAAGGGGTCATTGAGATCGAAGGCACCGTTGTCGAGGCTCTGCCGAACGCATCGTTTCGGGTCGAGCTGAGCAATGGGCACAAGGTGCTGGCGCATATCTCCGGAAAGATGCGTCAGCATTACATCCGCATCCTTCCCGAGGACCGGGTCATTGTGGAGCTGTCTCCATACGATCTCTCGCGCGGACGAATCGTTTACCGCTACAAGTAAGGATCTTCGATCATTCGCGTCTTGCTCCATGCGGGCAAGGGCCGAAAGAAGGAAAAACGATGAAGGTTAAGCCCAGCGTCAAGAAGATCTGCGAGAATTGCCAGATTACCCGCCGCCACGGTCGGGTCATCGTCATCTGCTCCAACCCGCGCCACAAGCAGCGCCAGGGTTGAGCAGCTCGTTCTGAGCAGATCGAAGCTCCGCTGAGGAGCTTCAGCAGCACCACACCCGCGCAAACCTCGCCATCTGCGTTCGATTCCATGGGAAGTGCGAACTTCCGTGGACACCCGCAGGACGATACCTCCGGTCGGGGGCCGGAGACCTTGGGAGACCAGGGACAGGTTTGCATCAGCACCTCCGAAACAACAACAGGAGACAGTACCTATGGCACGACTTGCCGGAGTCGACATCCCGCGTGAAAAGCGCGTGGAAGTCGCCTTGACTTACATCTATGGTGTGGGCCGCACCCGTGCGCGCCAGACCCTGACCGAAACGGGAATCAGCCCTGATACCCGTGTGAAGGACTTGAGCGACGCAGAGCTCGTCCAGCTGCGTGACTACATCGAGGGCACATTCCAGGTTGAGGGTGACCTCCGTCGTGAGGTGGCCGCCGATATCCGCCGCAAGGTCGAGATCGGAAGCTATGAAGGCCTGCGTCACCGCCGCGGTCTGCCGGTTCGCGGTCAGCGGACCAAGACGAATGCGCGTACCCGCAAGGGCC
Organism: Brevibacterium renqingii; assembly: GCF_017808095.1. Classification (NCBI taxonomy): domain Bacteria; kingdom Bacillati; phylum Actinomycetota; class Actinomycetes; order Micrococcales; family Brevibacteriaceae; genus Brevibacterium; species Brevibacterium renqingii. The sequence continues at coordinate 17,060 of NZ_JADBHG010000007.1, read as the reverse complement.
CCAAGCGCACCGTGGCCGGTAAGAAGAAGTAACTCGCTCACCCGGTCGGCTGCGGCCGACCACCTCGATCAGGAGTAGGAACATATGCCTCCCAAGTCACGCGCCGCTACAGTGCGCAAGCCTCGCCGCAAGCTGAAGAAGAATATCGTCGCCGGCCAGGCTCACATCAAATCAACCTTCAACAACACGATCGTGTCGATCACCGATCCGACCGGTGCTGTCATCTCCTGGGCCTCCTCAGGCGAGGTCGGCTTCAAGGGCTCGCGCAAGTCGACCCCTTACGCCGCGCAGATGGCTGCGGAATCGGCCGCTCGCCGAGCGCAGGAACACGGCCTGAAGAAGGTCGACGTGTTCGTCAAGGGACCGGGTTCGGGGCGCGAGACCGCGATCCGTTCGCTGCAGGCCGCCGGTCTGGAACTGGGCACCATCCAGGATGTCACCCCGGTTCCGTTCAACGGCTGCCGTCCCCCCAAGCGCCGCCGCGGCTGATCCTTCCGTGGAACTGCAACGGATGGCGGGCCTCGGCCCGGCATCGGTCGCAGAACGGATTCCCAGATAACCCGAACCGTTCTTCATGGCTTCTCGCCATGACGTGCAGTGCGAACGTCATATAGCGGATGTTCGCTGAAAGGAAGCCCACGTGCTCATTGCACAGCGCCCAACGCTCACGGAAGAAGTCGTCTCCGACAATCGCTCACGATTCGCCATCGAACCGCTCGAGCCCGGATTCGGCTACACCCTCGGCAACTCGCTTCGGCGGACCCTGCTGTCCTCGATTCCGGGTGCCAGCGTCACCTCCATCCGGATCGACGGAGTTCTCCACGAGTTCAGCACCGTGCCAGGGGTCAAGGAGGATGTCACCGAATTCATCCTCAACCTGAAGTCCCTGGTCGTGTCCTCCGAGTTCGACGAACCGGTCGTCGCCTACCTGCGCAAGCAGGGCCCTGGCACTGTGACCGCTGCCGATGTCTCTGCTCCCGCCGGAGTCGAGATCCACAATCCGGACCTGCACATCGCCACGCTGAATGGTGAGGGCCGTCTGGATATGGAGCTGACCATCGAACGCGGACGCGGATATGTCTCGAGCGCCCAGAACAAGAACGCTGATGCAGAGATCGGCCGGATCCCGGTCGATTCGATCTACTCTCCGGTTCTCAAGGTCACCTACAAGGTCGAAGCCACTCGTGTCGAGCAGCGCACCGACTTCGACCGTCTGGTCCTCGACGTCGAGACGAAGCCCTCGATGACCCCCCGCGATGCGATCGCATCTGCGGGCAAGACCCTGGTCGAGCTCTTCGGCCTGGCGCGAGAGCTCAACGTCGAAGCCGAAGGCATCGAGATCGGTCCCTCGCCTGTGGACGCGGCCCTGGCCGCCGACCTGGCGCTGGCCATCGAAGACCTGGACCTGACCGTGCGCTCCTACAACTGCCTCAAGCGCGAAGGCATCCACACCGTCGGTGAGCTCGTTGCTCGCAGCGAGGCCGACCTCATGGATATCCGCAACTTTGGTTCGAAGTCGATCGACGAGGTCAAGGCGAAGCTCAATGAGCTGGGCCTGAGCCTCAAGGACAGTCCCGCCGGATTCGAGTCCGGTCTCGCTGATGAGGACCAGTCCTACGTCGAAGACGAACAGTACTGATTCAGAACTAGGAGTAACTCACAATGCCAACCCCAACCAAGGGTCCCCGCCTCGGCGGATCGCCCTCACACGAGCGCATGATGCTCAACAACATGGCTGCCCAGCTGTTCGAGCACAAGCAGATCACCACGACAGTGACCAAGGCCAAGCGCCTGCGCCCTGTCGCCGAGCGGATGATCACGAACGCCAAGAAGGGTGATCTGGCCGCACGTCGTCGCGTGCTCGCTCAGATCTCCGACAAGTCGGTCGTGCACGAGCTCTTCACCTCGATCGCCGAGACCATGGCGGAGCGTCCCGGTGGTTACACCCGTATCACCAAGATCGGCCCTCGTCCCGGGGACAACGCTCCGATGGCCGTCATCGAACTGGTCCTCGAGCCCTACTCGCCGAAGCAGGCAACCGTGAAGGAAGCCGAGCAGGCGACCGCAGCGGCCGCACCTGCCGAGGAAGAGGCTCCGGTCGAGACCGACGAGGTTTCCGCAGAGGCCTCCGACGAGACCTCTGCCGAGACCGCAGAAGAGTCCACCGAGGCTGCCGAGGACAAGTAAGCTCCTCGGCCTGTTCGCCTCGACTGAGGGAGCGGACGGCCGAACACCTCAGGCGGGCACCCACTCCGGGTGCCCGCCTGAGGTGTATTCACGCGCTGAGCGCCAACGTGCATGTGGGGCGGACAGACGAATGGCCGGAGCGCAAGGGCTCCGGCCATTCCTGTGGACCGGACAGCTGACAGCCGACGTGCCCGTCGCAGGTTCGTCGCCGGTCAGGGGCCACCGCAGACCGAGCCGGTCACCGTTCGGGGACCGGCTCGCCTGCGGCTACTGCACGCGGGAGAGGGCGACCGATTCGTCGAACTCCCTGTCGGCCTCATCGTCATGTTTGTAGGTGAAGCGGCTGACGACGACCGCCACGATGAGGTTGACGGCGAAGCCGGGGATGATCTCATAGATCTTGTCCGTCATCGGAATGCTCACTTGGCCCCAGACGAACGCCACGACGGCACCGGAGAGGAGTCCGCACAGCGCACCCCAATTGCTCAGGCGCTTCCAGAACAGGGTGAGCAGCACGATCGGCCCGAAGGATGCGCCGAATCCTGCCCAGGCGAACGCCACGAGATCGAGGATGCTGTTGGACGGAGAGATCGCCAGCATCACCGCGATGATGGCGATGACCAGCACGCCGAGGCGGCCGAGCAGCACATACGTCCTGTCCTGCAGGGTGCGCTTGGATCCGGCGCGCAGAGCGACGATCTTGAACAGGTCCTCGATGAGCGCCGAGGACGTGACGACGAGCTGGGAGGAGATCGTCGACATGATCGCGGCCAGCACCGCGGCTAGCACGAGGCCCGCGATGAACGGGTGGAACAGGATCTGGGCGAGATCGAGGAAGACGGTCTCGGCATCGGCCGGTTCCATTCCCGCGTGCTGGGAGAAGTAGGAGATGCCCACGATCGCGGTGGCGACAGCGCCGAGCGCGGAGATGCCCATCCAGCCGACGCCGATCCGTCGGGCGACCTTGGCATCGGCTGGGGTCCGCAGAGCCATGAAGCGCACGATGATGTGGGGCTGGCCGAAGTATCCCAAGCCCCACGCCAGGGATGAGATCACTGTGAAGTACGCGCCGCTGGCCCAGAACGGTTCGCTGCCGAGGAGGCTGAGCAGTCCGGGATCGATCTGCGAGACGTTGCTGAGCACGGTTGAGGGGCCGCCGGCGTTGATGACCGCGACGATGGGCACGGCGACGAGGGCGGCGAACATGAGCAGACCTTGGGCGACATCGGTCAGCGTCGCGCCGAGGAATCCGCCGAAGAGCGTGTACACCATGGTGATGGCCGCGACGAGCAGCATTCCCCCGAGGTAGTTGAGTCCGAAGCTCGATTCGAAGAATTTGCCCGCGGCGACCATGCCTGAGGAGACATAGAAGGTGAAGAATACGAGGATGATGACGCCGCAGACGATGCGCAGCAGCCGGGAGCGGTCCTTGAGGCGCTGTTCGAAGAAGCTGGGAATCGTGATCGAGTCGCCGGCCTTCTCCGTGAAGGCCCGCAGGCGCGGGGCCACGAACTTCCAATTGACCCAGGCGCCGGCCGTGAGGCCGATGGCGATCCACGCTTCGATGAGGCCGGAGAGGTAGATCGCTCCGGGCAGGCCCATGAGAAGCCACCCCGACATGTCCGAGGCGCCCGCGCTGAGAGCCGCCACACTCGGGCGCAGACCCCGGCCGGCGAGCATGTAGTCGTCGAGGCTGTTCTTCGTCTTGCGATAGGCGAACCAACCGATGGCCAGCATCCCGATGAAATACAGGACGATCGCGATTGTCCGGAAAGTGGTTTCCATCATTCGAGCTCAGCTCCTTCAATAGGCCGTCGCGACTTTACAGCAGAAGTGATCCCGGGTGTGAATTCCCTGGGTGACTGCGCGCGGCGGCCAAGCTCAGTTGAAGACGACTGTGCGGTGCCCGTCCATGAGCACCCGTCCCTCCGCGTGCCAGGCCACGGCCCGTGCGAGGACAGCCGCCTCGACGTCCTGACCGCGCTGGACGAAGTCCGCGATCGCTCGGTTGTGGTCGACGCGTGCGACGTCCTGTTCGATGATCGGACCTTCGTCGAGATCGCCAGTGACATAGTGCGCGGTGGCGCCGATGATCTTCACACCTCGTGCGTGCGCCTGGTGATAAGGCTTGGCTCCCTTGAAGCTGGGCAGGAAGGAATGGTGGATGTTGATGACTCTGCCTTCGAGCCGGTCACAGAGATCGGGGGAGAGGATCTGCATATAGCGGGCCAGCACGATGAGTTCGACGTCGAGCTCATCGACGAGGGAGGACAGCTTCGCCTCGGCGATGGGCTTCGTGTCTGGTGTGATTGGGATGTGGTGGAAGGCGTGACCGTGGAATTCGGCCAGAGACCTCAGCGAATCGTGGTTCCCGGCGACCCCGACGATGTCGATGGGCAGCTGGCCGGAGGAATGCTGGAAGAGCAGGGTGTTGAGGCAGTGTGCGGCTTTGGACACGAGGATGAGCGTGCGAGTTCTCTTCTCCACCGGTTGCAGACTCACGGTCATCGCGAAGCGGTCGGCCGCCTCGGCGAGTTCGGCTTCGAGCGTCTCGGCGGAGACCTCTGCGGAAGTGGAGAACTGCAGACGGAGGAAGAACTGGCGGGAATCGGGGGAGGAGAACTGCTGCGATTCGGTGATATTGCCGCCGAGGCCTGCGAGCACTCCCGTCACGGCATGGACGATGCCGGTCGAGTCGGGACAGGTGACTCTCAGGATCCATTCTCTGCTCATGGGCTCGATCCTAGCCTTTGGAGTCCATCGGCAAGAATCCGGTGCCGTCATCCGGATGGCGGTCGGCCCGCGGTGCTCGCGACGTTCGCTGTTAGCATGGTCTGCGGGTGTTCGCGGCGGCTGATCTCGCTGTTCCACTCACCACATCGGATGCCACAGGAGAGTACTCATGACCGAAAACTCGATGCAGGCCTCGCTTGCAGACATCGATCCCCAGATCGCCGAGGTCCTCGACCTCGAGTTGGGCCGCCAGCGTTCGACTCTCGAGATGATCGCCTCGGAGAACTTCGTCCCCCGCGCCGTGCTGGAAGCACAGGGTTCGGTGCTGACGAACAAGTATGCCGAGGGCTACCCCGGCAAGCGCTACTACGGCGGGTGCGAATACGTCGATGTCGCCGAGAACCTCGCGATCGAGCGGGCCAAGAGCCTCTTCGGCGCCGAATACGCCAATGTTCAGCCGCACTCCGGCGCATCGGCGAATGCGGCGGTCATGCACGCACTCGCTCGGCATGGAGACAAGCTGCTCGGGCTCTCCTTGGCCCATGGCGGGCACCTCACCCACGGCATGAAGATCAACTTCTCCGGACGCCTCTACGACGTGGCCTCCTACGAGGTCGACCCCGACACCTACCGCATCGACATGGACAAGGTGCGTGAGAAGGCGCTCGAGCACCGTCCGCAGGTCATCGTCGCCGGCTGGTCGGCCTACCCCCGTCAGCTGGATTTCCAGGCCTTCCGGAATATCGCCGACGAGGTGGATGCGAAGCTGTGGGTCGATATGGCCCACTTCGCCGGTCTCGTCGCCGCCGATCTCCACCCGAACCCGGTCCCCTTCGCCGATGTCGTGTCCTCCACGGTCCACAAGACGATCGGCGGTCCGCGTTCCGGGTTCATCCTCGGCAAGGAGGAATTCGCGAAGAAGCTCAACTCCGCTGTCTTCCCGGGCCAGCAGGGCGGACCGCTCATGCACGTCGTGGCGGCCAAGGCCGTGGCCTTCAAGCTCGCTGCCGCGGCAGAGTTCAAGGAACGGCAGGAGAGGACAGTGCGCGGTGCCCAGATCCTCGCTGAGCGCCTGCTCGCCGACGACGTGGCCCAAGCCGGAGCCACCGTGCTCACCGGCGGCACGGATGTGCATCTGGTGCTCGTCGACCTGCGCAACTCCGCCCTCGACGGGCAGCAGGCCGAGGATCTCCTGCACGAGGTCGGGATCACGGTCAACCGCAATGCCGTCCCGTTCGACCCCCGCCCGCCGATGGTGACCTCGGGTCTGCGCATCGGCACCCCGGCCCTGGCCACCCGTGGCTTCGGCGACAAGGAATTCACCGAGGTCGCCGACGTCATCGCCGAGGCGCTCAAGCCCGGGGCTGACGTCGAGGCTCTCGCCGCCCGGGTGCAGAGGCTCAGTGATGACTTCCCGCTCTACGAGGGACTGGAACAGTACTGATGAGTGCACAGATCCTCGACGGCAGGGCCTGCGCCAAGCAGATCAAGTCGGAACTCACCGAGGCGGTGGAGAAGCTGGGGAAGACCGGGATCGTTCCCGGCCTCGGCACCGTCCTGGTGGGGGAGGACCCCGGGTCGAAGTGGTACGTCGCCGGCAAGCACCGCGACTGCGCCGAGGTCGGCATCCACTCGATCCGCCGCGACCTGCCGGAGACAGTGACACAGGACGAGCTGTTGGCCGTCATCGACGAGCTCAACAACGATCCTGCCTGCACCGGTTACATCGTGCAGCTGCCGCTGCCTGCGCACATCGACACCGACACCATCCTCGAGGCCATCGACCCGGCCAAGGACGCCGACGGTCTGCACCCGACGAACCTCGGTCGGCTCATGCTCAACGTCAGCTCCGAGATCACCACACCGCTGCCGTGCACCCCGCGCGGTGTGATCGAGCTGATGACGCGCAACGGGATCGAGCTGAACGGCAAACACGTCGTCGTCATCGGCCGCGGAGTCACCGTCGGCCGATCCATCGGCGCCCTGCTGACGCGGCGTGAGCACAATGCCACGGTGACGCTGACCCATACCGGGACCCGGAACCTCGACGAACTGCTGGCTCAGGCCGATGTCATCGTCGCGGCCGCCGGCTCCGCCCGGATCGTCAAGGCCGAGTCCGTCAAGCCCGGAGCGATCGTCCTCGATGTGGGAGTCTCTCGTGAGACCGATCCCGAGACGGGCAAGTCGAAGATCGTCGGCGATGTCGATTCCGGCGTCGCCGAGGTGGCTGCCTGGGTGTCTCCGAATCCGGGCGGCGTGGGTCCGATGACCCGAGCCCTGCTGCTGAAGAACGTCGTCGATACCGCACAGCGAGCTGTCGCAGACGTCTGAAACGCTCGTGGTCTCCATCGTGCGGACCGCATCCACTAAGTCCATGAATGAGTTGGGCCCCGAACTGATGTTCGGGGCCCAACTCATTGCGGGGGCGGGGCGTCGGCCTTGATCACTCCTCGGCCAGTTTGAGTTCGAAGAACACTCTCGGGTTGTTCGACCCTGCGTAGTCCTCGATGAGCTCGCCGTTGAACCCCAGCGAGGAGTGGAACGAGATCGCGCCGGAGGACTCGGGCTTCGTCGTCGCCTGCACCGACGCCACTCCGAGCTCACGAGCGCGGTCGATGAAGTGCTGATAGAGGTGACGGCCGATTCCCCGATGCCGGTAATCGGTGCGGGCGGCGACCAGATGGATATAAGCGGGTCCGTCGTGCGGAATGACGCCCAGCAGGTAGCCGACGATCTCCGAGCGGTAGCGGGCGACCAGGCCGGAGGTCACGAACTGCCGGAACCAATAGGCATCGTGGTCCCCGCTGAGGTCCCGGTCTCCCCAGAAATTCTCCTGTGCTCCCAGCAGGAACTCTCGCATCTCACGGGCGTCGACTTCATCGAGCGGACTGATGCTCAGCTGCTCGGTCTCGAAAGTTTCGTCAACGGCCATTGCGCCTCCTGATGTATTCGTTCTTTCCCTCACTCTATAACGCCCCGCCCCGGAAGAGTAGCGCGCACATGTCATGATAGATCACATGATTCGGATTGCTTCAGTCAACGTCAACGGAGTCCGCGCAGCATGGAGGAAGGGGATGCCCACCTGGGTCGATGCCGCGAAACCGGACTTCATCACTCTGCAGGAAGTGCGTGCCGCCAACGACGTCGCCCTCGGTGTCCTCGAGGACACCGGGTACACCACGGTCAGCCATGACGCGGAGGCGAAGGGGCGCGCGGGAGTGGCCGTGATGGCGCGGTCCGAACCGGAGTCGAAGCGGGAAGGACTCGGGGACGACGGCTACTTCGACCGGGCCGGACGATGGCTGGAGACGGACTACCGACTCGGTGACGGATCTCTGCTCACGCTCGTCTCCGCCTATGTGCACTCCGGCGAGGTCGACACCCCGAAACAGGACGACAAGTATCGGTTCCTCGACCGCATGACCGTCCGGATGCCGCAGCTGGCGGAGAGGGCCGACCACGTACTCATCACCGGTGATCTCAACGTCTGCCACACCGAACGGGATCTGAAGAACTGGAAGGCCAACCGGAAGAAGGCAGGTTTCCTGCCTGAGGAACGTGCCTACTTCGACGGCTTCTTCGGCGAGGTCGGCTATGTCGACGTCCATCGGAAGCTCAGCGGTGACGTCGACGGGCCCTACACCTGGTGGTCGATGCGTGGGAAGGCCTTCGACAACGACACAGGCTGGCGCATCGACTACCACATGGCCACACCGGCGCTCGCGGAATCTGCGGTCAAGGCAAGCGTGGACAGAGCAGACAGCTGGGGCGAACGGTGGTCCGACCATGCGCCGCTGGTCATCGATTACGAACTCCCGGCCACCGCGGCCTGAGGCGAGGCGAACTGGAGTGACGAGCATTCCCCCGCAGCCGATCAGGCGGGCCCGGCTGCCGTCCCATCGAGGGCTGCAGCTCGATGTTCGGCCGCGAAATGGGGTATGCCGTGGCGAGTCATGTGATCGGCAAGGTCACTGTACCGCTCGCTCGTTCCGTTCCGTGCCCTCGAACACGTGGGCGGGCATCCCGGTTCGGACGAGGACCGAACGTCGGGCAGGGGAGACGAAGATGGCATCATAGGACTATGACGATCTCTTCACTGCCTCGCACGGTCTCCGGTATCCAAGCCACCTCCGATTCTCTCCATCTCGGCAACTACATCGGGGCACTGCAGCAGTTCGTGACGCATCAGGATTCGCACGACGCCTTCTACTTCATCGCGAACATGCACGCGATCACCGTCGAACAGGATCCTGCCGAGCTGCGGGAGCGGACGCTGCGCACCGCCGCCCAGTTCATCGCCGCCGGTCTCGACCCGGAGAAGTCGACGATCTTCGTCCAGTCCCAAGTGCCTGCCCACCCGCAGCTGTCCTGGGTGCTCGAATGCACCACCTCGATGGGTGAGGCGAGCAGGATGACGCAGTTCAAGGACAAGTCGGCCAAACAGCAGCATGTGTCCTTGGGTCTGCTCACCTATCCGGCGCTCATGGCCGCCGACATCCTGCTGTACAACCCGCAGCTCGTCCCGGTCGGCGAGGACCAGCGGCAGCACCTCGAACTGACCCGCAACCTCGCGGAACGCTTCAACTACCGTTTCGGGAAGACCTTCGTCGTCCCCGAGGCGCAGATCCTCAAGGCCACCGCGAAGATCTTCGATCTGCAGAACCCAGGCGCGAAGATGTCGAAGTCGCAGCCGAGCCCCCAGGGCCGCATCGATATCCTCGACGATGCGAAGTCACTGACGAAGAAGATCAAATCCGCCGTGACCGATGACGGCACCGAGATCGCCTTCGACCCCGAGGCCAAGCCCGGCGTGTCGAACCTGCTGACGATCTATTCCTCGCTGACCTCCCGATCCGTCGACGACATCGTCGCCGAATACGAGGGCAAGATGTACGGGCACCTCAAGGTCGACCTCGCCGAGGTGGCCGTCGAGACTCTCACTCCCGTGCGGGAGCGCGTTCTGGAGCTGCTCGAGGACCGGGCCGAGCTGCAGGCCATCCTCGATCGCGGAGCCGCCAAGGCCAGCGAGATCGCGGAGGCGACTCTGCGTGAGGTCTACGACAAGATCGGCTTCATCTGATCGTGGCGAGGAAGAAGCCCGAGGAGGGCCCGCTCAATCTCACGCCGGACATGCTCCACACCGCTGCGCGGGTGGAGGACCGGTTCAACGAGTGGATCCAGAACCGGGCCACCGACCACAGCTATCAGCGTACGGTCATCGCCTACGACACCTACGGCGGCACCGGATGGGTGCGTGTGCTCGGTCGCCTGGTGCTCACCCCCAGCGGGCAGCCGGCCGCGGACGTCCACGCGAGCATCCGCGGATGGAAGTCCTTCGTCAGCGTTCCGCTGCCCAATGACACCGCGTGGGTGCGAGTCAACGACGAAGAGCACATGGTCACCTCGGACCGCGGCGGCATCATCGACACCGTCATTCCGGGCGATTTCGAACCGGGGGAGACGGAGATCGAGCTGTGGACCGATGGGTCCCTCGTCGACTCCGCAGCGGTGCGCATCATCGGCGAGGACTCGACATTCGGCATCATCTCCGATATCGACGACACGGTCATGGTCACCTCGCTGCCCCGACCGTTCCTGGCCGCGTGGAACACATTCGTGCTCAGCGAGCATGCCAGATCCCCGGTGGCGGGCATGGCCGTCCTCTACGACCGGATCACCTTCATGCGACCGTCGACGCCGATGATCTACCTGTCGACCGGAGCCTGGAACTCGGCTCTGACGATCAAGAGGTTCCTCTCCCGCAACCTCTACCCGATGGGCCCTCTGCTGCTCACCGATTGGGGACCGACGACGACGCGAGTCTTCCGCTCGGGCAAAGAGCACAAGCGCAACACTCTCGAGCGCCTGTCGCGGGAGTTCCCATGGATGAAGTGGCTGCTCATCGGCGACGACGGGCAGAAGGACGAGGAGGTCTACGGGGAGTTCGTCGAGAACCATCCGGAGAACGTCGCCGCCGTGGCCATCCGGCAGCTGACCGTCGGCGAGGCCGTGTGGGCGGGAGGCCGGTCGAAGCGCCACGGCCGGGGGCAGGGTGTGCCGTGGATCTATGCTCCCGATGGCGCAGGGCTCGCCTCGCGTCTGACCGAACGCGGAATCATCTCGACCATCTGAGCACTGCGCCGGCACGAGTCGAGCCCGGCTCCCCGACACTGGGGAACCGGGCTCGCTGCTCTCAGGCAGGCTCAGCGCAGGCGCGTGAGCAGCTGCTGCTTCGCCTCCTCGAACTGAGAGGCGAAAGTGCCGACGAGTTCGGCCGTCGTCTGCTGCATGCCCAGAGCGCCGATGCCCTGCCCGGAGCCCCAGATGTCGCGCCAGGCCTTCGCCTCCGAGTCCGGGTCAGTGCCGAAGTCCATCTTCGTCGGATCGGCCTCGGGCAGGTTGTCCGGATCGAGACCGGAAGCGACGATCGAACCGCGCAGGTAGTTGCCTTTGACCCCGGTGAAGTAGTTCGAGTAGACGACGTCATCGGCCCCTGATTCGACGATCATCTTCCGATAGTCTTCGACGACATTCGCCTCGGGCGTGGACAGGAACGCCGATCCGATATATGCGAAGTCCGCGCCCGCCGCCAGCGCCGCGAGAATCGACCGACCGTGGGCGATGGCACCGGAGAGCAGCAGAGGACCGTCGAACCACGACCGGATCTCCTGCACGAGGGCGAACGGAGACTGTGCACCGGCGTGCCCGCCTGCGCCTGCGGCTACGGCGATGACACCGTCGGCGCCCTTCTCGACGGCCTTGTGGGCGAAGCGGTTGTTGATGACATCGTGGAGGACGACGCCGCCGTAGGAATGGACGGCCTCGTTGACCTCCTCGCGGGCGCCCAGGGAGGTGATGACGATCGGAACCTCATGGCGGACGACCTCGGCGAGGTCGGCTTCGAGTCGGTTGTTCGAACGGTGGACGATGAGGTTGACCGCGAAGGGAGCGGCCGGCCGATCAGGGTTGGCCGAATTGAAAGCGGCGTTCGACTCGGTGATCTCGTCGAGCCAATCCGCCAGCAGCGATGCCGGTCGCGCATTGAGGGTGGGGAAGGCACCGACGATTCCCGCCTGGCACTGAGCCTTGACGAGCTCGGGGCCGGAGGCGATGAACATCGGGGAGCCGAAGACGGGCAGTCGCAGCTGGGAGGACAGATCGGTGAGAGAGGACACGATGCCTGCTTGAGTAGATGAATGCATGTCCCCACTTTAACTGAACGATTGTTAAATGCGATATCCGCCACATCCGCATGTTCGGTGTCCGCCGAAGATCGTCCGCGCCGAGGCCTGCGCCAGCAGAGACCGCTCGATGCCCGGATCAGGGCGCGGTCGAGAGCGGGCCTGAGACGAACACGGCGCAGACCCGAAGAGGGGCCTGCGCCGTGGATCGAGCTGAGAGCGAGATCAGGAGTCCGTGAAGTTCGGATCCCTCTTCTCGACGAAGGCGGCCATGCCCTCGGACTGGTCGTTCGTGGCCAGCGAGGAGTGGAAGAGGCGGCGTTCGTAGCGCAGCCCCTGTTCGAGAGTCGTCTCGAACGCGGTATTCACCGCTTCCTTGACCATCGCCGAGGCGACCCGGGACTTGCCTGCGATCGTCCGGGCGATCTCGGTGGCCGTCTCGAGCAGCTGCTCGGGTTCGACCACGCGGGCGACGAGGCCGGAACGCTCGGCCTCCTCGGCGTCCATCATCCGACCGGTCAGGCACATGTCCATGGACTTCGCCTTTCCGATGGCCCGGGTCAGCCGCTGCGATCCGCCCATGCCCGGCAGCACGCCGAGGTTGATCTCCGGCTGGCCGAACTTCGCCTTCGTCGAGGCGATGAGGATATCGCCCATCATCGCGAGCTCGCAGCCGCCGCCGAGCGCGAAGCCGCCGACGGCGGTGATGACCGGCTTGCGCACGTCGGTCAGGCGTGACCAGCCGGCGAACCAGTCGGCCTTGTACGCGGTGGCGAAGTCCAGGCTCGACATCTCCTTGATGTCGGCCCCGGCGGCGAATGCCTTCTCGCTGCCGGTGATGATGATCGCCTTGACCTCGTCATCGGCGTCGAACCCGGTGGCGGCATCGGTGATGTCCGTGAGCACCTGCAGGTTGAGCGCGTTGAGCGCCTTCGGCCGATTGATGGTGATCGTGGCGACGCCGGACTCGACGGCGGTGAGGATGGTTTCGTATTCGCTCATGAGAACACCTTCTCTTCGTGATCGGTGGTGAGGATGGACTCGACGGTTTCGTCGCTGACATCGGCCAGGGTCGCCGGGCTCCACTGCGGATTGCGGTCCTTGTCGATGACCTGAGCGCGGATGCCCTCCTTGAGATCGGGTCTTTCCGTCAGCGCCACGGCGACGCGATAGTCCTGTTCGAGGACTTCGGCCAGGGACATGGATGCGGCCTTCCGCAGGGCGGCCAGCGTCACCTTCACCGAGGTGGGGGCCTTGGAGCCGATGAGCTCGGCGGTGGCCTGAGCGTCGGGATCCTCGTGCGCGGCGAGGGCTGCGACGATGTCCTCGGCGCTGTTGCCGACGTAGCATTCGTTGATCCAGTCGGCCGCCTCGGCGAGCTCATCGACCGGTGCTGCTGCGGAGTACTTGCCGAGAACGGCGTCGAGCTCCTGTCCGGAGGTCAGATCGGAGATGAGATCGGGGATCCGCGCATCGGGAACGTAGTGGTCGGCGAGCCCGAGGGCGATCGCGGTGCCGGCTCCGACCGGTCGGCCCGTCAGCGCGAGATGGGTGCCCAGCTCACCGGGCGCATCGGCCAGCAGATGCGTTCCGCCGACATCGGGGAACAGACCGATCCCGGTCTCGGGCATGCCGACCTTCGTCGAATCCGTGACGATGCGGTGTGAGCCGTGGCCGGAGATGCCGACGCCTCCGCCCATCGTGATGCCGTTCATGATGACGACATAGGGCTTGGGGAATTCGGAGATCGCGTGATTCATCTTGTATTCGCGATTCCAGAACTTCGCGTTCTCGTCGCTGCCTGCCACGATGTCGTTGTACACCGCCTTGATGTCCCCGCCCGCGCACAGGCCGCGCTCTCCGCGACCGGTGACGAGGACGAGGGAGACCGAGTCGTCATCGCTCCAGGCGCTCAGGGCATCATCGATGGCGCCCACCATCTCCTGGCTGAGCGCATTGATCAGCTTCGGTCTGTTGAGTTCGATTCGGCCCACCCCGTTGGAAACCGAGGTGACGACGGAGTCGTCCGTCCGCTGTGCCGAAGTATCTGTCATATCAGCCCACTCCTGTGCTCTTGCGCGAGATGATCACGCGCATGATTTCGTTGGTGCCTTCCAGAATCTGGTGGACTCGCAGGTCACGAACCAGCTTCTCAATTCCATACTCTGTCAGATACCCGTAGCCGCCGTGCAGCTGGAGGGCCCGGTTCGCGACCTCGAACCCGGTGTCGGTCGCCTTGAGCTTGGCCATCGCGGACAGGAGCGAGGTGTTGGGATCGCCGGCATCATAGGCGTTCGCCGCCCGCCAGAGAAGGGAACGAGCGCTCTCGAGGTCGGCCTGCATCTGCGCGACCTCGAAGCGAAGCGCCTGGAAGCCGGAGAGTTCGGTGCCGAAGGCCTGCCGCTCGCCCATGTATTCGACGGCTTTCTCCAGTGCGGACTGACCGCCGCCGAGGGAGCAGGCGCCGATGTTGAGACGCCCCCCGTCGAGACCTGACATGGCGATCTTGAAGCCCTGGCCGGGCTCGCCGAGGAGGTTCTCCTTGGGCACGCGCACGTTCTCCATGATCACCTGACGTGTGGGCTGCGCTCGCCATCCCATCTTCCGCTCGTTCGGACCGAAGCTCAGTCCCTCCATGTCCTTCTCGAGGATGAAGGCCGAGATTCCTCGTGCGCCTTCCTGCCCGGAGCGGGCCATTACGAGGTAGGTGTCCGAGGTGCCGGCGCCCGAGATGAACTGCTTGACGCCGTTGAGGACATAGGAGTCACCGTCTTCTCTGGCCGAGGTGCGCAGCGCTGCGGCATCGGAGCCTGCGTTGGGCTCGGTCAGACAGTAGCTGCCGAGGTGTTCCATCGAGACCAGCGGCTGCAGGTACTTCGTCTTCTGCTCGTCGTTTCCGAACTTGTCGATCATCCACGCAACCATGTTGTGGATGGAGATATAGGAGGCGACGGACGGGCAGCCCGTCGACATCGCTTCGAAGATCAGAGCCGCATCCATCCGGCCCATCCCGGTCCCGCCGGCGTCCTCACTCACGTAGATGCCGCCCATCCCGAGGTCGGCGGTCTTCTTGATCACGTCGACGGGGAAGTGGTGCTCAGCATCCCACTCGAGTGCGTGCGGGGCGATTTCGGTATCGGCGAACTCGCGCACCATTCCGGAGACGGTCTGCTGTTCGTCGGTGAGACCGAAGGGTAGGGCAGCTGCGGTGCTGCGGGACATGATTCCTCCAGTGGTCGGACGCGGATATGGTGACCGACCCCACGATACGTCGAAATTACTTGGGCGTCCAACTAATTTGCGGCGGAAAGGCGCTCTGGAATCGAGTCCGCACAGTCCCTCGGATCAGCTCCGATCTTCGAGCTCGGAGCGCAGGCTCTCGAGGTGGGGCAGCAGCGAACCGAGATCGGTGCCGGCGAAGTCGGGGGAGGAGAAGACTTCGTCATTGAGCGCGGTCGTCGCGGCGGCTGCGAGCTCGCGGCCGGCCTCAGTGAGGTCGACAAGAGTGGTCCGGCGGTCATCAGGGTGGCTGCGTCGCGCGACGAGGCCTGCCTTTTCGAGGCGATCGACGGAGTTCGTCGTCGAGGTCGCATGAACCTGCAGCCGAGCGGAGATCTTCGACATCGGCAGGGTGCCGGACCTCGTGAAGGACAGCAGGGTGAGGACTTCGTAGCGGGAGAAGGTGAGAGCGAAGGGTTTGAGCGCGGCGTCGACCCGAGCCAGGAAGAGCTGATGGATCCTCATCACCGAGATCACCGTGGTCATGCCGTCGGCCGCTTCGTGCCAACCGTGAGCCAGCCATTGCCGGCGGGACTCCTCGATCGGATCGCGTCTGTTCGCTGTATTCTCTTCTGCCGCCATTGTCGACAGTGTAGTGAAATGAGAAGATGGACGCATGTGCGGCCGACTCAATATGTCTCTCGACCCGGCGGACCTCGCCGACGAGCTTCGGCTGGATGTCGTGTCCTATGACTTCGCGCCGCGATACAACGTTCCCCCGGGAGCATTCGTGCCGATCGTCGTCGAGCGCCTCGATGACGAGGGGCAGCTTCATCGCCGGCTCGAGACCGCGTCATGGGGCCTGGTCCCCGCCTGGGCCAAGGATGTCAAGATCGGCTTCAAGGCGTTCAATGCCCGATCGGAGACCGTGCTCGAGAAGCCGATGTTCCGGCAGGCGATCAGACGGCGGCGCTGCGCGCTGCCGATCGCGGGGTATTACGAATGGGAGACCTCTGAGGAGGGGAAGCAGCCGTGGATGATGAGCGCGGCCGGAAAGGACCCTCTGTTCATGGCAGGCCTCTTCGAATTCTGGAAGCAGCCGGATGGGAGCTGGCTGGTTTCGACGACGATCCTCACCATGGCCTCAGCCGGGCATCTCAGCGACGTTCATCACCGGATGCCGGTGTTCCTCGCGCGCGACTGGATAGATGACTGGATCGACCCGGGAGTCCTCAGTCGTGATGTGCCTGATCTGCTCGGTGCGACGCTGGCCCAGGTCGATCCTGCGAGCGTGACACGGCATAAGGTCGGCAAGGCAGTGGGCAATGTTCGCAATGACTCTCCGGAGCTCGTTCAGCCGGTCGCCTGATGGCTGCGAGGCCCCTGGTCGGGGCTCTTCCGGCAGCGGGGACAGGCCCTTTCCGCAGGCGCGAACGGCGTCGTTTTGCATGCGGCTGAGAATATGTGTACTGTAGTCCAGGTTGCCGAGCCGCAAGGAACGGCAGCAGTCACTCTGATCGGGGACGATTCGGGTAAAGCGAAGTTGAACTTCGGGTTGCACGAGCCGAAAGAACCATGTAGAGTAGACATCCGCTGGCACGGCGAGTCGCAAGACGAAATGTGTATACAGAAACTGATACCCCCAGTGAACGTGACCCGATTGTCGGGTTTCGGTGATGGGTGTGTGTTTGTGGTTTGAGAATCCAATAGCGTGTTTGTTTGAACAAGTTTGTGATGCCA
>NZ_JADBHG010000006.1:0-255466 GCF_017808095.1 Brevibacterium renqingii | reverse complement strand
GTTGTGGGAGAGTAGGTGACTGCCGCAATAATTTGTTGGAAGAGGGGGCATCCTGTTTGGGATGTCCCCTCTTTTTTGCATTCACAGACTGGTTGGGGTGTGGGGTCAGTCGCGGTCTGGTTGTTTTGGGTGAAGGATCAGCTGGCTGGTTCGCCGACCACCATTCCATATGTTCAGAGCAACCATTGAGGGCCGTCGCCGATGAATCGGCAACGGCCCTCAACGACTGGTCTCGGAGATCAGCGACCGAACAGCTTGGAGAACAGTCCCTTCTTCTTCGGCTTCTCCGCCGGTGTCTCTTCCTCGTCCCGAGCGGCCGATTCGGTGTCGGTCTCCGCTGGAGCCGGCTCAGTACCTGTCTCTTCGGCGGCGTGCCTTTCAGGTTCCCCGGTGTCCGCTTCGCTCCGTGCAGCGGGAGCTTCCGTCGTGACCGCCTCGTCGACCAGCTCCGGGGCGGACTCGTCCTCGGCATGGGGTGCCGACGAGTCAGAGACGGCACTCGAGCCGGCCGCCTCGGCGGGGTGGTGTACGGACTCATCACCGGCCGCTACAGACTGTGCAGGCGTCGGGGCCACCGTGGAATCCGGGCGGGGAGCGGTGGACTCCGTGCCCACCTCGGCGGGGGCGCCTGCAGCTGCCTTCGCATACTGCTCAGCGGCCTCGCCCTCCAGCGGGGTATTCATATCGCAGTTGGAGATCCGGCGCTCGTCGTCGAAGGACAGATCGGCTGATCCATCGGCGAACAGCATCCGCAGACCGCCGGCCGGCAGCTCTTCGACGGGAATGCCCCGTTTGGCGACATACGACTCGATCGCGGCCCGGTGGTCGCTCACCGTCGTCTGCGTCAGCCCCTGCATGAGAGCACGCACGGACACCTTCACCTGTGGCTGGGGGAGGACAAGCGCATCAGCGTCGACGAGCAGCCACACCGTCGTGCCGGCTCCCGCCTCGGCAGGATAGTGAGCCCACTTGCCCGTGGCCTCCTTCGCCGCGAGGGTCAGGCGCAGGGCCAACTCCTCATCGAGATCGAGCTCGGAGGTGGTCAGCTCCGTGACCTCCTCGGCCGCACCGAACTTGCGCACGTCATGTGAGAGACCGACGACCGCCTCGGGGAAGTCGTTGACGTTCTCCCATCCCCACAGCCAGGTCTTGTCGCGACTCGACTCGGAGCCCAGCAGATGCGGGCGGGCGCGCAGAACAACACCGTTCTCCGTACTGAACGTCAGGTGCGGGTCTGCGGTGAAGTCGACTTCCCACTCTGCGTCGGCGATGAGCCCACCGAAGTGGGTCTGCACCTCGGTGGAGTAGAAGACGGCGCGATTGACCAGGTCCTGCAAAGTTGTGCTCATGGGTTCAAGCCTAAGCGGGAGCGCCTGAGAAGCGAGGAGGCACGCGGCGGAACAGTCTACGTCAGTGCCGTGTGATGGAGTGAAGGAGTCAGGACAGGACCCGCTCGTCTACCGCGGCAAGGAGAATGCATGTAAAGTGATCTGTTGCGCTTCGCGCCTCTCACGACTCATTCATCAGTCACTCTTCACCCAGGACGTTCATCGTGGCCCTACTCCGCCTGTCCCTGAAATACGCCAAGAGCTACTGGCCGTTCATCATCTTGGTCGTCATCCTGCAACTGGCTTCGACCATCGCCGCCCTGTACCTGCCGAGCCTCAACGCACGGATCATCGACGAAGGCGTGGCGAAGGGCGACACCGACTTCATCTGGTCGACGGGCATGACGATGCTGCTGGTCTGCTTCGTCCAGGTCATCACCGCGATCACCGCGATCTACTTCGGTGCCCGGACCGGAATGGGCGTCGGCCGCGACCTGCGCCGGGCGATCTACCGCCAGGTCGACGATCTGTCGATGCTCGAAGTGGGGAAGTTCGGCTCCGCCACACTGATCACGCGCAACACCAATGACGTGCAGCAGGTGCAGATGCTCGTGCTCATGACCCTGAACTTCATGGTCTCGACCCCGATCATGTGCATCGGCGGAATCATCATGGCCCTGCGTGAAGACGCCGGACTGTCCTGGCTCGTGTGGGTGTCTGTGCCGATCCTCTTCGTCGTGGTCGCCGTCCTCGTGTACCTCCTCATGCCGCTGTTCCGCCGCATGCAGGACCAGGTCGACGACATCAACGGAGTCCTCCGCGAACAGATCACCGGCATCCGCGTCATCCGCGCCTTCGTCCGCGAACCCTTCGAAACCGACCGCTACGCCGACGCGAACAGGGCGTTGACCGAGACCTCGGTCAAGGTCGGCAACCTCTTCGTCCTCATGTTCCCCGCGATCATGATGATCCTCCACCTCGCGACCGCGGCGGTCCTGTGGTTCGGCGGTCACCGCGTCGACGCCGGACAGATGGAAGTGGGCTCACTGACCGCCTTCCTCCAGTACCTCCTGCAGATCCTCGTGGCCGTGATGATGGGTGTGTTCATGATGATGATGATCCCGCGCGCCGTCGTCTGCGCCGAGCGCATCGCGGAGATCCTCGATGCCCGGACGACGATGACCATCCCCGCAGGAGTCGACGAAGTCCCGCGCCGAGGCGAGCTCGAATTCCGCAACGTCACCTTCGGATACCCCGGCGCCGAAGTTCCCGTCCTCGAAGGACTGAACTTCACCGCACAGCCCGGTACGACCACCGCGATCATCGGATCGACGGGTGCCGGGAAGTCGACGATCGTCAACCTCATCCCCAGGCTCATCGACCCGCAGGAAGGCGAGATCCTCATCGACGGCATCCCTGTCACCGCGTTCAACCGACACCAGCTGGCGCAGCTGATCGGACTCGTCCCACAGAAGCCCTACCTGTTCTCCGGCACGATCGCCTCGAACCTGCGCTTCGGCAACGAGGACGCCTCGGACGCCGAACTCTGGAACGCCCTGTGCATCGCCCAGGCCGAAGATTTCGTGACCGAGAAGGAGCACCGCCTCGAGGAGAGAGTCGCCCAGGGCGGCACGAACTACTCGGGCGGTCAGCGCCAGCGCCTGTGCATCGCCCGGGCACTGACCGTGAAGCCGCAGATCTACGTCTTCGATGATTCGTTCTCCGCCCTCGACGTCGCCACGGACTCGCGTCTGCGTGCTGCCCTCGACGAATCGACGGGGGAGGCCACCGTCATCGTCGTCGCCCAACGCGTGTCGACCATCCGCGACGCCGACCAGATCATCGTCCTCGAAGCCGGACGCATCGTCGGCCGCGGCACCCACGAGGAACTCGCCGAGACGAACCCGACCTATCGGGAGATCGTCGAATCCCAGCTGACCACGGAAGAGGTGAACTGACATGGCCGATGACACCTCGACGGAGACCGTCGTGTCCGCAGACGACGAGTACATCCCCAGCGGCGAAGAGCTCGAGATGAGCGGAGGCACACCCCCGCGCAAGGCCAAGCACTTCTGGCCGTCGGTCAAACGCCTGTTCGGGCTCATGACCAGCGAGAAGCTGGGACTCATCAACGTCGTCGCTCTCGTCGTCGGCTCAGTCGTCCTCACCGTCATCGCCCCCAAGGTGCTCGGCAAGGCCATGGATGTCGTCTACTCCGGAGTCATCGGTGCGCAGCTGCCGACCGGAGCGGACATCGACGACATCATCGCCGGTGCGCGAACCCAGGGACGTGATGACTTCGCCGACATGCTCGCCACCGCCGAGGTGGTCCCCGGACAGGGCATCGACTTCACCGCTCTCGGTCAGATCATCATCGCAGTCCTGCTCATGTACCTCGTGGCCTCGATGCTCATGTGGGCTCAGGGCTACATCCTCAACGCCCTGGTCATGCGCGTGGTCTACCGACTGCGTGAGGACATCGAACGCAAGATCAACCGCCTGCCTCTGCGCTACTTCGACACCCGGCAGCGCGGCGATGTCATGTCGCGGGTGACCAACGACGTCGACAACATCCAGCAGGCCCTGCAGCAGGCGTTCTCCCAACTGATCCAGTCGGCGCTGACGATCATCGGCATCGGCGTGATGATGTTCATCGTCTCCTGGCAGCTGGCACTGCTCGCCCTCATCGCACTGCCTCTGTCGGCCATCATCGCCGGAGTCATCGGCACTCGTTCCCAGAAGCTGTTCAAGGCCCAGTGGAAGCACACCGGAGACGTCAACGGCCATGTCGAGGAGTCGTTCTCCGGACTCGACATCGTCCGTGCCTTCGGCCGTGACGAAGTGATGCTCGACGAGTTCGACCGCCGCAACGAATCGCTGTACAGGGCTTCGGCCGGAGCACAGTTCGTCTCCGGGATGATCATGCCCTCGATGCAGTTCGTGTCCTATCTCAGCTATGTCCTCATCGCCGTCGCCGGTGGCCTCAAGGTCGCCACGGGGCAGATGACGCTCGGCGACGCGACCGCGTTCATCCAGTACTCGCGCGAGTTCTCCCAGCCGATCTCCGAGATGGCCGGAGTCGCGAACATGCTCCAGTCCGGCGTCGCCTCGGCTGAGCGGACCTTCGAGCTGCTCGACGCGGAGGAGGAAGACCCCGACGAAGTGAGCCGGACGCTGCCGCCGCGCACTCCCGGCAAGGTCGAATTCTCCGCAGTGAGCTTCCGCTACGCGCCGGAGACCCCGCTCATCGAGGAGGTGTCCTTCACCGCCGAGCCGGGCCATACCGTGGCGATCGTCGGCCCGACCGGAGCCGGGAAGACCACCTTGGTCAACCTCGTGATGCGCTTCTACGAGATCACCGGCGGAACCATCCTCCTCGACGGCAACGACACCCGAGATCTCAGCCGAGCGGACCTGCGGTCCCACGTCGGCATGGTCCTCCAGGATGCGTGGCTGTTCGAAGGCACGATCGCCGACAACATCCGCTACGGTCGACTCGACGCCAGCGACGAGGAGGTCGTCGAAGCGGCGAAGGCGACAATGGTCGATCGGTTCGTCCGGCAGCTGCCCGACGGCTACGACACCGTCATCGATTCCGACGGCGGCAGCGTCTCCGCCGGAGAACGTCAGCTGATCACCATCGCCAGAGCGTTCCTGGCGGACCCGTCCCTGCTCATCCTCGACGAGGCGACCTCCTCGGTCGACACCCGCACCGAGGTGCTAGTGCAGCAGGCGATGGCGGCGCTGCGAACGGATCGGACCTCGTTCGTCATCGCTCACCGACTGTCGACGATCCGCGACGCCCACACCATCCTCGTGATGGAGGACGGGGCGATCGTCGAGCACGGCGACCATGACGAACTCCTGGCAGCCGGCGGCGCCTACCACCGCCTCTACATGTCGCAGTTCCGCGGAGAGGACGCCGAAGAGCAGTTCACCACTGAGGTTCTCGCCGAGGCCGAAGCCGAACCCGGGGCACCTCTGAGCGAAGCCGCGGACGCTGATTCGCTCGACGCGGAGTCGGGTGAAGAGCGGGCCTGATCCGGGGGACCGGGACATAACGTTTTTCGGCGCTGCGAGCCGAGCGCTGCGGAATCGTGATGTTCATTGTGGCCATGCAGATTCGCCCTCAATCCGTGCGCCGGAAGACATCGGCCGAGGTGGAGGCTGCCGCGCGACGGGGCCCTGCGCACTGCCGACCAACGCTCTGGGCCGCCGGTGAGGCGCGACGATGACGATGGCGGATAACGAGCATCTCATTTCCGTCATGTACTAAATGACCGAAAGTCGATGCCCTGCCACTGTCGGCGTAGTGTCCCTGCCAACGCCTCGATCAGGCGAGGACGAACCTTGGGAGGGGTCACCATGAAACGCCTGGCACTGGCAGCGACGATTGCGCTGACCGCAGCACTGCTCGGAATCGGGCCGGCAGGCGCCGAGATCGGAGCCCCCGCTCCTGCCGCAGCCGCGGAACCGACGCAGTCCACCGGCGAAGACGCTTCAGATCCCGACGGTTCGCCCGGGCAGGATGAAACGGGCGACGGCCAGACAGCTCCTCCCGGCGACGGAGCCGATGGTGCGCACAACGACTCTGACCCGACGGATGCGCCGGATGAGGGCACCGAGGAGCAGACCGATCCGATCAGCGCTTCGTTCTCTCTCGATCGGACCGAGGCGACGGCCGAGGAGATCAGCACCGAGGGAATCGGCTACACCATCGACTCCCTCGAAGCCGGAGATGTTGTGAGGGCGAAGCCCGGCTCAGAGGGAGCGGCCACCGTCGCCGAGGACGGGGTCTTCTCCGGCACGATCACCGGCGGCACCGAACTCGAGGCCGGCGACGTCCTCGAAGTCACCGTCACCGTCCAGCGAGACGGTCAGCAGGCGAAGACATTCAGCGGCAGCGTCACCGTGGTCGACGACGCAGCGGCCGAGGTCGAACTGTCGGTGACTCCGCAGACGCAAACGATCGACGACTACCTCACCGATGGGATATCGATGAGCGTGACCGGGTGTCCGGCCGGTGAGGACGTGACCTTGCGCATCATCGCCGAGGACGATCCGGACACTCAGTACTGGGAGGACAGCACTCGAGTCGATGACCAGGGCGGCGCCTCGGCGGAATTCCTGCCCGGTACCGGCGCTGACGGGTGGATCGGCGACTTCGTCGTGCAGGCCGACTGCGGTGGCCACTCCGCCGAAGCGGGCTTCTCCGTGACGGACGGAGGCATCCCGGAGGCTGACCTGAGGGTCTCACCGAAGTGGCAGCCTCTCGCCGACTTCCTCGATGGGGGAGTGAGCATGACGATGGTCAACTGTCACGTCGACTCCGATGTGGACTTCCGCGTGAGCTCCGCCGACGATCCCGACACCGTCATCTGGGAGGAATCGCAGAAGGCGGGGGAGGATGCTGCCGGTTATGCGGAATTCGTGCCCCGAGGCGACGGCGGCACAGCCTGGGTCGGTGAGTTCCTGGTGACTGCGTCCTGCGGCGACCAGAGTGCCGAGGCCGCCTTCACCGTCACCGATGACGGCAGCGTGGTCGACCCGACTCTGTCGGTCGAGCCGTCGACGATCTCCGGTGCCGACTTCGTCAACCGTGACAAGGGCGTGATGCTCACCGTCACCGACTGCGAACCGGACGCCCGGGTGCAGTTCGAAGTCTGGACCGAGGACTTCGACACGAAGTTCTACGAGCAGACGGCCCGGGGCGACGATGACGGAGTCGCCGGGGTACAGGTCTACGGGCTTGCCGACGACCCGCAGGCCTATGTCGGGACCTATCGGGTCAAGGCGAACTGCATGGACACCGGTATGGACGGTCGATTCGTCGTCACCGGCAGCGACTCGGGTGCCCGAGCCGGCACGGATTCGGGCAATGCCGGCGGTTCCGGCGGGGACTCGATGCCGCGCACCGGTGCCGAGATCACCGGTCTGGCAGCAGGCGGGCTGCTCATCCTCGGTGGCGCAGCGGCGATTCTGCTCGCCCGCCGTCGCATCCAGTTCGAACGATGACCGGCGACTCGTCGGGGAACCGCTGAACGACGAAGCAGGCCGTCACCCTCCGGAGAGAGGGGACGGCCTGCTCGGTGTTCGGGGATCAGCGTGCCACGAGGGCACGCACGGCCGAGGAGAAGACGCCCTGGCCGTCGACCCCTCCGCCGGCCTCAGGCCCGAATCCGGCCTCGACGGCATGTTCGGGGTGCGGCATGAGACCGACGACGTTGCCCTCTTCGTTCGTGATTCCGGCGATGTCGCGCAGCGAACCGTTCGGGTTGGGCCCCTGGTAGCGGAACACCACACGGTTCGTCGATTCGAGCTCGTCGAGCACCTCATCGGTGGCGACGTAGCCGCCCTCACCGTTCTTCAGCGGGATCCGGATCCTCTGACCCTGCTCGTAGTCGCCGGTCCAGACGGTGTCCGCATTCTCGACGAGGAGGTCCTGATCGCGGCAGATGAAATGCTGGTGGTCATTGCGGATGAGCGCACCGGGCAGCAGATGGGACTCGCACAGGATCTGGAAGCCGTTGCAGATGCCCAGCACCGGCATGCCCGCACCTGCGGCGGCCACCACGGCCTCCATGATCGGCGCGAAGCCCGCGATCGCACCGCAGCGCAGATAGTCACCATAGGAGAATCCGCCGGGCAGGATGACGGCGTCGACACCGGACAGGGTCGAATCGGCATGCCACAGGTTCACCGGCTCGGCTCCCGCCAGACGCACGGCTCGGGCGGCGTCACGATCATCGAGGGTCCCGGGGAAGGTGACGACTCCGACGGAGATGCCGGAGCCGGTCCCCGCCTCGGCGGTGGTGGGGTTCTCAGCGACAGCGGTCACGACGCGTCCTCGGCTACGCGCACGGCGACGACGTTCTCGATCACGGGGTTCGACAGGAGCTTCTCTGCGGCTTCGCGGGCCTGGGCGAGAACCTCCTCGGTGGCTTCGCCCTCGATCTCGAGTTCGAACCTCTTGCCCTGACGGACCTCACCGAACCCGGTGAAGCCGAGGCGTGTCAGTCCGCCGGAGATCGCCTTGCCCTGCGGGTCAAGGATCTCGGGTTTGGGCATCACCTCAACGACGACACGTGCCATGCGTGTTCTGCTCCTTTGTGAAAGTGTTCGGGAGTTCCTCCCGCGCTCGCCCACAGTCTATCAAGCGCTGGAGACCCTCGGCCCGGGCGCTCGTGCGCCGGACCGCCCGGACGGCGTCTCAGGAATCGAAGCCCATGCCGACGGCATCGAGGACCTTGAGCAGCGGACCTCGCCTGCCCTCGTTCTCATCGGATCTGATGAGGGCCTGAGTCGTCAACTTGATGCCCAGCCAGGCGGCGGGCTCGGGCGGGAACGGCAGCGGCAGCTTGCGCACCATCTCGAGCTCGGTCAGATCGGTCGACTCACCGGAGAGGAGGTCGAGCATGACGGTTCCGGCGAACCGGGAGGCACCGACGCCGAGGCCGGTGAACCCGGCCGCCATGGCGACCTTCTTCCCGTAGGCGGTGGTGAAGAAGGAGAAGAACCGCGAACAGGTATCGATCGGTCCTCCCCATTTGTGGGTGAACCGCAGCCCCTCGAGCTGCGGGAACGTGGCGAAGAAGTGTTCGGCGAGTGTCTCGAAGGTCTCCGGGCGCTGATCGTACTTCCACGACACCTGGCGCCCGTAATGGTAGACGGCGTCCCATCCTCCGAAGAGGATCCGATTGTCAGCGGTCAGCCGGTAGTAGTGGAAGCGGTTCGCACAGTCGCCGATGCCCTGGCGTCCCTCCCAGCCGATCGAGTCCATCTGCTCGGGAGTCAGCGGTTCGGTCATGAGCGCGTAGTCGTAGACGGGGACCGTGTGGAGACTGACGCGTTTGAGCAGGGAGGGGAAGACGTTCGTCGCCAGCGCCACGCGGTTCGCGGTGATGGTCGCACGGCTGCCCGCTTCGTTCGCGCCGGCACCCGCCTCGTTCGTCTCGGTCGTGACCTCGACAGTGGACTTCCGGTCGGTGACGGAGGTGACCTTGGTGCTCTCGTAGACCTCGACACCCAGTTCGCGGACGACCCGTAGCAGCTCCCAGCACAGCTTCGCCGGATGGACCATCGCGACCTCACGCGAATCCCACAGTGCGGCCTTGTAGGTCGGTGACTTCACCAGCTGCGCCAGCTGCTGCTGATCGTAGAAGATGAAACCGGCCTCGGGGTCGTGCCCGGCACGCAGGTCGGCCACCTGATAGTCCTCGGTCGCCACATCGAGCTCACCGGTGCGTTCGAACTCGCAGTCCATCCCGTACCGGGCCACTGCGGCTTCGATCGCATCGAGGTTCTCACGTCCCAGCTGTGCGAGGCGCTCGTTCTCCTCGGGCAGATGGGTCGCGCCGTTGTCATAGCCGTGAGTGAGGCTGGCCGCACAGAATCCGCCGTTGCGCCCCGAGGCGGCCCACCCGATGGAGTTCGCCTCGACGAGCACGACATGGCGTTCGGGGTCGCGCTCCTTGGCCTGCAGCGCCGTCCACAGTCCCGTGTACCCGCCTCCGACGACGAGGAGGTCGGCGCTGCGGTCCTCTGTCAGGGGCGGCAGGGGAGTGGGGCGCAGCTCGGTGTCGAGCCAATAGGGAACTGTCGAAGCGTCGGCCAGTGCGGTGTGCACGTCCATGTCGTATCTCTTTCTGTCTGTGCGGCAGATGCGCTCTGCCGTGCGTCGGATCTCATTCTCCCGTGCGACGCCCGGGGTGCGGGCCCGCCTCGGCGAGGATCAGCCCGCCATGGTCTTGATGATCTATGTGGCATTGCCGCCGGCCTTGCGCAGGACGAAGCCGACGAACCCGAGAGCGGCCAGGGTGAGGAAGAACATCACCGTCGACATCGCCGCGACCTCGGGGCGCAGGGCCACACGGACGGCGGAGAAGATGTAGACCGGCCAGGGAGTGTAGCCGGGCTGCTGGACGAAGCTCGAGAGGATCGTGTTGTCGAGGCTTACGGTGAACGACATCAGGGCTCCGGCGAGGATGCCCGGGGCCGCGATCGGCAGGGTGATGTCCCTGAACCGATGCCACGGGGTGGCTCCGAGATCTGCCGCCGCGTCCTCGAGCTGGGTGTCGATGCCGGCGAGCCTGGCGCGGACGATGAAGGTCACGATCGCCATGGAGAACATCGCGTGGGAGATGATCAGCCTGACCAGACCGTTGTTGAGCGGGGTGATGCCCCAGTCGACGCCGACGGTGACGAACCACGGCAGGAATGAGATGCCGTCGACGATCTCGGGTGTGACCAGGGTCAGCCCGAGGATCGCGGTCAGACCCAAGGCCCACCAGGCGCCCTTCGGCGCCCGGGCCAGAGCGACCCCGCCCAGGGTGCCGAAGACCGTCGAGACGATGGCAGCGCCCACGGCCGCCTGGAGGCTCGTGACGATCGAGGAGATGATGATGTCGTTGTTGATGCCGCTGATATAGGCGTGCAGTCCGAAGCCGCGGAAGTTCGCGAGCACCTTGCCGTTGTTGAACGAGTAGGCGATGATCACCGCGATCGGGACGAACAGGTAGATGAAGACGATGATGCCCCAGACGTGAAGGGCGATATCGGTCGGCGTCCGACGTGCGAATGTGTTCTTCTTCGGCATCTCAGGCCCTCCCGTCCATGAGCGGCACGCTGTTGAGGCGGGCCGTGATCGTCTGCCCGAGCTTGAGCAGTGCGAACCCGACACCGACGACGACCAGGGTGGAGATGATGAGGATCATCGCCATGGCCGCACCGACCGCCCAGTTCTGTGCGGTGTTGAATTGGTTGGCGATGAGCTGGCCGACCATCGACCCGCTCGCCCCGCCCAGCACCGTCGCCGTGACGTAGTCGCCGTTGAGGGGGATGAAGACGAGCAGGCAGCCGGAGACGACGCCGGGCATCGCCATCGGCAGGGTCACGCGCATGAATGTCTTCACCTTCCCCGCGCCGAGGTCATAGCTGGCTTCGCGCAGCTTCTTGCCGGAGGCGTCGATGGCCACGAACAGCGGCAGGATCATCAGGGGCAGGTAGTTGTAGACGACGCCGATCTGGACCGCCGAGCGAGTGTAGAGGATGTCGAGCGGCCCGTCGAGCAGACCGAGCGCCTGCATCCAGTTCGACAGGAACCCGTCGGGGGAGAGCATGATCTGCCAGCCGAGTGTGCGCACGAGGAAGTTCGTCCAGAACGGCACCATCACCAGCGCCAGAGCCAGCGAGCGGCGGGCCGGAGAGACCTTGATCGCCAGCCAGTAGGCGAAGGGCAGCGCGATGAGCAGGCACAGGATGGTGCCGAGGATCGAGATCCGCAGGGTCGCGAAGAACGTCGTCACGAAGCTCGTCGTCATCGCTTCCGGGTAGCGGTCGAACGACAGCCGGTCGGTGGCGATGGCCGTGAACTCGTCGGGTTTGTACCCGAAGCTGTAGAAGACGACCAGGGCCACAGGGATGACGAAGAAGAACAGCACATAGGCCCAGGTCGGAAACGACATCGCCGAGGCGCCGAAGAAGCGCGCGGAGATCCCGCGCTCGGCCCGGCCCGGTGACGGTGCGGCGGGCGGTCGGGGCGGAGTCGGAGATGGCTGCTGTCGGTTCGGTTGCGCGGTCGTGCTCATGCTCCGCTCCTTGCCTGTGCGTCGGCGAAGATCTTCGTCCGGATCTGATCGGCCGGTGTCTGTTTGCTGGGTTCGAGTCGGTCGAGGACCTTCTGGGAGGGGAAGATGAGATCCGGTTCGTCGATATCGGCTTTCTTCGCCTGCTCGTCCAGACCCTTGGTCC
Organism: Brevibacterium renqingii; assembly: GCF_017808095.1. NCBI lineage: Bacteria > Bacillati > Actinomycetota > Actinomycetes > Micrococcales > Brevibacteriaceae > Brevibacterium > Brevibacterium renqingii. Next base: position 243,389 of record NZ_JADBHG010000006.1, on the reverse strand, counting down.
CGATCGGGTAGCCGATGTAGTCGAGCTGTTCGACGGCCGTGTCGGGAGAGATCATGTGGTTGATGAAGGCGTGGGCGGCATCCGGGTGCTGGGCGCCCGTGGCGATCGCCCAGCAGTCCGTCCACAGATTCGCCGAGGGGGTCGGGAACACGAACTTCCAGTTCTCCGGGTCCGAGACCTCGTACAGGCCCTGCCGGGCATCGCCGTTGAACGCCTGCAGCAGAGTGAAGCTGCCTTGGATCATTCCGGTGGCGACGTTGCCGATATAGGCCTTCGTGTTCGGGGCGAGCTGGTCGACGACGATGTCGCGGGCCTCGTCGAGCTCGCCCTCGTCTTCGGTGTTGAGGCTGTAGCCCAGAGCCGAGAGCGCGATCGCCGAGACCTCCCAGGGATCCTCGAGCAGCGAGGTCGTCCCCGCAGCCTCGTCCTGTGCGGTGTCGATGAAGTCCTGCCAGCTGGTGAGCTCACGAGTGATCTTCTTCGTGTTGTAGACGAACCCGGTCGTCCCCCACGCCTTGCAGATCGAGTACTTGTTGTCGGGATCGAAGTACTGGTTCGTGAAGTTCGGATCCATGTGCTCGAAGTTCGGGATGAGACTGAGATCGAGCTCCTGGAGCAGATTGTGATTGAGCATCTGTGGGATGTTCGCCCCGGTCGGGACGACCACGTCGTACCCGGAGGTGCCCCGCGAGGTCGACAGCTTCGCGACGAGCTCCTCGTTCGACCCGTAGGAATCGACCTGGACGAGCACATCGTATTCGGATTTGAATGCCTCGATGAGGTCGGGATTGTCGTAGTCGCCCCAGGAGTAGAGGTTGAGCTTCGATTCGATCTCGCCGTCGGCAGGAGGCGAGGCCGCCATCTTCGTGGTCTTGCCGCAGGCGCTCAGAGCACCGAGTCCGACCACCCCGAAACCGGCCAGCAGCGCTCGCCGGGTCAGCCTCGCCGAGGCGGCCCGCGGCGCCAGGAATGTGACATCGGCAGCGGTGCGCACCATCTCAGGCACCGCCTTCACGGTCGGATGAGGACGAGCCGCCTTCGCATCCGTAGACGGCCACGGCGTCGGCGTCCCAGCTCAGGTCCACCTCGGCGTCGGCACTGAGGGGTGTGCTGCCGGCGGCCGGTACGCGGGCGAGGATCTCGTCGTTGTCGCCGACCGTGATCATGTACTGGATGACATCGCCGAGGAAGGAGTACGACATCACCGTCCCGCGGGCGGTGTTCGCCGTCGCGGGCTCCTGCCCGGCCGGAGCGACCCGGATCCGTTCGGGTCGGATCGCCGCACGCACCCTCTCGCCTGCTCTCAGCGTTTCGGTCCGCCCGGCCGCGGTGGCCGGTCGCAGGTCGAGCGAGGGGACCTCCAGGACGGTGTTGGCCGTGCGCAGCCGCGCGGTGCCGTGGTCGATGGAAGCCACCTCGGCGGGGATGAAGTTCTGTTTGCCGATGAATCCGGCGACGAAGCCGTTGGCCGGGTTCGCGTAGATGTCCTCACCGGTTCCGATCTGCTGGATGACCCCGTCGTACATGACGACGATGCGATCGCTCATGGCCAGGGCCTCGTCCTGATCGTGGGTGACGAAGACGAAGGTCGTGTCGAGCTTCGTGTGGAGGCGTTTGAGCTCGAGCTGCATCTCCTCGCGCAGCTTCCGGTCCAGGGCCGACATCGGCTCGTCGAGGAGGAGGACCTGGGGACGGTTGACCAGGGCCCGGGCGAGCGCGATGCGCTGCTGCTGACCGCCGGAGAGCTGTTCCGGTTTCCGACCGGCGAAGTCCTCCATCTGGACGAGGGCGAGGACCTCCCGCACGCGCTGGGCGATCTCGGGTTTGGGCACCTTCGCCTGTTTGAGGCCGTAGGCGATGTTGTCGGCGATGTTCATGTGCGGGAAGAGCAGGTAGGACTGGAACACCGTGTTGACGGGCCGCCGGTGCGGGGGAAGGGAGACGATGTCCTTGCCGGAGAGCAGGATCGCCCCGTCGGTGGGGGTCTCGAAGCCGGCGATCATCCGCAGCAGGGTGGTCTTGCCGCAGCCCGAGGGGCCGAGCAGGGAGAGGAACTCGCCCCTGTGCACGGACAGGTCGAGGCGTTCGATGGCGGTGTTGTCGCCGAAGACCTTCTTCACGCCCTGGATCTCGAGGTGGTCGAGCCCGGTGGCCGGTGTCGTCTCGGCGGTGACTGTGGTGGTCATGATGGCCTTTCAGCGGTAGTCGGGGTGACAGTGGTCGGCGGCGCGCCCTCGGCGGCGTCGAAGACGATTCGGCCGTCGCAGATGGTCAGTTCGTTGGTCACGGTGCTGATCTCGGACGGGTCGAGTTCGAAGGGGTTCGCGCTGGCCAGCGCGAGGTTCGCGGGCGCGCCGAGGCGGATGCGGCCATTGGCCTGCGAACGCAGCAGGTGGGCCGAGCCCGAAGTGCAGGCGCGCAGGGCAGTCGTCAGGTCGATCGCCTCTTCGGGCAGCAGCGGTGACGTGTCGGCGGCCGAGGGGTGCGAGCGGTTGAGTGCGACGTGGATCGCCTCCCAGGGATTCGCCGTCGACACCGGCCAGTCCGAGCCCATCGCCAGGTGTGCGCCGGCCCGGGCGAAGGAACCGAAGGGGTAGAGCCAGCCGGTGCGCTCGGGGCCGAGGAACGGGATGTTGAGGTCGATCATCTGCTGGTCGAAGCACGCCCAGAGCGCCTGCAGATTCGCGGTGACTCCGAGTTCGGCGAAGCGGGGGACGTCGACGGGATCGACGACCTGGACGTGGGCGATGTGGTGGCGGCGATCGGAGGTGGGGACGGAGCCGATGGCTGCGAAGGCATCGAGTGCGGCTCCGACCGCGGCATCGCCGATCGCGTGGCAGTGGATGTCGAAGCCCGCGGCGTCGAGGGCGGCGAAGGAGGCCTCGAGGTGCTCGCGGGTGAAGTAGCTCGTGCCGAAACCGCCGCAGGAGCAGGAGTATTCGCGGCTCATCGCGGCCGTCCGGGATTCGACGATGCCGTCGAGCATGAACTTCACCGAGGTGGTGCGGAACCTTCCCTCCCCGCGTCTGAGCGCCAGCAGGCGCTCCACTTCCGCGTCGATGTCGGTGACGTCGCGGGGCCACCACAGGCTCCCGACCACCTCGGCGGCGAGCTCCCCGGTCGCCTCGGCGGCGACATAGGAGTCGAAAGGGGAGCGGTGACCGGAGTAGTCGCCGATGATGGCGTCCATCCACGCGGTGACCCCGAGCCCGTGGAGGTACGTCTGGCCGGCGAGCAGACCAGCTCGGATGGTCGCATCATCGGCGGGCGGGACGTGTGCGCCGACGAGGTCGATGGCCGCTTCGTGCAGGCATCCGGTGGGCTCGCCCAGCTCGCTGCGGACGATGACTCCGCCCGCCGGGTCCGGGGTGGTGATGTCGATGCCGGCGATGGCCATGGCCGCCCGATTGACCCACGCCGAGTGGTGATCGGCGCTGAGCAGGATGATCGGACGGTGCGGGGCGACCTCGTCGAGGATCTCAGCGGTCGGAGCACCGCCCGGGAAGTCGGCCATCGACCAGCCGCCGCCGGTGACCCACCCCTCGGTCCTGGCCAGATACAGGCGCAGAGTCTCCAGGGACTCCTCGAGGCCGTCCGCCTGGCTGAGGTCGCAGGCCAGGGACTCCTGGCCGCCGAAGGTCGTATGCACGTGGGCGTCGACGAAACCGGGGGTGAGCAGGCGGCCGGCGGCGGTGATGGTGCGGGCCGCGGGCGTCGCCGCGCTTCCCGTGCCGATCTCGGTGATGAGCCCGTCCCGGACACTGATCCGGCTCTCAGGACGGAGCGCATGCCCGTCGAAGATGGTGACGTCGAGGATATCGAGATCCACTGCTGCCTCCCGACTGCGTTGTCGAAGCTCGGGCGGGCCGCGGAGTCCGCGTCCCGCAGGGACATTCCCGGTCGAGCGACCGGGGAGTGAGGACAGGCCCGAGGCTGTGTCCTGAATCACTGTTAAGTCACCATAGCGGAAGAAGAACGGTGAATCCACCGAATCCGTTGCGGTAAATGACGATCATGGACGGAAAGTGCAATGGCAATTGCTGTCAACGCTGGATCGGTGTCTCACCCTGCGATATCCGCAGGACGAGGGAGGCGTGGCGTGTTCGGGGCCGCGCGGCGGGGAGGGAGTGGGAAGGCGGCTCGAAGGAGGGCTCCGGCGGCAAAGCCGGAGCGCGTCAGCCGGGGAAGGTTTGCCCCGTGAGTTTCTCGAAGGCCTCGATGTAGCGTGCGCGGGTCTTCTCGACCACCTCGTTCGGCAGAGCCGGCGGCGGGGTGTCCGAGGACCTGTCCCAGCCGGACTCCTCGGTCAGCCAGTCGCGGACGAACTGCTTGTCGAAGCTCGCCTGCGTCTGCCCGGGAGCGTAGCCGTCGGCGTCCCAGAAGCGGGAGGAGTCCGGGGTGAGCGCTTCGTCGCCGAGCACGATCGTGCCGTCGGGCAGGGTGCCGAACTCGAACTTCGTGTCGGCGAGGATGATTCCGCGTTCGCGGGCGATAGCCTCGGCGCGCTGGTAGATGTCGACCGTGAGGCTGCGCAGCTTCTCCGCGGCTTCGGCTCCGACGGTCTCGACGACCCGATCGAAGCTGACGTTCTCGTCGTGTTCGCCGAGAGCGGCCTTCGTCGCCGGGGTGAAGATCGGAGGTTCGAGGCGGTCGGCTTCCTCGAGCCCGGCAGGCAGCTGGACGCCGCAGACGGAGCCCGCTGCCCGATAGTCGGCCATGCCGGAGCCGGTGAGGTAGCCGCGGGCGACGCATTCGACGGGCAGCATCGACAGGTTCGCAACGATCAGCCCGCGACCGCGCACCGCCTCGGGCACATCCGAGCTGATGACATGGTTGCCGATGACGTCGGCGAGCTGGTCGAACCACCACAGGCTCAGCCCCGTGAGGACTTTGCCCTTGTCCGGGATCTCGGAGTCGAGCACCCAGTCATAGGCCGAGATCCGGTCGCTGGCGACCATGAGCAGGGACTCGGCGCTCGCGGCATCGGCGGCGCCTTCGGGGATGTAGAGATCGCGGACCTTGCCCGAATACACATGAGTCCACCCCGGCAGATCGGGTGCGGCCATCCCGCCCGACGTCGTCGAGGCGTCCGACGCCCCCGAGGGGACCGCTGCTTCCGGTGCGCCGTAGATGCCGGCCAGTTCGATGCGCCCGGCCGCGGCCGCCTCGGCGATGTCCTTCCGGTGCTGCTGACCGTCCCATCTGATCTCGTCGACGGCCGCATAGGCCTTCTCCCGGGCCTCGGTGAGGTCCGTGCCGAGGGAGACCACGGAGAGCACCCGGCCGCCGGAGGTGACGATGTCACCGGTTTCGGCGATGTCCTTCGTGATCACGGCGTCCTCGGGGGCGAAGCCGCCGCTGGGGCCGGTCGCCAGCTTCGTGCCCGCATGGAGCACGCTGATGTCGGTCAGAGCTCCGGCGGTGTCGAGTCCGCGGATGATGTCGCCGGTGGCCGGGGCGCCCGGATAGTTCTCGGCGGCCATGACCACGGTGACCGAAGCGCGCGGATCCCAGTCGAGGGCGCCGACCTCGTCGAGCCGGCCCTCGGCTGCGGCCAGGAGGGTCTGCCCCAGGGGGCTCCTCAGTCGGGCGAGCACGGACTGGGTCTCGGGGTCGCCGAAGCGGACGTTGAACTCGACGACGCGCAGTCCCCGCGACGTCAGCGCCAGCCCGCAGTAGAGGAGGCCGGTGAACGGGGTGCCGCGGCGGGCCATCTCGTCGACGACGGGCTGGGCGACGGTGTCGATGATCTCGTCGACGGTGCCTTCGGGCAGCCACGGCAGGGGCGAGTAGGCGCCCATGCCGCCGGTGTTCGGACCGGTGTCCCCATCGCCGATGCGTTTGAAGTCCTGCGCGGGGGCCAGCGGCAGCGTGTGCTGACCGTCGCAGAGGACGAAGAGGGAGACCTCGGGGCCGTCGAGGTAGTCCTCGATGACGACCCGGTCGGAGACCTCGAGGCAGGAAGCCGCATGGCTCAGCGCCTCCTCACGGTCCGAAGTCACGACGACGCCCTTGCCGGCCGCCAGACCATCGGCCTTGACGACGTGCGGGGCACCGAACTCGGACAGTGCGGCGGCCGCCTCGTCGACGGAATAGGCGACCACGGTGCGCGCGGTGGGCACGTTCGCCGACTCCATGACCTCCTTGGCGAAGGCCTTCGAGCCTTCGAGCACGGCCGCTTCCGAACTCGGCCCGAAGACCGGGAACGAAGCCTCGCGCAGGGCGTCGGCGACCCCGGCGACCAGGGGCGCCTCGGGGCCGATGACGACGAGGTCGACGTCGAGCGATTCGGCCAGAGCAGTCACCGCGGCCGCGTCCGAGGCATCGACGGCCTCGGTGTGGGCGATCTGAGCGATCCCCGGATTGCCGGGTGCGGCGATGACGGCGTCGACCTGCGGGTCGCGTGAGAGAGCGAGGACGAGGGCGTGTTCACGGGAGCCCGAACCGATGACAAGAACCTTCACGCCACCAGCCTAAAGGGTCGTAGGCTTGAGTGCGTGACCAGTTCGACTTTCACCCGCGCACAAGCCGCTGAGCTCGCCGTCGTCATACGCAGCGGATTCACCGAATCCCGTCATATCGGATCCGCCGTCGTCCTCGATCCCGAAGGGTCGCCGGTGATCCGCCTCGGTGCCCCCGAAGTGCCCGTGTTCACCCGTTCGAGCCTCAAGCCGCTGCAGGCGATCGCGGCGATGAGCCTCGGCGCCGACATCTCCGGCCCGGCGGCGGCCCTGGCCACGGCCTCCCACCGCTCGGAGTCCGGGCACGTCGAGGTCGTCGAGTCCATGCTCGAGTCCGCAGGACTCGGAGTCGAGGATCTGCAGTGCCCGTCCGTCCACCCCGCCGACGGGGCGTTCCGCCGCCGCCTGCAGGAGGAGCTGCGCGCGGCGGGAGAGCCCGACACGGACCCGAGGTCTCCGCTCTACTTCAACTGTTCCGGCAAACACACGGCCTTCCTCATGGCTGCCCGGGCGATCGACGCCGACACGTCCACCTACCTCTCCGCCGACCATCCCGTGCAGGCCCGCGTCGCCGAGGTCGTCGAGGCGTTCGCCGGGGAGACGCCGGCCGCCGTCGGGGTCGACGGCTGCGGAGCCCCGGTGTTCGCGCTCAGCCTCACCGGCCTGGCTCGGGCCATCGGCCGCGTGGTGGGGACGGGAGGTTCGACCGAGGGCGCCTCCGCCCCGGCCGCCTGGAGGGCCTACGCGGAGCACGCGACGACCCTCATCGATGCGGTGTTCGCCGGCCCCTGGGCCATCGAAGGCCACGGTCGGCCGAATTCGACCGTCATCGACCGCCTCGGCGTGTTCGCCAAGGGCGGGGCCGAAGGCGTCATCGTCATGGCCACGAGGTCCGGATACTCGGTGGCGCTCAAATGCCTCGACGGTTCGTCACGGGCGACCGGACTCGTCGCGCTTACCCTCCTCGAGCGCGCCGGAGCCTTCGACCTCGGCCCGGGCTCCGCCTCGGCGGCGGGCGTCAGCGACGAGGACCTGGCCGCTGTCATCGCAGCGATCACGGACCCGGTCACCGGCGGCACGGATTCCGAAGGGCGGACGAACGTTGTCGGGCGGCTGGCGCTCGGGGAAGATGTTGCCAGAATCCGTGAGAGGAAGAGGGACTGATGGCGATTCGCAGAAGGATCGACCCCGACCAGGGGCGCAATGCACTGGAGATGTGGGCGGCGCAGGCGGCCCTCGACGCCGCCCCGGCCGACCGTTCGACCATCGCCACGGCCGTGCGGTTCACCCTCGAAGAGCTCGCCGCCCGCGCCGAAGGCAACAGCGTCGAGGTCCGCGTCCCGCCGTTCGGGGTCACGCAGTGCATCGCCGGCCCCCGCCACACCCGCGGCACGCCGCCGAACGTCGTCGAGACCTCCGCCGGGGTATGGCTGGAGCTCGTCACCGGACGCACCGACTTCGCCACCGCGCTCGCCGGAGGCGGCATCGAGGCCTCGGGCACCCGAGCCGACCTCAGCGAGCACCTCCCGCTCTTCACCACGGCAGAACTCGAGGATCGACGATGAGCGCCCAGATCACCCAGACGACGTCCTTCATCGGCGGGCGGCATGTGCCCTCCCTCATCACCTATCCGAACATCGACCCGGCCACCGGCGGCCACCTCGGCGACGTCTCCCGAGGAGGCGCCGACGAGGTCGACCGCGCCGTCGTGGCAGCGGCGAAGGCGCAGCGGGAGTGGAAGCGCACGAGCCCGCAGCAGCGCTCGGCCCTGCTCGTGGCCACGGCAGCCGTGATCACGGCCAACCGCGACGAACTCGCCCGCCTCGAATCCGAGGACACGGGCAAACCGGTCACACAGGCCTATGCCGATGTCGACGTCTGCGCCCGCTACTTCGAGTTCTACGGCCACACCATCGAGTCCTACTACGGGCAGACGATCCCGATGGCCGATGACATGCACGTCTACACCCGGCGCGAACCCTACGGGGTGACCGGGCACATCGTGGCCTGGAACTATCCGCTCCAGCTCATCGGTCGAGCCGCCGCCACCTCCCTGGCCACGGGCAACTGCGCTGTGGCCAAACCCGCCGACGAGACTCCGCGATCGACCGTCCGGCTGGCCGAGCTGATCCACTCCGTCGGCTTCCCGGCGGGTGCGTTCAACGTCGTCACCGGCCTCGGCGCCGAGGCGGGAGCGGCCCTGAGCGCGCATCCTGGCGTGGCCCATCTCGGCTTCGTCGGCTCCACCCAGACCGGATCCGCCATCGCCCGTGCCGCCGCCGAGAGGGTCGTGCCCACGGTCCTCGAGCTCGGAGGGAAATCAGCGAACATCGTCTTCGCCGACGCCGATGTCGATGCGGCGATACCGTCCCTTCTGCGCTCGATCATCCAGAACGCCGGGCAGACCTGCTCGGCCGGGTCCCGACTCCTCGTCCACCGCGACGTCCACGCCGAGGTCGTGGACAAGATGTCCGCGGCGATGTCCGAGGTGACCATCGGCTACGGCCTCGACGACCCGATGCTCGGGCCCCTGATCTCGGCCAAACAGCACGAGAGGGTCGAGGGCTTCCTCGCCGAGGTCGACTCGGGGCAGATCGTCACCGGCGATCGGCGGCCGGAGGGACTGGCCGATGATCTTGCCGCAGGTGCCTTCATCACCCCGACCCTCGTCGACTCCGTGGACCCGCAGTCGCGGATCGCTCAGGAGGAGGTCTTCGGTCCCGTCGTCGTGACCATGCCCTTCGCCGATGAGGATGAGGCCGTGGCATTGGCCAACGGCACCGACTACGGCCTCGTCACGGCACTGTGGACGCAGAACATCTCCCGCGCCCACCGGGTGGCCGCCGAAGTCGAGGCCGGACAGATCTTCGTCAACACCTATGGGGCCGGCGGGGGAGTCGAGCTTCCCTTCGGCGGGTTCAAGAAGTCCGGCTACGGGCGGGAGAAGTCCATCGAGGCTCTCGACGAGTACACGCAGACGAAGACCGTCGCCATCAAGCTGTGAACGCGCAGCTGGGGATGCGGCAGGAGCGTCCGCGGCGCCACCCGGCCTGTCGGAAGCAGGTGGCCCGATGACGTTCCCGGTGCTCGGTCTCGTCCTCATCGCCTCGGTCGCCCACGCGCTGTGGAACCTGGCCGCGAAGTCGGTGACCGGCAAGGGCTATGCCTTCGTGCTGGCCTACCACGGGCTCTCGGCGGTCCTCCTCATCCCGGTCGCGATCGTCATCATCGCCTCCGGGACGCAGCCATTGAATTGGGCACTGGTCGGAGCGGCCGCGCTCAGCGCCGTCTTCCACATCGCCTATTCGGTGTCCCTGCAGTCCGGCTACGACCACGCTCCCTTGGGCGTGGTCTACCCGACGGCGCGGGGGACCGGGCCGGTGGTGACGATCATCATCGCCGTGGCCCTCCTCGGCGAGCGCCCCACGCTGACCGAGGTGCTCGGCGCCTTCACCGTCATCGCCGGCATCGCAGTCGTCACGATCCGCCCGAGAGCCGGCGGCGCAGGACCCACGAGCGGCTCCGGGCTGCGCCGGGGCCTCGCGTGGGGCGGGCTGATCGGGGCATTCATCGCCTGCTACACCCTGTGGGACGATTTCGCGGTCAACCACATCAGCGAGTCCCCGCTGCTCTACTTCGCCGTCTCGGAGGCCTGCGTCGGTGTGCTCATGACCGCCGGCATCATCGGGCTGCCGGGAGGTGCCGCACGACGAGAGGACTTCCGTGCGATCCTCCGCGAACACAAGCGGGCTCTCATGACCGTGGCGATCCTCTCGCCCCTGGCCTATGTGCTCGTGCTGTTCGCGATGCAGCAGGCTCCGGTGGCGCTCGTCGCCCCCGTGCGCGAGACCTCGATCATCATCGGCACACTCCTGGCCTGGTGGTTCTTCGGGGAGAAGAACATCGCGCTCAAGCTCGCCGGCGCCCTCGTCGTCGTCACGGGAATCGGGTTCATCGCCCTCGGCTGAGGACGCGGCCGATCCTCCTCAGCGGCGCCGCGTGGGCTGGCGCCTGGTCACCCGCACCACACGCACCGGGCACACGGCGTGGGAGAGCACCCCCTGCGAAGTCGAGCCGAGGACGGTGGAGGCGAATCCGCCGCGACCGCGGGAGCCGATGACCACGAGATCCGCGGTGTAGGTGGCGGACACGAGCACCTCGGTGGCGGGTGCGTCGAAGATCGAGAACCGGACGTCGAGCTCGGGGAAGTCTCTCCGCAGACCCTCGACGGCGGTTGCGAAGGATCTCTCCGCCTCGTCGTACATCCGGACCAGATGCTCCTGACTGGGCATCCATTCGGGCGAGAGGATGTGGGTGGCGGTGACACCGACGAGGTGGAGTGGTGTGCCGTAGATCGCGGCCTGGGCGGCGGCCGCCCGCAGGACCGGTGTGTCGGTTTCGAAGGGATCGACCGCGGCGACGATCTCACCGGAGAAATCGGGACGCCGGCGTCCGTCCGCCTCGGCGCTCGGGACATCCTGTGAGCGCACGGGCTGGTCGATCGGCAGCGGGCGCTCGGGCATGACACGGGTGGGCCAGGTGCTCGGGATGACGACCGTGGCACAGTGTGAGTGCGCGGGCATGGCCAGGGCCACGGAGCCGAGCAGGCGACCGGCGAAACCGCCGCGGCCGCGCGCACCGACGACGGCGAGATCGGCGTTCTTCGAGTGCTCGACCATCACCCCCGAGGCGTCGCCGGGCACGATCGTCGTCGATACGGGGACCCCGGCCGACGTGACCGAGTCGGCGGCCGCCTCGGCGATGTCCGATACAGCCTTCTTCACTGCCTCGTCGAAGTCGGCGGGGTAGACGATGTCGGCCTGACCCATGGTGACTCCGGGGACGGTGTAGGCAGAGACGATGCGGATCTCGGAGGAGGTCCTCTGCGCGTGCGAGATCGCCCACTGCAGGGCACAGCGTGCGTTGTCGGAACCGTCGATGCCGACGATGATCGTATGGGACATATCAGAACCTCTGTCTCGTGAACCGGTCAGCTGGATGTGTCCAGTTTATGGGAGCCGGTGTGAGACTGCCTGGGAGGAGGCTCAGACTGACTCGACTAGACTGTTCGCGACCTGTTGTGCCGGGGTGCTTCCCCGGTGTCCCCGCGGCCGTGCGCGGCCCCGTGCCCAAGGAGATCATGAAGGACCAGATCGACGTCGCCGTCCGTCGCAGCCCCAAGTATTCGGTGTTCATGGGCATCGGCGCGGTGCTCGGCGTCATCCTCGCCGGAATCCTCGCGGTCTTCGTCGACCCGGAGGACATGCCGATGGGGTACACGGTGTCGAAGGGGATGGGCCTGATGCTGCTGGTCCTCGGCACCGCCGGTCTGTTCCTCGGCGGGCTCTTCGCGCTCATCCTCGACTGGGCGGGACGCAAGAGGGCCAGAGAGTACCGGGTCGATGCGCAGATCGACATGGTCGACGATCCCAAGGAAGTCGCTCGGCGTCGCTTGGCCGAAGCCCGCGGGGAGGACCCGGACGCTGCGGACGCCGCGGCGGATGCGACCGATGCGCCGACCGACGCCGATGACCCCGACGACGGACGAGCCGACCGCGGTCCCGCCCCGGATTCCACAGTCTGAGCGCCGTTCCACAGTCTGACCACTGCGGCTGCGCGGGCGTGCGAGTATGAGACAATTTCACTCGTGGCAAGAGGAGACGGGCAGCTGACGCACGAAATCGACCCCCAGGACCGCGGACCGCAGGACGAATGCGGTGTGTTCGGAGTCTGGGCACCCGGCGAAGAAACCGCCAAACTCACCTACTTCGGGCTCTATGCCCTGCAGCACCGGGGGCAGGAATCCGCCGGCATCGCTGCCAGCAACGGCAAGCAGATCCTCATCTACCGTGACATGGGCCTGGTCTCCCAGGTCTTCCACGAGCGCGACCTCGAGCTCCTGCAGGGGCACATCGCAGTCGGTCACACGCGGTATTCGACGACCGGATCGCCCTCCTTCGAGAACGCTCAGCCCACGCTGGGCCCGACCCCTTTCGGCACCGTGGCACTGGCCCACAACGGCAACCTCACGAACTTCGACGCTCTCGAAGCCATGGCAGATTCGCGTCGCGACCATGCGACGAAGGTCGTCGAGGAGGCGACGAAGAAGACCGCACGGACCCGGCCCTTCCGGGACTCCTCGAACGACACCTCCCTGGTCACCGAGCTCTTCGCGACCGAACAGGGAGAGAACCTCACCGAGGCGGCGCTGAGCCTGCTGCCGCACGTCGAGGGCGCGTTCTCGCTCGTGTACATGGACGAGCACACTCTTTACGCCGCACGCGACCGGCACGGGGTCCGGCCCCTGTCGCTGGGTCGTTTGGAGAACGGCTGGGTCGTGGCCTCGGAGACCGCGGCACTCGACATCGTCGGTGCGAAGTTCGTCCGCGACGTCGAACCCGGCGAGCTCATCGCCATCGACGAGGACGGCCTGCGCTCCCACCGCTTCGCCGAGGCCGAGCAGGCCCGCTGCGTCTTCGAATACGTCTACCTCGCCCGACCCGACAGCCTCCTCGCCGGCAAGAACGTCCACGCCGCCCGGACCCAGATGGGCCGGCAGCTGGCCGAGGAGTACCCGGTCGACGCCGACCTCGTCATCGCCACTCCCGAATCGGGAACCCCGGCTGCCGTCGGCTACGCCGAGGCCTCCGGCATCCCATTCGGTCAGGGGCTGATGAAGAACGCCTATGTCGGACGCACCTTCATCCAACCCTCACAGACCCTGCGTCAGCTGGGCATCCGTCTCAAACTCAACCCGCTGCGCGAGAACATCGAGGGCAAACGCCTCGTCGTCGTCGATGACTCGATCGTGCGCGGAAACACCCAGCGCGCACTGGTCCGGATGCTGCGGGAGGCCGGAGCGAAGGAGATCCACATCCGCATCTCCTCTCCGCCGGTGAAGTGGCCGTGCTTCTACGGCATCGATTTCGCCACTCGCGCCGAACTCATCGCCAACGGACTGACCACGAACGAGATCTGCGACAACCTCGGCGCTGACTCCCTGGGCTATATCTCTCTGGACGGCATGATCGCCGCCACCCAACAGGATCGCAGTCAGCTGTGCACCGCCTGCTTCTCGGGCGAGTACCCGATTCCCGTCAACAACACCCCTGCCGACAAAGGATGCTGAGTTGAGTTCCGACGCGAACCCGAAGTCCACCACCTATGCCGCTGCCGGCGTCGACGTCGAGGCCGGAGACCGTGCCGTCGAACTGATGAAGACCGCCGTCGCGGCCACACACAACTCCCACGTGGTGGGCGGGACCGGCGGATTCGCCGGACTCTTCGACGTCTCCGTGCTCAAGGACTATGACCGTCCGCTGCTCGCCTCCTCCACCGACGGAGTGGGTACGAAGGTCGCCATCGCCCAGGCTCTGGATAAACACGACACCATCGGATATGACCTCGTGGGCATGGTCGTCGATGACATCATCGTCTGCGGCGCCCGGCCGCTGTTCATGACCGACTACATCGCCTGCGGCAAGGTCGTGGCCGAACGCATCGCCGACATCGTGCGCGGCATCGCCGACGCCTGCGCCAATGCCGGTGTGGCCCTCGTCGGCGGCGAGACCGCCGAGCACCCGGGGCTGCTCGGCGTCGACGAATACGATGTCGCCGGCGCTGCCACCGGCGTCGTCGAGGCCGCCGATCTGCTCGGACCAGAGAAGGTGCGCGACGGCGACGTCCTCATCGGCCTGCCGTCCTCGGGCATCCACTCCAACGGCTACTCGCTGGTCCGCCACATCATCGCCGAGGCAGGCTGGGGCCTGGACAGGCAGGTCGAGGAATTCGGCCGCACCCTCGGTGAAGAGCTGCTCGTTCCCACCCACGTCTACACCGGTGAGCTCGCCGCTCTCTTCGATGCTCTGCCCGGAGCCGTGCACTCGGTCTCCCATGTCACCGGTGGGGGACTGTCGGCCAATGTGGCCCGCGTGCTCCCGCAGGGCCTCGTGGCGAGGATGTCCCGTTCGTCCTGGGAGGTGCCGGCGGTGTTCTCGGTGCTCGGCGATCTGGGCGGAGTGCCGCAGGCAGACCGCGAACGCACCTGGAACCTCGGTGTCGGCATGGTGCTCGTCGTCGACCCGTCCGCGGTCGACGGTGTCATCGCCGCCAGCCCCGGGGCCTGGGTGCTCGGCGAAGTCTCCGCCGACGACGGTGCGCTGGCCGCCGATCCCTGCTACGTGCAGGGCGCCAAGGGCGTCGACGGCGGCGCCGCGATCCTCCAGTAGCCGCCGGCAACCGCCGTGCTTCGCAGGGTCTTGCGGGTCCGAGCGGCGTCTGAGCGGCGTCTTCCGGGAGCATCCCGCACCGATGCTTGCACACCCTCGTGTTCCTGCACGAGGGGGTGCGAACAGCGGTGCGGGATGCCCAAGCAGACGACTGAGGGCGGGAACCGCAGTCCCCGCCCTCAGTGGTGTCGATTCGTCGGCGTCTCAGCACTGTGCGGCTGGTGCCGGATGCGCCCTGCGCTCAGTCGTCTTCGTACTCGTCGTCATCGTCGACGTTGTACTTATCGGCGTAGGCGGAGTAGTCGGGATCATCGTCATATGGATCGGACGAGTCCGACTTGCGAGAATCGGAACCCAGTTCCTGCTGGAGTCGATCAAGGTCGGTATCCGGGCTGTAGTACTTGAGCTTCCGAGCTACCTTGATCTGCTTTGCCTTTGCGCGGCCGCGACCCACTGGCGTGACCCCCTCCGTCGTCATGTGGGGCGGATGGCCCCGGACTAGATCTCTGCTATGCGCTTAAATCCTACCTGTTCGCACTGGGAAGTTCCATTTTGCGAGCCGACCTTGGATAGGCTGAACCCATGGCCTACCGACGCGATTATGTTGTCACCCTGCGGATCTTCGAACCACTCGTGGTGCATTCCGAATTGCAAGACAGACAGGTGGAAGACAACCGCGCGCGCATCGAGGAGCAGATCTCCGAGGACGCCGACAAGCGCTTGATCTCCCTGCCTCCGAACCCTGTGGCCGATTCGTTCCGCCGCACTCCGATCTTCCTTCCCGCGTCTCAGACATCGGACGGAGTCGATCGCTTCTGCCCCGCGCAGGA
This sequence comes from Brevibacterium renqingii, assembly GCF_017808095.1. Lineage (NCBI taxonomy): Bacteria > Bacillati > Actinomycetota > Actinomycetes > Micrococcales > Brevibacteriaceae > Brevibacterium > Brevibacterium renqingii. The sequence goes on along the minus strand of NZ_JADBHG010000006.1, from coordinate 227,870 downwards.
GGACATCCGCGGATGGGAGGCGCTCGAGTCGCTGACCGAGCACACCTCGAAGGCGACCCTGGACATCATCGCTCCGAAGTCCGCGCGCAGGCGGGCGGCCAGCCGCCGCGCCGAGTGGCTGCAGGACGCGAAGGACACACGGATCTTCACTCGCGTCTCGGCCTGGGACGTGCCGCCGTCGTGGTGGCTGTTCTTCTCCCTGAACGAGGACCAGATCATCACCGACGAGACCGAGACCGGGCTGCGAGTGCTCATCCGCACGGATATCCTGGCCGCCTCGGCGCGGATGGAATGGGCATCGGAGACGATCTCGGACACTTCGAAGGTCGTCGACATGGTCGAGCAGACCGCGACCCTGGCCGAGTGGATCGACAGCTTCGATATGAACTCGATCCTCGAGCTCGACCTCGGCGGGATGAGCGATGTGCTGTGGCCGAGCGAGGCCCCTGAGCTCGTCGACTCCTGGGTGACTGCGCTGAGCAATGACGACACCGAGTCCGCGGTGGCAGCGTTCCAGAAATATGCGGCGGGGTGGGAGCAGCTCAACCTCTACGCGCGCGGCTCCTGATGAGGCGGGGCGCTACGATGGTCTGCGTACGATCGGCCCCGAGAGAATGATCCCCATAGCGCATGGACGAGAAGAAGCATCGGCTGCTGGCGAGGCGAGAGCCCGCAGGCACCGACGATGCCGACGACACCGGCGCGTCCGCTCGGCGGAGCGTGACGGTCCCACGTCACCGACCGCTGACCAGGCTCTCGATCGGGTGGCGGATCGGCGTGACCGCGGTCGCCCTCATCATCCTCACCTGCGGGCAGTTCCTCAACACCAACGACTTCTTCCCGCTCGGTTCGCTCACCCAGTACGCCACGGCCAAGGACCTCGATGGAACCGTGAATTCCACGTGCATCTCAGCCCGGTTCCCGGGTGAGGACGAGCCGCGTCGGCTCGCTTTCAACACCGCGACCGTCGGCATCGAGCGAGGCGACATCGAATCCCAGATCGATCGGGTCGTCTCCCACCCCGAACTCCTCCAGACCCTCGCCGACTCCTACGTCCGCCTGCATCCCGACGAGCCGAAGCCCGAGGAGATGATCCTCTGCCGCACCACCACCCAGCTGGAGAACGGCCGCAGCGTCGGCGAACCCACCCTCACGGAGCTCGCGAACTGGGAGGTCCGGTGAACGATCGGAGCCTGCCCGCGCCGCAGCCCCGCAGCGAAGCGCAGAACCCGTCGGGGACCCCGACGCTGACCACCGCCGAGGCGGGGCGCCGGAACCGCTTCCTGCGCTGGTTCATGCCCGAGATCCCCCTGGCCCGCGTCGCCGTGTTCCGAGTCTTCATCTACGTCTTCATCATCATCGACGTGCTCACGATCTCCGGTGACGTCATCCCGCACGGATGGACTCCTGAGCTCTACCAGCCGCTGTGGCTGGCACGGTTCCTCCACATCCCGCCCGTGAGCGTCCTCGGCGCGCAGATCCTGCTGGCCGTGATCATCGTCTCCGCGCTCCTGGCCGCGATCGGAATCCTCCAGCGCCTCAGCGGCTGGATCGCCGCACTCAGCTTCGGTACCTGGATGCTCTACACCCAGGGGTACGGCTACGTCGCCCACGACCACATGGCGCTCGTCATCGCAGCCCTCGTCCTGCCGACGATCGGAACCGCACGGTTCCGCGATGTGCACTCTGCCTCGGCGCGGGCGGGATGGGCCTTCCGGATCGTGCAGATCTCGGTCGTGCTCACCTACTTCTACTCGGCGGTGATGAAGTGGATCGCCTCGGGCAACATCGCCGACTGGGGCAACGGCGCGGTCATCATCTGGGCGCTCATGCGGCGTGGAGCCGAATGGTCGAAGCCCTTCCTCGACATGCCCGGGTTCCTCATCGCAGGGCAGTGGGCGACGCTCGCATTCGAGTTCCTCTCGCCGATCGCCCTGTTCGTCAAGGGGAAGTGGCTCTACGGAGTCGTCGTCTTCTTCTGCCTCTTCCACCTCCTCACCTATCTGGCACTCGGCATCCACTTCCTGCCGACAGTCATCTGCTGGGCGGCGTTCCTGCCCCTGGAGAAGCTGGTTCCGAAGCGGTTCGCCGGGTCTTCAGCACACGTGTGACGGTCAGCCGAGGCTGCCATCACTCCCGCTCGACCGGCAACCACAGCTCAGTCGCGGCCGTACTGAAATCCTCAGCCCGATCGATGATCGACACGATCGATGGGCCGGGACGCAGTCTCCACGGGTTCGACGGGAACCAGTCGCTCGCGGTGGCCGCCCACGTCTCCTGCAGTTCCGCAGGATACGGCCCAGAGGTCGTGAAGATCGCCCAGGCGCCTGCGTCGACCGCGATGACGTCGAGGTCGTCCGGCACCGCAGCAGTGTTCGAGGCCGCGACCCCGTGCAGGTACGTGAGCTCGGTTCCTTCCCGATAGTCCGGATCGACATCGTCCGTGACCTGCAGAAGCCCCGCAGGTTCGACGGTCGAGAGTGATTTGAGACGGGTGTGCTCGCTCGGCGGCAGAGAGGTCACGAGCTCGCGGATATGTGGATTCTCCCCTTCGTAGATGAGAGGCACGCGCTTGGAATGGCCGATGAGCTTAAAGCCCGGTCGGTCGGTGATTCGAGTGTCCATGGATGAACTCCCTTCGATCGTCAGGCGGAGCCTGAGCTTCGGTTGGCTGCGAAGTGGGCCGCCGTTTCGCCGAACCTGGGACGGGCCTGCCCCATGGACCGATCGGAAGGCTCGGCCGAAAGCTTCGGCCGAGCCATAGCCGTGCCGAACGGCAGCGCTCAACAGGTCCTCACCGCCGATGACGTCGGCGGCGGCGAGGGTCATCCGACGTCGGCGGACGTACTCGGAGAGCGGCATGCCTGCAAGCGACGAGAACATCCGCCGGAGGTGGTACTCGGTGGTGCCGAGCCGTCGCGCCAGTTCACCGACATCGACGGCAGATCCCTCTGTCCAGCCGTCGTCGGAGTGTTCAGACAGCATCGATTCGATGATGTCGATGAGCGAGTTGAGTTCGGCGATCACGGTGTCTCCCTTCGCTCAACCATGTTTCCCCCCTTGAGACACCCACCGCCCGACAATCTGTGCCCGATTCGATCATGTTCCGTGACGCGGCGGACAGAGCGTCTAGTCTGAGACGCATGAGCATCCCAGACGATGATCGAACCCCACCGGATGATTGCCTGACTTCTGAGGATCTGCTGGCGTCCCCGCGGGGACGTTCGCTCGTGTTCAGGATGGCTCAGATCGGTCGTGATGACGAATTCAACGAGCAGGCTGAGCCGCTCACTGCTGACGCGCGGGCTTTGGACGAGTTCCGCCGTGCTGTCTTCATCGGCAGCTGCCTTGCCGATCAGGCCCAGGGCGCGATGACGGCCGCCGAGGTCGCCGAAAAGCTGCGAGCGGTCACACCCCGGGCCCCGGATCAGGCCGATCTCGAAGACGCAATGGCGGAGGTCATCAGCGGTGCCATGTACTGGCAGCCCCCGCACGGGGACGACCAGATCGCTGCCGACTCCGAAGTGCGTGAGGCTCTGCGTCCCTTCGCCGAGGCGCTCATCGCCACGGGTCTGCTCGATGCGTGGTCCGAGCCGCTCGAATTGGAGAACCAATGGGCTCTGGCCTGGGACGATGCGGACCATCGCGAGGGGCCGCCGGCGGTGTTCGACCGTTCGCTGGGCGCCGTCGACACGTCGAGCGGTAGCTCTGCGATCGCGCTGACCGATCTGTTGCCAGCTTCGACCGGGGACGGAGTCGAACCGTCCTGGGGCCTGGACGAATGGCTCGGACATGTCCTCACGACCGAAACCGAGTACCGTCACGATTTCGCGAAGAACCCCGGTTACGAGATCAGCGGCGAATGGTGGTCGACCCCTCCGCGCGGCCTGTGGGCGTCGACGGGAACCTGGCCGGACGGCACCGTGATCGGCGTCGAACTCGTCGAAGACGATTTCGGTCTCGAACGCGCCCGCGCGTGCCGTCTGCGGCTGCGCCCAGATGCTCGCATCGTCGAGATCCGCCGGCCACAGGATTGGGCAGACCTCTGTCTGACCTATCCGCTCGACGTCACCGCCCAGCGACGTCAGGTGTGGTTCGAAGCGACGGAACGCAGAGGACGCTGGGTCATCCCCGATTGGTCGCGCGTGGCCGAGGAATTCGACGGAGTCCATGTCGGCCTCGCCGGCTATCTGCGCACAGCAGGCGCCGTCATCGATGTCGGAGCGAGCAGCCTCGGCGGTGATTCCGAGACTGTGCCCACGAGAGGGAACACCGATGATCGGACCGCGAGCCTCATGGCCGGGTGGCATCCGGATACGACGTTCTGGCTGAACGTCGTCGTCGACACCGTTACAGAGGTGGCCGAATGGCACTACGACGACGCCGCCGACCGGTGGGTGCGGGACTGAGCCGGTCTGCGTGGTCAGTCGCCCGGCGCCAAGCTGGGTGCCTCGGCGATCCCGAACCGGGTCTTGAGCGCACGTCGGGCGGCGAACCAGCCGTTCATCCCGTGGACGCCGGGCGCCGGCGGGGTCGCCGCCGAGCACAGGAATGCGCCTGGCACCCCGAGGCTGTAGTTGTCCCAGCTCAGGCGCGGCCGGGCCATCATGCGGTAGAAGGAGACGACTCCGGTGGCGATGTCCCCGCCGATGTAGTTCTGGTTGTGCGCTGCCATCTCCGAGGCCGGGATGGCATGGGTCGCCACGACGGTGTCGCGGAAGCCGGGGGCGAAGCGTTCGATCTGCCGGGTGATGTACTCGGTCGGGTCGAGCGGACAGTCGAAGGGCACATGCGCGTATGTCCACAGCGGTCGGAGGCCGCCCACTTCGCGAGAAGGATCGAAGACGGTCGGGTCGGAGACGAGGCACACCGGCCGCTGCGGCATGCGCCCGGCCAACACCTCCGCCTCGGCGGCGGCCATCTGCGCCCGTGTGCCGCCCACGTGAACGGTTCCGGCTCGGCCCACCTCGGGGTCGGACCAGGGGACCGGGCCGTTGAGGACGAAGTCGACCTTGGCCGCGGCATTGCCGTGTGTGAAGCCGCGCAGCGCCTTGTCGACTCGGGCGGGCAGCAGGCCGGAGAAGATCTGTGCGGCGTTCAGCGCCGAAGTGTCGAGCAGATAGGCGCGAGCGGCGGGCAGGTCCGAGATATGATCGATGCGGCAATTCGCTGTGACGCTGCCGCCGTGGGCTTCGAGGTCGGCGACGAGTTCGTCGATGATCGCCTGCGACCCGCCGATGGGAGCCGGCCAGCCCCCGGCATGGGCGACCGTCGACAGCATCGTGGCCGTCGCGGCCGTGCCCATCGCGGGCAGCCCGCCGATCGCATGCGCGGCCACACCGCTGAACAGGGCCTGAGTCGATTCGTGGGACAGGGGAATGTTCCACGCGGGGCTGGCCTGAGAGAGCAGACGCAGCCCGAACTTCACGACGTTCGCGATTCCGGATGCGTCGCGCAGGGTGGCGGGCACCGAACGCTTATCGCCCAGCGACAGCCAGATCGCGTCATCGACCCGGTCGAGCAGCGGCGCGAAGAATCGCCGCCATTCGGGGCCGGCCGCGCCGAGGCGGTCGACCGTGGTCTCGAGATCATGGAAGGCAAGAGCGCCCGGTCGACCGTCGAGGGGCTGGGCGTAGGAGATCTCGGGGGTGGTCAGCTCCATGCCGCGTGCCGGCAGATCGAAGTCGACGAAGAAGGGACTCGCGATCGCCAATGGGTGCACGGCCGAGCAGATGTCATGGGTGATCCCGGGAGCGAGGCCGAGATCGAGGGTGCGAGCGCCGCCGCCGATGGTCGGCTGGGCCTCGAAGACCTGCACCGACAGACCGGCTCGGGCCAGCGTCACCGCCGCAGCCAGGCCGCTGGGTCCGGATCCGACGACGACTGCATCAACCTCAGCGCTCATGAGACCAGTCTACGGGCCCACCCCCTCGGTCCGCGCTCTTCAAACCCGCGTCGGGCCCGTCGCCGGGCCGCGACCCGGTAATGTATCCCTGTGCTCAGATGCGGTCGCCATCGGAGCCTCGATGACTGACGCCCTGCGGGGCAGAACGGAGAGAACATGAAGCGCGGTTCCGGTCTTGCGGCGATGGCTGCGGGTCTGCTCCTGCTCGCTGGCTGCGGGCCGGAAGAAGGGAAGGAATCGGCGGTGGAATTCGCAGAAGCCGCATGTTCGGGCTGGACGAAGGCGCATGACGCGCTCAAGGTCGCCAAGGAGGCTCCCGACGGGATCGACGGATCGAATACCGCGCACGACGAGGCCCTCGCCGTGTTCCAGGATTACGAGCAGGCTGTCAACGACGCGCGCGAGGCCACTTCCGCTGTCGAGCTCGACGTCGAGGACGGGGCGGAGATCACCGCCATGTTCGATGAGTACTACACCAGCTGGGCCGAAGGGATCGCACCCGCCCTCGAAGCCTTCGCCTCCTCCGCGAAGGAAGGGGACGAGGTGCAGGTCGACATCTCCGAGGCCAAGCTCGCCCTGACGAGTGCCGAGCCGAGCCCGCTGAAGGCCCCGTGGAACCACATCGAGAGCCAGCCGGTCATCAATGCGTTCGACGACACAGCTGCCTGTGGAGACATCGTCAACGTCTACTGAGCAGCCGGCGGCTGCGCTCGCCGTCCTCCGGCGGTTGGCCCACCCCTCGGTCCGCGCTCTTCAAACCCGCGTCGGTCCGGCGTAGACTCGAGTGCATGGCTATTGCAAAGCAGCCCGTTGTCGTGCTCGATGCTCCCGACGCCGCCGAACTCGCGGAGTTCTACGGACAGCTCCTCGACTGGAAGGTCACCGTCGACGAAGACGGCACGTGGGCCGAAGTCACTTCCGATTCCTGGCCCCCGATCTGCATCCAGCAGGTCGAGGACTACCACGCGCCCAGCTGGCCGGGGCAGGCCCACCCGCAACAGATGCACCTCGACGTCATCGTCGAAGACCTCGACGCCGCCGAGGCGGCCGTGCTCGAGATCGGTGCTGGCAAGGCCGCCGAGCAGCCCGGTGAGACGTTCCGGGTCTTCCTCGACCCGGCCGGGCACCCGTTCTGTCTGTGCCGATCCTGACACCGCATCCTCCCCTCAGGTCGGTCCGGCCCGGCTGTTGAGCTCTTCGGCGAGATCCTCCGCCTCCTCCTCCGACGCCGCGGACGGGGTCGATCCCCACAGCGGACGACGGTTGCTCTCCGGGACGAAGTGGATCGCGATGAGACCGATGACGCCGGCTGCCATGAGGTAGATCGCCGGCCACATGAGGAAGCCGGTCGCGTTGATCAGCGTCGTCATCACCACCGAGGTGGTGCCGCCGAACAGTGAGATCGAGACGTTGAAGGCGATCGCCAGGGCACCGGCGCGCACCATAGTGGGGAACAGCGACGGCAGAGTCGAGGGCATCGTCGCGCTGAAGCAGATGAGGCTGAGCCCCATGATCAGCAGCCCGAGGAACACGATGACATCGTTGTGACCGCGGATGAGCCACAGTGAGGGGAAGGCCAGGACGATGAGCGAGATCGATCCGGCGCGCACGACGGCCTTCCGCCCGACCTTGTCCGAGAGCTTGCCGATGAGCGGAATGAGCCCCAGACAGGAGGCCATGACGAGGATCTGCAGGACCTGGGAGGTCAGCTCGGAGACCCCGCCGCTGCCCTGGATGTCCTCGACCATCGGGAAGTAGAGCGGAATGAACGAGGTGAGCATGTAGTTCGTGACGTTCCACGCCAGCACGAGACCGCAGCAGGCGAGGAGATTCGGCCACAGCCGGAAGATGCTCTTGAACTCGCCCTTCGAGCGGCTGTCCGACTCGTCCTGTTCGGAGAGCTTCTCCATCTCCTTGTACGCAGGGGTGTCAGCGAGCTTCGTGCGCAGATAGACGCCGACGAATCCCAGCGGCAGAGCGATGAAGAAGGGGATCCTCCAGCCCCATGCCTCGAGGAACTCGGGCGTCGAGACGGTCTGGACGATCGTCGCGAACAGGGCACCGAGCACATAGCCGGTGAACGTGCCGACCTCGAGCAGGCTGCCGAGGAAGCCGCGTCGACGATCCGGGGCGTATTCGGCGATGAAGGTCATCGCATTGCTGTACTCGCCGCCGGTGGAGAAGCCCTGCAGGAGGCGGCAGCCCAGCAGCAGGAACGGAGCCCACAGGCCCACTGTCGCATAGTCGGGCAGGACGCCGATGAGGAAGGTGCCCGAGGCCATGAGGATCATCGTCATCGCGAGCACCTTGTTGCGCCCGATCTTGTCGGCCAGCGGGCCGAAGAACAGGCCTCCGAGCGGCCTCACCAAGAAGGCCACGGCGAAGAGGCCCGCGACGATGACGTGCCCGATCGGCCCCGAATCCTTGGGCAGGAAGATGCCCTCGATGACGACGGCGAGGTAGCCGTAGACGCCGAAGTCGTACCACTCGGTGATGTTGCCGATGGCCGCTGCCCCGATCGCTCGCTTCGTGACATCGGGCTTGGTCACAGTGATCTCGTCCGGGCGCCACCGCCGACGGACGTTGTCAGGTCCGAACACGTCTTCACCTTCCGTTCGCGGGTATGAGAGACATGTGTGGATGCGAGATCGCCGTGCCTGAGAATCACACACAGATGACCTGTGCATGCCCCTCTCCGTTATGCGAGACTTCGGTGCTCCTCGGCGGAAGGACCGTCGCAAAGCACCACCTCAGACTAGTGGCCTCAGCTGACATGGCAAGTCCCTCTGCCCGAGTCGTGAGAAGCCGAAAGCTTGCCGAGGCTGCCCCGAGGCCCGACTAGAGTGATCACATGCGCGCACTCACCTGCTTCGACGATCGCGAAAGTGTGCCCTGGGCCAACGGCGCAGGGAGGACGACAGAGCTCGTCTCGCTGACCGATTCGGTGGCGCTGACACCCGAACTGCGCCGCTGGCGACTGAGCATCGCCGCACTGGAGAGCACCGGGCCCTTCTCCCGCCTGCCCGGAATGGCGCGGACCTTTCTTCCCACCGCCGAGGTGGCCCTGACGATCGGTTCACACCTGCACCGGGCGGGCCCGGTCGCTCCTCTGCGATTCCATGGGGACGACGATGTCTCCCTTGTCGAACTGGCGAGGAAGTGCTTCGCGATCAATCTCATGGTCGCAGACCCCGGCGCCGGCACGGACGGAGAGAGCTCGGACCTCGGGACTGTGCAGATGCACCGCCCGACCCCAACGGAAGAGGCTCACGATCACGGTCGACGGCGGTTCGCCCTCACTCTGGAAACGACCTCGTCCTTCCCCCGTTTCCAGCTGCTCGAACTCGCGGAATCGGACAAGCTGCCGGAGAGCCTCGAAGTCGTCGTTCTGAACTGACGCAGCCCGCCCGTCCCGCACCTGTGGAATTGGTGAGAGTTGACTGTTCCCAGCATCACATGAAGCAGCGAAATAGCTGGTCAGAGGCGGTGGCGGCAGCGATGCCCATCAGTGATCTCCCAGGCTCGGCCCAGGTGCGTCAGGCAGCCCGAACTTTGGTGGTCGATACTGAGTCAAAGCACTGGTTTTGGGAGGATCATTGACGTCGAACCATGGAGAATCGGACAAGCAGCAGAACGCCGCCGAGCGCGAAGACAGCGCGACCACACGGAAGCACTCGCAGACCCTTCCGCTGATCACCGAGGAACTCGCAGCCACCCATTCTGCGAAGGAGCCCGAACCGGCCTCGGAACCTCCCCAGCACGTGACGACTCCGGTGATGCCTCCCAACCCGATTCGCCGTGACACGATACCGGAAGCACCGGCGGAGGACACGACGAGCACCGCTGCCTCACCGGCGTCCGGACTCGCCGCCGACACACGTGCCGCGACTGCGGCCCCGGACGAAACGGAGACCAAAGAGGAGAAAGCGTCCGAGGGCCGGATCTCGGCGACTCAGCTGATCGCCGGTGCCGGAGCGGCAGCCACCTCCTCGGTCATCGGCGGTCAGCTCGGAGTCGCCGGCACCGTCGTCGGCGCGGGTGTGGCCAGCATTGTCACCGGCCTCGCCGTGACGATCTACGGGCGCAGCCTGGACAAGGGCAAAGAGAAGATCAAGGAGGTCGGCTCGAAGCTGGCCCCCGCGGTGAAGGCGCAGATGGCCAAGGGCGGCCCGGGAGCGAAGGGCAGCGCCGCAGCGGCCTCCGGCCTGCGCAGCGACTCCGCATTCGCCTCCGCGCCGGCTGCCGGCGGCAGCACATCCGCCGCTGAGGAGACCCCGGACTCGACGGAAACCGAGGAGACCTCGCAGACCTGGTGGCAGAAGCTGCGGCGCAAGCGCGTGCTCTACCCGGTCACGATCGGCGTCGCCGCCTTCGGCATCGGGCTCGGCGCCGTGGTCATGGCCGAATCCTTCACCGAGGCAGACATCTCCCCGGGCACCTCTCAGATCTCACGCTCGGTCACCGGCAGCACCGACTCCGGTGAGGAGACGGGCACGGACGGCGGTGGCAGCGACGGCTCCGCGGACTCGGGGTCCTCGGATCCAGGTTCCCAATCGGGCACCGACTCGAACTCGGGCACGGCGAATACGGGTTCGAGCACGAGCGAAGGCGGCTCCACCTCGGCGGGCGAGACCGAATCCGAAGGCACGACGACCGGGTCCCAGACCGACCAGGGCTCGGACACCTCGTCGAGCACGGGCAGCGATGCGAGCGCATCGACATCCTCGGACGGAACCGACACCTCCGACGGATCGAGCACCTCGAGCGGCTCCGGCAGCCAGAGTCAGGGCGGCTCCGACGCCTCAGGCGGCGGTTCGAGCTCCGCCGGAGGCTCCGGCGGCGGAACGAGCTCGGGCGGCGATTCGGGCACGGGCGGCAGCGGCGGTTCGGGCACCTCCTCCGCGGAGGGGTGAGCCGGTCGACAAACCGATCGGGAATCAGAGCAGTGTGACCTTGGTTGTACTGAATGGATAATCTCGCTAGTTTGAAATCAATTCCGACAGCGTTCTGCCGAAGTCGGGAAAGCGAATCGGGCAAGTGGTGCCGCAGTCCTGCGTGGAAGCGCACGCCTGCGGCGGCACAGCACCCGATGCCAAGTGGTTAGGAGATGTGATGACGCAACATACAGATCATGAGTACCCCGGACACGACAGCACCAAGCCCTCGACGACCGAATCCGGTGCGCCCAGGGAATCCGATGCCCATTCGCTGAGCGTGGGGGCCGACGGCCCGCTCATGCTCCACGATGTGGCTCTGGTCGAGAAGCTCGCCCGGTTCGACCGTGAGCGTGTGCCCGAGCGCAGCCCCCACGCCAAGGGATCGGGTGCCTTCGGTGAGCTCGAGGTCACCGAGGATGTCTCCGCCTACACGAAGGCCGACTTCCTGCAGCCGGGCAAGAAGACCCCGATGCTCGCTCGCTTCTCCACCGTCGCAGGTGAGCTCGGTTCGCCCGACTCCTGGCGCGATGTGCGCGGATTCGCGCTGAAGTTCTACACCGAAGAGGGCAACTTCGACATGGTGGGCAACAACACGCCCATCTTCTTCGTCCGTGACCCGATGAAGTTCCCCGACTTCATCCACTCGCAGAAGCGCACCCCTGATTCGGGTCTGCGCAGTAACAACATGCAGTGGGACTTCTGGTCGCTCTCGCCCGAGTCCGCCCACCAGGTCTCCTACCTCATGGGACCGCGCGGTCTGCCCAAGACCTGGCGGAACATGAACGGCTACTCCTCGCATACCTACATGTGGATCAACGCCGAGGGCGAGAAGTTCTGGATCCAGTACCACTTCCACACCGATCAGGGCGTGGAGAACATGACGAACGAGGAAGCCGGTCAGCTCGCCGGCGAAGACGGCGACATCCACCGTCGCGACCTCTTCGAGGCCATCGAGCGCGGGGACTACCCGTCCTGGACCTTCTATGTCCAGATCATGCCCTACGAAGAGGCCAAGACCTACCGGTTCAACCCCTTCGATCTGACGAAGACCTGGTCGAAGAAGGACTACCCGCTCATCAAGGTCGGGAAGTTCACGCTCAACGAGAACCCCTCGAACCACTTCGCCCAGATCGAGCAGGCGGCCTTCAGCCCGTCGAACATGGTGCCCGGCACCGGGATCTCGCCGGACAAGATGCTGCTCGGACGCGTGTTCTCCTACCCGGATGCCCAGCGCAACCGGATCGGCACGAACTTCAACCAGCTGCCGGTCAACGCCCCTGTCACGAAGACGAATTCGTACGACAAGGAAGGCCAGATGCAGTACAACCACTCTGGCAATGCCCCGGTCTACGCCCCGAACTCGTACGGACGTTCCTACGAGGACACCCAGGGCACGATCGACAACAGCTGGGAGTCCGACGGAGAGCTCGTCCGCAGCGCCTACAGCCTGCACGCCGAGGACGACGACTTCGGTCAGGCTCACACGCTGGTCCGCGAGGTCTACACCGAGGAGGAGCGCCAGGGTCTCATCGAGACCGTCGCCGGCGGTCTCTCCGACGGGGTCGAGGAGCCGGTGCTGTCCAATGCGATCAAGTACTGGAAGAACATCGACGCCGAGGTGGGCCAGGCCATCGAGGACAAGGTGCGGTCCCGGGCCTGAGCCTGAACTGAGCTCTCGCACCACCTGACGGCGGCCCTGATACCTCGCGAGGTATCAGGGCCGCCGTTGCGTGCTCACCACCGAAGATGCATGATCGCCGCGACAGTCCTAAGATGACCGGGTGCCACGATCAGAACTGAAGAGCGAACAGACAGCAGCCACGAAGCCACGCAGCTTCTTCGGCCATCCATGGGGACTGGCGAATCTCGCCGGCGTCGAGATGTGGGAGCGGTTCAGCTTCTACGGGATGCAGGGCCTCCTGGCCTACTACATCTACTACTCCGCCACCGACGGCGGTCTGGGCATGTCCGAAGCGGTGGCGACGTCCATCGTCGGCGCCTACGGCGGGCTGGTCTATCTCTCCTCGGTCCTCGGCGGCTGGGTCGCCGACCGCATCCTCGGCTCGGAGAAGACGGTGATCACCTCGGCCGCGGTGGTCATGCTCGGGCACCTGGCTCTCTCGCTGCTGCCGGGCGGTCTCGGCCTCGGCATCGGCCTGGTCTGCATCGCTCTGGGTTCCGGGTCGCTCAAGGTCACCACCTCGGCGACGCTCGGCGACCTCTACGACCTCAAGGACAACCGGCGGGATGCCGCTTTCTCCATCTACTACATGGGCGTCAACATCGGCGGTCTCATCGGCCCTCTGCTGACCTCGGCGGTCTGGGGATGGAAGGGATTCCACTGGGGCTTCGGCCTGGCTGCCGTGCTCATGGCCATCGGGCTCGTCCAGTACATGCTGATGCGCCGCCACACCGTCACGGAGGAGAGCAGCAAACCGACGCATCCGCTCACGAGCCGTGAAGCGACCCGCTGGGCGCTCATCGGTGCCCTCGCCGTCCTCGTCATCGCTGCGGCGGCGATGCTGGGGATTCTCACCGCCGAGAACCTCTCGGACGTCGTCGTCATCGTCACAGTCATTGCGGCGGTGGTCCTGTTCATCGTGATCGGGACGTCCAAGCAGATCACCGCCACCGAACGCAGCCGGGTCATCTCCTTCATCCCGCTGTTCATCGGCTCCGCCGTGTTCTGGTCGCTGTTCCAGCAGCAGTTCACCGTGCTCGCGATCTACGCGGACCATCGTCTGGATCGGACGATCTTCGGACTCGAGCTCCCGCCGAGCGTCGTCCAGTCCATCAACCCGGCCTTCATCATCATCTTCGCCGCCGTGTTCGCTGCGATGTGGACCAAACTCGGCGATCGGCAGCCGGTGACTCCGGTCAAGTTCGCGATCGGCACGATCGTCATGGGCATCGCATTCTTCGTCTTCGTTCCCCTCGCCGGGGGCGGCGCGAACTCCGTGCCGTTCATCGTGATGGTCCTCGTCTACTTCCTCTTCACGATGGCGGAGCTCTGCCTCTCGCCCGTGGGCCAATCGCTGGCGACCAAGCTGGCTCCGCAGGCGTTCCACTCGCAGATGGTGGCCCTGTTCTTCCTCTCGGTCGCATTAGGCACCGCGGCCTCCGGTTCCTTGGCCGGCTTCTACTCCACCGACAACGAGGTCCCCTACTTCCTCACGATCGGTGCTGTCTCCATCGTCGTCGGTGTCCTGCTCTTCGCCTTCCGCAAGCCCATCGTCAGACTCATGGCCGGGGTGCGCTGAGCGACTGAGCCCTCAGGCTGGGTTCTTCTCGTGCTCGGCGCGCTGGGCGATGCGTCCGCCGGCGAGGACCATCTCGACCTGACGGGGTGAGAGACCGTGACGGAACTCGAAGGTCCGACCGTCCACCTCGGCGGTGACGGGCTTGCCCTCGGCCAGCGCATCCCGCAGACCGCGGAAGACGAGCACATCCCCCTGAGACAGTTCCTCATAGCCTGCCTCATCGGTGAATTCGAGGGCGAGGACACCGAAGTTCGCAAGATTCTGCCAGTGGATCCTGGCCAGGGACTTCGCCACGACCACACGCAGCCCGAGGTAGCGGGGGGCGATGACGGCATGCTCACGCGAGGAGCCCTGGCCATAGTTCTCCCCGCCGACGATGGCATGACCGCCCTCGTGCTCTGCCGCACGTGTGGCGTAGGTGTCGTCGACCTGGATGTAGACGAACTCGGAGATCTTCGGAATGTTCGACCGATACGGCAGAACACGCGAACCAGCGGGCATGATCTCGTCAGTGGAGACGTTGTCGCCGACCTTGAGCAGGATCTCCAAGTCGATGTCGTCGGGCAGCGGTTCGAAATCCGGCAGCGTCGAGATGTTCTCACCCTTGACCAAGGTGACCTCGCGAGCCTCCTCGGGCGGAAGCGGAGGCAGCAGCATTTTGCGATTGACCGAGAACTTCTTCGGCAGGCTCACCTCGGGATAGTCCATATCGAGATCACGCGGATCGGTGATCTTGCCGGTCAGTGCCGCCGCAGCTGCGGTCTCCGGCGAGCACAGCCACACGGAGTCCTCATCGGTGCCGGACCGGCCGGGGAAGTTCCTCGGCATGGTGCGCAGACTGTTGCGCCCGATGGCCGGAGCCTGGCCCATGCCGATGCAGCCCAAGCAGCCGGACTGATGGATCCGAGCACCCGATCCGACCAGCGAAGCCAGCCAACCGCCGGCGATCAGGTCGGCGAGGACCTCGCGGGAGGTGGGGTTGATGTCGAGTGAGATCTGCGGATGGATCTGACGGTCGGCCAGGATTTCGGCGACCACGGCGAAGTCGCGCAGCCCGGGGTTCGCCGAGGAACCGACGACGACCTGGAACACATCGTCACCGGCGACCTCGCGGACCGGGGTGACATTGCCTGGAGACGACGGGGCTGCGATGAGCGGTTCGAGCTCGGAGAGATCGATCGCATCGGTGAGATCGTACTCGGCCCCCTCGTCCGCGACCAGCCGTGTGAAGTCGTCACCGCGGTCAACGGCCTCTAGGTAGTCGCGGACGGCGTCATCGGCGGGGAAGACCGTGGCGGTGGCACCGAGTTCGGCGCCCATGTTCGCAATCACATGCCGGTCCATGGCCGTGAGGCTCTTCAGCCCCTCTCCGTGATACTCGATGATCTTGCCGACCCCGCCCTTGACCCCGTGGCGCCGCAGCATCTCGAGGATGACGTCCTTGGCCGAGACCCAGTCGGGCAATTCGCCGGTGAGCTCGACGCCCATCACCTGTGGGGCGCTGATGTAGAGGGGCTCGCCCGCCATGGCCATGGCGATCTCGAGACCGCCGACGCCGATGGCGAGCATCCCGAGCGCACCGGCCGCGCAGGTGTGGGAATCGGAGCCGATGAGCGTGGCACCCGGTTTGCCGAACCGCGACTGGTGGACCGGATGGGAGACGCCGTTGCCGGCCTGTGAGAACCACAGCCCGAACCGCTGCGCGGCCGACTGGAGGAACTCGTGGTCTTCGGGGTTCTTCTCATCGGTCTGCAGCAGGTTGTGATCGACATACTGCACGGACAGATCGGTGCGGATCCGGTCGAGACCGAGCGCCTCGACTTCGAGCATGACCAGAGTCCCCGTCGCATCCTGGGTCAGGGTCTGGTCGATTCGGAGACCTAGCTCGTTCCCGGGAGCGAACTCCCCGGACTCGAGATGCGATCTGATGAGCTTCTGGGCAACATTCTCTGGCATCGTCAGCCTCCTTCTGCAGGACTCTGTCCGTCGACAGCCGCGCTGGATCGACTCGTGACTGTCCACGCTAGACCTCGACCGCGGGGTTCTCAAGACCCTGTCGCTGCGGCGAACTCCCCTGTCAAGAGCGGTGATAGGAGCGCATACTGGTGCCATGCCCGAATTGCCCGAGATCGATGCGCTCGCCGGTTTCCTGCGACCGCGCCTGGTCGGTGACTTCGTCGAGCGCTGTCTCATCGGTGAGCTGAGCATCCTCAAGACCACGGACCCGCCGCTCGAGTCACTCGCCGGCCTCGAGATCACAGGTCTCACCCGTGTCGGCAAGATGCTCATCGTCGACTTCGAGGGGCTGCACCTCGTCTGTCGCTTCGCTC
Organism: Brevibacterium renqingii; assembly: GCF_017808095.1. Classification (NCBI taxonomy): domain Bacteria; kingdom Bacillati; phylum Actinomycetota; class Actinomycetes; order Micrococcales; family Brevibacteriaceae; genus Brevibacterium; species Brevibacterium renqingii. The sequence continues at coordinate 211,438 of NZ_JADBHG010000006.1, read as the reverse complement.
GCATGGGCTGGCTGACTTGGCACGATGAAGTGCCGAAAGGGCCGGTGAAGATGGGCAGAGGCCCGCTGGGCCTGCGCGTTCGCCTGGCTTCGGGCGCCGGCTTCGACCTCACCGAGGCGGGGACGAAGAAGAACGCATCCGTCGCGCTCGTGACCGACTGTGGACAGGTGCCGGCAGTGGCCGGCAGCGGGGTCGACGCGCTGATGATGGGCGCTGAGGAGTTCGCCGCGGTTCTGGCCGTCTCGCGTTCACGGATCAAGACCGTGCTCGAGGACCAGTCCGTCATCGCCGGGATCGGCAACGCCTACTCCGACGAGATCCTCCACACGGCGCAGATCTCTCCGTTCGCCCCGGCGGCGGGGGTCGACGCCGATGCTCTGCTCGACACAGTTCGGGACGTTCTCACCACGGCCCGTCGGTCGCTCGTCGGGCTGCCGCCGGCAAGGATCAAAGCCGCAAAGAAGCGTGGTCTGCGGGTGCATGGAAGGGCCGGAGAGGACTGCCCGGTATGCGGGACCACGATCGCCGAGGTGTCCTTCGCCGACAGATCGCTGCAGTACTGTCCTGGCTGTCAGACCGGTGGGAAGAAGCTCTCCGACCGGCGTATGGACCGGCTCCTCAAATGACGGTCGCAGGTGACCGGGACGAAGCGGAGGCTCGGCTCACGCACGGAGGGTGGAGAGAAGGCCCTCAGGCGGGGAGAGCGTCGAACTGACAGTCGGGGATCCCATGCGCGCGCAGAACCACCTCGGCGATGGAGCCGAGGAAATCTGAGGTCGCGGAACGGGACTCGGTCGAAGTGCCGACTCTCTGCACGAGCGCCTCGGTGATTCCGCCGACGATGATCAGGCTCGTCAGGTCCTCACCGGACTCTGACGACGCGGCGATGCGGTGGATCGTCCGGTCCTCCAGGTCATAGGAGCGTGCGAGTTCGACGAAGGCGCCGTGCACGGAGTCGGCGAGCAGCCGCATCGTGGAGCGGCGGCGTTCCTCCATGGACTCACTGATCCCGACGGCCTCGACCTCGAGCACTCGGGCTTTGCGTTCGTCTTTGAGCATTGGAGTCAGGGCAGCGCTGACGAGTTGCCGTGTGGCCTCGATCAGGGCGGAGCCCTCAGTGACCCGCGTCTGAGTGAGAGCGGTGGCGATTTCCGCGTTCAGTGCGACGTAGAGCTGTTCGAGCAGGTCTTCCTGGGTGGAGAAGAGCTCGTAGAAGGAGCGGCTGGAGACCCCGGACTCCTGGCACAGCGCCTGCACGCCGGTCCGACGGAAGCCGCTGGTGCCGTAGAGCTCGAGGGCCGCATCGAGCAGACGCTCCCGCCGCGCCGAATCGCGTTCTGCGCGCAGGGTACCGTGCCACCGGCGCGAGGACGTCTTGAGAGGCGGAACGGAATCCATGGCTCCAGTATAGTGAAAATTGGGATTTTCGATGTAATACTGTGTGGCATGGCTTACATGATCCGACAGAGTCGTCGCGCACCGGCAGTCACCGCTCCCATCGACCCGGACCCCTCGCTGCCGAAGGTCTGCATCATCGGTGCCGGCTCCTCAGGCATCGCCGCGGCGAAGACCCTCTACACCTCGGGCATCCCCTTCGACTGCTTCGAAAAGGGCAGTGAGATCGGAGGCAACTGGCTCTTCGACAATCCCAACGGCACGAGCGCCTGCTACGAGACCCTGCAGATCAACACCTCGTGCCCACGCATGGCGTTCTCGGACTATCCGATGCCCGAGGACTACCCGCCCTATGCCAGCCATGAACAGGTGTTCGCCTACTTCCGCGATTACGTCGAGCACTTCGGCTTCGCTCACACGATCACCTTCGACACCGAGGTCACAGACGTCCGCCGGAACAGCCGCGGCGGTTGGGAAGTCGACATCACCGCCCGGGCAGGTGCGGAGACCCGGCACTATGACGCCGTGATGGTCGCCAACGGTCATCATTGGGACGCCAAATGGCCCGACCCCGAGTACCCGGGACGATTTGACGGAGAACAGATCCACGCCCACGACTATCGCAGCGGCGATCAGCTCGTCGGGCGCGATGTGGTCGTGGTCGGAGCCGGCAACTCCGCTATGGACATCGCAGTCGAAGGCTCCCATCGGGCACGCAGCGTCAACCTCTCGATCCGACGCGGCCAGTGGGTGATGAAGAAGACCGTCTTCGGCCGGGCTGCCGACCAAGTCGTGCTGCCCGGTTGGGCACCCTGGTGGATGACCTCCGCACGGCTGCGCCTCGGTGCGATGCTGTCCGGCGGGCTGAGGAAGTACGGACTGCCGAAACCGCCGCACAAGCCCGGTCAGTCCCATCCCGTCCAGTCGGACGCCATCCGCGAACGGCTCAAGGCGAATGCGATCATCGTGCGACCCGGCATCGAACGGCTCGAGAGTGATCGAATCGTGTTCACCGACGGCGCTGTGGCACCGGCTGACCTCATCGTGTGGGCCACCGGCTACAAGGTGTCCTTCCCTTTCCTCTCCTCCGAGGTCGTCGACGTCGAGAACAACGACCTGCCGCTGTGGAAGCGAATGGTCCACCCCGACCGTCCGGGTCTGTTCTTCATCGGTCTGCTGCAGCCGGTGGGAGCGGTCATGCCTCTGTCGGAGATGCAGGCGAAGCTGGTCGCGAAGATCCTCCTCGGCGATTGCGAGCTGCCGACCAGACAGGACATGTTCAAGCAGATGGCCAAGGACGACCGGCGGAACAAGAAGCAGTTCTACGATTCGCCTCGGCACACTATGGAAGTCGACTTCGACCACTACTTGTGGGAGATGCAGCGGGAAATGGACAGGGGAGCGGTCGGGGAATGAGCAGGTCACAATCCACACGCGGCGCGGTCGTGGCCGTCACCGGCGGGGCACACGGAATCGGGCGGGCGATAGCCTGCCGGTTCGCCGCCGCCGGCGCGCACGTTGCCATCGGCGACACGGACCTCGCCGCAGCCCAGGAGGTCGCCGACCAGCCAGGGCTGCATGCGTACGGACTCGACGTCACCGACACCGGATCCTTCACCGACTTCCTCGACGCTGTCCGTCGAGATCTGGGCCCGGTCGATGTCCTCGTCAGCAACGCGGGACTGATGTGGGTCGGATCCTTCGACGAAGAGCCGGAATCGGCGGCTCGCGCGCAGCTGAGTGTCAATCTCCTCGGCGTCATCAACGGCATCAAGGCGGCTGCTCCGGCCATGCGCAGGGCCGGCCACGGGCACCTCATCACGGTCGCCTCGGCCGCGTCGCTTCTGCCGACCCCTGGCGAGGCGACCTACGCGGCGACCAAACACGGGGTGCTCGGCTATCTCAAGGCCGTGCGCATGGAGCTGCGCGGCAGCGGAGTCGAGGTCACCGCCGTCATGCCGGCCGTCGTCGACACGACTCTGGCCGCCGGCACCGGCACAGGTTCCGCTCCGCTGCTGCAGCCGACTGATGTCGCTCGCGCTGTCGTCGCCGCCGCGGATCGCCCGCGCTTCGAGGTCACCGTGCCCGCCTACATCGGGCCGCTGACGCGGATGGTCAACCTCCTGCCGCAGGCGATGCGGGATCGTCTCTTCGGCACTATGGTGCCCGACCAAGTGACCGAGGTGCGCGCGGAGGCCCGCGCCGGGTACGAAGGCTCATTCACGACCTCGCGGCCGGCGCGACCGGCGGCCGGGTCCGCCGCGGCGGAATAATCGCGGCCGTGCCGGCGCTGTCCCTGGTGAGGGCCCTGCGCAGGCCGGGCCCACTGGCTCGCATGCCGTCCTCGACGCCTTCGTCGCCGTCGGCGGCAACTTCCTCGACGCCGCCGAACCCTATCCGGCGTGGGTGCCCGGGAACGCCGGTCGCGAGTCCGGGACCATCATCGGCACCTGGTTGGCCGACCGAGGCAGTCGCGATGACATCGTCCTCGCCACGAAGGTCGGCGACCACCCCGACCACCGCACACAGGACCCCGAGCACATCCGCACCGCCATCGATGCCTCGGTGGATCGTCTGCAGACCGATCAATGAGATCGTCCGGTCCGGCAAGGCCAAGCACATCCAACCGCAGTACAGTCTCGTCCGCCGGCAGGAATTCGAGACCGAGATGCGGCCGGTTGCCAAGCGGCACGAGCTAGCCGTGTTCTCCTACTTCGGCCTCGCGCCGGGTTCCTCACCGGCCTGGCTGCTGGCCAGGGGCGTGACCGCACCGATCGCCTCGGCACGTGAGCCGCAGCTGCTCGAGGCGATCATGGCCGCTCCGACGCTCGAACTCAGCGACGGTGAGATCGAACGCCTCGACCGGGTCTCGGCCCCCTTCGCCGACGAGGAATCCGCCTGAGGGAAGCCGGCCCGCGCTCAGGCGACGACTTCGTCCCGGGGTTCGACGGCATGGGCTACAGCCGCGCCGATGACCGTGCCGATGGCGATCGTGAAGAACGTCGCCCCCGCGGCGAGGAGGCTGGCCAGCACACTGCTGCCGTCGCCGAATTCGATCTGTGAGGCGTTGAGCAGTCCGAACGAGCCGGGCGCCACGACGAGGAAGGCGGGCACGAAGCTGATCCGCCAGATCGGGCCGCGCGGCAGACGTGACAGGACGACGGCGACCAGAGAGGCCGTCAGGGCACCGGCGAGACCGCCGATGGCCGCACCGAACTCGGCACCGACTCCCAGTTGCGCCAGAGCCGCGGCACCGATCGTGAGAACAATCGGCAGGGTGTGTTCGAGCGGTGTGTGCAGGTAGATGATGAGACCCAGAGTCGCCGCAGCGACTCCGAGGGAGGACAGCCACCAAGTGGAATCGGTCAGCTGGGAGTTCACCAGCGCCTCGGCGCCGGTGCCGGTGACGACGGCCGCACCGGCGACCCCGGCGATGAACATCGCCAGCTGCACCGTGGACGAGACGAGCCTCGAACTGCCTGCGGACAGAGCGCCGGCCGATATCTCCGTCAGCCCGGTGACCACGGCGCTGCCGGGCAGCAGCAGCGCCAGGGTGGCGACGATCGTGCGCAGGGGACTCTCCAGCCAGTCCAGTCGGCAGCCGATGAGCATGAGGACGCCGACGAAGAACGCCGAGGCGACCGGCAGCAGCGGACCGAGGCTGGAGTGTCGGCTGTTGATCGCCAGAGCTCCGGCCACGACGAGCGAACCGAGTGCGGCGAAGACCAGGTTGACGGGACCGGGTTCGAGCAGCAGGCACAGTCCGATTCCGATGGGCACTGCGCCGAGGCAGGTCAGCCAGCCCGGCCAGCGCGGCGCGGTGGCGAAGACTTCCGCCTCGATCGTCTGCCGGGCCTCATCGACGCTGAGACGGCGCGCGTGGATAGAGTCGACGATGTCGAGCAGCTTCGCGGTCTGGTCGAAGCGCAGATCGGGACCGATGCGTTCGAACCGTGTGGCCCCTCCGGCCCCGACGGTGAGAAACAGGCCCTTGGGCAGGGCCGCGACGTTGATGGCGTCGAGACCGACAGCAGGGGCGAGTCCGGTCAGGGCGTCTTCGACGTCGACGGAGGAGATGCCGCCTGCGAGAAGTCCTGTGCCGATGGTGATCAACAGTTCCTGTGCAGGAACCGTCGATGCCTCTGCCTCGTGCACTCCACACCCTCTCGATTGCGGGCTCGCCGATAGAATCGAAGATACCAGCCCGCGATCCCGGAGCTGGAGGCATCGGCTCCAGCTGGGAAGGGTGGTGCGCGAATCGTCAAGAACTTCGCCTGTGAAGCCAAGACACGGCCTCAGCGTCTCAGCCAGACTGGCAGCATCCTCACTCGAACTCTATGCAGGAATCGGATCCGGTGGAAGTCTGGGATGAGAAAGCCAGTCCACCCAACCGGCAACACGAACATCAGTCCCCGACCGAAGGAGCATCATGACCACCGACGCATCCACCACTGACCTCACGACCACAGCTGGGCTTCTGTCTGCGATCGAAGACCCCCATGGGCGTGAGATCCACGATCCCGCCACGGGTGAGGTCGTCGGCCGTACCCGCGAAGGCAGTCCCGCCGAGATCGAGGCTGCCGTGGCAGCGGCCCGGAAGGCGCAGCCCGCCTGGGCGGCGACGTCCGCGCAGGAGCGCAGCGAACTTCTCAACCAGGCCGCCGATGCGATCGAGGCCTCTGCCGAGGCGCTGGCCGAACTGCTCTCCCGTGAGCAGGGCAAGCCGCTCAACGGGCCGAATGCGCGTTTCGAAGTCGGGGCCTGTGCTGCCTGGCTGCGTGCGAATGCGGCCTTCGAGCTCGAGCCCGAGGTCCTCGTCGAGGATGGGGAGACCCATGCGGAACTCCACTACAGGCCGGTGGGCGTCATCGGTGCCGTCGGTCCCTGGAACTGGCCGATGATGATCTCCGTGTGGCAGTTCGCGCCCGCGCTGAAGATGGGCAACACCGTCGTGCTCAAGCCCTCGGAGTACACGCCGCTGTCCGTGCAGGCGCTCGTGGACGTGGTCAACCAGGCGCTGCCCGCCGATGTGCTGTCCGTCGTGCCCGGCGACGGTGCCGTCGGTGCCGCCCTGACCGGTCACGCGGATATCGACAAGATCATGTTCACCGGCTCGACGAAGACCGGACAGGCGATCATGCGCTCCGCTGCAGACAGCCTCGCGAGACTCACGCTCGAACTCGGCGGCAATGATGCGGGCATCGTGCTCGAGGACGCCGACCCTGCCGCGATCGCCGGCGACCTGTTCTGGGGCGCCTTCATCAACACCGGCCAGACCTGCGCGGCGATGAAGCGGCTCTATGTGCCCGAATCGCTGTACGACCAGGTCTGCCAAGCCCTCGTCGAGGTGGCCGGAGCGTCCCCGATGGGCGTGGGCCTGGAGGAGGAGAACGTGCTGGGGCCGCTGCAGAACAAGCAGCAGTACGACATCGTCGCCGGCCTCGTCCAGGCCGCGAAGGATGGGGGAGCGCGAGTGCTCACCGGCGGCGATCCGGTCGCCGAGCAGCCCGGCTACTTCTACCCGACGACACTCGTCGCTGACATCGACAATGACAACCCGCTCGTCTCCGAGGAGCAGTTCGGCCCCGTGCTGCCGATCATCAAGTACACGGACCTCGACCAGGCCATCGAATGGGCCAATGGACTCGAAGTCGGCCTCGGCTCCTCGGTGTGGGGCACCGACCTCGATGCCTGCCGCAAGGTCGCCGCTCGCCTGCAGGCCGGTTCGACGTGGATCAACAAACACGGTGCCGTGGATCCGCGGATTCCCTTCGGCGGTGTGAAGAAGTCCGGCTTCGGCCTCGAATTCGGCCTCGAGGGTCTCAAGCACGTCAGCGTGCCGCACGTGATCAGCTGGTAGGGGGCGCCAGAACCGAGTGCCTGGGTCTGACTCTCCAGCGGCTCACTGAGCCTGCGGCAGGGCTTCGCGGACGATGTCGACCACGCGGGCCAGAGCCTCGGAGGGGTTGTTCCGCCGCCATCCGAGCGCGAGTGTGAAGGCGTCCCCACCCTCGGCGAGGGGAACATAGCTGACACCGTCGATGCGGATGTGATCCGAGGAGGCGACGACGACGGCCATGCCGACCTGCGCTCCCACCAGTGCCAGGAGGCTGTAGGGGTCCGGCGCTTCCTGGACGACGTGGGGGAGGAAGCCGGCGTCATCGGCCAGACGCATCATCACCTCTCTCACCTGGGAGCCGTGGGACGGGGCGTAGGAGATGAACGGCCGACCGGCGAGTTCGGCGATGCTGACCATTTCGCGGCCGGCCAGCTCATGGCCGGAGGGCATTGCGATCATGACGCTCTCCTGGCGAATGGTGTGGACCTCGACACCGGCCGGCGCCGGGGGACTGATGATGGCGAGGTCCATCTCCCCATCGCGCAGAGCGATCGCTGCCTCCCCGCAGTACATCTGCGGACGCAGGTCCAGGCTGATCCCCGGGTGCCGTTCGCCGACCTCTCGCGCCAGTCGCGAGAGGATGGAATAGCCGCTCGTGCCGCCGAAGCCGATGCGCACCCGGCCGGCCAGCCCCTGCTGAGCGGAGCGGGCGATGCGCCTGGCGCCGTCGACCTGAGTTCCGATCGCCGCCGCGGGTTCGAGCAGCGCCTCGCCGGCAGGCGTCAGTCTGACGCGCCGGGTCGTCCGTTCGAACAGATCGACATCGAGGTCGCGCTCGAGAGCTCGGATCATCTGGCTGAGGGCAGGCTGAGCGATACGGAGCCTCTCGGCCGCCCGCCCGAAATGCAGCTCCTCGGCGACGGCGAGGAAGGCCGTGACCTGTCTGAACTCCATGCTTCACCTCGAGGCTCGTCATTGATAAGAAAATTGAATCAATCAGTGTGATATTACCTCTTGGACTCCGTGTAATTCTGGTGGCAGGGTTGAAGACGAATCCGACCGCATCTGAGGAGCCGATATGACCGACGCCGACACCACCACGCCCACCGCCGACCCATCCGACCTCCTCGACTTCGCCGGTCTCCTCTCGGCCGAGGAACTCGAGATCCGCGAGCGTGCCCGCACATTCGTGGACGCGAGGATCCGCCCGAACATCGCCGATTGGTATGAGAACGCGATCTTCCCGACCGAGATCGTCAAGGAGATGGGGGAACTCGGCCTGCTCGGCATGCACCTGAACGGTTACGGCTGCCCCGGGCGCTCGGCCGTCGAATACGGCATCGCCGCGCTCGAACTCGAAGCCGGCGACTCCGGGCTGCGCACCTTCGTGTCCGTGCAGGGCTCGCTGGCGATGTCGGCCATCCACAAATTCGGCTCCGAGGAGCAGAAGAACCGATACCTGCCCGGTATGGCGGCAGGCGAGATCATCGGCTGCTTCGGACTGACCGAACCGACCGCCGGCTCCGATCCCGGATCCATGGCCACCTCAGCCACTCGCAGCACAGACGGCGGCTGGGTCCTCAACGGCGCCAAACGGTGGATCGGCTTGGCCTCGATCGCCGATATCGCAGTCATCTGGGCCGCCACCGACGAAGGGATCCGCGGCTTCCTCGTCCCCACCGACACCCCTGGCTTCACCGCCACCCCCATCGAGCAGAAGCTGTCGATGCGCGCCTCCATCCAGTGCGATATCGCTCTGGAGGACGTGGAACTGCCCGCCGAGGCGGTGCTGCCCGATGTCACAGGACTCAAAGGGCCGTTCTCCTGTCTCAACGAGGCCCGCTACGGAATCATGTGGGGCGCCATGGGTGCGGCCCGAGACTCGTTCGAAGCCGCTCTCGACTATGCGCAGAACCGTCTCCAGTTCGACAAGCCGCTGACCGCGTACCAGATCACCCAGCAGAAGCTGGTCGACATGGCCCTCGAGATCCAGAAGGGCACCCTGCTGGCCATTCAGACCGGCCGTCTCAAGGACGCGGGCACACTCGACCCGGTGCAGATCTCGGTGGGCAAACTCAACAACTGTCGCGAGGCCATCGCGATCTGCCGCGAGGCCCGGACGATGCTCGGCGGCAACGGCATCACTCTTGAGCACTCACCGCTGCGGCATGCGAACAACCTCGAATCCGTCCGCACCTATGAGGGCACCGATGAGGTCCACACCCTCATCCTCGGCCGGCACATCACCGGACAGCAGGCATTCCGCTGACCGCGGTCAGGGCGCAAGTCGACGAACACCCCGGCGGGAGCGGCCAGCGTCGGAGGCGTGTGCGGGAGGATGTCGACCATGATTGCGAGTGCCCCGAGCCTCACACTGAGGATCCGAGGAAGCCGATGCCCGTCAGCGACTCCGACGCCTCCCACAGGCGACGAGCCACGTCCTCGTCGAGCGAGACCGGTGCTCGACTGGCGAAGACGGGTTCGCCGCGGGTCTCGAAGGCTCGTCCGGGACCGAGATAGGAATTGCCGGGGACATCGGCCACGGCTGCGTTGAGCATCGGCGCGGCACCAGCAGTATCGCTCTGGCTGAGCAGACGAGTGAGCGCCTTGCCCAGATTATCGCGCAGCCGCCGCCGGTCGCCGGGGCCGAACAGGTTGGTCGCGGCCAGACCCGGATGGGCTGCGGTCGCGATCACGTCGGAACTCCGCTTCGTCAGCCGTCGTTCGAGTTCGGTGGTGAACAGCAGGTTCGCGAGCTTCGACTGTGCATAGGCGGCCATCGCTCGATACCGCCGGTGCCGCCAGTTGAGATCGGTGAAATCGATGGTCCCCTGCTTGTGGGCGAGCGAGGAGACGGTGACCACCCGAGACCCGATCTGCGGCAGCAGGAGAGCCGTCAGTGCGAAGTGTCCGAGGTGGTTGGTGCCGAACTGAGACTCGAAGCCGTCGACGGTCCAGCTCAGGGGAGGGGTCATGATGCCCGCATTGTTGATGAGGACGTCGATCGGGCCCCCGAGGCCCGCGGCGAACGACCGCACGGAGCCGAGATCGGCGAGGTCGAGCTCTCTGACCTCGACCGAACCCGTCATGGTCGCCGCTGCCTCCGCTCCCTTCTTCAAGTTGCGCACCGCGAGGACGACATGCGCTCCGTGGGCGGCGAGAGCACCGGCGGTGACCCGGCCGAGACCGGAGTTTGCCCCGGTGATGACGAACGTCTGACCGTCGAGGGACGGGAAACCGCGGTCGAGCGCGGTGGTGATGGGCAGCATGGTGGCAGTGTAGTCTCCGTCACCACCCGAGATGTTAGGGTAGCCTTCGTGCCGCGCATTCCCTCTTCCGGTTCGACCCTCCTGACCAGAGCCGCCCGTCGGCGCTTGTCGCTGTTGCTGCCCGGAGCCGTCATGCTCTCGCTGTGGCAGGTCTGCGAAGCGCTCGTTCCCGTGGCGATCGGAATCGTCGTCGACCGCGCGATCCTCCCGCTGTCTCTGCCGATGCTCATCGTGTCGATCCTCGGCATCGGAGTCCTGTTCACCGTCCTCAGCCTCGGATATCGCTTCGGTTCGCGCTTGTGCAACGCCGCCCGCGAACACGAAGCGCACGCCCTCCGCGTCGAAATCACCCATGCGGCGCTGACCTCGGCGGACCTGCCGGCCGACCGGACGTCCGGAGAAGTCCTTTCGATCGCGTCCGCCGACGCCGACACAGCAGCGATGTCCTTCCAGCAGGCCGGACGCGGCATCGCCTCGGTGCTCGGCATGATCACCGCCGCAGTCTTCCTGCTCGTCGCCGACCCGGTGACCGGCCTCGTCGTCCTCGTCGCCGTGCCCATCGGGCTGATCATCGTCGCGCTGCCCGGCCGCTCGGTGTCCGCGAAGGCCACCGCGCAGCTCGACGCCGTCGCCCGCGCCGGCCGCTCGGCTTCCGACCTCATGCACGGACTGCGCGTGATCAAGGCGATGGGAGGCGAGGACTGGGCAGTCCACCGCTACCGGCAGACCTCGGACGATGCGGCCGCCGCCGGGATCGCCACCGGCGAACGCACCGGACGGCTGGCCGGTCTGGGAGCCCTCGTGATGTCCGCGGTCCTCGCGATCGTCCTCATCGTCGCCGGCCTGCGCCTCATCGATGGACAGATGAGCGTCGGCGCGCTCATCGGCATCCTCGGCATGACCGCCTTCCTCACCGAACCCATGCGCGCCCTGGCCGAGATCGTCGGCCTCTTCGCCCAATCCCACGGCGCCGCCGAGCGGATCGCGCGGCTGCTCGCCGACATCGCCGCCGAGGCGGAACCCGAGACCCCGGAGGCGGCGGCCCCGCTGCCGACGGTGACCCTCTCCGAATCCGCCGTCATCGTCGCTGGCTGGCCGGATGGAGACGATGAAATCATCACGACATTCGGGGAGCTGACCTGCATCGTCACCGATACCGCCGAGCACGGAGCCGAACTGCTGGCGGCACTGTCGACCCACGCGCGCGGACTCGGACCCGAGACGATGATCGTCGCACCCCACGACACCGACCTGTTCGAAGGCACCATCCGCTCGAACATCACCATGGTCGTGGGAGCCGACGACCAGGTCCACACCGATGATCGGGTCACCGCCGAGGTGCTCGCAGCTTCGGGCACCGATGAACTCCTCGGCCTCGTCGACGGCGGTCTCGACCATCGGATCCAGGAACTCGGCGGAAACCTCTCCGGCGGCCAGCGTCAGCGCGTCGCCCTCGCCCGAGCCCTGAGCGCCGACCCCGCGGTCCTCGTCCTCGTCGAGCCGACCACGGCTGTCGACGCCGTCACCGAGGCCCGCATCGCACAGGGAGTCAGCAGGCTGCGCCGGGACGCGGGGCGCAGGGCCACCGTCATCCTCACAAGCTCCCCGGCCTTCCTCGCCGCGGCCGACATTGTCGTCCACGTGCCCGCGACGGGCCCGATCCTCCGCGGCCGCCACTCCGAACTCCTCGCCGGCGATGACGCAGCCGCCGCAGCTTACCGGCGGGCGGTGACCCGATGATGCACCGCACCCTGTCGATCGCCTCACGCCGTCGATCCTTCGCCCGCCTCGCCCCGCTGCTGCGCCGCCGGGCAGGTTGGATCGTCCTCCTCGCCATCGCCGGTCTGGCCAACGCCGGCGCCGGTCTCGTCGGACCGTGGGCGATCGGCCACCTCGTCGATCGGCTGCCCGCCGGTGCCGGACCCGAGGTGGTCTGGACCTGTGCCGTCGCCGTGATGGTCGCCGGCATCGTAATGGCGCTGGGCACCTGGATCGGGGCGTGGGCGCTGGCCCATATCGCCATGCCCGTCGTCGCCGAGCTGCGCACAGAGGTCGTCGATTCCGCGCTGGCGTTGGAATCCCAGCGCATCGAGGCCACCGGTACCGGCGATCTCGTATCCCGGGTCGCCGACGACTCCCGCAAGATCAGCGAGGCCGCCGCGCAGGTGCTGCCGCTCGTCGTCGAATCACTCCTCGTCGTCCTCGTCTCCGCAGCGGGACTGGCCGCGGTCGACTGGCGATTGGGCATCGTCGGCCTCGTCGCCCTGCCGATGTACTGGCTGACCCTGCGGTGGTATCTGCCGAGGTCGGAGCCCATCTACAAGGAGGAGCGCGCGGCGTTCGGCCGACGTGCCGGCCGGCTTCTGGGCGGCCTCACGGGCGCCGCGACCCTGCGCGCCTATCGTGCAGAGGGCGGAGAGATGCGCCGCATCGACGCCGCCTCCGGCCAGGCCCGAGACCTGTCGATCAACGTGTTCCGCTTCCTCACCCGCGCCTTCGGCCGCAACAACCGCGCCGAGGCCGTCGTACTCTCGCTGCTCCTCATCGCAGGCTTCGCGCTCGTGTGGTTCGGTGAGTCCACTGCCGGAGCGGTGACCACCGCGGCTCTGGTCTTCCACCGGCTGTTCAACCCCATCGGCGCACTCGTCGGACTCTTCGACCAGGTCCAGTCGGCTGGTGCGTCACTGACCCGCATGGTCGGCGTCATCGATGAGGCGCACGCGGCGCCGAGGCGGACGACCACACTGGGCGCGGTTTCCCCGTCCCTGGTTCTGAAGGACCTGTGGTTCAGCTACGACGACGACCCGGACTCTGACAATCACGTGCTCAGAGGCGTCAGCCTGCGCATCGAGCCCGGTGAGCACATCGCCGTCGTCGGCACGACAGGAGCCGGGAAGACGACGTTGGCCCGGATCGCGGCGGGTCTGTCGGCACCGACACACGGACACGCTGTGCTCATGGGAGCAGGTGCCGCCTCGGACCGGGCAGCGGAGCTGACCGCGCTGGGGGAGCCCGAACTGCGGGTACACATCGCGATGATCGCTCAGGAGGTCCACACCTTCTCCGGAACCCTGCGCGAGAACGTCTCACTGCCGCATCCGGCCGCCGCCGACGAGGCGGTCATGGCCGCCCTGGACGCGGTCGGAGCCAGGTGGGCGCGATCCCTGCCGAAGGGCCTCGACACCGAGATCGGCGAAGGCGGGGCCCGCCTGTCTGCGGTCCAGGAGCAGACGATCGCCTTGGCCAGGCTCGTCCTCGCAGATCCGGACTTCGCGATCCTCGACGAGGCGACCGCCGAGGCGGGTTCGGCCGGTGCCCATGTCCTCGAGGGCTCGGCACAGGCAGCCCTCGAGGGCCGGGGCGCGCTCATCGTCGCCCACCGGCTCAGCCAGGCCGAGAAGGCCGATCGAATCCTCGTCATGGAGCACGGGCAGGTCATCGAGGAAGGCAGCCACGACGAACTCGTCGCAGGCGGTGGCCGCTATGCCGCGCTGTGGCAGGCGTGGTCGACCTGAACCACCGTCGCGGAGAGGCCGGACTCAGCGCAGACCGAGCACCGTGGTGGCGATGGTGAAGTAGATGATGAGACCCGTGGCATCGCAGAACGTGGAGATGAACGGGTTGGAGAACACCGCCGGATCCGCTCCGACCCGCTTCGCGATGATGGGCATCAGCCCGCCGACGGTGGCGGCCATCATGCACACGGACAGCAGCGTCAGCCCGATGACCAGACCGATCTGCCAGCCGTAGACGAAGCCGGCGATGGCCAAGCCCAAGACGCCGAGCACGGAGCCGAGGACCGCGCCGACACGCAGCTCTCGCCAGATCACCCGTCCGAGATCCCGGATGCGCACCTCGCCGACGGCCAGGGCCCGGGTCACCGTCGTCGCGGCCTGGTTGCCGGTGTTGCCGCCGGTGCCGGTGAGCAGCGGGATGAACAGTGCGAGGACGACGACCTGGTCGAGCCGGTCCTCATAGACTTCGAGGACCTGGACGGTGAGGATCGCGGATATGGCGAGGACGAGCAGCCACACGATGCGGCTGCGGACCAGACGCAGGATCGTCGAGGACAGATAGGACCGGTCGAGCGGCTCCGTACCGCTGCCGCGGGCGATGTCCTCGGCGTCCTCCTCGTCGATGATGTCGAGGACATCGTCCATGGTGAGGATCCCGACGAGGCGGTCTTCCTGGTCGGTCACCGGCATGGCGATGAGTCTGTGAGAGAGGAACTCACGTGCAGCCTCCTCGCGGTCGGTCAGCGCATGCGTGCTGATCGAGTCGCGGACCATGTCGGCGACGACGGTGTCCGGGCCGACGGCGATGAGGTTGCGCAGGGACACCACTCCCCGCAGCACCCGGCCGGGGCCGACCACGGGCAGGAGATAGACGGTCTCGGGTCCGTCGATGCGGGCGCGCACGACCTCCATCGCCTCGGCCGCGGTCCAATCCTCGTGGAGACCGAGCACCTCGGGGGACATGTACCGGCCGATGGCGGACTTCGGATAGCCGAGGACCGCGGAGGTCATCGCCCGTTCCTCGGTGCTCAGCCCCTTCATCAGACGACTGACCACACTCGCCGGCAGTTCGCCGAAGAGTTCGGCACGGTCATCGGGGTCGAGGCCCTCGACGATGTCGGCGACCTCGGGCTCGCGGAGGTTGCCGATGAGTTCGGCCTGGTAGGCCGGGGGCAGATCTTCGAAGACGTCGAGAGCCTCGGCCTTCGTCAGCACCCGGAAGAGCATCGCCGACTGCAGTGGAGTCGAGGTGTGCACGAGGCGACCGATCTCCGCGCGCGGCACGTGTCGGGCCAGGGTCGCGATCTCGTCGAGGGTGCGGGAGTCGATTCTGCCGGTCAGTGCGGATTCGAGTCGGTCGGCCGCCTCGGTGCCCTCTGTCGTCTCGGCCACGAATTCCCCCTCTGCCTCGCCACGGTCTCTCCCGCAGTCCACCCTAGGCCATGGGCGGCGGACGATCTGGGCGGAGGGTCAGTCCTCCTCGTAGGAGTCGTCGATGACCTCCGGCATGCCGTCGATGACCGAGACCTCTTCGGTGCCGTCATCGGCGAGGGCATCGACGTTGAGGTCGTCACCGTCGAGCGCGGCGACCTCGGAGTCGTCATCGCCTTCGGAGACCATCTCGTCGCCGTCTCGATTTCCCTGCTCCGCGGCCGGCGACTGGTCGGTGTTGAACTCGTCCGAGAGGTCCGGCGCATTGTTCTCGTCCTCCCGACCGGCTCCTTCGAGGAGCTCGTCGTCGGCACCCTCGACGCCTGTGCCCCCGGGCCCGTCGGCGCCGGGCTCGACAGAGGCCTCGATGGGCTCGTCATCGTCGATGTCGGAGTCGACGTCGACCTGGTCGGCTTCGGCCTCGGCGGCAGAGAGTTCGGGGTCGTCCAACTCATCGGCCGTCGGCTCGTCGAGATCGGGGTCGTCGAGGATGGGGTCCTCGTCCAGTCGGTCAGCTGCGTTCGCTTCGAACTCGCTCATGATCTCTCCTTCGCTGGGCATCAGGCTCGGGCCCTCATTCTTGCACGTCGATCGGCCCCAGGCCAGATCACTTCCGGTCGAAGCGGTCCTTCCATTCCTGCCAGTCCCAACCGGCCAGGAACTTCTCACCCGCGGTGCGTCCCGAGGCGATGAGATCGTGTTTGGCGGCCGCGGACAGGTCGAAATCCGTGCTGCTGTGCCCGGTGGTGTCGACGAAGATCGTCCGCTCGGTCACCGAGGGGTCGTCGATGTGTCGGCGGTCGTGGGCGTTGAGCATCGTCGAGAGGAGAGATCGGGCGTATTCGAAGGTGCTGGCGTTGGGGCGCCATTGGGCAGCGGGAGTGCGCCGGGCCGAGAGCATGACGCCGAATGTCGGCCACCGTGCCGGTCGGGAGTCCTTGCGGTCGAAGACGTCGACGGGGAAGTTCGAGAGCAGACCGCCGTCGGCGCCGAGCACGGACGCGCCTCCGGCCGTGCTCGGCCGTGCCGGCAGCGACCGCGGGCGGAAGAAGAAGGGACTGGCCGCCGAGGCGCACACCGCCTCGGCGACGGACTGACCGTCCGCTTCGACTCCTAGGGAATCCTCGTAATCCCAGGGCAGACGCAGCATGCGACCCCGGGAGACGTCGGAGACGATGACGACGAGTCGGTAGGAGCGTTCCGGCGGGATCGCGGAGCCCGGGTCGGGCAGCCTGAGGTCGCCCCACGTGCGCACGCCCTGCTCGGCCAGCGTCTCGGCGAGGAAGTCGCGGAGCGCGTCACCGAGGTACATGCCCTTGTGGAACAGCAGGCCCTGCACCTTGCCGAGCCACGGCGTGATCCGGAAGGCGGGGGAGAGGTCCTCGAATTCGGCGAAGTCCTGCTCGAACACCCTCCGCCTCACCTCGTCGGCAGAGATCCCCGACGCCGCCAGCGCACCGACGATCGCTCCGGCCGAGGTCCCGGCGATGCGGTGGAAGTCGTACCCGGCCGCGGCCAGAGACTCTACGGCGCCGACGAGTCCGGGCAGTTTCGCCCCGCCGCCTTCGAGGACCAGATCGGTCGTGGCCATGCCCGCTCCCTTTCGCTCGTCTCCGCTTCCATTGTGGACCCGAGCCGAGGCGGCGCGAGGTGATCGTCGACGGCCGATTCAGTTCGCCTCGGTCGGCTGCCTGTTCGCACCGGTCCTGCCGGTGAAGTGGTCCATCGTCTGATTGACTCCGAGGAAGTCCATGACCTTGTCGAACGCGCGAGTCGGCAGCAGTCGCAGGCCCGGCACCAGACGCACGAGCGAGGGCATGACCAGCTGTTCGCGACCGGCTTCGATGGCGTCGAGGACGCGTGCGGCCACATCGGTCTCCTCGAGGATCGGCAGCAGGCGGGGGAACTTGGTGCGGACACCGTCGAACATGCCGGTGTTGATGTAGTAGGGGCAGAAGGCGAGCGTGCCGACCCGGCTGCCCTCGGTGCGCAGTTCGCTGCGCAGCGATTCGGTGAAGCCCACTGCCGCCCATTTGCTCGCCGAGTAGTCGGTCTGCCGGGCCACTCCGGTCAGGCCCGCAGCACTGGCGATGGTGACGACCGAGCCTCGGTCCCGTTCGAGCATTCCGGGCAGGAACGCCTTGGTCGTCCAGTACAGAGCCAGCGTATTGACGTCGAAGACGCGCCTGATCGCTGCCTCGTCGGTCTCGAGGAGCTTCTTGCCGGTGACGATGCCCGCGCAGTTGACGAGGATGTCGATCGGCCCGGTCCGTTCGGCCACGGCTTCGACCTCGTCGGAGTCGGCGACGTTGACGGCGAATGCCCGAGCTGCTGCGCCGGTGGCCGTGATCTCGGCACACACGGCGTCTCCGCTGTCGGCGGACAGATCCCAGATGATGACCTCGGCGGCACCGCGGGCCGCGGCGTCGAGGGCCATGAGTCGTCCGATTCCGCTGCCGGCTCCGGTGATGAGCACCCGTGCGTCGTCGATTTCGGTTCCACGCTTCATTCGTTTGCATCCTTGCAGTCGAGGTCGGTTCAGCGACTTTCGGGTGCGCGGCACGCCTTGCGGCGACCCACCCGAAAGTTACCTAACAGTACATCAGTATGACGTGGGTCACCGCAAGGGCGGAACCGAGGACGGCGTGGTCCCAGAGGCGCGGATCAGCTTTCGGCGATGCCTTTCTGGATGAGATCCATGACCGAGGAGTCGGCGAGCGTCGTGACGTCGCCGACCTCGCGGTTCTCGGCCACATCCTTGAGCAGGCGGCGCATGATCTTGCCCGAACGGGTCTTCGGCAGGTCGGGGACGAGCATGATCGACCGCGGCGTCGCGATCGGTCCGATCGAACTGCGCACATGGCTGCGCAGCTCGCTCACGACGTCGTCCCCGCCGTCCGCGGCGCTCTCGCGGAGGATGACGAAGGCTTCGATCGCCTGCCCGGTCATCTCGTCACGCGCCCCGACCACGGCCGCCTCGGCGACCTTCGGGTGGGCGACAAGAGCGGATTCGATCTCCGCGGTCGACATCCGGTGGCCGGAGACGTTGAGGACGTCGTCGACGCGGCCGAGGACCCAGAAATCGCCGTCCCGGTCGATCTTCGCTCCGTCACCGGCGAAGTACACCTCGGGGTACTGCGACCAATAGGTCTTCTCGAAGCGCTCCTCGTCGCCCCACAGCGTGCGCAGCATGGACGGCCACGGCTCCTTGATCACGAGATACCCGCCGTTGCCCGGTTCGACGGATCGGCCCTCGTCGTCGAAGACATCGGCGACGATGCCGGGCAGGGGGCGCATGGCCGATCCCGGTTTCGTCGAGGTCACGCCCGGCAGCGGACTGATGAGGATGCTGCCGTTCTCCGTCTGCCACCACGTGTCGACCACCGGGCAGCGGCCTCCGCCGATGTGCTCGCGGTACCACATCCAGGCCTCGGGGTTGATGGGCTCGCCCACACTGCCGAGCAGACGCAGGCTGGAGAGGTCGAACTTCGCGGGGATGTCGCGTCCCCATTTCATGAACGAGCGGATGGCCGTCGGCGCGCAGTAGAGGATGGAGACCTTGTACTTCTCGACGATCTCCCACCGGCGGCCGCGATGAGGTGTGTCGGGGGTGCCCTCATAGAGCACCGAGGTGGTCGCATTGGCCAGCGGTCCGTAGACGATATAGGAGTGACCGGTGACCCACCCGATGTCCGCCGCCGTCCAGTAGACGTCGGACTCCGGTTTGATGTCGAAGACCGTCCAGTGGGTGAAAGAGGTCCCGACGAGGTAGCCGCCCGTGGTGTGCAGGATGCCCTTGGGCTTCCCGGTCGTGCCGGAGGAGTACATGATGTAGAGCGGATGTTCGGAATCGAAGGCCTCGGGCGTGTGGGTCTCCGACTGCCGATCGACGACATCGTGCCACCACAGGTCGCGCCCTTCCTTCCAATCCACGTCCTGGCCGGTGCGGCGGACGACGAGGACATTGCGCACCTCGGGGCAGTCGACCATGGCTTCGTCGACGACGGACTTCAGGCCCGAGGGCTTGCCCTTGCGGTAGCCGCCGTCGGAGGTGATGACGAATTCGACGCCGCAGTCCTTCACTCGATCGGCGATCGCCGAGGCCGAGAATCCGCCGAAGATGACGGTGTGCGGGGCGCCGAGGCGGGCGCAGGCGAGCATGGCGAACACCGTTTCGGGGATCATCGGCATATAGATCGCGACCCGGTCGCCGGTCTTGACTCCGAGCTCCGTCAGCGCATTCGCGGCCTTGGAGACCTCGCGCAGCAGGTCGGAGTACGTGATGGTGCGGGTGTCGCCGGACTCGCCTTCGAAGTAGTAGGCGACGCGATCGCCGAGGCCGTTCTCGACATGGCGGTCGACGCAGTTGTAGGCGGCATTGAGCTTGCCTCCGACGTACCACTGGGCGTTGGGCTTGTCCGACCAGTCGAGGACCGTGTCGAACGGGGTGTCCCAGGTGATCCTCTTCGCCTGCTCCTCCCAGTAGCCGATGCGATCTGCCGCAGCCTTGTCGTATTCTTCGGCTGTCGCGTTCGCATTGGCGGCGAACTCCTCTGGGGGCGGGAAGGTCCTGTCCTCGTGGCTGAGTTCCGTGATCGTCGGATTGTTCGTCATCGTGTGCTCCTTTCGCCATGCCTCACAACGACGTGGTGCATGGATTCGAACTCCCCTTCAACCTACTCCAGTTGATGTGGATTTCAAGGGTGTCCGAGGCCAGGAGGCCGTGCGGTCAGGGCCGCTCGGGAAATCGGGGAACGACGAAGCCCCGCTCCCCAGCGAAAAACTGGGGAAGCGGGGCTTCCTTCTGGTGGCTCCGACCGGCGTCGATCCGGTGACCTTTCGATTTTCAGTCGAACGCTCTACCAACTGAGCTACAGAGCCTGGTCGCCGACACACTGCAAGTATGTCGAGAGAAACAAAGGCTCTTCCGAAGAAGAGCCTTGTGCTCCGCGACCCTGACGGGACTCGAACCCGCGACCTCCGCCGTGACAGGGCGGCGCGCTAACCAACTGCGCCACAGGGCCTTGCTGTTGTGGTTTCAGACCTTTCGATCTTACACCGTACCCCCAACGGGATTCGAACCCGTGTCGCCGCCGTGAAAGGGCGGTGTCCTAGGCCTCTAGACGATGGGGGCCTAGTTTGTCCTCGGATTCTCCGTGGGCAACGACGTTAAGCTTATCCCACCCGATTTGCCGAATGCAAAACGAGAGGGAGTGTCCTCGGTCACAGACCCGGGAGGCTGTTCTCGAGCCGCTGCCGGCCGGATGGAGGGGCTCGCGTGGGGCTAGGGTGGAGAGTATGGAGTCCCTGGGTGATGACGAGTTCGAAGCGATCCTCGACGAGGCTCTCCAGCTGCTGCCGACCGGGGTGACCGATCAGCTGGACAACGTCGCCCTGTTCGTCGAGGGCCGGCCGGAGAACGGGGACCGGCACCTGCTCGGCCTCTACGAGGGGACCCCGATCGGCGAACGCGGGATCTCGGGCCTCGAGCTGCCCGACACCATCTTCATCTATCGCGACAACCTCATCGACTTCGCCGCCGACCGTGACCATCTGCGAGACGAGATCGTCGTGACGATCGTCCACGAGATCGCTCATTTCTACGGCATCGACGATGAGCGGCTGCACGAACTCGGCTGGGGCTGAATTCGCGGTCGAGGCCCCGCTCCCGCAGGCTACCGACAGGTCACTTCGTGTGGTCGGAATTGGCGCTCGCGCCGACACTTCGCCTATTGTGGGCGGGTAAACCATCAGCACCGATACAACAATTCCGTCCGTATCGACGCGGGAACACGGGATCGCCGACGGTCCTGGGCAGCAGCGCCCATTGTGTCCTGCGAACTTGCGGGCAGGAGGCACTACCCCCTTATGACAGTTGCATCCAAACCCACAGGCGTGGCTACCCCGGCCGTGCGAGTGCTCAACCTGGCAGGCATCGATTACAGTCTGCGCAGCTTCGATCATGACCCTTCCACTCGCCGCTACGGCTCGGAGGCCGCCGACAAGCTCGGCGTCAGCTCGGACCAGGTATTCAAGACCCTGATGATCCAGGTCGACGGCTCTCCCGTGACCGCGCTCGTCCCGGTCTCCGGACAGCTCGATCTCAAGGGCCTGGCCTCCGCGCGCGGAGCGAAGAAGGCCCAGCTGGCAGGTGTGGCCGAGACCGAGCGTCGGACCGGGTACCCCGTCGGGGGAGTCTCCCCCTTCGGGCAGCGCCACGCCGTGCCCGTCGTCATCGACCGCACCGCCCTCGATCATTCCGCTGTGTTCGTCTCGGCCGGCCGACGCGGCCTCGAGATCGAGATCCGTCCCGAGGACCTCGTCATGCTCACCAATGCGCAGGTGGCCAAGATCGCCACACTCGACTGAGTCGCGGCTTCGCCGCACGATGGAGCCTGCGGCTCACACCCATTCGACCTCACCGACGGCCGGCTCTGCCTGCCCGGCGGTGAGGTCGGCGTACATCTCGAGGGCCGCGTCCACCTCGGCGAGGGGCACGAGGACGTCGAGTCCCACCTCACCGCCGTATTCGGCTCGTGTCGTCCAGCCCCGATTGCCGGCCGCCCGCTCGAGGGCGTTGGCCTGGGCGTAGTCCACATCCGCCCGCACCGGCACGAGTTCGTGCCGAGTGATGATCCGTGCCCGCTCCACCGCCTCCGAGGCGGCCTGCCCGTAGGCGCGCACGAGTCCGCCCGCGCCCAGCAGGGTGCCGCCGAAGTACCTGGTCACGACCGCGACGACATAGGTCAGCTGGTGTCCGGAGACGACGTCGAGGATCGGGGCGCCGGCGGTCCCGGCCGGTTCGCCGTCGTCGCTGAAGCGCTGCGTGCGCGAATCCGGGTCGAGGACGAACGCTGAGCAGTGGTGTCGGGCCTTCGGACGCACGGCGCGACAGTCTGCGATGACCGCGCGGGCCTCGCCCTCGTCGGCGGCGGGGGAGAGGCGGGCGAGGAAGCGGGACTTCTTGATCTCGATCTCGGCCTCGACACTGGTGGCGATGGTCCGGTACGACATGCTCGTCACTGTAGTCGAATCTGTTCTACGATGAGCTGACAGGCGCGGATCTCACGCTCCGCCAGCCCCTCCTCGGCGAAAGGGTGACAATGGTGCACCAGCTCAGCGATGTCGATCTCGCAGCGATCAAGGACGAAGCCGCCCGAGCCCACGAGCTCGACCGCGCGCACGTCTTCCACTCCTGGTCGGCGCAGCGTCTCATCGATCCTCCGACCGTGGTCAGAGCCCAGGGGTCGACGATCGTCGACGGTGACGGGCAGGAGTTCCTCGACTTCTCCTCCCAGCTGGTGAACACGAACATCGGTCACCAGCACCCGGCCGTCGTCGCCGCGATCAAGGACCAGGCCGATCTGCTGTGCACGATCAGCCCGGCCACTGCCAATGCCGCCCGCTCGGAGGCCGCCCGGCTCATCACCGATCGCACGCCGGCGGGACTGGACCGCGTGTTCTTCACCAACGGCGGGGCCGATGCGAACGAGCACGCCATCCGCATGGCCCGCCTGCACACCGGCCGGACCAAGGTGCTCTCACGCTACCGGTCGTATCACGGCGGAACCCAGACGGCCGTCAACGTCACCGGCGATCCCCGCCGCTGGGAGAACGAACACGGAGATGCCGGCGTCGTCCATTTCTTCGGCCCCTTCCTCTACCGGTCCGAGTTCCACGCCGCCACCGAGGCGGAGGAGACCGAACGCGCGCTTCACCACCTCGAACGGACCATCCAGTTGGAGGGTCCGGCGACGATCGCGGCGATCATCCTCGAATCCATTCCCGGCACTGCCGGCATCATGGTTCCCAGCCCCGAATACATGCAGGGCGTGCGGGCACTGGCCGATGAGTACGGGATCGTCCTCATCGCCGATGAGGTGATGGCCGGATTCGGGCGGTCGGGCAAGTGGTTCGCCTTCGAGCACTTCGACATCGTCCCCGACCTCATCACCTTCGCCAAGGGGGTGAACTCCGGATATGTGCCGCTGGGCGGTGTGGTCATCAGCGACGCGATCTTCGAGACCTTCGCCGAGCGCGTCTACCCCGGCGGGCTGACCTATTCGGGCCATCCCCTGGCCTGCGCGGCCGCCGTCGCCACGATCAACGCGATGGCTGATGAAGGGATGATCGAGCACGCCGCCCGCATCGGCGAGACCATCATCGGGCCCCGGCTGCGGCAGATCGCAGAGAACTCGAAGCACGTCGGGGAAGTCCGCGGCACGGGTGCGTTCTGGGCGATCGAACTCGTCTGGGACAAGGAGACGAAGGAGCCGCTGGCTCCCTACGGCGGCGGATCGCCCGAGGTCGCCTCGGTCGTCGCGGCACTCAAGGAGCACGGCGTCGTGCCGTTCAACAACTACCACCGACTGCACGTGGTCCCGCCGATCAACATCAGCGAGGAGGACCTCGAACGCGGACTCGGAATCTTCGAGAAGGTGCTCACCGACCTCGACTTCTCCCGCTGACCCCGCGGGGTCAGCGGGCGTCGTGGGTGAAGTTGCCGCCGAGGACGGTGGCGCGGATCGGGATCTGTGAGATCTCGGTCGGGCCCACCTGCCCGGGGTGGGTGTCGAGGGCGACGAAGTCTGCGAGCTTCCCGCGGCTCAGCGTGCCCTTGTCCGCGCCCTGGCCCGAGGCCGCGGCGGCGTTCACGGTGTAGGCCGCGAGAGCCTCGTCGGCGGTGAGGCGCTCGGCGGCCGAGCCCATGACGTCGCCGTCACGGGTGGCGCGGGTGACGAAGGCTTCGATCCCGCGCAGCACATTGCCGTCGGCACAGGGCCGATCCGAGCTGCCGGCGAGCAGGACACCGGCGTCGAGGAAGGACTTGGCCCGGTAGAGCAGATGTCGGCGCTGCGGTCCCAGGGAAGCATTCATGCCGTCGCCGATGCCCTCGGCGAAGGCCGACTGCGGGGTCACGACGATGCCGTTCTCGGCCAGCGTGGCCAGGTGCTCGTCATGGACCATGGCGGCATGTTCGATCCGGTTGGGCACCGCGCGGCGGCCGAACCGTTTCTGCGCATCGACGATGTTGGCCACCGCCGCGTCGACGGCGGCATCGCCGATCGCATGCACGGCGACCGACCAGCCCGAGGCGTAGGTGTCGAGGATCTGCTGCCGCAGCACCTCGGCGTCGGCCTGGAGATAGCCGGGATGGTCCTTGCCCGCATAGTTCTCCCGCAGCGCCGCGGTCTCGCCGGACAGGGCCCCGTCCATGAAGAACTTCACCGGGCCGATCGAGATGAGATCATCGCCGAGGCCGGTGCGCAGTCCCGCATCGAGACCGATGCCGAATCCGTCGGCCGAGTTCGCCGCGATCGTGTGCAGTCCATCGGCCTGCGGCATCAGCTGGGCCCGGGCTCGCAGCCGGCCCTCTTCGCGGGCACGCAGATAGGCGCTGATCTCGATGGGGGAGTGGCCGATCCACCCGTAGGCGATGCCGCACTCGCCGAAGGAGGTGATGCCCTCCTTCGCATAGTAGGCCGTGGCGAGGTCGATCGCCTCGACGAGGGTGTCGAGGGAGTAGGGACGGATGAGGTCCTGGACGAGCGCCTGCGCGGTCTCCTCGAGCAGACCGGTCGGGTGGCCGGCCGGGTCGGTGACGACCTTGCCGCCGACCGGTTCGGTGAAACCGGGGTCCAGGATGCCGGCCCGGCGCATCGCCTCGGTGTTGACGATCGCGGCGTGGCCGGAGGTCTGGCGCATGAACAGCGGGCGGTCGCCGGTGATCTCGTCGAGGCGGGCCAGCTCGGGGTACTGACCGTCGTAGTCGCGATGGGCGTATCCGGTGGCGTTGATCCACTCCCCGGCCGGCGTCGCGGCCGCCGCCTCCTCGAGCGCGGAGTAGACGTCGGGCAGCCCGCCCGGCAGCGCCGTGACATCGACGGAGGCCAGAGTCAGACCGAACCAGGCGGTGTGGCAGTGGGCGTCGGTGAAGCCCGGCAGCACCGTCGCCCCGCCCAGCGATTCGATCCGGTCGGCATCGACGCCGTCGAGGTCCTCGTCGAAGCCGATGATTCGGCCGTTGAAGACCCCGATCCTGCTGGCCCTCGGCCGCTCGGGGTCGAGGGTGTGGGCATCGAGGTCGGTGAAGATCGCGTCGATTCTCATGAGGCCACCTTAGTCAGGACGGTTCATGCCCGGGGCAGGCGGGCGCCGCGGATGCTCGGATCGGTGAGGCAGTGGACGAGGGACAGGCCCTTGTGCGCCAGCGCCCGGTCGAACGCCTCCCGGAAGTCGGCGGTCCTCTCGACCCGGATTCCGAGTCCGCCGAAGGCCGTGGCCATGGCTGCGAAGTCCGGATTCTGCAGCGCCGTGGCCGGGGCCCGACCCGGGTACTCACGATCCTGATGGCCGCGGATCGTGCCGTAGACCGAATTGTCGTTGATGACGATGGTGATGTCGGCACCGTACTGAGCCGCGGTGGCCATCTCCTGACCGTTCATGAGGAAGTCGCCGTCGCCGGCGATGCAGAACACGGGCCGTTCGGGATGGACGAGACCGGCGGCGACCGCGGCCGGCAGCCCGAAGCCCATCGAGCCGTTGCGCGGTCCCAGCGCCGAGGGGAACCCGTGGGTGGGCAGGAACCGGGTCGCCCAGCCGGAGAAGTTCCCGGCCCCGTAGGTGATGATCGCATCACTCGGCAGCAGCTGCCTGACGTGCACGAACGCCTCGTCCATATCGACGAAGCGATCGCTGGAATCGGGTCCGGGGACCTGCGGAGCCCGCCAGTCGTCGAGTTCGGCCCGGGCCTCGCGCACCCATTCGGGCAGCGGCACCGCATGGCCGGCCGCCTCGGAGAGGGTGTCGCCGAGCGGCGGTTCGTCGATCGATCCGTCGGAGGAGACCGAATAGGTCCGCGACCCGTCCTCGGTGAACAGGGATTGGGCGAACCGGTTCACCGAGGTCACGATGTGCTGGTCGAGACGGCCGAAGTGTCCGTGAGCATCGGCGTCGGGGCCGATGACGACGGTGCGCTGATCGGTGCCGAGGGTGAACCCGGCTGTGGCCACATCGGTGCGGACGCAGCCGAGGAAGATGTGCAGGTCCGCCTCGTCGAGGACCCGCTTGGCCACCGGGGCCGCACCGTAGCCGAGGATGCCGAGGAAGTTCGGGCTGTCGTGATCGATGCCGTCATAGGCGCGGAACGTCCCGAGCACCCCGAGACCGCGATCGCGAGACCATTGGGCGATGCGTTT
Source organism: Brevibacterium renqingii (assembly GCF_017808095.1). NCBI lineage: Bacteria > Bacillati > Actinomycetota > Actinomycetes > Micrococcales > Brevibacteriaceae > Brevibacterium > Brevibacterium renqingii. Next base: position 184,791 of record NZ_JADBHG010000006.1, on the reverse strand, counting down.
GGACGTCGACGGCGACCAGTCCTCACCGCCGATGATGAGGACGGGTCGGTCGGCGGCGGTGATGCGTGCCCGCAGCTCCGTGACATCCCCGGCGTAGGGCGACGCCGAACCGAGCACGCGCGGCGGCAGCACGGTCCCGGCGCTGGCACGGACCAGCACTTCCTCGGGCAAACCGACGACGACGGGGCCCGGCCGGCCGGATACGGCGGTGTGCATGGCGTCGACGACGACCTCGGCGGCTTTGTCGGGGTCGTCGAGGGTGAGCACTTTCTTCGTCGTCGTGGAGAACCAGCCGTTGAGGTCGAACTCCTGGAAGGACTCCCGGCCGCGATGGTCGGTGGGGATGAGGCCGACGAACACGACGAGCGGGGTGGCGTCCTGAAAAGCGGTGTGGATGCCGACCATGACGTTCGAGGCGCCGGGGCCGCGGGTGACCATGGCGATGCCGGGCACCCCGGTCATCCGCCCTTCGGCCACGGCCATATAGGCCGCCCCGCCCTCCTGCCGGCAGACGATCGGGGCGATGGACGAATCATGGAGGCCGTCCATGACGTCGAGGTAGGACTCACCGGGCACCAGATAGGCGCGGCGGACCCCGTGGGCTTCGAGCTCCTCGACGATGAGATGGCCGGCGGAAAGCGACGCGGAAGTGTCCATACCCCATGCTTATCATTCTTTTGTCTCATGTGGTCCCCGCCGGGCGCATCGAACAGTGTGAGGTCGTATGATCTTGCAACAACGGAATCAGTGCGGCGCTCCCGCCTGAGCCCGTGAGCAGGAATCGTCGTCAGTCGGCGACGAATGACTACTGACAGCCAGGAGGCTCACGCATGACCGGCATCGACTCCGACCATCCATCGGCGCAGGCGATCGGAATCACCGAAGCCGATGCCGTCGCCAGGCGAGGTCGAGCGGGATTCCAGTCGACGCCGCGCAAGGCCAACCTCGAACGGGACCCGGGCATGCCCGCGAGCACCTGGCGGCTGCGCTCGGACGCCTGGGAGTATCTGAAGTTCGCGATCAAGCGTCTGGCTGCCAGCGGCGGGGACTTCTCGATGATCGCCGAGGACGGCGAGGTCTGGCGGTCCCTGCGCTCGCTGCGGACCATGGAGCTCTACTGGGGCGGCTTCGGTCAGCGCTATGTCGAGGAGATCACGGACCTGCTCTCGAACGGCGAATTCGACCGGGCCCATGACATGATCACCCGGGCGGTCAACCGACTGCGCGGGACCACCGTGCCCGACACCGGTGAGGACGAGCTGACCGAGGACGAGCGCGCCGAACTCAAGGACCGGCAGGACACCCGCCCCCGCTTCGAGGTGCTCATCGTCGACGAGACCACCGAAGGCGGCCGCGACGAGCTGCACTCCGACCTGCTCAAGCTGCGCAACCCCTCCGACCAGTTCATCTACGACTACGTCGTCGTCCCGACCGCCGACGACGCCGTCGCCGCGGCGCTGACGAACCCGAACCTGCTCGCCTGCGTCATCCGGCCGGGCTTCACCGACCGCACGCGCGAGGTCCTCAGCCGCGATCTGCGCGATGCCGTGGAGTTCGCGCACCGGTCGACGAAGGAAGCGCCGACGGGCCCGATGAGTCCGCTCAACTCGGTCCGTCGGGTGCTCCGGCTGGCCGACACATTGGCGGGTCTGCGCCCGGAACTCGACCTCTACCTCATGGCCGGTGCGCACATCGAAAGCCTCGCCGGGGCCCTGACCCACCGGTTCCGCCGTGTGTTCCGCCGCGAAGACCAGTTCGAACTGCACCTGTCGCTGCTGCGTCGCGCCCAGCACCTCTACGACACCCCGTTCTTCGACGCGATCCGCGAACACGCCCGCCGTCCGGCCGGAGTCTTCCATGCCCTCCCGGTCTCCCGCGGAGGCTCTGTCGTCGGTTCGAAGTGGATCGGCGACTTCGTCGACTTCTACGGACTCAACCTGCTACTCGCCGAATCCAGCGCCACCTCCGGCGAGCTCGATTCCCTGCTCGCCCCGGTGAACACGCTGAAGAAGGCGCAGCTGCTGGCCGCCCGCGCCTTCGGCGCCAAACGCACCTACTTCGTCACGAACGGCACCTCGACGGCGAACAAGATCGTCCACCAGGCCGTCGTCGCCCCCGACGAGGTCGTCATGGTCGACCGCAACTGCCACAAGTCGCACCATCACGCACTCATGCTCACCGGCGCCCGCACCGCCTACCTCGAGGCCTACCCGCTCAACGACGTCGCTTTCTACGGGGCGGTGCCGCTCAGCCGGATCAAGCAGCTCCTGCTCGACTACCGGGCTGCCGGCCGCCTCGACGAGGTGCGGATGGTCACTCTGACCAACTGCACCTTCGACGGGATCGTCTACGACGCGTACAAGGTCATGGCCGAGTGCCTGGCCATCAAACCCGACCTCGTCTTCCTCTGGGACGAGGCCTGGTTCGCCTTCGCCCGATTCCACCCGGTCACGCGCAAGCGCACGGCCATGTACGCGGCCGAACGCCTCGAGGACACCCTGTCCACCGACGCCCACGCCGCGGCCTACCGGGAGCAGCAGAAGCGCCTCTTCGATCCCGAGACCGGTCAGCCCGCTCCCGACGAGGTGTGGCTGGCTGAGGATCTGCTGCCGCCGCCGGACGCCACGATCCGGGTGTATGCGACCCAGTCGACCCACAAGACGCTGACCGCTCTGCGGCAGGGATCGATGATCCACGTCTACGACCAGGAGTTCGCCTCCGGTGCGGAGGAGGCCTTCCACGAGGCGTACATGACGCACACCTCGACATCTCCGAACTACCAGATCCTGGCCTCCCTCGATCTCGGTCGCAGGCAGGTCGAGATGGAGGGCTTCGCGCTCGTGCAGAAGCAGCTCGATCTGGCGATGAGCCTGTCCGCGGCGATCGCGCGGCACCCGCTGCTGAAGAAGACGTTCAAGGTGCTCACCGCCGCGGACCTGATCCCCGCCGACTACCGGGTCACCGACCGGACGATGCCGCTGCGCGACGGTCTGGCGACGATGTGGAACGCCTGGGTGACGGACGAATTCGTCGTCGACCCCAGCCGCATCACCGTCGAGATCTCCGGCACCGGCGTCGACGGAGATACGTTCAAGCACGAGCACCTCATGGACCGCTACGGCATCCAGGTGAATAAGACGAGCCGCAACACCGTGCTGTTCATGACGAACATCGGCACTTCCCGGTCGGCCGTGGCCTACCTCATCGAGGTCCTCGTCAAACTGGCGGGGAGGTTCAACGACCCGCACGAACAGCAGGAGCAGGACGCCTTGAGCGAGCCCGCCGCGGTGATGCCACCGCTGCCGGACTTCAGCGCCTTCGCGCCCGAATACGCCGCCGAGGTGCCCGCCGACGATCCGTCCAAGCAGCTTCCCGACGGTGACCTGCGCACCGCCTACTATGCCGGTCTGCGGCGGCAGAACATCGAGCACGTCCTCCCGCACGAGCTGCGCCGCCGCGTCGAGAACGGTGAGCGGCCGGTCTCGGCCGGGTTCGTCACCCCGTACCCGCCGGGCTTCCCCGTGCTCGTGCCCGGCCAGATCATCACCGCCGAGGTCCTCGACTTCATGTCGGCACTCGACACCCGCGAGATCCACGGATACGAGGCCAAGCTGGGCTACCGAGTGATCCTGCCGCAGGAGTAGCGCCCGCCCCGAACCTTCGCCGAGCGGACCACTCAGCGTCGGGAGGACCAGTTGTGGCTGGTGCTCCCGACGCCAAGCTGCGTCGAAGCTGTTCTCAGGCGCGGCATGAACCGCTGCGGCTCGTCCATGAAGCCTCTGCGACCGGGCATCCGCGGACCTATGGCGATATTCGGGACAATACGGAGAAGCTCAAGATCCTCATCCGCTCCCACGCAGACGAACTGCCGCAAGGCGCGGTGTTCTCACACATCTCTGCCGCAGTGATCCATGGATTGGACCCACCGTTTCCCGCCGCTGACGTCGCCGAGGTGATCCGAGAGGGATTCCACCGAATAGCCGACCATCCGGATCCGGGAACGACAGCATCCCGCCGAGGATGCCGATGCAGCACAGGGGTGCAGCCGCAGGCCGACACATTCGACGAGTCAGGGACGTGGATCGCGCGCAACGACTTCAGGCACGAACGTCTGCCGGTGATCGCGGAATTCCACGGTGTCGGCAAGTACTATCTCAACGAAAAGGGGCCGGACCGGGCGAGCAGTGAGAACCACGAACGGCACATGAGACTCCTCAACGCCGGCTTCCGGATCTTCAACCTCGTGTGGGAAACCCGCCAGGCCTAGCCCAGCTGCCCGGGATGGAGGACGCGGGCGAGGAAGTCCTTCGTCCGCTGCTCCTGCGGGTCGCCGATGACGTCCTTGGCCGGGCCCGATTCGACGACGACTCCGCCGTCCATGAAGACCACCCGGTCGGCGACCTGCCGGGCGAACTCCATCTCGTGCGTGACCACGACCATCGTCATGCCCGCCTCGGCGAGGTTGCGCATGACCTGGAGGACATCACCGACGGTCTCGGGATCCAGCGCCGAGGTGGGCTCGTCGAAGAGCATCACATCGGGATCCATGCTCAGGGCCCGTGCGATCGCCACACGCTGCTGCTGACCACCGGACAGAGACGAGGGCTTGGCATCGATCTTCTCGGACAGTCCGACTTTCGCGAGATTCTCCTCGGCGACCCGGTCGGCCTCGGCCTTCGACCGGCGCAGGACCTTGATCTGGGCGACCGTGAGGTTCTCCCTTACGGTGAGGTGGCCGAAGAGGTTGAAGGACTGGAAGACCATGCCGATGCGGGTGCGGGCGGCATCGATGTCGAGGTCGAGGTCGGTCATGTCCATGCCGTCGACGACGATCGACCCTCCTGTCGGGTCCTCGAGGACGTTGATGCACCGGAGCATCGTCGACTTTCCCGATCCCGAGGGCCCGATGACGCAGACGACCTCGCCCTTGTCGACGTCGAGGCTGATATCCGTGAGCACCTGATTCGATCCGAAGCTCTTCTGCAGGTTCCTGATCGCGATGATCGGGGTTCCGGTCTCCCGCAGCGAGGCGGTTGCTGAGGTCGTCATCATTTCACTCCTGAATCGGCGGAACCGTACTTCTTCTCGAGCACTCGTGACAGATACGACAGCGGGATCGTGATCACGAGGTAGCAGAGCGCGACGACGATGAACGGGGTGAGGTTCGCGGTGTTGACGATCTCGGCTCGCGCGAGTGCTGTCAGTTCGCGGCCGTCGACGGAGGAGCCGAGGATGTAGGCCAGCGAGGAGTCCTTCGTCAGCAGGATGAGCTCGTTGGTCAGGGGCGGCAGGATGATCCGCATCGCCTGCGGCAGGACGATCGTGAACATCGCGCGTGAGGAGGACATGCCCAGCGACCTCGCCGCCTCGACCTGGCCTTTGGGCACGGCCTGGATGCCGGCGCGGATCGTCTCGGCCATATAGGCGGAGGAGACGAGCGCCAATGCGATCATGATGATGATGAGCTGAGGGAGGTTGAAGCCCTTGAACGCCAGAGGGAGGCCGAAGCCCATGACGAGGAAGACGACGAGCGCGGGCAGGCCGCGGAAGAACTCCGTGTAGACGAACGCCAACCAGCGGTAGACCCCGACCGAGGACAGTCGCATGAGCGCGAGCACGATCGCGATCGCCAGTCCCAGGACGAAGCCGAGGCCGGTGAAGACGACGGTGTTCTTCAGTGCCTTGGTGATGACATCGGGGAACATGCCGATCGCGATGTCGATGCGACCGAAGGTGTCGATGAGCGTCGGCCAATCGGCGACGACGGCGATGACGACCGCGATGACGATGAGGATCGCGTACTGGATGCCGCGGGAGAGCTTGGCCTTCTGCCGTTTGCTCATCTTCGCTTTGGGTGTGGCATCAGCTGTGGCGGTGGGAGCCGTGGGGCCGGTCGGGCCGCGCTGCTGGCTCGCAGGAGGTGTTGACATGAGGTGCTGTCCTTCTGACGCGGTGGGGCAGTGGTGAGAGCCGAACGCGCGGCCGACCGCGGGACAGAGCCCGCAGCCGGCCGCCTCGTCAGCGGTGATCACTTGGGTGCGTCGCCGAACCACTTCTCGTAGATCTTGTCGTACTCTCCGTTGTCCTTGATCTCGGCGAGGGTGTCGTCCACGGCCTTCTTCATCTCCGCGTTGCCCTTCTTCATGCCGATGCCGTAGTGCTCGCCGGTGTCGATGTCGAAGCCGACGGCGAATCCGTCGTTGTTCGCCGCGTAGTCGTAGAGCACGCCGTTGTCGTTGATGACCGCGTCGGCCTGACCGTTCTTGAGCGCTTCGAGCGAGAGCGGGAGATCCTCATAGGTGACGACCTCGGCGTCCTTGAAGTGCTCCGTCGCGTAGTCGAGGCCGGTGGTTCCGGCCTGTGCGGCGACCTTGAAGTCCTTGAGCCCGTCTTCGTCCTTGGCCGTCTTGTCCTCACGGGTGAGGATCGCCTGATTGGCAGGGAAGTAGGGTTCGGAGAAGTCGATGGCTTCCTCGCGTTCCGGCGTGATCGTCATGGCCGCGGCCGCCACATCGCACTGATCCTGCGCGAAGGAGGCGCCGGCCGTGATCGGCTCGAAGGGAACGTTGACGATCTCCTGCTCGACGCCGAGCTTCTTCGCCACAGCATCGACGATGTCGACGTCGAAGCCGACGACCTCGCCGTCCTTCTCGAACTGGAAGGGCTGGTAGGACAGGTGGGTGCAGGTCGTCAGCTTGCCCTCCTTGACCAGGGGAACTCCGCCCTCGGCGGTTGCTGCGGGTTCGGAATCGCCTCCACCGCCGCAGGCGGACAGGGCGAGCATGGCGCCGACGGCCACGATGGCCAGGGTCGAGCGTCGTTTCATGGTTCCTCCAGAGGATCGGTGACGGGATGTCACGCAAACGGTCCGCGCAGACGTCCGTGTCTGAGCAGTGTCTGTGAAGGAGCCTATCGTGAACTGAGTCACATTGTGTCGCTGCGGGCCGCCGTCGCCGCGGTTGTGACGCAATCGTAGTCATTCGCGGTGGAAGCGATGACCGCCAAGGCGGGCCTGCGGGGCATGAAGCGAGCGACCCCGCTCGCAACCGTTGTCAGCGGTCGTCGAGCGGGGTCGATCGGCGGATGTTCAGGCTGCGGGGGCTCAGCTGAGCTGGTCCTCCATGTCGATCTCCGAGGTGTCCTTGGCCAGCCACAGAGCGACGAACGTGAGGATCGCCGCCGCGATGATGTAGAGGCCGCAGTAGAAGATCGTGCCGCCCTCGGCTTGCCACAGCGCGACCATGGCGAAGGGAGCAGGGCCTGCGCCGATGACGCTGGACATGTTGTACGACACCGCCGAGCCGGTGTAGCGGACGTTGGCCGGGAAGAGCTCCGGAAGGTAGGCGGCCATCGGCCCGAAGGTCAGCCCCATGAGGATGAAGCCGATGATGAGGGCGAGGACGACGCCTATGGTGCCGGCGTTGAACAGGGCGTTGACGACGAGGCCGTAGGCGGCGATGAGCACGGTGACGCCCAGGAGCATCTTCCGTCGGCCCAGCTTCTCCGCCAGCGGCCCGGAGACGACGGTGAAGATGCCGAAGAACACGACTCCGATGATGAGGTAGGTGAGGAACTCGCTCTTCGAATAGCCCAGCCCTGCGACGAACCCGGCGGGATCGAAGGTCTTTCCAGCCGCCTCAGCGGCGGTCTGCGCCTGTTCCGGGCTGGCCGGGGAGGTGCCGTAGGTCAGCGTGAACGCGGTCATGAAGTAGAAGATGACGTAGGTCGCGAGCATGATGAAGGTGCCGAGGACGAGCGGCTTCCAGCTCGTGGCGAAGACGCGACCGATCGGGGCCTTGGAGATCTGCTGCTTCTGTGCGACCAGCTGGAAGGCCGGGGTCTCCATGAGGGAGAGGCGGACGTAGAGGCCGACGGCCACGAGGAGTGCGGAGAGGAGGAACGGGATGCGCCAGCCCCAGGCGAGGAACGCCTCGGGCGAGGTCCATTCGCTCAACCCGACGAAGAGCAGGTTGGCGATGATGAAGCCGACCGGTGCGCCGAGCTGAGGGAAGGTGCCCCAGATGGCGCGTTTGCCCTTCGGGGCGTTCTCGGTGGCCAGCAGGGCCGCGCCGGACCATTCGCCGCCGAGTCCGACGCCCTGGCAGAAGCGCAGGAGGACGAGGCACAGGGGAGCCAGCACGACCCAGCCCGGCGTCGAGGCGGTCGGCAGCAGCCCGATGAGGAAGGTGCCGATGCCCATGATGAGCAGGGAGGCGATGAGCGTCTTCTTCCGGCCGACGCGGTCGCCGAAGTGGCCGAAGATGATCGAGCCGAGGGGGCGGGCGACGAAGGCGACGCCGAAGATCGCGAAGGAACTCAGCAGCTGCGTCGTCGAGGTCTGGTTGGGGAAGAAGAGCGCTGGGAAGACCAGCGACGAGGCGGTCGCATAGGCGTAGAAATCGAAGAATTCGATCGTCGTGCCGACCATCGAGGCGGTCAGCACCTTGCCTCGGGTGTTGTTCTTCCGGGTCGCTGCGATGGCGTCGGTTCCGGTCGCTGCCCCAGGTGCTGCGTCGGGGCTGCCCGGCTGTGTTTCGGTGGACATGGTGTCGTTGTGCTCCGCTGGTTCGTGTGTCTGCAGGCACGGGCGGGTGGTGCTCGTGTCAATGGAAAGGGCCGTCGGCGCTGTGCTGGGACAGCGTCGACGGCGACGAGTAGACACTACGCCCGTCTCAGAAAGCCCGCCCTTGGAGTCTCAACCAGTGAGATAGAGGGAGGGCTCGAGCAGGGCGGTTCGACCATTGCGGAGCGTTGATCGTCGTGACCGCAGAGCAGCTTCACTCGCCGACGGTGACTGCCTCGATGGTCACCTTCTCCTTCGGTGCGCCGTCTCCGGCGCCGGAGTCCGTGCCCTTGGCGGCGATGTCCGCGACTGTCTTCGTGCTGGCCTCATCGAGGGTCCCGAAGACGGTGTAGTCCGGCGGCAGCGAGCTGTCGTCATAGACGACGAAGAACTGGGAGCCGTTGGTGTCGGGACCGGCGTTGGCCATGGCCAGGGTGCCGGCGGGATAGCTCTCGGAACCGTCGAGCTCATCGGCGAACGAGTAGCCCGGGCCGCCGCTGCCGGTGCCCGTCGGGTCCCCGCATTGGAGGACGAAGATGCCTTCGGTGGTCAGGCGGTGGCAATCGGTGTCATCGAAGTACTTCTGCTCGGCCAGGGACAGGAAGCTGTTGACGGTGCAGGGCGTGCCCTCGGCGTCGAGGGTGATGGCCAGGTCGCCGGCGCTCGTGGCGATGGCGGCACCGACTTCTCCCGTCGCCTGAGGCGTCTCATCCGGAGCCGCGACGTCCTTGGCCGCGGCCCCGGAATCGGAGGGGTAGGAGCACGTTCCCGCGTCGGCCCCGGCCGAGGAACCGGAGCCGGCCGAACCGTCTGCGGAGTCGCTCGAATCGGAGGACCCGCACCCGGTCAGGACGATCAGTGCGAGAACGGCCATTGCGGCCAGGACGAGGAGAACGGACGATTGCGGGCGTCGGGTCAGGGCGTGCGAGCGACTCTGCGCGGGATAGTCCATGCCTTCATCGTATAGTCAGCCGACTACTGGTCATGTTCGGATACTTTCCGGGGGAAGAAAGTATCCGAAGGTGACCACAAGTTGCCGGAAGGCGGGAGCTGTGTGGCGCGAACGCGGTCGCGGCGGGCTCAGGTCTCGATGGAGGAGCGGCCGCGGGAATCCGGGGAGCCGCCTCGGCGGAGGACGATGGCGACGGTGATGACGACGAGGCCGGCCAGGCACAGGCCGACGCCGACCCAGGCGGGTGCCCGGTAGCCGAGTCCCGCGGTGATGACGATGCCGCCGAGCCACGCGCCGAGGGCGTTGGCGAGATTGAACGCGGCATGGTTCATGGCCGCGGACAGGCTCGGGGCGTCATGGGATTCGCGGAGCAGACGCATCTGCAGCGCCGTGGTGATCATGGATCCGGCGATGCCGATGAGGAAGAGCGCGATGATGGCGATCGCCGCGATGTGGGTGAAAGCGCCGAAGGCGGCCAACACGAGGGCGGAGAGGATCATGCCGCCGGTGGCCGAGCGTTCGATGGACTTGTCGACCAGCGGTCCGGCGATGAGGGAGCCGGCGGTCATGCCCAGGCCGTAGACGGCCAGCACCCAGGGGATCGCGGTTCCGGGGACGCCGGCCACATCGGTCATCGTCGGGGCGACATAGGTGTAGACGGCGAACATGCCGCCGAATCCGACGGACCCGGCGAGCAGCGTGAGGATGATCTGCGGCCTGGCGATCGCCTTCATCTCTCCGCGGGCCGACGGTGCGGATCCGAGCTGCACGCGGGGAACGGCGATGGCGACCATGATGACCGTGAGCACGCCCAGTGCCGCGACCAGCGTGTAGGCGCTGCGCCATCCGAGCAGGTTGCCCAGCGCCGTTGCGAACGGGACTCCGAAGATGTTCGCGATGGTCAGCCCCAGCATCACTCGCGACATGGCGCGGCCTCGCCGATTGACCGGTACGAGTGAGGCGGCCACGACCGCACCGATCCCCAGGTAGGCGCCGTGGGGCAGGCCGGAGACGAATCGTGCGATGTTGAACAGACCTGCGGTCGGGGCGAGCATCGAGGCGAGGTTGCCGAGGGCGAAGAGGCCCATGAGGCACAGGAGGAGCAGCTTGCGGTCCATGTGCGCCGCGATCGTCGTGATCAGAGGAGCGCCGACGACGACGCCGATGGCGTAGAAGGACACAGCGTGTCCGGCCTGGGGGACGGTGATGCCGAGTTCCGCGGCGATCATCGGCAGCAGACCCATCGTCGCGAACTCGGTCACGCCGATCGCAAAGGCACCGATCGCAAGCGCGAACACGGCGAATTTGTAGACTCCGCGGGAGACCGGGGCTTCGCTCATAGGACTCCTTCGGAAGACGGCAGGTTCGGAGGACGACCGCACCAGCCTATTGCCCATCGAGCTTCCTCGACAGCTCTGGAGCCCTCAATGTGACGATTCGAACAGCCCGGGCGGGCTTGCGGCAACCCTGCCGGCTCAGCTCTCGGCGGGGCTTTCGCCGGTCTCCTCCTCCATCTCCGCCAGGGCCTGCGCAGCCACGGAGAAGGCGGTGTTCGCGCTCGGCACCGAGCAGTAGATCGCCGATTGGAGGAGCACTTCCTTGATCTCGTCGCGGGTGAGCCCGTTGCGGACGGCGGCCTTGACATGCATGGCCAGCTCCGCTTCGTGGCCGCCGGCGATCATCGCGGTGAGCGTGATGGCCGACCGCATGCGGCGATCGATGCCCGGACGCGTCCAGATCTCGCCCCAGGCGTAGCGGGTGATGAGGTCCTGGAAATCGGAGGTGAATTCGTCGATCTTCGCATTCGCCCGGTCGACGTGGGCATCGGAGAGCACCTGCCGCCGCACGGTCATGCCCGCCTCGCGCACCTCGTCCCGACTGGCCTCACGCGGTCCCGAAGCCGTCGGCAGCGGGGACGGCGCACCGGAGTCGGCACCGACAGCACCGGTTCCGCCGGCCCCGCCGCCGAGCCCCTTGCCGCGCAGGAAGTCGTCCAACAGGCCCGCGGTCACGGCGGGTGCCTCGGCGGGAACGAGATGGGCGGCGCCCTCGATGACCTCGAGCAGAGCTCCCGGCACCTCTCCGGCGATCTCGGCGAGCTTCGCGGCAGGCGTCGGCTGGTCCTCGGAGCCGGCGACGGCCAGCAGCGGAAGGGAGATCTCCGACAGGCGCTGCCGGACGTCGAAATCGGCCAGCGCGAAGCACAGCGCGGCATAGGAGAACCGGTCGGCGTCCTGAAGCGAGTGCAGCAGAGCCGCCGAGGCCTCGGGCTCGCGGTCCATGAAGCCTTCCCCGAACCACCGCTGGGCCGAACCGATGATCTGCGTCGGCGTGCCCGAGGTCGCCACCGTCTGTGCGCGCTCCTCCCAGGCTGCGGCTTCGCCGATCTTCGCCGCTGTGCAGAACACGGCGACCCGTCCGAAGCGCGCGGGGCGGTCGAGGGCCAGCTGCAGGGCGATCGCCCCGCCGATCGAATCGCCGGCGAGGTCGACCGGAGTGCCGGGAGGGGCCGCATCGGGAAGGACGCGGTCGAGGGTGGCGAGGACCGCCTCGGCGAGGTCGCTCATCGTCACTCTGGGCGCGACCGAGGTCCCCGCGGGGACGTCGATGGGAGCCGACCGACCGTGACCGGGCAGGTCGATGCCGATGACCGTCGACTCCGGGCTCAGCGCCGCGAGCTGGGTGGCCGTCTGCTGCCACAGTGCGGCGACCGAGGTGCCCAGCGAGGGGAGGACGACGAGGACCCTGGCCTCGGTCGCCTGGGTTCGGGGTGCGGCGAGAACGGATGCGGTGAGCTCCATGGATGTCACTTTCTCTGTCATTTGTCTCAGTCGTAGGAAGGCAGGTCGATCTCCTGCGGTCCGGCCCGGTCGATGGCGGCCAGGATGTCCCGGCGGATGTCCTCGGCCTCGCCGAGGTAGCTTTCGGGGGTGAAGAAGTCCTCGATCCCGTCCTCGTCTCCGACCGCCTTCCGCAGCGCGGCCACCGGGTCGGTGCCGGCAGCGACGATGGCGGCGAGTTCGTCCTTGGACAGACGGTCACCGTAGACGATGGCCAGCTTCTCGCCGAAGAGCCCGGGACCGGCGGCATCGAGGTTCGCGCGCATGGCTTCGGGCCTCACGCTCAGGCCGGCGATCATCTCGTCGAGGATGATCAGCGACGAGATCGCCAGGGTCATCAGCTCGGACAGGGCCGGCCATTCGGCGTGCCAGGCCCCGTCGGAGCGTTCCTCGACCGCCTCGGCGGCGGCCGTGGTCAGGGTCGACAGCGCACCGGGAACACGCATGCCGTTGCGGTGGAGCAGCACCGCCGAGGTGGGATTCGACTTGTGCGGCATCGCCGAGGATCCGCCGGTCGAAGCCAGGGACATCTCCCCGATCTCGGGGCGGACGCCGACGAGGACGTCGCGGGCGATCGATGCGCCGACTGTCACGCACTGGGCCAAGTGGGACCCCCAGGACAGGATGCGGACGCGATCGGTGTGCCAAGGCACGGAGACCCGCTTCAGCGCTGCATCGGGGCCGACCATCTGCATGTGGAACTCGCGCAGCAGCGATTCCGTCGACGCTCCGGCGAACCACCGGATCGCCGCCCGTGTTCCCGCGGCCCCTCCGACCTGCACGTAGTCGACGAAGGGAGCCAGGGTCTGCACCTCGATGACCTCGGCGGCCCAGGCTGCGGCCTTGAGCCCGAAGGTCGTCGGCAGTGCGGGTTGGGTCAGCGTCCGGGCCAGGCACAGGGTGTCCGCATGGGATTCGGACAGGTCGACGAGAGACGCGCCGATGACCTCGAGGCGGGCCTGCATCTGCCGGACGACACGGGAGACGAGCAGACCGATCGCGGTATCGATGACGTCCTGGCTGGTCAGACCCCGGTGCAGGCAGCGCGCGGCCTCCGGGCTCAGCCGGGAGCGGACGAGACCGAGGAACGGGATGACGGGATTGCCTCCCGCCTCGGCGTTCTCACCCAGAGTCTGGAGCTCTGCATGGTCGTCGGTCAGCGTCCTGATGGTCGCATCGATGGCGGCAGTCACCTCGGTGCGCGCCTCCGACGACACCAGCCCCACCCGTGCCTGGGCGATGATCCAAGCCGTCTCGACCTGGCCGATCGCGGTGATGAGCGCGGCGTCGTCGATGGCCTCGGCGCCGCGCAGATCACCGGGGGCGAAGAGGAATCGGGTGTGGGCGGTGTCGGTCATCGGTGTCAGTCCTCGTGGCCGGGGAATCGGAGGAAGGGCGTTTCCTCCTCACCCTGCAACCGTATGTCGAAACGCAGTGATCCGTCAGCCCCTCGGGTGGCGATCAGCCGGTTTCTCTCGGCCTCATCGAGGGAGGACAGGAACGGGTCGGCAGCCAGCGCCTCGGTGTGCTCGGGCAGATAGATCCTGGTGAAGAGGCGATTGAGCAGTCCTCGGGCGAAGACGACGACGCTGATGAAAGGCGCCTTGTCCGCCTCGGTGGGGCCGGGATCGACGGTCGAGAAGCTGAATACGCCCTCGGGGTCGACGGCGGCGCGTCCGAAGCCGGTGAAGGTGAAGCCGTTGCGGCGCAGCGAACCCGTTTCACGGGGGACGACGCCGTTCTCATCGGGCTGCCAGATCTCGAGGATGGCGTCGGGCACGGGGACTCCGGCACCGTCGTAGACGACTCCGGTCAGCTGCACGGCTCGGGCCGAGCCCGGTGGGACGAGTTCGCTGTCGTGGTCGTAGGGCAGGGCGTAGCCGTAGAACGGGCCGACGGTCTGCCCCGGGGTCGGCGTGAGGTCCGGGGTCGCGGTGTGGTCAGTCATCGTCCTCTTCTTCCATCCAGGTCCGGTCGGCTCCGGTGAGCACGATGTCCCAGCGGTAGCCCATGAGGAATTCGTGCTCGGTGATGTCGTGGTCATAGGTCGCGACGAGGCGGTCGCGGGCTGATCGGTCGGTGATCGACTGATAGATCGGGTCGAGTGCGAAGAGCGGGTCACCGGGGAAGTACATCTGGGTGATCATGCGCTGGGTGAACTCGGATCCGAAGAGCGAGAAGTGGATGTGGGCCGGTCGCCAAGCATTGTGGTGGTTCTTCCACGGGTAGGGGCCCGGTTTGATCGTGGTGAAGGAGTACGAGCCGTCATCGCCGGTCAGGGTGCGTCCGACACCGGTGAAGTTCGGGTCGATCGGGGCCGGGTGCTGATCGCGTTTGTGGATGTAGCGACCGGCCGAGTTCGCCTGCCAGATCTCCACGAGCTGATTTCGCACGGGCCGGCCCTGTCCGTCGAGCACACGCCCGGTGACGCGGATGCGCTCGCCGATGGGTTCGCCGTCGGCCTGGATGGTCAGGTCCGATTCGAGGGTGCCGATGTCACGGTGGCCGAAGGCCGGGGAGAAGAGCTCGATGGTCTCGGGATCGGCGTGGCGGGGATCCTTCGTCGGATGCCGCAGGATCGAGGAGCGGTAGGGCCCGTAGTCCAGGCGCGGCTGGGTCTCCGGCTTCTTCCCGCCGTCCACGTCCTCGGTGTAGGCGGATTCGATGTCTGCGATCTCCTTCGACAGCGTCGCCTGGGACTCGGCGGCGTCATCGGGACCTTTGGCGGTGTCCGAGGTCGGCTGTGGACTCATCGTCGAACCTTTCTTCGTCGGGGCTGAAAACGTTGTGGCAGTCGTTGGGGGAGAGGAGCTCAGCCGTTGGGCCATCCGGTGTAGCACTCGGCGAGGTAGCGTCGGCCGTGCTCCGATTCGAGGATGGACTGGAGCTCGCCGAGGCTGCGCTTCGTCTCGAACGCATCCTGACCCGGGTCGGAGTGGAGCATCCGGGTCATCTGGTAGGAGAAGTTCTGGGCCTTCCACACGCGCTTCGTCGCGGTCTGCGAATACCCGGCCAGCGCCTCGGGATCGGAATCCCTGAGCGCTCTGATCAGCGCCGGAGCGAGCACGGAGACATCGGCGAAGGCGAGATTGAGGCCCTTCGCGCCGGTCGGGGGGACCGTGTGGGCGCTGTCGCCGGCGAGGAACAGCGAGCCGTGCTGCATCGGTTCGGTCACGGCCGAGCGGAACGGCAGCACCGTCTTGTCGGTGATCGGGCCGGTCTTGAGCTCGAAGCCGTCGGGGCCTGCGACACGGGATTGGAGTTCGGTCCAGATCCGGTCGTCTGACCAATCGGCGACGTCTGTGCCGGGGGAGGTCTGGAAATACATGCGCTGGACGGTGTCGCTGCGCTGGGAGATGAGCGCGAATCCGCGTTCGGAGCGGGAGTAGATGAGCACCTCGTGGCTGGGCGGGGCCTCGCAGAGGATGCCGAACCAGGCGAACGGGTACTCGTGGAAGAAGCGCTGCCGGGTGTTCTCGGGGATCATCGCCCGGCAGGGTCCGCGGGAGCCGTCGGAGCCGACGACGTACCGGGCGTCGATGCGCAGGTCCTCGCCGTCGGCGGTGGTGGCCGTCACCCAGGGGCGATCGGATTCGACATCGCCGAGGCGGGTGTCCGTGACCGAGTAGCAGATCGGCTCCCCGGTGCGTTCGCGCGCGGCGGCGAGATCGACGAAGATCTCGTTCTGGGGGTAGAGCCAGACGGATTCGCCGACGAGTTCTGGGAAGTCGAAGAGGTGGGAGGTTCCGTCGACGCGGATGTTGATGCCGTCGTGGCGGTGCCCGTCCGTGTGGACGCGGGATTCGACGCCGGCGGCCTCGAGCATGCGCACAGACCCCGCCTCGAGGATCCCCGCGCGGTGGGTGTGGGCGATGTCGTCGCGGCTGCGATTGTCGATGACGACGGAGTCGACGCCTGCATTGTGAAGCAGGTGGGCGAGCATGAGCCCTGCAGGACCCGCGCCGACGATCGCGACGTCTGTCTGAAGTTCTGGCACCGTGGCCTCCTTGCCTGTCTCGTCCCCTCAGTGTGCGCCCAGTCACGGACGCGAGGCGATCCGGTTCTCAATGAATGAGAGACCGGAGGGTATGGCGAAGGCACCGACGGGAACCGCCGGTGCCTTCGTTTTCGCAAGGCCGGTCAGTCTGACCGAGCCGCCTCGGCCTCAGCTCACGGAGCCGGGTTGATCACCCGTCCCCAGGTGGACTTGTTGCCCCAGATGTTCTGGCGCAGGCCCTCGAGCTGGAGGATCTGCGAGTGGTCGACGAACAGGTTGCATTCGTTGCCGTAGTTCTTGATGTACCACTCGAAGACGGGTCCGTCGGCGGCCTCGAACATGACGTTCTCCAGGCCGAGACCGTTGATGATGGAGGCGGCGGCCGCCGTGTTCCACTCATCGACGTTCTCCGTGATGCCCTCGGACTCGATCATGATGATC
The DNA here is from genome assembly GCF_017808095.1 of Brevibacterium renqingii. Lineage (NCBI taxonomy): Bacteria > Bacillati > Actinomycetota > Actinomycetes > Micrococcales > Brevibacteriaceae > Brevibacterium > Brevibacterium renqingii. The sequence continues at coordinate 167,998 of NZ_JADBHG010000006.1, read as the reverse complement.
GAAGCTCCGGCGTCGAGCGCCCGCTGTCCGCGATCGACGAGGTCGCCGATGTCCTTCGCGGACTCGGCGGCGAGTTCGGCCTCACCGGAGTCTCCGCCCGAACCGATCTGGATGCCCAGTTCGGGCTTGGCCTTGAGCCCGGCCCTGACGACCTTCTCGACGAGGCGCTCCAGACCCGAGGTCGGGAGCATGATGAAGCCGGTCGAGATCTCGATGACGTCGAATCCGACCTCCTTGGCCTCCTTGAGATACTGATCGACCGCCTCGTCCCCATAGCGCAGGACCGTCTCGATCCAGCCGCCCGAGGACACATAGGCCCCGTTCTCGTGTGCGATGTCGCTGAACGCCCTGACCTGCTCGGGCGGGACGAGCGAGAAGGATCCTCCCGCCCACTTGATGCCGTCGACCCACTGGCCGGCGACGTCGAAGACATCCTGGAGGTGACGGGTGCCGTAGGTCGAGTAGTACGGTGCGCGGATCTCGGTCATGCCGACGGTGCGTGGCTTGGCCGGGCGGTATGCGCGGGGAACGAAGTTCATGGACACATCGAAATCAATTGCGTTCGACATGGTCTTTCCTTTCTTCGAATGTCGGCGCAGGTGCCGACGGGGTGCCGGCTTTCTGCCGGCGGCTGCCGGATCCTCCGGCGGGGTGACGCAGCCTCAGCTGCGAGTCTGGGGGATGCGTGCGAGGACCTCCGTGAGCTCACGGATCCGGTGGTTCTCGAGATCGTGGACGAGTTCGGCGATCTCGTCACGCTGCTCCGCCTCGGCGAAGGGGGAGACCAGAGCGTCGAACTTCCGGCGCGCTCCCTCCCAGTCGAGCGGGTTCGTCGTGAACCCCTCGTAGTCCTCGGTGCTCGCGTGCAGCTGCGTGCCGTCGTCGAGGGTGACGACGAGGTCGGCGCACATGTGATCAGGGAAGCGGTCACTGAACTCGTCGGAGGGCGTGATCGTCACCTTGTGCATGAGATCCTGCACACCCTCGGCGGTGATCCGGTCGGGGTCGTACTGCTCCGGATTGAGCTCGCCGTCGAGGAGGACGACCGCGACCATCCACGGCAGCGAGTGATCGGCCTCCTCCTTGGTGCGGATGGTGCGTTTGTCGCCCTCCTCGCCGCCGCCGATGATCGAATAGGCGACATCGAAGGTAGTCAGCTCGACACCCGAGATGGCCTCGGCGCGGAATCCCTCCTGCCGGCGGATAGCCTGTGCGGCGTCGAGGGCCGACTGCGAGTGGATCTCGGCATTGTGCTTCTTGATGATCGTGTCGGTGACCTTCTCGAGGTCCTCGGCCGACCAGTCGATCTCGAAATCGCCCGCCAGGGCCTTGAAGCCCTTGTTGCCTTCGAAGACCTCGGCCGGGCCGGTGATGCCGCGGGCGGCCAGCAGGGCGTCGAAGACTCCTTCCTTCGACACGTGCGGATAGGCCAGTCCCTTCCAATGGCTGAGGTCTCCCGTCCGCGTCACCCGCAGGGCGACGTTGGCGGTGCCGGCCATGGCCGCGGCGTTGGCGATCTGCTCGGCATTCAGTCCGAGGGCCTTGGCTGCGGCGGCTCCGGCGGCGAAGGCGCCCTGCGTCGTGTGGTCGAAGCCGAGGTCGCGGACCGGGGCGACGTCCGAGAGCCGAGCGTGGATCTGATAGGCGACGGCGAAAGCCGTGAGGAAGTCCGCTCCGGAGGCGTCGGCGTGTTCGGCCGCGGCGAGCACCGCACCCATGTTGTCCGAGGGGTGGTTCGTCTCGCCCTTCGCGAGATAGGCATCCATGAAGTCGAGGTACCTGCTCAGTGCGGAGTTGAAGAAGGCCGCATGATCGGGGCTGGCGTGACCGCCGCCGATGAGGGTGGCCCCGTGCCCGGCGTCGAGGTCCTCGATCAGTGACCTGATCTCCTTGAGCGGCTGCGCGTCGAGGGCGCCGATGGCGACGCCGATCGTGTCGAGCACGCGGATCTTGAGCTGTTCGAGTGCCGTGTCGCTGAGCATCTCCAGCGAGGCTCTGTCGACGAACTGGGCGAGTGACTGCACTTCCGTGAGTGATTGCACTTCCGTGAGCGATTGCCTTGGCTGACTGTCTGTCATGATGACCTCTCCTCTGTAGGTTAGGTTAACCTAATCATCTCCCAAAAGTATCTTGACGTCAAGATACTTTGGAGGAGATGTGCGTCACATCGTGCGCCGTTGGCCCGCTGCATTGCGGCATATGACGACACGACGTTGACTCGACGATGATTGTTGAGCAAAATGGAGGGCTGTTGCTCGTCTTGCATATCTGTCATCCAGAGAAAGCAGTGCCATGATCATTACTGGGCTTGTTGTCGGCCTGATCCTCGGGTTCGTCTTCCAGCGAGGTCGATTCTGCGTCACCGGGGCGTTTCGCGATCTCACCCTGACGGGGAACACCCGCTGGTTCTCCGCTCTCATCGTTCTTGTCGCGGTCCACTCGATCGGCCTGTTTCTGCTCAACAGCTTCGGCGTCATCACTCTCGAGGCAGAGCCCTTCCCGTGGCTGGCCTCGATCGTCGGCGGCCTTGTCTTCGGCTTCTCCATGGTCTTCGCGGGCGGCTGCGCCACCGGCACCTACTACCGGGCCGGAGAAGGGCTCGTGGGCAGCTGGTTCGCCCTCATCTTCTATGCGCTGTTCTCGGCCGTCATGAAACTCGGGCCGGGCGCCGAATTCACCGAGGGCATCCGTTCGATCACCCTGGACAACGGAAGTCTCCCGGCGAGCATGGGCCTGAGCCCCTGGGTCTTCGTCGTCGTCATCTCGGCCATCGCCGTCTGGCTGACCGTCCACCACGCGCGCAAGCTCAAGACCCCGATGGCCGCACTGCCTCCCCGGAAGACCGGGCTTGCCCACCTGTTCACGGAGAAGCGCTGGAACCCCTTCGCCACCGCAGTGGTCATCGGCATCATCGCCACGGTCGCCTGGCCGCTGTCGGCAGCCACGGGGCGCAACTCCGGGCTGGGCATCACGACGCCCTCGGCCCACCTCACCGGCTATCTCGCCACCGGTGACGCCGAGCTCATCGACTGGGGTGTCATGCTCGTCATCGGCATCCTCGTCGGCTCCCTCATCGCGGCCAAGGCCTCCGGCGAGTTCCGAGTCCGCGTCCCCGATCAGGCCACCATCATCAGGTCGATCATCGGCGGCATCGGCATGGGCGTGGGCGCGGCCATCGCCGGCGGCTGCACCGTCGGCAACTCCATGGTCTCGACCGCGCAGTTCGAATATCAGGGCTGGGTTGCGACTCTGTTCATGATCGTCGGCGCGGGAGTCGCCGCCAAGGCAACCATCAAGCCCCGTAAGTCGTCGGCCCCGGCGCCGGCGGCGGAAAGCAGGACAGTATGAAACAGGTACTCGAAACGGACGGTCTCGTCTGCCCCTTCCCCCTCGTCGAGGCGAAGGAAGCCATGGACGGGCTGACGGGCGGCGACGAACTCGTCATCAACTTCGATTGCACGCAGGCCACCGAGGCGATCCCGCAGTGGGCCGCAGAGAACGGCTACCCGGTCACCCACTTCGACCGCGTCACCGATGCCAGCTGGACGATCACAGTCCAAAAGGCCTGACTCACAGGCGAACGATGGTCTCTGCACCATCGGCGACGGTCAACCGCATGATCGTGTTCTGCTCGATGAGGCTCCAACCCTTGTGTTCGAGCCCAGAGGAGGACACGATCGTGGCGCCGTCGGCGAAGCGCTGCCAGCTCATCCGGTAGTAGTGATCATGATGGTCCGGCGGCAGCGGTCCCTGAAGATAGGGCACCTCGGTGCCGGCCGTGGCGTGGACGACGATCATCTCCTCAGGCGTGAGCAGCAGGAGGTTGATGCTCGGATGGTCGAAGTCCGCCCGCAGCATGCGCACGGTGCCGGTGACTGCGTCGAGCAGGGGCTCACCGTGTCGGGCCCGGCGGAGAACGAGTGCGAGGATGATCGCCGAATCGGTCGTGCCGCCGACCTGATCGATCTCTGCGATGCTCACGTATTCGCGCAGCCGCTCGATCGGACGCACGGAGCCGTTGTGCGCCAAAGCGATGTCCTCGGCGAGGAACGGATGCGTGTTCTCCTCGAGGTCAATCAGTCCTGTCGTCGCCATCCGCAGGTGGCAGATCCGTGCTTCCGTCGCCTCCGAATCCAATGCCCGAGTCAGCCGCGGATCTTCGGTGCCCACGTGGGGCGTGCGGAACCGGGCGATCGACTCGGTGTCGGAATCGAGCCACGCAGTTCCCCAACCGTCGTCGTGGACACTGCCCATCGACTGCCACTGGCGGCACTCATCGACACCGATGAGATCCGCGGCGGTCGTCGGGGTGGGGGAGATGAAACCGAGCAGCCTGCACATGAAGCCTCCTTCGCGCTGTCTCCAGGCTACCCCGCAGGCGGTGTGCAACTCCTGCGACTCTGTCTAGACTCGAGGCATGAAGATCACGGTACTCGAAGGCGATATCACCGAGACTTCCGTCGACGCCATCGTCAATGCCGCGAATTCGAGTCTGCTCGGAGGCGGCGGGGTCGACGGAGCCATCCACCGCGCGGCCGGCCCCGCACTGCTCGAAGCCTGCCGCGAGGTCAGGCAGACCACCCATGTGCGCGGACTGCCGCCGGGACAGGCGGTGGCGACGAGCGCCGGCGACCTCGGGGCGAAGTGGGTCATCCACACGGTCGGACCGGACCGGAATGCAGGGGAGGCCGATCCAGAAATCCTTGAGTCCTGCTTCGAGTCGAGTCTCAACCTCGCCGAGGAGGTCGGAGCCACCTCGATCGCGTTCCCGGCCATCGGTGGGGGAGTCTTCGGCTGGTCGCCCAGAGACGTCGCCGAGGCGGCTCACAGCGTCATCGTCGAAGGACGTGAGCGCGGACGCTGGGAATCGATCACAGAAGTCCAGTTCGTCCTCTTCAGCGAGCAGATGACCAGCGTGTTCTGTCAGGTCTTCGACCACGATCAGTGGTGAGGCGGCGCGCTCACACGATCGAGTGCCGCAGCTTGCGCACGATCGCCGCCGCCAGCGCCGCGGCACCGCAGCCGGCGGCTAACAGCAGCGGCACCCCGGAGATGAGGGACTCCACGACATACTCGGGTCCGGTCTGCAGGATCGGGCCCACGACCTTGACGAGGAGGAATCCGAGGATTGCGATGAAGAGGAAGAATGCCGCACTCTTGCCGAGTCGGACCGGCAGGCTCTTCGGATAGTCAGAGATTCTGGTTGTGCTCATCGTCGATCACCTTCGACATCGTCGGAAGGTCCAACCTGCTTGGACTCTGCTTCGAGGCTACTCCTCGAAGCAGAGCATGCTCTCAGAGATCGAAGGACGTTCGATGGGAATCGGCCCCGCACACAGCGCCTCAGCGCCGAGGCTGCCCACCGGGACGCACCAGACCGGTTTCATAGGCGAGGACGACGAGGGCGGAGCGATCGCGAGCGTCGAGGCGGGTGAGCAGTCGGCTGACATAGGTGCGTGCCGTGGCCGGGCTGAGGAACAGCTCGGCGGCGATCTCGGCATTGGTCAGGCCGCGACCGATGCAGCTGAGCACCTCGACCTCCCTTTCGCTCAGCCCCTCGAGCACACCGGCGTCGAGTTCGGCAGTGCGGCCATCGGCCACGGCACGCATCACCGCGGCGGTGATCGACGGTGCGAGCAGGGCGTCGCCGGCGGCGACCGTGCGGATCGCTGTGCGCAGATCGACGGGGGAGACGTCCTTGAGCAGGTAGCCGGCAGCCCCGGCTCGGATCGCCGAATAGACGTTCTCGTCCTCATCGAAGGTCGTCAGCACGAGGACTCTCACCCCGTCGAGAGCGGGATCGGTCACGATCGTCCGCGTCGCCTCGATGCCGTCCATGACGGGCATGCGGATGTCCATGAGCACGACATCGGGGCGCAGCTGACGCACATGGGACAGACCGGCTCGGCCATCGGCCGCCTCGGCGATGACGGTGATGTCCTCATCGCGCTCGGCCAGGGGTCGGAGGCCGGCTCGGACCAGTTCCTGGTCGTCGACGATGATGATGCGAATCGGTGCGTTCGGGCTCATGTGCTCTCCCCGTCATCAGCGGGCGGGCCCGCGGGCAGCCGGGCGCGGACGGTGAATCCGCGCTCGCCGGGACCGGCCGCGAAGTCTCCGCCCAGAAGGTGCACGCGCTCGCGCATTCCCCGGATCCCCGCCCCCTCCACCGGATCGTGGGCGAGACTGGTGCCGTCATCGGTGATGTCGAGGACGAGCTCGCTGCCGTCGAGGCCGATGGCGATGGCCACATGAGTCGCCGTCGAGTGGCGGAGGACATTGGTCATCGACTCCTGCACGATTCGGAACGCCACGGCATCGACATCTCGCGGCAGCCGGGCCGCATCGACGTCGACCTCCGCGCTCACCTCGAGCCCCGCCGCTCGGGCGGACTCGGTCACCCGTTCGAGCGAAGCCAGACCCAGTGCCCCAGCGGGAGACTGTGCGTCCAGCGATTCGTCGCGGAGGACCTTGACCGTGCCCCGCAGCTCACGCAGCGCCTCCGAGGTGGCCGTGCGCACCCGTTCGAGGGCGGCCGCCGCCTCCTCCGGGTCGCGTGCCTCGGCGGCCACCGAGGTGTGCAGGGCCGCCACGGACAGGGTGTGACCGATCGTGTCATGGAGGTCGCGGGCGATCCGCATCCGCTGGGACTGCATGCGTGAGGCCGCGGCCCGGGTCTGTTCCGCGGCCGTCAGCGCGGCGATGTGAGCGGCCTGGGCGCGCGTGTGCCGGACCAGTCGGACCACGGATCCGAGTGCGATCGCCGCGGCGGCCAGGGCCAGTTCGGTAACGAATCCGTAGCCGGTGAGGTGGGCACGGGGGTCGAGGTCGTCGAAGCGAAAGAAGGAGGACACGGCCACGAGGACCGCGGCGCCGACGACGGCCCAGGAGGTGCGACGCAGCTCGGCAGTCGAGAAGAGGGCGCCGACGGCCGGCAGCACCATGCCGATCGGCGGCAGGTCGAGCGCGTAATAGGCGAAGATGCCGAGGACGGTGACCGTGAGCACGATGATGGGCAAGTGCCGGCGCAGAAGCATGAGCGCCCCGAATCCGGCGGCCCAGACGAGGCCGGGAAACGGTGAGGTCTGTGCCGAATCCGCGGCGATGACCAAGGCGATGACCAGCGTCATCGCCACCGCCAGAGAGGCGTCGACCAGTCGGGAGTCGAGGCGCTCACGCGTGCGCGCCGCCCCGTCCGTCTCTCCTGCATCGTCGATGGCCATGGGTCCAGAATACGGAGCTTCGAGCGCCGGCGCAGTCGCTCGGCGTCGATCGGGCAGTCGCCTGCAGGCGACTGTGCCCGCGCCTCGGGGCGAAGGCAGCTGACGCTTCGGGGTCGATGTGCCGCAGCCGACGGAGCAGGAGGGTTGAGAGTATGAATGACAAACCCCGAACACGAGATCCTCTGTCCTGGCCGCTCATCGTCGGCCTGTCCTCTCTGGCCCTGCTGTGGCCGCTGACCGGGCTGTGGCCGGTCCTCGGGGAGGGGGCACCCCGGGCGATCATCCTCATCGGAATCACCGGCGCGGTGTGGATCGGGACCGTCGGTTTCGCCCGCCCCGCCCGCCCCGTGCTCACCCTGACCATCTGCGGCGCGGCACACGGGTTCATCAACCTCGCCTTCGGCGGGCTGCTTGCGGGCACCGGGGCGATCGGCGCCGGTCCCGCCATGCTCATGGCGTTCATCCCCAGCCTGGCAATGGGTGCGGGAGTCGGTGCGCTGGCCGGTCTGGCAGCCGCGGGCATCCAGGCGATGCTCGGTCGGCGGGAGGAACGATGAGACTGCGCAGACCCGCAGCGGTCGCGACCGTCTCACTGTTCGTCGCGGCCGGGCTGGCTGCGTGCGGAGTCTCGACCACCTCGGTGACGGAACCTGAGTTCACGAACGAACTGGCCATCCCACCGCTTGCCGACTCGCACGTTGAGGACGGAGTCCGCATCTTCGACCTCAGCGCGCAGGAGGGCACGAGGGAGTTCGCCGGCCAGGACGGGCCCACCCGCACCTGGGGGTTCAACGGCGACTTCCTCGGACCGACGCTGCGGGCCGATCGCGGTGAGGAGATCGCAGTCGACGTCGAGAACGATCTGACCGAGCCGACGAGCGTGCACTGGCACGGAATGCATCTGCCGGCGGACATGGACGGCGGACCGCACCAGATGATCGAACCCGGGCAGACGTGGACACCGCGCTGGCAGATCGATCAGGCCGCCTCGACGCTGTGGTACCACCCGCACCCGCATGGACAGACCGAGGATCATGTGTACAGAGGGCTGGCCGGAATGTTCATCATCGATGACGATGAGAGCAGGAAGGCCGAACTGCCGCATGAGTATGGCGTCGACGATCTGCCGCTCATCGTCCAGGACAAGTCCTTCGACGGAGACGGTGAGCTCGAACTCACCCACGACGGTGCCGAACCCGGGATGCTCGGCGACACCGTCATGGTCAACGGCACCATCGGAGGGGTGCAGAAGGTCACGACCGAGAAGGTCCGCCTGCGCATGCTCAACGGGTCGACGGCTCGCACCTATGCCTTCGAGTTCCCCGACCGGCCGATGACCCTGACCGCCGGCGACGGAGGCTTCCTCGACGAACCCGCCCAGGTGGACCGGCTTCGGCTCGCGCCGGGGGAGCGCGCCGAGGTGGTCGTGGGCTTCTCCCCGGGCGAGACCGTGCGGATGCGTTCGGCCGAGGTCGATCTCGGTGGAGTTGCGGTTCCGTCGACGATGGGCGGGTCCGACTCCTTCGACGTCCTCGAATTCCGTGCCGCCGATGACTTGGCGGCCTCGCCCGAGCCCGCGTGGTCGCCGTCGCGGCAGGCCGAGGAGGATGCGATGGACGAGGCCGATGCGGTCAAGACCAGGAAGTTCGAGCTCTCAGAGCGGGAGATCAACGGCGAGAGGATGGATATGAGCCGCATCGACGAGGTCGTCCACGTCGGTGACACCGAGGTGTGGGAGGTCCGCAGCTCACAGCCGATTCCTCACAGCTTCCATGTCCACGATGTGCAGTTCGAGGTGCTTGACGTTGACGGTGAGGCCCCGCCGGTGCCGATGAGCGGGCGAAAGGACACGATCTACCTCGAACCGAACCGCGTCTATCGACTCCTCATGCGCTTCGAGGACTACACCGACCCGCACCTGCCGTATATGTACCACTGCCATATGCTCCTGCACGAGGACGAGGGGATGATGGGCCAGTTCGTCGTCATCGACCCCGGTCAGGAGGACGAGGTCGGGGTGCCGGCCGGGCACGAGCACTGAGGCGGCGGCAATCCCCGGTCAACGTCCACTATGCAGACGAGGTGAGGCGAACAGGGCGCCGGGTCGGCTGGGAGCCTACCGGCCCAAAAGGCCTAGCCCTCCCGCATGCTCAGATCCCACAGGATCCGCAGCGCCTCGTCATCGAAGTCCTCGCCCGAATCGATGTCGGGAGCCCCGTCGTGGACTTCGGAGTGGAGCTGCTCCATCCGTCGGTCGAGCTGATCGGCGGCGTCAGCGGCCTCGGCGAGCTCCTCGATGAGCCGGGCGGGGACGTCTCCGTTGAACTTGTAGTGGATCTTGTGCTCGAGGCTGGCCCAGAAGTCCATCGCAATCGTCCGGATCTGCACCTCACAGATGACCGGCACCGGTCCGCCGCGGAGGAACACGGGCACCTCGAGGATCGCGTGCAGACTGCGATACCCGTTCGGCTTCGGGCGAGCGATGTAGTCCTTGATCTCGACGACCCGGATGTCATCCTGAGCGGTCAGGAGTTCGAGCACATGATAGGTGTCGGCGATGAAGCTGCAGGTGATGCGGATGCCGGCGATGTCGGTGATCTTCTGACGAATGACATCGATCTCGAGCGGCAGCCCGCGGCGGTGGACCTTCTGCAGCAGACTCCGCGGTGATTTCACTCGCGAGGAGATGTGCTCGATCGGATTGTAGCTGTGTGCGTGGAGGGACTCCTCGCGCAGAATCGAGATCTTCGTGAGCATCTCGTCGACGACGAAGCGATGCTGCATGAGCAGTCGGGAGAAGTCGAGGCGCAGGGCACGGAGGCTCTCGATCTGCTGCGGCGACATAGCCGATTCCCCTGATCTCATGATCCTCCCGATGTCTGAGTCCGTCTCAGTCTAGTCGGCGGCCAGATCCTGCGTGATCCTCGCCGAGGCGGTCCGCAGGGCGCGCATGATCGCAGGCGACCCCGTGTGGTGCTCGGAGCCGATGACGACGCCGAGGCCGGCGATCGCCACACCGTCCGTGCCGAAGACCGGCACCGTGATGCCGGTCGTGCCCTCGTCGATGTGCCCCGACAGCTCGGCGAAGTGGTGCGAGCGGATTGCCGAGAGCATTCTCCGCAGCGCGGCCGGATCCGTCGTCGTCTTCTCCGTGATCGCCGTCAACGGCCCCCGCAGATATGCCTCCCGCACGTGCTTGGGCGCATAGGCGAGCAGCACCAGCCCGCACGAGGAGGCATGCGCGGGCAGTCGCCCGGCCGTCTTCGACCGGTGGACGACCGCATTCGGCGCCGACATCCGCTCGATGATGAGCACCTCACGCTCGCGCAGGATGCCCAGCTGGGTGTTCTCGCCGACGAACTCATGGACGGCCATCATGTGCGGTCGGGCCACCGAGGCGAGGTCGACGGCGTCGGAGGCTCGATTCGACAGCTCCCACATCCCCACGCCGATCCGGATCCGCCCGGTGGGATCGCGCTGCAGCAGGTCATGGCGCATCATGTCGCCCACCAGCCGGTAGGCCGTGGACTTCGGCAGTTCGGCGCGGTCGGCGATCTCATCGGTGCTCAGGCTCTGATGGTCGGGGTCGAAGGAGGCGAGCACTCGGACGAGTCGATCGATCATCGATTCGCCGGATCGGGAGTTCGCCATGGACCTGATTCTAGCGGTGACGACACGAGATTCTCAATGAATGGGATCAGTGTGGCCAGTGGTGGTTCGGGTCACTAATGTGACGAGATGTGCACCACAGTCCGCTGTCGAGGGTGCCCCCGGATCCATCACTTCAAGGAGCATCACGTCGATGACGACAGTTACGGTTCGCCAGGCAGTCCACGAGCTCATGGCCTTCCATGGGATGACCACGATGTTCGGCAATCCGGGCTCCAATGAGCTGCCCTTCCTCAAGGATCTGCCCGCCCGCTACATCCTCGGCCTCCATGAGGCGACCGTCGTGGCGATGGCCGATGGATACTCGCAGATCACCAACCGTCCCACCCTGGTCAACCTCCACGCCGCCTCCGGCACGGGCAACGGCCTCGGGGCGCTGACGAACTCGGTGATCTCGAAATCGAAGCTCGTCATCACCGCCGGTCAGCAGGTCCGGGACATGATCGGACCCGAGGTCATGCTCGCCAATGTGCAGGCCCCGAAGCTCGCCGAACCGCTCGTCCACCAATCACTCGAGCCCCTGAGCGCTCACGATGTGCCCCGTGCCTTCTCCCAATCCGTCTTCGCCGCCGAACACGGACCCGTCTACCTCTCGGTGCCCTACGACGACTGGGACGCCGAGGTCCCCGCCGACCGGATCCGCCAGCTCTCCCGTCAGATCACCTCCGCCCGGACCGTCGACCCCGCCGTCATCGGTGAACTCGCACAGAAGCTGTGGTCGGCCTCGGCGCCGGTCCTCGTCCTCGGCCCCGAGGTCGACGACGAACGCGTCTGGCACACCACGATCGCCCTGTCCGAGGCCCTCGACCTCCCCGTCTGGGCCGCCCCGTCGCTGTCGCGTCTGCCGTTTCCGAACCAGCACCCGAACTTCCGCGGAGTCCTGCCCGCCGGCATCGCCCCGATCGAGCAGATCCTCGGGCCCCACGATCTCGCACTCGTCATCGGCGCCCCCGTCTTCCGCTATCACCAGTGGCAGCCGGGTCAGTACCTGTCCGAGACCACCGAACTCATCCAGGTCGGCGAGGACACGTCGGCGGCCGCTCGCGCGCCCTTCGGCGATGCCCTCATCGCCGACCCTGTCGAGACCCTCCTCGCGCTGGCGAAGACCCTCGACATCGCCGACCCAGCCGCAGAGTCCGATGCCCCCATGGCACCGACACGGGAGATCGCGCCTGCGGTCACCTCGGCGACCGACGGGGTCCTCCATCCGGAGGAGGTCTTCGCCGGCCTGCGCGAGACGATGCCGCGCGAGACCCGCTACGTCGTCGAATCCACCTCGACGAATGCGGCGTTCTGGGCGCAGATGGACCTCGAGGAGCCCGGCTCCTACTTCTTCCCGGCCTCCGGCGGGCTCGGCTGGGGACTGCCCGCCTCCATGGGCGTCGCCCTGGCCGACCCCGACCGTCCGGTCGTCGCGATCATCGGCGACGGCTCCGCCCACTACTCGATCTCGGCCCTGCGCACCGCCGTCGAGGAGGACATCGGCGTCATCATCGTCCTGCTGCGCAACGGCACCTACGGAGCACTCGACTGGTTCGCCGACATGCTCGGCGTCGACAAGGCCCCGGGACTCGATCTCGGCGAGGTCGACTTCGTCTCCATCGCCGCCGGCTACCAGATGCCCGCCGCACACGCCGCGGACGCCGCCGAACTCGACCGGCTGCTCGCCGAGGCACAGGAGCGCGCCGGCCGCGGGCAGGCCAGCTTGATCGAAGTCAACACCGAGAAGACCCGTCCTGAGAAGAAGTGAGGCAGACGATGAGTGAGAACACGTTCCTGGGATCCGACTGGCACGAGAAGATCTTCACCGGCACCTGGGCCGACGGCGCGGGGGAGACCTACGACGTCATCGAACCGGCCACGGGAGAGACCCTCGGCCGCCTCGGCACCGCCAGCGCCGATGACGTCAACGCAGCCGCTGCCCGCGCGGCCGCCGCACAGAAGGAATGGGCGCGCACGACCCCGGCCGAACGCGCCGCCGTACTCCGCCGCGCCGGAGCCCTGTGGGCCGAACACGCTGCGGAGCTCTCCGACTGGATCGTCCGAGAAGCCGGCTCCATCCCGGCCAAGGCCGCACTGGAGATCAGCTCCGCCGAACAGATCTGCTACGAATCGTCCGCCCTGCCCAGCCACCCCAAGGGACAGGTGCTGACCTCGAACGAACCGCGCTGGTCCTTCGCCCGCCGTGTTCCGGCAGGAGTCGTGTCCGTCATCGCGCCCTTCAACTTCCCGCTCATCCTCGGCATCCGCTCGGTCGCGCCCGCGCTCGCCCTGGGCAATGCTGTCCTGCTCAAGCCGGATCCGCGCACCGCCGTGTGCGCCGGAGTGGCCATCGCGAAGGTCTTCGCCGAGGCGGGACTGCCCGACGGTCTGCTCCAGGTCCTGCCCGGCGGGCTCGACGCCGGTGAAGCCGTCGTCGCCGCGCCCGAGGTCTCTGTCATCTCCTTCACCGGTTCGACCGCAGCCGGCCGCAAGGTCGGCGAGGCCGCCGGGCGCCTCCTCAAGCGCTGCCACCTCGAACTCGGCGGCAACAATGCGCTCGTCGTCCTGCCCGGCGCGGAGGTCGGTCCGGCCACCTCGGCGGGAGCGTTCGGCTCGTGGATGCACCAGGGGCAGATCTGCATGACCACCGGTCGCCACCTCGTCCACGAGTCCGTCTACGACGACTACGTCGAACAGCTGGCCGAGCGCGCGCGGAACCTGCCGGTCGGCAACCCCGCCACCGAGGACGTCGCGATCGGGCCGATCATCGACGAGAAGCAGCGCACCCACGTGCGCGAGATCATCGACAAGGCCACCGCCGACGGCGCCCGGCTCGTCGCCGGAGGAACGGGCGAAGGCGCCTTCGTCCCGCCCACCGTGCTCACCGACCTCAGCCCCTCGAACCCGGCCTGGTCGCAGGAGATCTTCGGCCCCGTCGCCCCCGTGGCCCGGTTCTCGACCCTCGAGGAAGCCGCCGAGATGGTCAACGACAGCGAATACGGGCTCTCGCTGGGCATCCTCGGTGACGTGGGCATGGCCATGGACCTGGCCGACCTCGTCGACACCGGCAAGGTCCACATCAACGAGCAGACCGTCTCCGACGAGGCCAACGTCCCCTTCGGAGGGATGAAGGACTCCGGCAACGGCTCCCGCTTCGGCGGGGCCGAGGCCAATATCGAGGCCTTCACCGAAACCCAATGGGTGACGATGCGCTCGTCCATCGCCCCGTACCCGTTCTGATCCGACCCGCCTACCACTCGGAGACACCGATGTCCTCAACCGCTCCTTCCGCGCCCGCCGCTGCCGCCAGTTCGGCGAGCCGGTGGCCTGCCGTCCTCTGCTGGCTCGCCGTCGCCCTCGAGGGCTTCGACCTCGTCGTCCTCGGCGCGGTGATCCCCGAGCTGCTCGCCACCGAGGCGATCGGATTCACCCCCGAGGCGGCCACCCTCGTGGCCACGCTCAGCCTCGTCGGCGTGGGCCTGGGCGCCGTATCCGTCGGCCCCGTCGTCGACCGGATCGGACGTCGGTGGGCGATCATCGGCTGCGTCATCGGCTTCAGCCTCTTCACCCTCTTCGTGGCCTTCGCCCCGAACGTCGCTCTGTTCACGCTGTTCCGGTTCATCGCCGGCCTCTTCCTCGGCGCCGTGATGCCCAGCTGCCTGGCCTATATCAGCGAATACAACAAGTCGGGCAAGACCGGCAAGGCGACGACCCTGACGATGACCGGCTACCATGCCGGTGCCGTCGGCATCTCGCTGCTCGCCGTCGCCTATTCGCACAACTGGCATCTGCTCTTCGTCGCCGGCGGCGTCGCGGGCCTGGTCATGGTTCCGCTGCTGTGGTGGAAGCTGCCCGAGTCGGAGGCGTTCCTCGCCGCTCAGGAGGCGAAGCGGAATCCGGCGGCCGCCTCGGCGACGGTGGAGTCCACGGTCAAGACGGGGATGGCCGGGCTCTTCGAGGGCAAGCTCGCGCTGGTCACCATCGGTGTGTGGGCGTCGAGCTTCATGGGCCTCCTGCTCGTGTACGGGCTCAACACCTGGCTGCCGAAGATCATGGCCGACGCCGGCTACGAGGTCTCGGACTCCCTCGTCATGCTCTTCGTCATGAACATCGGTGCCGTCGTCGGACTGATCCTGGCCGGCTGGCTGGCCGATAGGCACGGAACGAAGAAGATCGTGCTCATGTGGTTCGTCCTCGCCGCGGTCTTCCTCGCCGCCCTGAGCATTCCGATGACGAGTCAGGTCCTGCTCAACCTCGCGGTCTTCATCACCGGCGTCTTCGTCTTCTCCGCGCAGGTGCTCGTCTACGCCTTCGTCTCCGCGATCTACCCGGCGCAGGCGCGCGGCACCGCACTCGGCATGGCCTCGGGCATCGGCCGCATCGGTGCCATCGTCGGGCCGTTCATCACGGGTGCGCTCGTGACCGCGGGCATCGCCTACCCCTGGGGCTTCTACCTCTTCTCCGTGGTTGCCGTGCTCGGCTTCGCGGCCATGGTCATCGTGCCGAAGTCGGTGAAGTGACTACTCTGGAGCCATGACCCGCTGGATCGAAGCCGCTTTCGTGCGCGGCGGTACGAGCAAAGGCCTCTTCTTCCGTTCGGATGCGCTGCCCGAACTCGGCGACGACGGGGATGCGAGCCAGTGGGATGCGATCTTCTGCTCCGCGCTCGGATCCCCGGACTCGTTCGGTCGACAGCTCGACGGGATGGGCGGGGGCATCTCCTCCCTGTCGAAGGTGATGGTGGTCTCGGCATCGAGGCGTCCCGGAGTGGATCTCGACTACACATTCGCCCAGGTCGCCGTCGCCGAGGCGGTCGTGGACTACTCCGGCAACTGCGGGAACCTCTCGTCGGGGGTTGTGCCCTTCGCCCTGCAGTCCGGGCTGCTCACCGCAGCCGACGGGTGGCACGTGTTCCGCCTGTTCAACTCGAACACCGGGCAGTTCGTCGATGTGGGCCTCACGGTCGAAGACGGCCAGGCCGCCGTCGAAGGAGCGTTCGAGCTTCCCGGCGTCAGCGGCAGGGCGGCACCGATCGAGCTCATCTATCCCGACCCGGCAGGCAGCCGCACCTCAGATCTGCTGCCGACGGGTCGGCCGAGTGAGCCCATCGAGGTCGGAGGTGCACGGTTCGAGGTCTCCATGGTCGATGCCACGCTTCCGGTCGTCATCGTGCCGGCCGCGGCGATCGGCCTCAACGGTGATGAGTCACCGGAGGCCATCGACGCGAACCGGCCGTCGATGCTGCTCATCGCCGAGCTGCGCCGGAAAGCCGCGGTCCGCATGGGACTGTGCCAGAGCCCGGAGGAGGCACCGCAGGTCGTTCCGAAAGTCGCGATCGTCACCTCGCAGACGCCGACGACCCTGCTGGACGGGACGAAGCTGGCGGCCAAGGACTCCGATCTGCCGGTGCGCATGATCTCCATGGGCCAGACGCACAAGGCCGTGCCCGGAACCGGAGCCATGTGCCTGGCCGCCGCCGCACTCATTCCCGATACGATCGTCAACCGCATCATCACCCGTGCGGAGACTCCTGCGTCGGGCCCCGAAGTGCGTCTCGGAACCCCTTCCGGAGTCGTCACCGCCTCCGCTGTCTGGGACGCTGAGCAGAAGACGGTGACGGCGACCTCCCTGTTCCGCACCGCACGCGTGCTCATGCGCGGACAGGTCGCCGTCACGGTCTGAACGGTCTTCAACCACTGACGGCGGCCGCCCAGCCTCACTCGAGGCTGCGCGGCCGCCGTCAGTCAGCAGCGCTGAAAGCTCAGGCCTTGAGCTGGGCCGCGAGGGTGTGGAAGTCGCGGCTGGGGTTGCCGAAGCGGTGCAGCGTCATCGACACCGCCTGCTCCTGCACGTAGTACCGCAGCTCCACCCGCCCCGAGGACGTCACGGGTTCGTCGATGAGGGCGACCTCCGGACGAGGAGCGGCCGCGGCCAGCAGTTCGTCCTCGAGACGACCGAGGATGCGGATGCGCGCACCCACAGTATCGTCGTAGCGCCCCTGGCCGACCATCTCGGCGAAGCCCTGTGCCGACTCCGTACGCGCCGCGACCCCGGCGTTCGTGACGGCGATCTTCACATCGGCGGACACATCCTCGGCGACGGAAAGCTGCACGGTCGAGCCGACGGTCCGCGCCGCGTGCAGGGACCGCTCGAGGTCGAACAGGCTCGCCTCGGCCGTCACGCGCAGAGTGACCGGGCGCGAACGGTACCGGAAGATGTTCGCCTCGGCGCTCAGCTGTGACGGATCCTTCGCGGCCCCGAACTCGCAGTCGTTCCACCGCCGGTCATCGGCCTTCGCCGCCTCGAGGCTCTGTGCGGAGCCCTGGGCACCCGGCAGGGAGGCCGGGTCGTCAGCGAAGTGGCCGAAGAGCATGAGGTAGTTCGGACCGCCGGCCTTCGACCCCAGACCCACCGAAGACTGCTTCCAGCCGCCGAAGGACTGCCGGCGCACGATGGCACCGGTGATGCCGCGGTTGACGTAGGCGTTGCCGACCTCGACGCGGTCGAGCCAGGTGGCGACCTCTTCGGGGTCGAGCGAGTGGATGCCGCCGGTGAGGCCGAAGTCGACCGCGTTCTGGAACTCGATGGCCTCGTCGAGGTCACGAGCGTGCATGAGGCCGAGCACCGGACCGAAGACCTCGGTGAGGTGGAAGAACGATCCAGGCTTGACGCCGTCCTTGATGCCGGGGCTCCAGAGGCGTCCGGTGTCGTCGAGCTGCTTGGGCTCGAGCAGCCACGACTCGCCGGGCTCGAGCGAGGTCAGCGCGCGCCGCAGTTTGTCCGAGGGATCCTCGGTCAGCGGGCCCATCGTGGACGAGAGGTTGGCAGGCCAGTCGACGACCATCGACGCAGCGGCGTCGACGAGCTGACTGCGATAGCGCTCGGAGTCGTAGGTCGACCCGACCAGGATGCCCAGCGAGGCGGCCGAGCACTTCTGCCCGGCATGTCCGAATGCCGAATGCACGAGGTCGGCCATGGCGAGGTCACGGTCCGCGGCGGGTGTGATGACCAGGGCGTTCTTACCCGAGGTCTCCGCGTTGACGTGGAGTTCGGGCCGGAACGACTTGAACAGGGCAGCGGTCTCCGACGCACCGGTGAGTATGACCCGGTCGACGTCGGGATGCGAGACCAAGTGCTGGCCGAGCTCTCGTTCGATCGGGGCGCACAGCTGCAGCACATCGCGGGGGACACCGGCCTGCCACAGGCAGTCGACGATGAGCGCCGAGCAGTGCGGCGTCGGCTTCGAGGGTTTGTGGATGACAGCGGAACCGGCCGCCAGAGCCGCGACGGTGCCGCCGGTGGGAATCGCCACGGGGAAGTTCCACGGTGGGGTGATGACGACCATCTCATCGGGGGTGAAGGACGCCCCTTCGAGGTTCTCGAGCTCGAGGGAATTCAGCGCATAGTAGCGGATGAAGTCGATCGCCTCGGAGACCTCGGGGTCGGACTGTGCAGGCATCTTGCCCACCTCGGCGGCTTCGACGGCGAGGAACTCCGCGCGACGGGCGGCGAAGATGTCCGCGGCCCGGTGAAGGATCTCGGCCCGGCCGGCGGCCCCGAGCTCGCGCCAGTCCGCTGCGGCGGCCCGGCCGCGGGCGATCATCTCATCGAGTTCGGCAGTCGACTCCACGGCGGGAGCGTTCGGACGATCGTCGAGGTAACCGGGCGCGGTCGCCTCGGCGATGATCTTCCGCACCCACGCCTGGTTCGCCGGCAGAGAGGGGTCGGTGTCGGGTTCGTTGAAGAACTCCGTCGGGACAGACGTCTCACCGAGCGTCTCGGCCGAGCGGTCCTGGCGGCGGTTCGGTGCCGGGGCGGACTCGCCGTCGGCCTCGAGGGTGTCCTCGAGCTGCTTGACGGAGGCGGTGAAGCGGTCGGCCTCGCGCTTGAACACATCGTTGCCGTTGGCGAGGTCGAAGATGCCGGACATGAAGTTCTCGCTCGCCGAGTTCTCCTCGAGACGGCGGACGAGGTAGGAGATCGCGACGTCGAACTCCTTCGGATGCACGGCCGGAACGTAGAGGAGGAGGTCTCCGACGTCCTCGGTCACCGCGGCGGCCTGTTCGCTGGCCATGCCCTGGAGCATCTCGAATTCGACGCGGTCGGTGACCTCACGGTCGACGGAGAGGTGGTGGGCGAAGGCGATGTCGAAGAGGTTGTGGCCGGCCACGCCGATGCGCAGCCCCTTCATCCGCTCCGGGGTGAACAGCCAGTGCAGGACCCGCTTGTAGTTCGCGTCCGTGGACTGCTTCGAATCGCAGGTCGTCGTCGGCCACCCGGCGATCTCGGCGTGCACGGTCTCCATCGCCAGGTTCGCGCCCTTGACGAGGCGGACCTTGACGCCGACGCCGCCGTTCTCGACGCGTTCGGCGGAGAACTCGCTCAGCCGCTGGATCGCGCCGAGTGCATCGGGCTGGTACGCCTGGATGACGATGCCGGCCTCGAGGTTCTTGAATTCCGGCTCGGAGAGCAGGCGGGTGAACACCGCGATCGTGAGTTCGAGGTCCTGGTACTCCTCCATATCGAGGTTGACGAACTTCGCTCCGGTCGGAGCCTTCGCCGCCTGGCTGTAGAGGGGGCGGAGGCGATCGACGACATAGTCGACGGTCTCGTCGAAGGCCCACATCGAGATCTGGGAGGCGACCGAGGAGACCTTGACCGAGACGTAGTCGACATCCTCGCGGGCGAGCAGACGGTGGGTCTCCTCGAGGTGGTGATCGGCTTCGGTGTCGCCGAGCACGGCTTCGCCGAGGAGGTTGATGTTCAGCCGGTGGCCATCGCCGGTGAGCGTGGCCACGGTCTTGCCGAACTGCTTGTCGCGGGCGTCGACGACCATGTGGCCGACCATCTGGCGCAGCCGGGCGCGGGCGGCGGGCACGACGACCTGAGGGGCGACCTTGGCCAGGGCCGCTCCGGCCTTGATCTGCGCGCGGTCGAGGAACGACATGGTCTCGGGCGCGAGCTTGCCGACCTCGGCAAGGGCGTCGGCGGCAGCGTGCACGTCATCGGTGCGGACCACGCGATCGACGAACCCGACGGTGAAGTCGAGGCCGTTGTCGTCGGACAGGACCGCGGAGAGCCGTTCGGCGGCCGGATTCTTCGCCGCCGTCTTCGCCGTCGCCACCCGCAGCCACTTGCGGACGGTGTCGATCGACCGGACTGTGAGCTGATCGAGATCGGTATCGGTGTGCAGCAACTGTGCTCCCTGTCTGTCGTAGGCGGTGCTCTCACGCATCGACGCTGACCGTGGAGCTTTGACCTCAGTATGCGCCGCGGAATTCGGGTGGTGAAGAGGTCGAAGCGTCCCATACGCGTATTTGAGTCAGAAGTATTAGAATGGTGACATGTATTCCCCGGAGGACCGTCGTGCCGCGGTGGCGGCTCTGAAGACGGACACCATCGCCGAGGTGGCCGCGCGCACGGGTGCCTCACCGTCGACGCTGCGACGCTGGGCGGGCCGGCGCGACCTCGCGGACCGTCCCCGCAGCGGGCGCCCTCCGATCCAGGCTACGGCCGATCAAGTCGTCGAGGCGCTGGTCGCCACCGCCGGGGCCAGGATCTCGGGACGGGACTATTCGACCCGCGCGCTGTCGGAGGCGACCGGTCTGAGTCAGAGCATCGTCTCCCGGTCCGTGCGTTCGCTGACCGTCCCCGTCGCCGAGGTGACCGGAGGTCGCGAACTCGTCCTCGCGGCCAGCGGATTCCCCCTCGTCATCCTCGGCTTCCGCGCCGTCGACACTGGTGGCGACGACAGCAACGGCCGACCGGCAGTGCCGCCTCGGCGGATCCAGAGGCGCATCGCCGGGATCGCGGCGGCGCTGCGCTCGGCTGGTGTCCAACGTTGGGCACAGCGGTTCGGCAGTGAGCATCGACAGACCCCGACCGCCGATCTGCTGGCGCTGCTCGCGGGGGAGGAGAATGAGGAGCTCCTCGTCTTCGACCCCCTGGGCGAAGTCCCGGACGACACCGTCGCCGAAGCCGGACCCCGTGCGAGGGTGCACAGAGGCTTCGTGGAATTCGTCGCCGAACTCAAGAGCGTGCTCGCCGGCTGCCAGGACATTCCCGGCTCTCTGCTCGATCAGCTCGCTGCCCGCGTCAGGCATGGACTCGAGGGGGTGCTGTGGCGCGAATCGGTGCAGATCGAGCCGAGACGAACTTCTATTACTTCTGACTCAATGGAGATATCTTCGTGGCTGCCGAAGGAGACTCGTTCGATCACCGAGCACCTGGCGATCGCCCTGCGTGAGGAGATCATCGACTCCGGTTACGACCCCGGCGATCGGATCAATCCGCGGCTGCTGTCCCGACGCATGCGCGTGCCCCGTGCCTCCGTCGACGCGGCTCTGCGTCGGATGGTCGATGACAAGCTGCTCGACGGCTCTCGCGGAGGAGCCCGGATCCCGCTCATCACGACCGTCGACGTGCTCGACCTCTACGCCGCGCGCATGGCCATCGGGGAAGTCGTGCTGAGATCGCTGGCTCTGCGTCCGCAGCGCTACCTCGTCCCCGTGCAGCTGGCGCTGCGACAGGTCGAGGCCTCGGCGCCGACCCGCAGCGGAATCGACGTCGAGGACGCTGATCTGCACTTCCAACAGGAGCTGGCCCGGGCTTCGGGACTGCGCGAATCGGCGCGCACCTTCGAATCGCTCACGCTGCGCCTGCGGCTGTTCATCTCGATCCTCCAGCTCGACTACTCCCCGGCCAGCGACCGCATCGTCAGCGACGACCGAGCGATCTTCCGCTCCCTCAGCCGCTCGGATGCGAAGACCGCGATCGAGGTCTGGCGCGGCAAGGTCGACAATGCGGTCAGGCACATGGCCGGGCTGCTCGGCCGACGCCGCTTCGACCAGGAGCTGTGGACCCAGCTGACACGCAGCCTCGGGTGAACCCGGGCCGGGGGATCGAGCTCAGAGCCCGAGGAGCGCGATGGCGATGGTGAAGTACACGAGCAGTCCGCTGGCATCGCAGAAGGTCGAGATGAACGGCGTCGACACGACCGCGGGATCGACCCTGCACGCCTTGGCCGCGATCGGGATCGAGCCACCCACCACGGCCGCGATCGGGCAGTTGACCGTGAGCGTGAGCGCGATGACCGCACCGATCTCGATGCCGTAGAGAGGAGAGGCGATCGCAAATGCCGGTACGGCCAGCAGCACACCGAGCAGCAGACCTGTCGTCAGCTCCTTGCCGGCTACCCGGAGGAAGTCGCGCAGACCGATCTCGTCCATCGCCAGCGCCCGGGTCACAGTCGTCGCGGCCTGTGAGCCCGTATTGCCGCCGATGCCGGTCAGCAGCGGGATGAAGAGCGCGAGTGAGACCACCTCGGCCAGCGTCGATTCGAAGATCTCGAGCACATGGACGGTGAGCACCGCCGAGATCGCGAGCACGAGCAGCCATACGATGCGGGTACGCGCGATCGTGAGGATCGAGGTCGGCAGATACCGGCGGTAGAGCGGCTGTGTGCCGCCGGACAGCGCGTAGTCCTCCTCGTCGGCCTCGGCGATGATGCGTGCGGCGTCCTTGATCGGCAGGATCCCGACGAGGCGGCCCTCACGATCGCCGATGGGCAGGACCGTGACGTCCTCGCGCAGGGCGGCCCTGGCGGCAGCCTCCATATCGTCATCAGTGTGTGTGATCTCCTCGACGGGCACTGCCAACTCGTCCACACAGGTGGCGGGCGCGAAGCGGAGGAGCTCGAGGGCATCGAGAGTGCCGACGATCCGACGGTCGGGTGTGAGGACGGGGATGAGGCGGACGTCCTCGAGGTCGACCTCGGTGTCGCGCAGTCGCCCGGTCACCTCGGCGACGGTGTCGTTCGTCCATGCGATGACGGCAGTCGGTGACATCCGGCGGGCGATCGAATTCCGGCCGTAGCCGGCGATCGCCATCACCGCGCCGAGGTCGGAGGCGGGGACAGCGCTCAGCAGCTTCGTGGTGACGTTGGCGGGCAGCTCATCGACGAGGCGGCCCTGATCCTCGGGGTCGAGGTCGCTGAAGATCGTGCTCAGCTCCTCCGTGTGGAGGGCATCGATGATATCGGACCGGGTGCCGCGGTCGAGGTCGTCGAAGACCTCGACGGATTCGTCCTTGGGCAGGAGTCGGAAGACGATCGCGGCTTCGGTGGCCGAGAGCTCGGCGATGAGCTCGGTGGTCGCATTCGGACCGAGACCGCGGATGGCGGCACCGAGGGCGGCGAGGTCGCGGTTGTCGGTCAGTGAGCGGATGGTGGCGGCGTCGAGGACAGAGGTCATGACGTACTCCAAGCAGAGTCGAGTCGACGCGTGCGAGTCCGGCAGGCGTCAGCGGAGGTGGGGGAGGGGGCACAATCGACTGTCGGAATCCATTGACTACCACCTCCCTGGAATCTGCTCGAAGGAACTTCCGTGCGCGCCCTTGAAGCGCGATCCGAGTCTAACCGAATCCGGTGAGCCGAACGGAAACCGGGGGGAGTGCGCTCGCAGCCGGCTGGTATAGATTTGGGGAGGAGCGAAGCCGAGGAGGAGAACCGAACCGTGGAGACTTTGGTTGTGGGCGTGGCCGGCGGCACCGGCAGCGGAAAGACGACGCTGACCAGGGCGCTGCTGGACAAGTGCGAGGGCCCGCCCTCCGTGCTCTACCACGACAACTACTACAGACGGCGCGACGAGCTGACTTACGAGGAGCGCGAGAAGGTCAACTACGACGATCTCGACGCCTTCGACAACGATCTCTTCGTCGACCATCTCACGGCGCTGCGGGCCTCCCGACCGGTCGAGAGCCCGGTCTACGACTTCTCGATCCACAATCGCAGCGATGACACGACCCTGGTCGAGCCCTCATCGGTGATCATCGTCGAGGGGATCCTCATCTTCGCGGAGCCTCGCATCTGCAGTCTGCTCGACATCAGGCTCTTCGTCGACACCGATGCCGATGTGCGTCTGCTGCGTCGGATCAAGCGCGATGTCGTCGATCGCGGACGGACCCTGCAGTCGGTCGAGGACCAGTATCTGGGCACGGTCAAGCCGATGCACGAACTGTATGTCGAACCCTCGAAGCGCAACGCCGACGTCATCATTCCCGACGGCGGCCACAACATCGTGGCCATGGACATGGTCCTCAACCGGATCCAGCGCGGGGTCCGGTAGGAGCAGCCTTCGGTTCTCGGCTGTGTCAGTGCCGCGCGGTACCGTCTTCATATGGACGCCGACACCGTCCGGGACCCGATGGAGAGGCCCGATCCGCTGGCCGAGATCGCTCGGTTCGGAGCCTGCCTGCGTGCGTTGCCCACCGGCGGCACCGAGGCAGAGACGCTTGCCAGGATCACTGCGCTCGAAGAACTCAGAGCCACTGTCGCGTCGGTCCAGGCCAGAGAGGCCGTGGCTTTCGAGAAGCTGCGCCGCGAACGGGACCGGACCAATGGGGTGCCCGCGCGTGAATGCGGCGTCCGCGCCGGCGATGAGGTCGGTCTGGCCAAGAGGGTCTCGCCCGGTTCGGGGCGGAAGTTCCTGAGCACGGCCCGCACGGTCGTCAACGGCATGCCCCAGACGTTCGAGGCGCTGGCGATGGGCAGGATCTCCGAGGACAAGGCGCGCATCATGGTCGAGGAGACCGCAGTGCTCCGTCCCGATGACCGCCGCAGAGTCGACTCCAGGATGAAGCGCAGTCTGGAACCGGCGGGACTGCGCAGCCTGCGCACCGAAGTGCGGGCGATGAGCTGCGAAATGGACGCCGAGGCGGCTGCGAAGCGCGCGGCGAAGGCGGCGTCGCACCGGCGGGTGAGTCTCACTCCGCTCGACGACGCCATGGGACGGGTCTCGGCGATACTGCCGATGCCGCAGGCGCTCGCCGCCTTTGAGAGCCTCAAGTCCGGAGCCGACACGATCATCGCCGGCGGCTCGGCGAACGGGCGGAACCGGCAGCAGGTCATCGCCGACACCTTCGTCGAACGACTGAGCGGACAGGCGACGGCGTCGGCCGTGCCCGCGGAGATCCATATGCTGGTCGAGGCCGAATCACTGCTCTCCGACGGAATGGTGCCCGCCTGGCTGCCCGGATACGGTCCGCTGCCTGCGAAGACGGCTCGCGAGTTCGTCACCGCGAATGAGGCGCGGGTGTTCGTCAGCAGACTCTTCGCCCGGCCCGAGGACGGACAGCTGGTGAGGATGGAAGCGCGCGGCCGGGAGTTCTCCGGCAGGCTGCGTCAGATGATCGTCTTCCGCGACGACGTGTGCCGCACCCCCTGGTGCGATGCTCCCATCAGACACGCCGATCACGCCGAATCGTACGCCGATGGCGGGCAGACCACCTGGGAGAACGGTTCGGGACTGTGTGCGGCCTGCAACTATGCGAAGGAGCATCCGGGCTGGAGGCACGATGCCACCGCTGAGGGACTGACGGTCACGACACCCGGCGGACGGACCTACGAGGTGATGACCCCGCCGGTCGTGCGCCGCATGCGCTACCCCCGCGCCGGGCCCTGCGCGGACTCCGCCGGGCCGCTGCCGCCGGCAGAGGACTGGAGGATGGTCTTCTCCCGGTTCCTCGAGCCGGAGCGACCCGGGGCCCGGGAGGAGCCCGGGCTTCCGGAACACCGGTCCAGCGAGACCGTGAGGATCGAACCGCCCGCCGAGCTTCCCCGGAAGCTTCCGCCTCGATACTGCACCCGTGCCCGACAGATCGCCGAATGGCGCAGACGCAACCGGCATCTGCGCCCCTCGGCAGACTGCCTCGCAGGCAATCCCTTCGAAGAGCAGCTGGCGCTCATGGTCTTCGGTCCCGACTGAACGGCCCCTGGCGGTGACGGTCCGGGCGGTGTCGGATCTGCAACATCACCGGAACATCCGGCACATGAGAACCGCGGAGAATCGTTCTCATGGACAGACCAGACAGTGACGGCGGTCGACGACTGAATCTCGCGGCCAGAGTGCTGCCGCTGGGCGCGGTGGCGTGCTGGATGATCACGATCGTCGTTCCCGTCCTCGACAGCGGTGACCCGGATTCGACGCGGATCCGGGTCACCTCCCTCGGCTTGTCGCCCATCGACATGAATGACCTCGACGAGGTCTACCTCCTGCTCTGGATCGTGATCCTCGCCGGTGCGGTCACGGCCTGGCTGCTCGCCGCATCCAAATGGTGGTCGGTGGCCGCGATCGTCCTCGGCACAGTGCTGTGCCTGCGACTGCTGCAGATGGTCGTCGACCCGCCGTTCCTGATCTGGGACGGGCAGACTGCAAGCGGTCTTCCCGCCGGCGGGATGGAGATCGCCTATCCGGCGCCGGGCTTCGTCTTCTGGATCCTCGGCAGTCTGTGCTTCGTCGCGGCCGGAGTCTGCGGATTGACCGCCGAAGCCCGAAAGACCCGGCACCGACGAGCACGACTCAAACGCTGCTCGAAGAAGCACCACGGCCCCGCCGCATGAGAGCTCACTTCACAGGGGCGAAGACTCCGGCGAAGAACTCACCGATCTCGGCATGTGCCTCGAGCGGGAAGATGCCGGACACGTACTGGTCGGGTCGCACGACGACGACGGCGCCGTCACGGCTGATCCCGCGCGCGGCGAAGATGTCCTCATCGGGCAGGGCGGCATAGATCTTCTCCACGTACTCGAGGCCGAAGGCACCCACGTGCGGGCGGAAGACGGTCGGCACATCGGGGAACGAGAACTCCTTGTGCTCCTGCTGGTAGACCACGCTGAGCTCGATGAGGGCGTCGAGGTCCTCACCCTCCCGCCGATAGGCCACCAGCGGGGAGGCCGGATCGGATTCGAGCCACGACGCCAGGGCCTCGACCTTCGACCTGGCGGTTCCGGCGTCGCCCTCACCGGAAGTCGGCGCGGCGCGATCCGCGAAGACGTACATGCGCCAGCGACCGTCGGCCCTGGCCTCATGACCGAGGTGGATGAAGTTCGCATCGCAGCTGCGCTGGACGCGTGCGGACTTGAACCGTCTGCCGATCGGGAACCCGTCGGCCAGGTCCTGATGCTTCGAGGATGTCGTGATCATCGACTCTGTGTACTCGGTCATGAAGCCGGCGGGGAACTCGGCGGTCTTGACGTAGAAGTCCTCGAGGTAAGCCTTGTCGGGAAGCTCCTCCTGCGGGGTCGCCATGAGCGTCGACCATTCCTTGTCGAAGTCGATGAGGTTCTTCGCCGTCACCTGACGCTCGGCAGAATAGGTCCGCAGCAGCTCCGTCGACGACCGGCCCGAGACGACCTGACCGAGCTTCCATGCGATGTTGAACCCGTCCTGCATCGACACATTCATGCCCTGCCCGGCCTTCGCCGAATGCGTGTGGCAGGCGTCGCCGGTGATGAACACCCGAGGGCAGGAGGAGCCCGGGTCGGTCTCGTCGGTGTCGTCGAAGGCATCGGTGAGACGATGTCCGACCTCGTAGACCGAATGCCAGGCCACGTTCTTCACATCGAGGCTGTAGGGCGCGATGATCGCGTTCGCCCGGCGGATGATCTCGTCGATGCTCGTCTGCCGCACCTGGCGCGCGTCGTCCTCGGGAACCTCGCCGAGGTCGACGTACATGCGGAACAGGTGTCCTCCCTCGCGGGGGATGTGGAGGATGTTGCCGTGCTTCGAGGAGATCGCACACTTCGTTCGGATATCGGGGAAGTCCGAATTCGCGAGCACATCCATCACGCCCCAGGCGTGGTTGGCCTGGTCACCGGTCATCGTGCGACCGATGGACGAACGCACCTTCGAGCGGGCTCCATCGCATCCGACGACGTAGCCGGCCCGGATGATGCGCTCCTCGCCGGCGCGCTCACCGGCGGTGTAGCGGACTGTGACGGAGACCGGATGATCCGTCGCGGGGGAGTCCGCGGCACCGCTGTCGACGGCGAGGTCGACGAATTCGATGCCGTAGTCGGGAGTGATCCGGCCCGGGGACTGGACGGCGAACTGGGCGAAGTAGTCGAGAACCCGAGCCTGGTTGACGATGAGGTGCGGGAACTCGCTGATTCCGTGTTCGTCGTCCTTGGGCCGACCAGTGCGGATGATGTGCTCGGGGTTCTCCGGGTCCGGATTCCAGAACGACATCTCCGTGATGTGGTAGCCCTCGCGCATGATCTCCTCGGCGAAGCCGAACGCCTGAAAGGTCTCGACCGAACGGGCCTGGATCCCATCGGCCTGACCGATGACCAGGCGGGAACCGCGCTTCTCGATCATCCGGGCATTGACCTCGGGATACTGCGAGAGCTGGGCGGCCGCGATCATCCCGGCGGGTCCGCTGCCGACGATGAGGACATCGACCTCATCGGGCAGGTCCTGGCTGCGATCGATTCCGTACCCGGCGGCCTCTTCGATCCGCGGGTCAGCGGACACGTAGCCGTTCTGATGGAAATGCATGTCAACCTCCGGTTCATGACACGTCGTCGTGATACTCGAATACTAACAGTTCATATACGATCCGATGATCCGGTGGTGGTCCCGGTCACCGTTGTCGCAGGTCATTCGCGCGCGGTCGCCTCGACGCTGTGCTTGTCCGGACCGCGGTGCTTGTCCTGTCCGCGGCGCTCGACGTCGTCGCGGTGCTTGGAGCGGATCCCGATGACCGGGCTGACCGCCTGCTCGTCCTCATGGTCGGGGCCGAGCGGAATCCCGGTGCGATCGCGCAGGACCGAGGTTGCCGCCAGGGCGAGCACGGCCACGACTGCCAGGTACAGGGCCACCGAGGCCGTCGTGCCGGTCGCCGACACCAGGCCCTTCGCGATGGTCGGGGCGAAGGCCCCGCCGAGGATCGAGCCGATGGCGTAGGAGACCGAGACTCCGGAGAAGCGGACGCTGGAGGGGAAGAGCTCGGCGTACATCGCCGGCTGCTGGCCGTAGGTGAAACCGAGCCCGACGGTGAGGACGATGAGCCCCA
Organism: Brevibacterium renqingii; assembly: GCF_017808095.1. Lineage (NCBI taxonomy): Bacteria > Bacillati > Actinomycetota > Actinomycetes > Micrococcales > Brevibacteriaceae > Brevibacterium > Brevibacterium renqingii. The sequence continues at coordinate 139,274 of NZ_JADBHG010000006.1, read as the reverse complement.
GCAGGAGCATTCCGGCGCTGCCGGTGTTGACCAGCGGGAACAGGGCGACGATGCCGATGAGCAGGAAGGCCCAGCCGAGGAGATAGCAGTTCTTGCGCCCGACCCGGTCCGAGACGGCACCGGCGATGATCGTGAAGACCAGCCAGGACACCGCCGAGGCGGCCACGGCCCACAGCACGGGACCGCGCTCGAGGCCGATGGGGCCGGCGGGATCCGTGGCGTAGTTCTGGATGTAGCCGCCGGTGGTCATGTATCCGGCCGCGTTGTTGCCCATGAAGACCAGCGAGGCGAGGACGACGAGCAGCCAATGGCTCTTGAACAGCTTGCCCAGCGGGTTCGTCACCTGCTCCTTGCGTTCGGCGATCTCGTGGAAGACCGGGGACTCCTCGACGCCCCGACGGATCCAATAGCCGACGAAGACGAGCACGACGGAGAGGTAGAAAGGCACCCGCCAGCCCCATTCGAGGAAGGCATCGCCCGGGGCGATCGAGGTCATCAGCGCCAGCACTCCCGAGGACAGGAGCAGGCCGATCGAGACGCCGATCTGCGGGAAGGAGCCGCGCAGCCCGCGGGACTTCTCGTCCGCATGCTCGACTGCGAGCAGAACCGCTCCGCCCCATTCGCCTCCGGCCGAGATCCCCTGGACGATGCGCAGGGCGATGAGCAGGATCGGGGCGAGGACGCCTGCCGATTCGTAGGTCGGCAGGAAGCCGATGAGCGCCGTGGCCGCACCCATGGCGATGAGGGTGATGATGAGGACCACCCGGCGGCCGAGCTTGTCGCCGTAGTGTCCGGCGAGGAAGGCGCCGAGCGGCCGGAAGAGGAAACTGATGCCGACGGTCGCGAAGGCGACCATGGTCGACAGCGTCGAGCCGAGCGGGCCGAAGAAGAGTTCGTTGAAGATCAGTCCCGAGGCCGCCGCGTAGAGGAAGTAGTCGTACCATTCGATACTCGTGCCGACGACGGTCGCGAACGCCACTCGGGTCTGGGTGTGCTTCTGTGCTGCCATGACTTCTGTGTCCTGTCGTGCATGTGCGGTGTCTGCCGGACACCTTCGCTGTGTCCTGGATTACTTGTCCTCGGGAACCGTATCATATACGATCTCTCGTGAAGCCAATCGAAGTGAGGTGTGAGATCGATGTCGACTCCAGCTGGTGTTCCCGCCCGTCCGGGCAAGATCATTGCCGTGCATGTGGCCTACGAATCGCGCGCGGCCCAGCGCGGGAAGCGTCCTGCACAGCCGTCCTACTTCCTCAAGGCCAGCAGCTCTGCGGCCGCGACGGGGGAGACGATCGAACGGCCCGCCGGGACCTCGCTGCTCGCCTTCGAGGGAGAGATCGCCGTCGTCATCGGCACTGCCGCCCGGAACATCACCGAGGCGCAGGCCTGGTCCCATGTGGCCGGTGTGACCGCGTCCAACGACTTCGGCCTCTATGACATGAAGACCCCGGACAAGGGGTCGAACGTGCGCTCGAAGAGCCGCGACGGTTACACCCCGCTCGGTCCCGAGCTCATCCCCGCCGCCGAGGCGGATCCCGAATCCCTGCGCATCCGCACCTGGGTCAACGGCGCAGTCGTCCAGGACGACGGAACGAGCGCCCAGCAGCTCATCTTCAGTCTGCCGCGGATCGTCGCCGATCTCAGCCAGCACCTCACCCTCGAACCCGGTGACGTGATCCTCACCGGCACGCCCGCCGGATCCTCGGTCGTCGTCCCCGGCGACACGGTCGAGGTCGAGGTCACGGCCACCTCGGCGCGGGAAGGCACCCAGCTGAGCTCCGGGCGGCTGAAGACGACCGTGGTCGAGGGACCCGGCGACTTCGACGCCGAGCTCGGCAGCCTTCCGAGCATCGACGAGGCGCTGAGCGCCGACGCCTGGGGATCGCGCGAAGCCGCCGGTCTGCCGCCCGCGGACGAGGAGGCCCCGGTCGGCCCCGCGCTGGACGCAGGGATCGTCGCCAAGCTCGAAGAAGCCCCGACCGCGGGCCTGTCCGCCCAGCTGCGCGCTCGCGGGCTGAACAATGTCGTCATCGAGGGCGTCGCACCGCTGAAGCCGGGAGCGAAGATCGTCGGCACCGCGAAGACGCTGCGCTTCGTGCCCAACCGTGAGGACCTGTTCAGATCTCACGGCGGCGGCTTCAACGCCCAGAAGCGGGCCTTCGACTCGATCAGGCCTGGGGAAGTCGTCGTCATCGAGGCCCGCGGCGAATCGGGTTCTGGCACACTCGGCGACATCCTCGCCCTGCGTGCGAAGTCACTGGGTGCCGCCGGCGTCATCACCGACGGAGGGGTCCGCGACTCCGCCGAGGTGGCCGGCATCCTGCCCGTGTTCGCCACCGCCAAGAACCCCGCGGTGCTCGGCAGACGGCACGTGCCCTGGGAAGCGGACGTGGCCGTGGCCTGCGGCAACGCCACCGTCCTGCCCGGAGACGTGATCGTCGCCGACGATGACGGTGCCATCGTCATCCCCCGCGATCTCGTCGAGGAGGTCGTCGATGCGGCCCTGGCGAAGGAGACCGAGGACGGCTGGGTGGCCGAGCAGGTCGCGGCCGGTCACCCCATCGAAGGACTCTTCCCGCCCAAGGGCGAATGGAAGGCGAAGTTCGAGGACTGGAAGGCCTCACGGTGAGCACCGAGACCTCCGCACCCGTCGCCGACAGTGCGACGCCGGCGGCCTCACTGAGCAAGGCCGAAACCGCCTACCGGTGGATCCGCGAACGCGTCGCCGACCAGACCTACGAGCCCGGGCACAAGCTCGTCCTCGCCCAGATCGCGCTCGAACTCGACACCTCGGTGGTGCCGGTGCGCGAGGCCATCCGCCGGCTCGAGGCCGACGGGCTCGTGACCTTCGAACGCAATGTCGGGGCGCGGGTGGCCATGGTCGACCAGGGCTCCTACGCCCAGTCGATGGAGACCGTTGCGATCCTCGAAGGGGCTGCCATGGCGCAGGCCCGCGACCACCTCGGCGCGGCCGACCTCGAGGAGGCGGAGGCGATCAACGATCGGATGCGGGAACTGCTGAGCGACTTCGACGCCGCTGCGTTCACCCGACTCAACCACGAGTTCCACGAGACGCTGTTCCGCAGATGCCCGAACGAGCGGCTGCGCACTCTCGTCGGGCTCGAATGGGACCGGCTCTCCCACCTGCGGGACTCGACGTTCTCCTTCGTGCCCGAACGAGCTCTGGAATCGGTCGACGAACACTCCCGCATCGTCGCGCTCATCCGGGCCCGTGCCTCGGCGCAGGAGATCGAGAGCGCCGTGCGCGAACACCGCTCGGCCACACTGCACAGCTACCAGAACGCCCAATCGACCACAGTTTCAGGAAAGGACAGGTCATGACATCGTCCACCACCCCGCCGGCCAGCGTGCCGGAGAAGATCCGCCACTACATCAACGGCGAATTCGTCGATTCGATCGACGGCGAGGAATTCGACGTCCTCAACCCGGTGACGAACGAGCCCTACATCAAGGCGGCCTCGGGCAGGAAGGCCGATATCGAGGCGGCAGTCGCCTCGGCGAAGGCGGCCTTCGACGAAGGCCCCTGGCCGACGATGCTGCCGCGTGAGCGTGCCCGCATCCTGAACCGGATCGCCGACATCGTCGAGTCCCGCAAGGACGAGCTCGCCGCGATGGAGTCCTTCGACTCCGGTCTGCCGATCACCCAGGCCAAGGGCCAGGCGGCCCGTGCTGCGGAGAACTTCCGCTTCTTCGCCGACCTCATCGTCGCCCAGGTCGACGACGCCTTCAAGGTGCCCGGCCGACAGGCGAACTACGTCAACCGCAAGCCGATCGGCGTGGCCGGGCTCATCACCCCCTGGAACACCCCGTTCATGCTCGAGTCGTGGAAGCTGGGCCCGGCGATCGCGACCGGCAACACCGTCGTGCTCAAGCCTGCCGAGTTCACTCCGCTCTCGGCGTCCCTGTGGCCCGGCATCTTCGAAGAAGCCGGTCTGCCCCAGGGCGTGTTCAACATGGTCAACGGCTTCGGCGAAGAGGGGTTCGCCGGCGACTCCCTGGTCAAGCACCCCGATGTTCCGCTCATCTCCTTCACCGGAGAGTCGAAGACGGGCCAGACGATCTTCGCCAACGCCGCACCGTGGCTCAAGGGCCTGTCGATGGAGCTCGGCGGCAAGTCACCGGCCGTGGTCTTCGCCGATGCAGACCTCGATGCCGCCGTCAATGCCACCATCTTCGGCGTCTTCTCGCTCAACGGGGAACGCTGCACCGCGGGTTCGCGCATCCTCGTCGAGGAGTCGATCTACGACGAGTTCGTCGAGCGCTACGCCGCCCAGGCCAAGCGTGTGAAGGTCGGTCTGCCCTCCGAGGAGTCCACCGAGGTGGCCGCGCTCGTCCATCCCGAGCACTATGAGAAGGTCATGTCCTACGTCGAGATCGGCAAGACCGAGGCCCGCCTCGTCGCCGGCGGCGGACGTCCCGAGGGCTTCGAGACCGGCAACTTCATCGAACCGACCGTCTTCGCCGACGTGAAGCCCGATGCCCGGATCTTCCAGGAGGAGATCTTCGGTCCCGTCGTCGCCATCACTCCCTTCTCCTCCGACGAGGAGGCCCTCGAGCTGGCGAACGACACGAAGTACGGCCTCGCCGCCTACATCTGGACCTCGGACCTCAAGCGGGCGCACAACTTCTCGCAGGCAGTCGAGTCGGGAATGGTGTGGCTGAACTCGAATAACGTCCGCGACCTGCGCACCCCCTTCGGCGGAGTCAAGGCCTCGGGCCTCGGCCACGAGGGCGGCTATCGCTCGATCGACTTCTACACGGAACAGCAGTCCGTGCACATCAACCTCGGCGAGGTCCACAACCCGGTCTTCGGCAAGCAGTGAGCGCATCCGCCGCCCCACATTCCTTCGAATCACTGACCCTTTAAGGAAAACCCATGTCCACTGCCATCCCAATCCCGTCCGTTCCCGCTCCGGATGTCCTGCGCTGCGCGTATATGGAACTCGTCGTCACCGATCTGAAGAAGTCGCGTGACTTCTACGTCGACGTGCTCGACCTCCAGGTGACCGAGGAGGACGAGAACGTCGTCTATCTGCGGTCGATGGAGGAGTTCATCCACCACAACCTCGTGCTGCGGCAGGGTCCGGTGGCCGCGGCCGCGGCGTTCTCCTACCGGGTCCGCACCCCGGAGGACGTCGACCGCGCCGAGGCGTACTACCGTGAGCTCGGCTGCGAGGTCCGGCGCAGCAAGGACGGGTTCGTGCGCGGCATCGGCGATTCGGTGCGCGTGCAGGACCCGCTGGGCTTCCCCTACGAATTCTTCTACGACGTCGAGCACGTCGAGCGTCTGGCCTGGCGCTACGACCTGTACTCGCCGGGAGCGCTCGTCCGCCTCGACCACTTCAACCAGGTCACTCCGGATGTGCCGAAGGCCGTGGACTACATGGAGAAGCTCGGCTTCCGCGTGACCGAGGACATCCAGGACTCCGAGGGCACCGTCTACGCGGCGTGGATGCGTCGCAAACCGACCGTCCACGACACGGCGATGACCGGAGGCGACGGGCCGCGCATGCACCATGTCGCCTTCGCGACCCACGAGAAGCACAACATCCTCGCCATCTGCGACAAGCTCGGTGCACTGCGGCTGTCGGACTCGATCGAACGCGGACCCGGACGCCACGGCGTCTCGAATGCCTTCTACCTCTACCTGCGCGACCCGGACGGTCACCGCATCGAGATCTACACCCAGGACTACTACACCGGCGACCCGGACAATCCGCGGGTGACCTGGGACGTTCATGACAATCAGCGCCGTGACTGGTGGGGCAATCCGGTCGTGCCCTCCTGGTACACGGACGCCTCGCTCGTCCTCGACCTCGACGGAGTCCCGATGCCGGTTGTCGAACGCACCGATGACTCCGAGATGGAGGTCACCATCGGCGCCGACGGGTTCTCCTACACCCGTCGCGAGGACGCGGACTCGAGATTCGGTGCGCACTCGGGCGCCGATGACGGTGAGGACGAGTTCAAGCTCGGTCACCAGCTGTGATCCGAGTCGTTGACTTCGAAGAGAGGACTGATGATGCTCGATGAGGCAACGATCGCGGCCATCGCCGACGATCTCGCTCAGGCGGAGAGGACCGGCGAGAAGATCGGTCTGCTCACCGCGAAGCACCCGGACATGACCGTCGAGGACTCCTATGCGGTGCAGAACGAATGGCGCCGGCGCGGTGAGGCGGCAGGACGCCGACTGTACGGGCACAAGATCGGCCTGACCTCGAAGCCGATGCAGCAGGCCACGGGCATCTCCGAACCCGACTACGGCGCGATCTTCGCCGATCAGGTCTATGACACCGGCTCCGTCATCGACCACTCCCAGTTCTCGGGAGTGCGCATCGAGGTCGAACTCGCCTTCGTCCTGCGCGAGGAGCTGCGCGGGCCCGATGTCAGCCTCTTCGACGTCCTCCGGGCCACCGAGTACGTGGTTCCCGCGCTCGAGGTCCTGTCCTCGCGCATCGAGATGGAAGGACGCACGATCGTCGACACCATCTCGGACAATGCGGCACTGGGCGGGATGGTCCTCGGCGGCCGTCCGGTCGCAGTCGATGCCGTGGACCTGCGCCGGGTGAATGCGCTGCTCTACCGCAATGAGGCGATCGAGGACTCAGGGGTCGCGGCCGCCGTGCTCGACCATCCGGCTCGGGGCATCGTGTGGCTGGCGAACAAACTCGCCGAACACGGCGATGTGCTCAAAGCGGGGGAGACGGTGCTGGCCGGGTCGTTCACCCGCCCCATGTGGGTATATCCCGGCGACACCGTCCATGCCGACTACGGAGAGTTGGGAGTCATCTCATGCCGCTTCGCCTAGAACTTCCGCAGACCTTCGCCGACCGGGTGGCGGCCCTCGACGAGGGCCGGCACCTGGCCGGGATGTGGGTGTGCTCGGGTTCGCCCGTGGCCGCCGAGATCGCTGCGGCCTCCGGGATGCAGTGGGTGCTCATCGACGCCGAGCATTCACCGATCGGGCTCGAAACGGTGACGTCACTGCTGCGGGCGATGAACGGGTATCCGGCCACGCCGGTGGTGCGGGTGCCGGTCAATGATCAGGTGCTGATCAAGCAGCACCTCGATCTCGGTGCTCAGAATCTGCTGGTGCCGATGGTCGATACGAAATCCGACGCCGAGGCGGCCGTGGCCGCCGTCCGTTATCCCCCCAGGGGCGTGCGCGGGGTCGGTTCGGCCCTGGCCCGGGCATCACGGTGGAATGCCGTGGACGGCTACCTGTCCCGGGCCGAGGAGTTCGTGTCCCTGACAGTGCAGATCGAATCGGCGACCGCCGTCGACAATGCCGCTGAGATCGCTTCTGTCGACGGGATCGATCAGGTCTTCGTCGGCCCCTCGGACCTGGCCGCGTCGATGGGTCTGCTCGGCCAGCAGACGCATCCGGACGTCACGGACGCCGTGGCCAGGACCTTCGAGGCGGTGCGAGCGGCGGGCAAGCCCGTCGGCGTCAACGCCTTCGATCCGGAGCAGGCTCGGAAGTACCTTGCCGCGGGGGCGTCGTTCGTCCTCGTCGGCGCCGATGTCGGCCTGATGATGAACGGTGCCCGCGCCTGGGCGAAGGAATGGGTGCAGGACTGAGCCCGCGGCCTCGTGTTCAGCGCTCCTCACGGCGTCGTCCCGTGATGAGGAGGACGGTCGTGCCGAGTCCGACGAGGACGATGCCCAAACCGATGAGCACGCCGTTGCCCGTGGTGCCGGTGCGCGGCAGCTCGGCAGGCGCAGCCGGGGCTGCGGGAGTCTCGGCGACCGGTTCGGCCGCTGGGGGCTGCATGCCCTCCGGCTGTTCCGGGGCTTCGGGCTCCTCGGGCGGCGTGCTCGGCTGTTCCGGCGGGTTCGGCGGCGTGCTCGGCTCCTCCGGTTTCTCCGGCGGAGCCGGAGGCGTGCTCGGCTTCTCCTCTGGAGGCCGGTGCACCGTCTCGGCCGGAACTCCCCAGTCGCTCGTCCATGCCTCATTGACATCGCTGCCGGCGATGGCCGTCACATAGGTCACCCAGCCGAGGGGCATGTCGATCGGTTCGGTGCTGATCTCGGCGCGACCGTCGGCGTCGGCGACGACGGTGTAGTCCTGTGCGGACAGCTCCTCACCCTGCGGTTCCGACGACTGCTCGGGTTCGGTCGTCGAATGGTAGGCGGTCACGGTGAGCACGGCTTCGGAACCAGGGCGCAGTCCGGTCACGGCCACCTCGTCGTGGGTGGATGTCCCTTCGAGCACGGCCTCGGTGTCGGCTTTCGGGGTCCAGGGAACGAACCCGGTCTCTCGGGGCTGGCCGTGGATGCCTCTCCATTCCTTCGTCGACTTGTCACCGGCGATGGTCTCGGTGAAGTAGAGCCAACCGCGGAAATCCTCGGGCACCGTGATCTCCCCGGATGTGTGGGTACCGTTGCCGACGTCCCTCGAAGTCACTGAGCCGATGGCGCGGGCATCATCGTTCTGCGTGCCGAGCTTCGGCTGGGTGGCCGTCTGCCACAGGGTGTGCTCGACGGTGACCGTGTGATCGCCGATGAGACCGGAGACGGTGAACTCGTCGGTCACAGCTGTGCCGGGAGCCGGTGTCTGGTCGGAGATCTCGGTGGTCACCTTCGGCTGGGAACTCAGTTCGAGAGCCGCCTCGTCCGTGACCTCGGCGGGACTGTCCGGGGTGATGACCCGCTGCACACGAGTGCCCTTCGTCGGTTCGAAGAGGCGCACGGCCTCCGGGGCGACCTTCGCGGATGCGGTGACCGACAGTGTGCCGGGAGCGCTCGCCTGCAGCGTCGTGGTGACGGGCTCGTCTCCGGTGGTCAGGGTCTTCGGGGAGTCCTGCGCACCATCGGTGGAGAGTGTGATGGGGATGTCGGGAACCTGTGCTCCGGAGGCACTGGTCAGCGAGATCGTCAGCGTCGCCTCATCGGTGGGGGTGCCGAGGATCTTGCCCTTGTCGGTATCAGACTTCTCGGAGTCAGGAGAAGAGGCGGACTCCGCGGCGGCGTAGGGTTCGAGCACGGGCATCTGCAGGACCGGTTCGAGGTTGATATCAAGCGTATACGGGCCTGCGTACTTCTTCGCCTTCGCCAGGATCGTCGAGTGCTGCTTCGCGGCACCAGCGAACTTCTCGCCCAGATCGGCCGGCTTCTGCGGCGGCACCTGATGGTCGTGGGGGAGTGCTCTGTCGAGACGCGCCATGGCACTGAGCGCCGCCTGCACGTCCTTCGAGTCAGAATCCGCATATTCGTGCAGCGCCCAGGCCGTGCGGGGCGAGGTGATCCGTTCCGCCTCGGCACCTGGGAAGTGCTTCGACAGCGGAGACTTCTTCCCCGCATCGATGCAGTAGGCCCAGGTGTCGGGGAAGGTCCGATAGGAGCCGTACCATGTCTTGCCTGCCTTCGCGTGGTGCCAGATGCCCGGACCATAGGCGTTCGGTGCCGAGAGCACCGGCACCTCTCCGAGACCGACAGGCGGGCCCGCAGCCAGGGCCGGACCCAGCCCGAGCAGCGAGGCGATTGTGAGGACGGTGAGGAGCAGTGCGGTGCGCAGCGATGCGAGTCTGAAAGCAGTCATGCGTCGATTCGACACGGAGCGCATTGCCGAGGGCCAGGGGCATCGCAGTGCCTGTGGAAAGCGGTTCGGGGGTCCACAGGAAACCGCGTGCGAGTCGGCGAGGTCGAGTTCGGCGCCGGGAAGGCGAGTGGGTGGGAGATCCGGAGGCGTCCGGCAGTCTGCGTACTTCGAGATCCCCTCGAGACGGCCACTGGTCACTTCGTCGTCCACAGCCGAATACGCCCGAGTCGGACGCCCGGCGGGCTTCCGAAGACGGTGTCAGTCGGCTGAAGTGTTGCTGGACGGATACATCAACGGGCCCCTGCCGGCGGTGTTCGACCCTAAACTTGGAGGAGCGGTACTTTCCCCAACTGAAGAAGGACGATCTATGTCGGCACAGAACGGTCCCGGCTCGCAGGGGCCGAACCAGCCCGGGCCGTGGCGCCCCCAGCCGCCTCGAGTGCAGGATCCGCAGGGAATGCCGCCGCAGGGGCAGGTGCCGCCGCAGCAGCAGAACAATGACCGCTTCCGGCCACGCCCTCAGCCCCAGGGCGCGCCACCCGTCCAGGGCCCACCGCCGATGCAGGGCCAGCCGGTGATGCAGGGCCAGCCGGTGACGCAGGGCCAGCCGGTGATGCCCGGGCAGGTTCCCATGCAGGCCCGTGTCTACGCGCAGCCGCGATTCGCTCCGACCGTCACCCAGGAGATGCGCATCCGAGCCGGGATGCAGGCGCCTGCGCAGGTGGTGACCGAGACCCCGTGGACGGGGGCGGTGCGACAGTCCCAGCCGCAGACCGAGCCCGATTCGACCGGAAACATCGTCCGGCTCGTCATCGCCATCGTCGTCCTCGTCGGCCTCGTCGCAGGCCTGCTCATCCTCGCCCTCATCGGAGGAATCGCCTTCGGTGTGCGCCTGTTCGCGCTCATCGGACTCTCGGCGATCCCGCTCATCGGCATCATCGCCTACGTGCTGTGGCTCGATCGCTGGAAGCCGCAGCCGAAGCTCCTCTTGGGCATCTGCCTCCTCTGGGGCGCCGTCGCCGCCGTCATCCTCACACTCGTCTTCTCCTTCGTCAGCGACGTCGCGCTCTACATGGTCGGCATCAACGGGGTTCCCAATGTCATCGGGGCGATCTTCCAGGCCCCGGTCGTCGAGGAGTCGACGAAGACCGTCCTCCTCGTCGTCATCGTCCTCGCAGCTCGGCGCTTCTTCGAGGGGCCTCTCGACGGCCTCGTCTACGGTTCTCTCATCGGTGCGGGGTTCGCCTTCACGGAGAACATCCTCTACCTCGGCGGGGCCTGGAACGAGCAGCAGGTCGACGGGCTGATCGAGATCTTCATCCTGCGCTGCCTCTGCGCTCCGCTGCTGCACACGACGTTCTCGACCTGTGCCGGTGTGACCATCGGCTTCGCCGCACGCAAATGGCCCTGGTGGTCGCTGATCCTCATGTGGCTGCCCGGCCTCCTCGTGGGCATGGGTCTGCACAGCTTCTGGAACGGCTCGATGACTCTGCTCGGAGCCTTCCCCGAGATCGTCAATCGGATCGGCCTCATAGCCTTCAGCCTCATCTTCTCCGCCGCCTGGGTGGCCCTCGGCCTCGTCCTGCGCCGCAGCGAGCGGATGCACACGCAGAACATGCTCGGCGACTATGCGAACTCCGGATGGCTCACCCACGCCGAGGTCGACATGCTCGGCACTTGGAAAGGACGGAAGAACGGCCGCAGATGGGCCCATTCCTTTCCCGGTGGCAAGGAGGAGATGCGCACCATGATCCGCCTCTCGGGCAGGCTGTCGACCACCCGCATGCGCGTGCTCGCCGGCATCGGCGGCGAGCAGGAGCGCAAGATCGAGAGGACAGAGCTCAAGCAGTTCTCCGACGCCCGCGATCGGCTGCTGGCCGCATCCAGACGCCCGGCTCGGTAATCCTGCCCGTGACCGTCGTCGACATCCTCCTCATCGCCCTGGGCATCGGCGCGCTGTTCGCCGGCTTCCGTCAGGGGCTCATCACCGGCCTGGGCACGGCCGCGGGCTTCGTCGTCGGGTGGATCCTCGGGCGCCTGCTCTCGCCGCTGGTCGAATCGCTGAGCGAGGGCACGACCGCGATGGAGAATCCCGGTGTGCTCATGCTCCTGGCTTCGATGCCGCTGGTCCTCAGCGTCCTCTTCGCCTTCGCCGGAAGCGGCATCGGAGCGTGGATCAAACGCTCGATGGACTCCGATCTGGGGCAGGGTCTCGACGCCGTCGGCGGCACCATCACCGCCGGCATCGTATATGTCCTCGTCGTCTGGCTCGCCGCCGGTTTCGTCCGCACCACTCCGCTGGTCGAACCGAATCGATGGGTCGCCGACTCAGCGGTCATCGCGGCCATCGACCGGACCATCCCCTATTCCTCGCAGACGGCCCTCGGCGGTCTGGCGAAGGGGCTGAGCGCCACCGGATTCCCTCAGGTGTTCTCCGGACAACCCGAACAGATCCGCGGAGTCGGCGAACCGGACGAGGCCATGGTCGACGTTGGTCGCGGTGCCGAGGACTCGGTCGTCAAGATCACGACCACGGCCACCACCTGCCCCGCCGGTTCGGAAGGCTCCGGCTTCGTCTTCCGCGACGGGCTCGTCGCCACGAACGCCCACGTGGTGGCAGGATCGTCCGAACTCGCCGTCCAGGTCGCAGGCAGAGGACGGCCGTACTCCGCAGAGGTGGTCGGGTTCGACGCCGAGGCGGACGTGGCCGTGCTCCGTGTCCCCGAGCTCGAGGCCCCTGCCCTCGACTTCGGCGACGGGCTCGGCCCCGGTGACGACTCCGTGGTCGTCGGCTTCCCGGCCAACGGGCCCTACACGATCTCACCGGCGCGCGTGAGAGAGAAGATCAACGCCCGCGGGCTCGACATCTACGATTCGAACCCGGTCGTCCGTGAGGTCTATTCGGTGCGCGGCATCGTCCGCGAAGGCAATTCGGGCGGACCGCTCCTCGACGCCGAGGGCGATGTCGTCGGCATGATCTTCGCGCGGTCGGCCACCGATGGTGAGACCGGTTATGCGCTGACTCGGGCCGAGATCGCCGATGAGCTCGAGGCCGGGGCGAACAGCCGCACTCCGCAGCCGACGGGGCAGTGCACGAACTGAGCCGGTCCGTGAACCGGGCCGGCCTACTCGAGGTCGAGTCCGACGAGCACGGCTCGGTGGTCGCTCGACCCTCGGTCGAGCACCTCGTCCGAGGCGGCGTCGAATCCACGGTAGAGGACGTGGTCGAGCCGGGTCACGGGGAATTGGGCCGGCCAGGTGAAGCCGAAGCCGCCTCGGGCCTGCTCGCGCGAGTCCTCGAGCGGGGGAACCAGAGTCGAGAGGTTGTTGTCGGTCGAGGCCGTATTGAAGTCACCCGCGACGATGACATGGTCGGCATCGTCGGTCTCCACCGCAGTCGCCAGGCGCCGCAGCGCGGCGTTGCGCATCGATTCGTGGCCCGGGCGCACGGACGGCATATGCACCGAGTAGAAGCGGATGTCGCCGTGGTCGGTCGAGATCGTCGTCGCGAACGCGCGCGGCCACTGCAGGCCGAGGTCGATCTCCTCGGGGTCGGACATCGGCCATTTCGACCACACTCCGATGGTGTCGACGACCTGGGAGTGCGTGAATGCGGAGTCGAGCTCCTTGTGGATGATCTTGCCGGACAGGGACTCGAGTTCCTGGATCGTGACGATGTCGGGATCGTGGTCGACGAGGTTCTGCGCCGCGGCCGTCGGCTGCGGCATCCTCGCCCCCACATTGTGGGTGGCCACGGTCAGGTCCGCCTCGCCGGAGTTCTCGTTCGGCAGCAGCGCGGGCCCGAACATGCCCGCCCACACGAGAGCGGGGACGAGGAACCCGATGGCCGACAGCCACGAGAAGCGGATGAGGAACATGAGCAGCACGAGCGCGAGGAAGACACCCGTCCACGGCAGAACCGATTCGACGATGAGCGCGATGCCCATCCTCGTCGGGAGCGGACTGTGGAGGAGCAGGAACGCCGCATAGAGGATCCCGAAGATCAATGCGGTGATGCCCTTCGCGGGGCTGTGCCGTCTGCGCGCTGGTGAATATGCCTGGTTCATCGATCAATGATCATAACCGGGAAGTCTGGTTCCACGCTGGGTGGGCAGTGCGATGCGGCCCACAGTCTGGGTGCGCGGGGGCGAGAGGGCCTCATCCGCGCGCGGTGGCGCTCCACACGGTGACGTCCGGGTGCGTGTCGTAGCGATAGCCCGAACCCCTCATCGTCCGCACGACCGAGGCATATTCGCCGAGGCGGCGGCGCAGGCGGCGGATGTGCACGTCCACGGTGCGTTCGTCGGGCACCTCACCGCCGGACCAGACGGCGCTGATGAGCTCCTCGCGGGGCAGGGTCTCGTCGGCGCGGGAGACGAGGGTGGCGAGCAGGTCGAATTCCTTCGTGGTGACATCCACGAGCTCACCGTCGATGCGGACCTCCCGGCGGGGGATGTCGATGCGCAGACGTTCGCCGGCGGCACGAGTGTAGACATCGCCGGCCCGGCCGCCGAAACCGCGCGGCGCGGGCGCCGCCGGGGCAGCGTCCTCGCGCAGGGTCGGCGGGTGGATGCGGTTGGGAATCCGGGAGCGCACGGGCCCGTGTGTGGCGGCCGGGGCGCCGGTCGCGGCGGGCGAACCGGTGGCCACGGCACGGACGGCATCGATGTCGCTGCCCCGGCCTTCCGGAGCCAGGGCGATGACGGCCTGGGTCTCGGCCTGGCTGGCCAGCTCCTTCGCATAGGCCTGCAGCTCACCGGCGATGGCGGAGAGATTCGTGCCGTCGGCGGCGGCTTTCGACTCGTCGAGTCCGATGTAGACGATGATGCCGCGAGCGGCCTTCGGCGAGGGGACGACGCCGGCAGGGCCGTAGGTGTGCGGGGCGTTCTGCGGGTCGACTGCGCTCAACCTGGCTCCTGCGCGACGGGTGGCCACTGCGCTGCGTGGATGGATGTAGGCGGGTTCGGGATTCGTCATGGCTGTCCTTTGCTCCGACCGTCAGGTCGATATGACTGAATGAGTCCGCTGCTTCTGGGTGCGTGTACTCGTTCGAGGCCGGACAGCGGGAGGGTGATCACCGACCGCGAACGCAGGGCATACACATGGCTGCCGCAGGCATTCGCATCGGGTCGATCATTGAAGTCATGGCTTCATTATTTGTCACACAGCAGATCGCCTGCAATGGAACGGGCGAAAATGAGACGATTGTGACGAAATATGACGAAGTGCTCAGTCGACGATCCCGTACATCCGGTCCCCGGCATCGCCGAGCCCGGGCACGATGTAGCCCTTCTCGTTGAGCTTCTCGTCCAGGGCCGCAGTGTAGATCTTGACCTCGGCGGAGTCGCTGTAGTCGCGTTCGATGCGCTGCACGCCTTCAGGCGCGGAGACGAGGCAGACGGCGGTGACGTCGCGGGCCCCGCGGGCGAGCAGGAAGTCGATGGCCATGGCCAGGGTGCCGCCCGTGGCGAGCATCGGGTCGACGACGAAGATCTGGCGGCCCGTGAGGTCGTCGGGCAGCCGATCGGCGTAGGCGGTGGGTTCGAACGTGGTCTCATCGCGGACCATGCCGAGGAAGCCCACCTCGGCGGTGGGGAGGATGCGCAGCATCCCGTCGAGCATGCCCAGCCCGGCGCGCAGGATCGGGACCACGATGGGGCGCGGTTCGGCGATCCGGGTGCCGGTGAAGCGTGAGACCGGGGTCGAGATCTCCTTGTCCTCGACGGCGACCGAGCGAGTGGCCTCGTAGGCCAGCAGCATGACGAGCTCTTCGGTGAGCTGGCGGAAGCGGGCGGAGTCCGTGTTCTGATCGCGCAGGGCGCTGAGTTTGTGGGCGATGAGCGGGTGATCGGCTGCGTGAAGATGCATACCCAAATGGTACGGGAGAACTCCTCGCCGCCGGCAGTGGTCAATGCGGGCGGGAGAGTTCACAATGGAGGCATGTCGTACTTCACTGAGATCCTGGCCGACTCCGGCGACGGCTTCCGAGCAATCGACGGCGACGTCGGCGACGCGAACGACCTCGACGACCTGGTCGATATGATGCGCAACTCCGGGGGCGACGCAGGCGAAGCGGTCGCCGTCATCGAGCACGAGGACGAGTGGTTCGGCCTCGTGCGCCTGTGCGAGAACAACGAGGTCAAGGTCTTCCTCTCCGACCTCGCCGCGGTCGAGGCGAGTCCGTTCGCGGAGATGTTCGCCGACCTCCTCGACTCCCGCCCAGACGCCTATGAGGCCGAGCCCGAAGAGGACTTCGGCATCGAGGAGGACGAGGCCGAGGACGACGATGAGGACGACGACGAGGTCGAGATGCTCGAATTCGACCCCGATGCCGAATGGGGCGGGGACGCCGACATCTTCGCCGATCGGGGAGTGCCCGCGTCCGCACTCATCGAGCAGGTCGAGCAGCACCGATCCGACCCGGCCCGCGTCGTCGCCCACGTCGGTGAGACCGTGGGCTTCGCCGACCAGCTCGAGGCGGCGCGCTGACCGCGGATCCGACGTACGCGGAATGGATGGGCCTGGCCCTCGCCGAGGCGGCTCTCGCGCCCGCTCATGACGATGTTCCCGTCGGGGCCGTGATCGTCGACGGGGCCGGCGCGGTGATCGGGCGCGGGCACAACCGCCGGGAGGTCGATGCCGATCCGCTCGGCCACGCGGAGCTCATGGCGATCTCCGCCGCTGCGGAGGCGCTCGGACGCTGGCGCCTCGACGACTGCACCCTCGTCGTCACCTTGGAGCCCTGCGCGATGTGCGCCGGCGCGCTCGTCGGCTCCCGCATCGCCCGTGTCGTCTTCGGGGCCTTCGACGACAAGGCAGGCGCCGTGGGGTCGATCTGGGACCTGCTCCGCGATCGCGCCGCACTCCACCACCCCGAGGTCACCTCCGGGGTGAGAGCGGGGGAGGGGCGGGAGCTGCTGCGGGAGTTCTTCGCCTCCCGACGGTGAGTTTCGCGGTCCCCGGCAGAGGCGTGGCTCAGCTCACATCCTGACGATTTGGCGGTCGAAACAGCACCGCTGTACAGTTGTCGGCGGTGGCGTGTCCGAGCGGCCGAAGGTGCGACACTCGAAATGTCGTGTAGGGCAACCCCCTACCGTGGGTTCAAATCCCACCGCCACCGCCATGTGAAACCCCTGCCAGTCTCAGCGCTGAGCAGGGGTTTTACTGTGTCGAGAAGCTGTTCGCGGGCAATCATGCTCAAACGGGGGCGGAGTGTGATGTTTGACACACCCCCTCCGTGCGAGCAGACTATGCCGATGGAATAGAAACAGGTTTCCAAGATGCGAAAACACGGTTCCTCGCGGAGCCGGTCTATTCCGGTGCGCAGGTTCAAGGCGCAGGGCCTGTGACAATGCGGTCGCAGGCTGACCGAATCGAACAGATCAAGGGGTCCCATCTCAATGGCTGACAACGACCAGACCACAGCGGTGAAGACCGCGTCCGAGAGACCCGGTCTCTTGGACAGATTCTTCGAAATCACCAGTCGCGGCTCATCGATCAAGCAGGAGATCCGCGGAGGCATCGTCGCCTTCATCGCGATGGCCTACATCGTCGTGCTCAACCCGCTCATCCTCGGCGGATCCGAGGACGTGGCGGGCAGCGCGCTCGACTTCGCCCAGCTGACCGCGGTCACCGGGCTCGTCGCCGGCGTCATCACGATCCTCTTCGGAGTCGTCGCGCGTCTGCCCTTCGCCCTGGCGGCGGGCCTGGGCATGAACTCCTTCCTCGCCGTCTCCGTCGTCGGAGAGGTCACCTGGCCGGAGGCGATGGGTCTGACGGTGATCAACGGCGTCATCATCGTCGTCCTCGGGGCCACGGGCATCCGCACAGCGATCTTCAACGCCGTTCCCCACGCGCTCAAGGTCGCGATCACCGTGGGCATCGGCCTGTTCATCGCCTTCATCGGCTTCGTCAACTCCGGTTTCGTCACCCGCACCCCGGAGGGTCCTCCTGTCCAGCTGGGGCAGGACGGATCGATCGCCTCTCTGCCGACGCTGGTCTTCGTGCTCGCGCTCATCCTCATCGGAACGCTCGTGGCCCGGCAGGTCCCCGGAGGAATCCTCATCGGCATGGCAGTGGCCACGGTCATCGCGATGATCATCCAGGCATTCGCCAAGCTCGGGACCGTCGGTGACCCGGTCGATCCCGACCCGCTGGGCTGGAACCTCAGTGCGCCCGAACTGCCCGGCCAGATCGTGGCGATCCCCGACTTCGGACTGCTCGGCGCCTTCGACCTCTTCGGCTCGTTCGAGCGGATCGGCGTGCTGGCCGCGACGATGCTCGTCTTCACCCTCGTATTCACGAACTTCTTCGATGCGATGGGAACGATGACGGGTCTGGCGCGCGGGGCGGGACTCCAGACCAGTGACGGAATGTTCCCCCGCATCCGCGGTGCATTCGTCGTCGAGGGACTGGGGGCAGTCGCCGGCGGTGCCGCCTCGGCGTCGTCGAACACCGTCTTCGTCGATGCTGCGGCAGGGATCGCAGAGGGGGCCAGGACCGGTCTCGCTGCGCTCGTGACCGGTGCGCTCTTCCTCGTGTCGATGTTCTTCGCCCCGCTCATCGGAGTGATCCCGATGGAGGCCGGAGCCGCCGCCCTCGTCGTCGTCGGCGCGATGATGGTCACCCAGGTCAAGGAGATCGACATGAGCGACTTCCGCACCTCGCTGCCGGTCTTCCTCACGATGGTCACGATGCCGCTGACCTACTCGATCGCCAATGGCATCGGCGTCGGATTCATCTCCTGGTCCCTCATCCACGTGATGAGCAGACGCGGTCGCGATGTCCACTGGCTGCTGTGGGTGGTCTCGCTCGGATTCATCCTGTACTTCGTTCGCGGACCGATATCGGCTATCTTGGGAGGATGATCACATTGACTGAGCATCACGCCTGGGGCAGGGGGCAGATCGCCCACGGAAGATGACGGCCGTCCGCGGCCGTCGACACGATGCACACGTCGTCGTCTCGACAGCACTTGGGAGTTCTTCGCTGCTGTTCGCATGGATAACCAGAAGTTTCGAAGAACCAGCAAATGCTCCAACCATGCACTGTGCGCCTCAGGGAAGAGGCGCAGGAGGTAATTGGGATGTCTGCAGTGACGACAGACACATCCGGATGCCGGATCACTGTCAATGGGGTCACCCGGGATCTGACCGGGCCGACTCATACGAACGCCTTGGACTTCCTTCGCGGTCAGGGACTGACCGCAGCGAAGGAAGGCTGCGCTGAAGGCGAATGCGGGGCCTGTGCGATTCTCATCGCCCGCCCCGATTCCGACGGAACGACCCGTTGGACCTCGATCAATTCATGTCTCCTCCCTGCCGCTGCCCTCGATGGCCAAGAGGTCATCACCGCCGAAGGGCTGGCAGACGGCGAGACGATCCACCCCGTCCAGGAGGAGATGGCCGTCCGCGGAGGCTCGCAGTGCGGATACTGCACTCCCGGCTTCATCTGCTCGATGGCCGCCGAATACTACCGGCCCGAACGTGCCGAGGTGCGCGATGAGCAGACCGACCACCACTGCGGGGCCAACGGCTTCGACCTCCATTCGCTGTCGGGCAATCTCTGCCGCTGCACCGGCTACCGTCCCATCCGCGACGCCGCCTTCGCCCTCGGGCAGCCCGAGGAGGGCGACGCTCTCGCCGCGCGACGCAGCCGGCCCGCTCCCGAGGCGGTGGCCACGGACCTGCACCGGGCCGACACCGCCGGCGGTGAGCTCGGACGCTACCGTCGCCCCGCCACGCTGACCGAGGCGGTGGAGATCCTCGCCGCCGACCCCGAAGCCGCCGTCGTCGCCGGATCCACCGACTGGGGTGTGGAGGTCAACATCAAGGGAGCGCGTGCGAAATCCGTGCTCGCCATCGACCGCCTGCCCGAACTGCGCGGCGTCCGTCGCACCGCGGAATTCATCGAACTCGGCGCGGCCCACACGCTGTCCGAGCTCGAACGAGAGCTCGCCGGCGACATCCCGCTGCTGGGCAAGCTGTTCCCGCAGTTCGCGTCCCGCCTCATCCGCAATGCGGCGACGATCGGGGGCAACCTCGGCACCGGCTCACCCATCGGCGACGCCCCGCCGGCGCTGCTGGCGCTCGAAGCGGAGCTCGTGCTCACCTCGGCCCGGGGACAGCGCCGCGTCGCCCTGAGCGAGTACTTCACCGGCTACCGGCAGACCGTGCGCGAGCCCGATGAGCTCATCACCGCCATCCGCATCCCGCTGCCGCTGGCGCCGCTGACGTCCTTCCAGAAGATCGCCAAACGCCGTTTCGACGACATCTCCTCGGTCGCGATCGGCTACGCCGTCGACGTCACCGACGGGATCATCACGAGAGCCCGTATCGGCCTCGGCGGAGTCGCGGCGACCCCGCTGCGGGCGCGGTCGACCGAAGCCCGGCTCGAAGGCCTGCCCTGGACGCTCGAGACCGTGCACGCAGCGGCCGAGACCCTCGCCGCCGAAGGCACACCGATGGACGACCACCGGGCGAGCGCGAAGTACAGAACCGCGATGCTGAAGTCCTCGCTCGAACGCTTCTACGCCGAGCAGCTCGGCCGCACGGCCGCGACCAGCAAGGAGGTCAAGTCATGAGCCGGCTCTCCCAGCGCCCCGTCGACCCGATCGTCGGTGAGCGCCACCCCCACGAAAGCGCCTTCGGCCACGTCACCGGATCCGCGCTCTACACCGACGACCTCGTCGGGCGCCTGACCGGAGTCCTCCACGCCTACCCCGTCCAGTCGACGGTGGCCCATGCACGCCTGCACTCGCTCGACGCCGATGGCGCGTACCGGGTGCCCGGAGTCGTCCGGGTCATCACCGCCGCTGACATCCCCGGAGTCAACGACCAAGGCGTCAAACACGACGAGCCGATGCTGCCGGAAGACGAGATCATGTTCTTCGGCCAGCCGCTGGCCTGGGTGCTCGCCGAGACCCTCGAAGCGGCGAAGGAAGGTGCGGCCGCAGTCGTCGCCGAGACCGAGGAGCTCGCATCCCTCGTGACCGTGCGCGAGGCGATCGCGGCCGACAGCTATCACGGCGAGGCGCTGACGATCGACAAGGGCGAGGTCGACTCCGCGCTCGCCGATGCCGCGCACGTCTTCGAGGGTGAGTTCGAATTCGCCGGACAGGAGCACTTCTATCTCGAGACACAGGCCTGCCTGGCCCATGTCGACGAGAACGAGCAGATCTTCGTCCAGTCCTCGACCCAGCACCCGACCGAGACGCAGGACATCATCTCGCACGTGCTCGGCGTCCCCGCCCACGAGGTGACGGTGCAGTGCCTGCGCATGGGCGGCGGATTCGGCGGCAAGGAGATGCAGCCCCACGGCTATGCCGCGCTCGCGGCACTCGGGGCCACACTGACGGGCCGGCCGGTGCGGCTGCGACTGGACCGGACGCTGGACATCACGATGACCGGCAAACGCCACGGCTTCCACTCCTCCTGGAAGGTCGGGTTCACGGAGGAGGGCAAGATCCTCGCGCTCGACGCGAGCCTGACCGCCGACGGCGGATGGAGCCTCGACCTGTCCGAGCCCGTGCTCACCCGGGCCATGTGCCATATCGACAACGCCTACTGGGTGCCGAATATCCGGGTGAACGGCCGCATCGCCAAATGCAACAAGACCTCGCAGACGGCCTTCCGCGGATTCGGCGGGCCGCAGGGCATGCTCGTCATGGAGGACATCATCGGACGGGTCGCACCGAAGCTCGGCCTGAGTGCGCGCGAGCTGCGTCGCCGCAACTTCTATGCCGAGGGCCAGGACACTCCCTACTATCAGCCGGTGCGCCACCCCGAGCGGATCGGAGCCTGCTGGGACCAGCTCATCTCCGAATCCGATCTGGAGGCCAGGGAACTCGAGATCGAGGCCTTCAACGCAGGCAGCGAATACCTCAAGCGCGGTCTGGCGATCACCCCGGTGAAGTTCGGGATCTCGTTCAACCTCACCGCCTTCAACCAGGGCGGAGCCCTCGTGCTCGTATACAAGGACGGTTCCGTCCTCGTCACCCACGGCGGCACCGAGATGGGGCAGGGCCTGCACCAGAAGATGCTGCAGGTCGCGGCCACCACCCTCGGTGTGCCCCTGTCGACCGTCCGCCTGGCGCCCACCCGCACGGACAAGGTGCCGAACACCTCGGCGACGGCGGCCAGCTCCGGCTCCGACCTCAACGGCGGAGCGGTGAAGGACGCCTGCGATCAGATCCTCGACCGCCTCAAGCAGGTCGCAGCGGGACTGCTAGGCGCACCCGCCCACGAGGTGGTCATCTCCCGCGGCATCGTCTCGGCACTGTCCTCGTCGAAGACCGTGACCTGGGAGGAGCTGATCAATACCGCCTACTTCCAGCGCATCCAACTCTCGGCCTCGGGCTTCTACCGGACCGAGGGACTGCACTGGAACCTGTCGCAGATGCGCGGCGAGCCGTTCAAGTACTTCGCCTACGGCGCTGCCGTCTCCGAGGTCGAGGTCAACCGCTTCGACGGCTCCTACACTCTGCGCCGGGTCGACATCGTCCACGACGTCGGAGACTCCCTGTCCCCGCTCATCGACCTCGGCCAGATCGAGGGCGGCTTCGTCCAGGGCGCCGGTTGGCTGACCCTCGAGGACCTGCGCTGGGACGACTCCGACCGGCCCAGCCGAGGGCGCCTGGCCACGCAGGGGGCGAGCACCTATAAGATCCCGAGCTTCTCCGAGGCTCCGGAGGTCTTCAACGTCTCGCTGCTCGACAAGGCCCACGAGGAGGGTGCCGTCTACGGTTCGAAGGCCGTCGGCGAACCCCCGCTCATGCTCGCCTTCTCCGTCCGCGAGGCCCTCCGCGAGGCCGTGGCCGCCTTCGGCGCGTCCGACGCCTCCGTGCAGCTGGCCTCCCCGGCCACCCCCGAGGCGGTGTTCTGGGCGATCGAGGACGTGCGCTCCGCAACGGGCGGGGCTCCGATCCGGGCGGCTGCGGAAGGACAACGAGTTCCGTCATGACCTGGATGGACACCGCAGCCGAGCTCCGCAGGGCTCGGGTGCCTGCCGTCCTCGTCACGCTCGCCTCGGTGCGCGGCCATGCCCCGCGCGAGGCCGGAGCGAAGATGATCGCCACCGCCGACGGTCTGTTCGGGACCATCGGCGGTGGCAATCTCGAGATGACGGCGGTCACCCGTGCCCGCGAACTGCTCGCCGAGGACCAGCGGGTCCCGGAGATGCTCACCCTGCGGCTCAACGACAAGGCCCCGGCCGAGTACGGTCGGCAGTGCTGCGGCGGGGAGGTCACTGTGCTGTTCGAACCGCTGCCCGTCCCCGCCTCGGCGGCGATCTTCGGCATCGGCAACATCGGGCTCGAACTGACTCGGATCCTCGCCCGGCACGAGATCGACCTCGTCGTGTCCGACTCCCGGCCCGAACAGCTCGAAGCCCTCGACGGACTCGAGGCGCCGGTCGCGCGCATCCGCCGCGAGTTCGCCGTCGTGGGGGAGGAAGTGCTCGCCGGGCTTCCGCCCGGCACGCACGTGCTCATCATGACCCACGACCATGCCGAAGACCTGCACCTGTGCATCGCGGCCCTGAGCCGCGGCGACCTCGGCTCGGTCGGTCTCATCGGCTCGAGCGCCAAATGGCAGCGCTTCCGCAAGAACCTCGTGGCCGAAGGCTTCGCGCCCGAAGCCGTCGACACCATCCGGTGCCCCATCGGCCTGCCCGAACTGCCGGGCAAACAGCCCGCGTTGATCGCCGTCAGCGCCGCCGCGGACCTGCTCGCCCGCATGGCCTGAGCGCCATCCCCGTCTCACCCATCCGAACCAAGGAGAACCACCGTGGTCATCTACCGTGCGCGTGTCTTCGACACCCCGGACAGCCCGTTCACCGGAGGGCACCTGCGCTCCGCATCCGATATCGCCCTCGTCGTCGACGACGGACTCATCACCGCCCGCACCGACTGGTCCACCGCCCGAGCCGCCCATCCGGAGGCCGAGGTCGTCGACCTGCGCGAGGGCGTGCTCATCCCGGGGCTCGTCGACACCCATGTCCACCTCCCGCAGGTCCGTGCCATCGGACACCTGGGCAGGCCTCTGCTCGACTGGCTCGACCACTGCGCTCTGCCCGAGGAGGCGAAGCTCGCAGACGATGCCTACGCCGAGGCGGTGGCCGGAGAGTTCCTCACAGGGCTGCAGGCGGCGGGGACCACCTCGGCGATGGTCTTCGGCTCGCACTTCGCATCCGCCATGGACATCTTCTTCTCCGCCGCCGCCGAGGCGGGCCTGCGGATCACCTCGGGACTGGTCACCAGTGACCGGAACCTGCCCGAGCCGCTGCTGACCGATGTCGACCGCTCGGTGGCCGAAGGCCAAGCGCTCATCGACCGGTGGCACGGCGCCGGCCGGCTCCGGTACGCGGTGACTCCGCGCTTCTCATTCTCCGCCGGCCCCGAACTGCTCGCCTCCGGCGGAGCCCTGGCGGAGGCCAACCCGGACATCTGGGTCACCTCCCACCTGAACGAGAACCGCGACGAGATCGCCGGCGTCGCCGAGATCCACCCGAAGGCGCTCGACTACCTCGACACCTACGACCGGGCGGGGCTGCTCGGCCGGCGCACGGTGCTGGCCCACAACGTCCACCCGCAGGATCGGGAGCTGGCGCGCATGGCTGAGGTCGGTGCGGTCGCGGCACACTGCCCGACCTCGAACTCGGCGCTGGCCAGCGGCTTCTTCCCGCTGCGGCGCCACCTCGACGCCGGAGTGCGTGTCGCGCTGGGCTCCGATGTCGGGGCGGGCACGGGATTCAACCTGCTCAAGGAGGGCGTGCAGTCCTACTTCATGCAGCAGCTCGACCCGACCGGGGGAGTGGCGCTGGGATCCGCGCACTTGCTGCATCTGGCCACGGCCGCCGGCGCCGAGGCGCTTCAACTCGACGAGGTCGGCGACCTGTCGGAGGGCAAACGCTTCGACGCCGTGCTCATCCGGCCGGCCGCAGGCGAGCCGCTCGACGTCGGCATCCGGCATGCCGGCGATGACGCCGACGCGCTGGCCACGATCTTCGCCATGGGCACCCCGGCCGATATCGCCGAAGTCTGGGTCGACGGTGAGCCCGTGAAGGCCGCCTGACCCCACCCCGCTGCCGACTGACGGCGGTCCCGCCACCTCGGACGAGGCGGCAGGGCCGCCGTCAGCTGTGTTCGGGGCCGGCCACCGGTGAGGGTTGACTCGGCGCAGGGAGGCTGTCTATGCTTATTTCACGCAATGGAAATACACTTCCGCAATACGGAAACAGCGTGAATCTCAAAGGAGAGCTCCATGACCGCGACATTCGACTTCACCACTGCCGACAGCTACGTCCTCAACTGCTCCACACTGCTCACCGAGCTGCCTGTCATGGAGCGGGCACAGGCCGCGAAGGACGCCGGATTCGACCGCGTCGAGTTCTGGTGGCCCTTCGACGGCAACCCGACGCCGAGCCCCGCCGAGGTCGATGAGTTCATCGACTCCCTCGAATCGGCCGGAGTCGAGCTCGCCGGACTGAACTTCTGGGCCGGGAACATGGCAGGCGGCGACCGCGGAATGGTCTCGGTCCCCGGCGCCGAGGCGGACTTCGCCGCGAACGTCGACATCGTCGTCGAGATCGGCCGCCGCACCGGATGCAAGGCCTTCAACGCCCTCTACGGGCTGCGCATCGAGGGGCAGGACGCCGCCGACCAGGACGCCACCGCCGTGGCCAACCTCGCACTGGCCGCCCGCGCCGTGGCCGAGATCGGCGGCACCGTCCTCGTCGAGCCCGTCTCCGGGGCCGAGGCCTACCCGCTCAAGCGCTTCGCCGACGCCGCCGAGGTCGTCGCCCGGGTCCGTGCGGACGGGGCCGAGAACGTGGCCGTGCTCGCCGACTTCTTCCACATGTCGGTCAACGGCGACGACGTCGCCGCGGTCATCGAGGCAGAGGCCGCGAACTTCGGACACATCCAGATCGCCGATGCCGAGGGCCGGGGCGCACCCGGCACCGGACAGCTGCCGCTTCAGGAGTGGATCGACCGCGCCTTCGAGCTCGGCTACGACGGACCCATCGCCCTGGAGTACAAGCAGGAGCAGGCCACCGCATTCGACTGGCTCAGCCGCGCCGCGCAGACGGCCTGAACCACCCGCAACCCCGACACGAAGGAACTTCCAATGAGCAAGACAATCGCATTCATCGGACTCGGAATCATGGGCCTGCCGATGGCCAAGAACCTGGTCTCCGCCGGCTTCACCGTCCGCGGCTACAACCGCACCCCGGCGAAGGCCCAGGCACTCGCCGAGGCGGGCGGAAAGGCCGCCGGCACCATCGCCGAGGCCGTCGACGGAGCCGAGGTCATCATCACCATGGTCCCGGACTCGCCCGACGTCGAGGACGTGCTGCTCGGCGAGGACGGGATCCTCGCAGCCGCCTCGTCGGGCGCGACCTGGATCGACTTCTCGACCATCCGCCCCGATGTGGCCAAGAGCCTGGCCGAGCAGGCCGCGGCGAAGGGGCTCAAACCGCTCGACGCCCCCGTCTCCGGCGGTGAGCCGGGAGCCATCGACGGTGTGCTCTCGATCATGGTCGGCGGCGACAGGGGCGACTTCGACGCCATGGCAGACGTGTTCGCCGCCGTGGGCAAGACGATCGTGCTCGTCGGCCCCTCGGGTGCGGGACAGACCGTCAAGGCCGCCAACCAGCTCATCGTCGCCGGAAACATCGGACTGCTGGCCGAGGCCGTGGTCTTCCTCGAAGCCTACGGAGTCGAGACCACCTCGGCGCTCGAGGTGCTCGGCGGCGGGCTCGCCGGCTCCAAGGTGCTCGAGCAGAAGGGCCAGAAGATGCTCGACCGGTCCTTCGACCCGGGATTCCGTCTGCAGCTGCACCACAAGGATATGGGCATCGTCACCGCCGCCGCCCGCGAGGCCGGGGTCGCGATCCCGCTCGGCTCGACCGTCGCCCAGCTCGTGGCCTCGACGGTGCAGCAGGGCAATGGGGGACTGGACCACTCCGGGCTCTTCACCGTCGTCGAACAGCTCTCCGGCAAGGACCAGGGCTGAGCCACCGCCTCGACGAGGCACACGATCCGGGCGGGGCCGTCGGCCCAACGACACTGCCGGCCCCGCCCCACCACCAGCAGCGCCGGCGACAGAGTCGTCGCCGGCTCATGAACGAAGGAAGAACAATGACACGTATGCGCGCAGTCGACGCAGTGGCGCTCATCCTCGAGAAGGAAGGGGCCACCGAGACATTCGGTCTGCCGGGAGCGGCCATCAACCCGCTCTACTCGGCGATGCGGGCCCACGGCGGAATCCGCCACACCCTGGCCCGCCACGTCGAGGGAGCCTCGCACATGGCTGACGGCTTCACCCGGGCGGCGGCCGGGAACATCGGAGTCTGCCTCGGCACGTCCGGGCCGGCCGGCACCGATATGATCACCGGCCTCTATGCGGCCGCGGCGGACTCGCAGCCGATCCTGTGCATCACCGGACAGGCTCCCGTGGCAGTGCTCGACAAGGAGGACTTCCAGGCCGTCGACATCGCCTCGATCGCGAAGCCCGTGACGAAGATGGCCAAGACCGTGCTCGAAGCCGGTCAGGTCCCCGGAGTCTTCCAGGCCGCCTTCCAGCTCATGCGCTCGGCCCGTCCGGGACCGGTGCTCATCGACCTGCCGCTCGATGTGCAGCAGACGGAGATCGACTTCGACATCGACACCTACGAGCCGCTCGCCCCTTCGAAGCCGGCGGCGACCTCGGCGCAGGCGGAGAAGATTCTCGATCTCATCGCCGAGGCGAAGCACCCGATCATCATCGCCGGCGGCGGCATCATCAACGCCGACGCCGCCGATCGCCTCGTCGAATTCGCCGAGCTCACCTCGATCCCGGTCTCACCCACTCTCATGGGCTGGGGTGCGATCCCCGACAACCACGATCTGCAGGCCGGCATGGTCGGCATCCAGACGCATGTCCGCTACGGCAACGCCTCCTTCCTCGACTCCGACCTCGTCATCGGCATCGGCAACCGGTGGGCGAACCGGCACACCGGCGACCTCGGGGTCTACCGGAACGGGCGGAAGTTCGTCCACATCGACATCGAGCCCACCCAGATCGGACGGGTGTTCACTCCCGACTACGGCGTGGTCTCCGATGCCGGCGCCGCCCTCGACGCACTGCTGAGCGCCGCTCGCGGCCGGGCGGGCAGCCTCCCGGACTTCACGGACTGGGCCGGCGAGTGCACGGCTCGGAAGTCGACCGAACACCGGAAGACGAACTTCACCGAGGTGCCGATCAAGCCGCAGCGGGTCTACCAGGAGATGAACGCGGCCTTCGGCGAGGACGTCACCTATGTGTCGACGATCGGGCTGAGCCAGATCGCCGGGGCGCAGATGCTCCACGTCTACCGTCCCCGCCATTGGATCAACGCCGGCCAGGCCGGGCCCCTGGGTTGGACTGGACCGGCGGCGCTCGGCGTGGCCAAGGGCAAACCGGGCGAGACCGTCGTCGCGCTCTCCGGCGACTACGACTTCCAGTTCATGATCGAAGAGCTCGCCGTCGGCGCGCAGCACCAGATCCCCTATGTCCACGTCGTCGTCAACAACTCCTACCTCGGCCTGATCCGCCAGTCCCAGCGCGGCTTCGAGATGGACTACGAGGTCTCGCTGGCCTTCGAGAACATCAACTCCTCGGGATCCGCTTCGTCCGGATACGGCGTCGACCATGTGGCCGTGGCCCTCGGACTCGGGTGCAAAGCTGTCAGGGTCGAGGATCCAGAACTCATCGGCGAGGGCCTGCGCGTGGCCAAGGAGCTCATGAGCGAACATCAGGTGCCCGTGGTCGTCGAGGTCATCCTCGAACGCGTCACGAACATCTCGATGGGCACCGCACTCGATGCGATCAACGAGTTCGAGACGCTCGCTCAGACACCCGCCGACGCCCCGACGGCACTGACCCCGATGGGAGAACTCGCCGCGGCAAAGTAGGCTGGGAACGGTATACCGCTGAAGGTGCTTGAGCACCGCATCCACCGGCCGTCGGGTCGGGCGACTGAGGAGGAAATTTGAGCAAAGACGCCACCTTTGATCTGGTCATCCATGCCGAAAGGGCTGTGTTCCCCGGTGGCATCGACTCCGCCCGGATCGGAGTCAGGGACGGCCGGACCGTCGAGATCGCCCGCGGTGGGGACGAACTGAGCGGGACCGCCTCGGCGGGGGTGGACGTCATCGAGGTCGGCAGCGACGAGGTGCTGCTGCCCGGGCTCGTGGACACGCACGTGCACGTCAACGACCCCGGTCGCGCCGAATGGGAGGGCTTCGCCAGCGCCACCCGCGCGGCCGCGGCCGGGGGCGTGACGACGATCGTCGACATGCCGCTGAACTCCCTGCCGCCGACGGTCGACGTCGCAGCGCTCGAGACCAAGCGCGAGGTCGCAGGTCCGAAGGCCTTCGTCGACGTCGGCTTCTGGGGCGGGGCGATCCCCGGCAACACGTCTGAGCTGCGGCCACTGCACGAGGCCGGGGTCTACGGGTTCAAATGCTTCCTCGAAGACTCCGGCGTCGAGGAGTTCCCGCCGCTGGAGCCGGCCGAGATGCAGACCGATATGGCCGAGATCGCCTCGTTCGACGGGATGCTCATCGTCCACGCCGAAGACCATGAGGTGATGACCGGGGCGCCGAAGAACTCGGGCCCGAAGTTCTCCGACTTCCTCGCCACCCGCCCGCGTGAGGCCGAGAACGTCGCGATCGCCCGCGTCATCGACGCCGCCCGGGCCACCGGGGCTCGGGCCCACATCCTCCACCTGTCCTCGGCCGATGCGCTCGAGCAGATCGCAGCGGCCAAGGCCGAGGGCATCAAGCTGACGGTGGAGACCTGCCCGCACTACCTCGTCTTCTCCGCCGAGGAGATCCCCGATGGGGCCACGACGCACAAATGCTGCCCGCCGATCCGCGAGGAATCCAATCGGGAAGCGCTGTGGCAGGGGCTCATCGACGGCACGATCGACTGCATCGTCTCCGACCACTCACCCTCGACGGCCGAGCTCAAACTGCTCGACACCGGGGACTTCGGTGCGGCTTGGGGCGGGATCTCGTCCCTGCAGCTCGGACTCTCGGTCGTCTGGACCGAGGCTGCGAAGCGCGGGATCGATCTCGCCGAGGTCGTGCGCTGGATGTCCGCGGCTCCGGCCGCAGTGGCGCGGGTGGAGAACAAGGGCGCGATCGCGGAGGGCAACGACGCGGACTTCGCCGTGTTCTCGCCTGACGAGGAGTGGACGGTGCGCGCAAGCGACCTCTACCACCGCAACCAGATCAGCGCCTACGACGCCCGCACCGTCCGCGGCCGCGTCACCCGCACCCTCCTGCGCGGTGCCCCCGTGGACTTCGACGAGCCCCGCGGGACCCTCCTGACCGCGCGCTGACACCTCTTCGCACGAACCGACGGCGGCCCTGACACCTCGCTGAGTGTCAGGGCCGCCGTTCGTCGCTGCCGCGGGGGAGGATCAGACGCCGAGCTCTTCGCGCAGACGGGCGACGTGGCCCTGGGCGTCGACATTGTATTCGGCGCGGTCGAGCGTGCCGTCCTCGGCGATGACGAAGGTCGAGCGCAGAGTGCCCTCGAAGGTCCTGTCGCCGATCGTCTTCTCACCGAAGCTGCCGTAGGCCTTCGCGACCTCGGCGCCGGGGTCGGACAGCAGCGGGAAGGTCAGGCCCTCATCGGCGGCGAAGGCCCGGATCGACTCGGCGTCGTCGGGCGAGACTCCGAGGACCTCGAATCCGGCCGCGGCCAGGGACGAGAGGTTGTCGCGGAAGTCGCAGGCCTCGGTCGTGCAGCCGGGCGTCGCGGCCTTCGGGTAGAAGTAGAGGATGACCTTCCTGCCGGCGAAGTCCGCCTTCGAGAAGGTCGTGCCCTCGGCGTCGGCCAGGGAGAAATCCGGGGCGGTGTCCCCCGTGCTGAGCTGAGTGGTCATAGTGCGTCCTTTCGTTGTGTCATTCCTGCGGCCACGAGCGAGCACGCATGTGCGGCCGTGTCCTCGATCAGGGTGTCTGCCCGCTCGGACAGGGTCTTCAGGTCCGCCGGCCCCGGTGCGATCGACAGGGCCGCGGTGATGTTCGCCTCCCGGCATTCGGCCGGTGAGAGCCCGACGCGTCCGGCGACGACGACGATGTGCGCCGAGGCGGGGGCATGGTCGCGCACTGCCGCGACGACTTTGCCGCCCAGGGACTGGGAGTCGAAGGACCCCTCCCCGGTGAGCACGATGTCCGCGTCAGCCAGCGCCTCGGTCAGGCCCACGGCCTCGGCGACCATCGTCGACCCGGGCACCACCTCGGCACCGAGCAGGGCCGTCAGGGCCATCGGCATCCCGCCGGCGGCGCCGAAGCCGGGCCGTGCAGCGAGTGTCTCGGCCTCGGCGGGCGAGTCGGCGAGCACCTCGGCGAGGTGGCTCAGACCGGCGTCGAGGGAGGCCACCGCCTCGGAATCGGCCCCCTTCTGCGGTCCGAAGACCGCGGCGGCGCCGCGCGGTCCGGTGAGCGGATTGTCGACGTCGACGGCGATCCGCCACCGCACCGAGCGTGCTCGCGGATCCAGCTCCGAGGCGTCCACGGATGCCAGGGCGGACAGCCCTCCGCCGCCCGGTGCGATCGGGGCGCCGTCGGCATCGGCGAAGCGCGCGCCCAGCGCGGAGACGAGACCGACTCCGCCGTCGGTGCTCGCTGATCCGCCGATGCACAGCAGGATCTCGTCGACGCCGAGGTCGAGCACAGCGCGGGCGATGAGCCCGACGCCGAAGGTGTCGGCGCGTTCGGGCTGCAGCGGGACATCTGAGACCTGCGGCAGACCGTTGGCCTGGGCGGCCTCGATGACCGCGGTGCGACCGTCGGCGGAGATGCCGAAGAGCGCCGAGGCAGGGCGGCCGAGCGCATCGACGACCTCGACCGTCTTCGCCGGCGTGCCCCAGACGGCCAGGAGCGCATCGAGTGTGCCTTCGCCGCCGTCGGCGAAGGGCAGCTCGGTGACCGAGGCGTCAGGGAGTGCCGCGCGGGCCCCGCGAGCGAGCGCGGCCGCCGCAGCCGGGGCGGAGGCCGAGCCCTTGAAGGAATCGGGGGCGCAGACGATTCTCGGGCCCGGTGACGCAGCTTCGATGCTCATGACCTCATTCAACCTCATTGTCGTGATCGCGGTGGTGCGGCGCTCACGGAACGGACCGCGACACCGCCAGAGACCATTATCCACAATACGGAAGAAAGTTTCCAGAATAACGTGTGAGCAATTTGACATCGGGTCGAGCGGACAGCAGACTCGAAGCATCTGTTTGGAAAGAGTATTCCGAAACGCGAAAGCCAAGGAGGTCATCGTGGACCTGACCGAGTTCAATCGGCTCCCCGCCGACGAGGCCCGGGAAGTGCTGCGCCCGTGCCTGGACGTCGACCGCTGGATCGAAGCGGTCGTAGCCGCACGGCCCTTCGCCGACCGCGAGGCCGCACTCGCCGCGGCCCGCGATGACGCCTCCCCGCTGCGCGCCGACGAGATCGACTCCGCGATGTCGCACCACCCCCGGATCGGGGAGAAGGCGAAAGGCGATTCCGCCGAGGCGGCCCATTCCTCCCGCGAGCAGGCCGGACTCGGCGCTCTCGGCGACGATGTGCAGACGCGACTGGCCGCAGGCAACTCGGCCTATGAGGACCGCTTCGACAGAGTCTTCCTCATCCGCGCCGCAGGTCGGACGCCCGAAGAGATCCTGTCCGAGCTCGAGAGGCGGATGGGCAACACCGAGGCGGACGAGGACGTCGAGGTCGGCGAGCAGCTGATCCAGATCGCAGCCCTGAGACTCGAAGGAATCCTGTCATGAGCTTCATCACCGCCCACGCCCTCGACTCCACCGTCGGGACCCCCGCCGCGAACCTCGAGGTCACCCTCTTCGACGGCGACGAGGTCATCGTCTCGGCCCGCACCGACGACAACGGGCGGGTCTCCGACTTCGGACCCGAGCACCTCGAGCCGGGCGACTACCGGATCGTCTTCGCCACCGGCGAGTACTTCACCGCCCGCGGCCAGGACCATTTCCACCCTGTCGTCACGATCGACTTCACCGTGCAGCCGGGACAGGCGCACTACCACATCCCGCTGCTGCTCAGCCCCTTCGCCTACAGCACCTACCGCGGCAGCTGAGCCACCTATAGACATCAGGGGAAGCAGGCCCCCTGCAGGATCAGATCCTCAACAAACCGCCGAAGCCCACCGGGACCCGTGTCCGGCAGGCCTCGCAGATCGATTGGTCACGGCGTTCGCGGCGCATCTGCGCGCCCGCGCGCCGAAGAGCTATAGGAGCAAGAAGATGAGCAAGGTCAAACTGACGTCGAACCAGTACGGCAAGGCGGAGAACCGGTTGATGAGGGTCTACCGCGACTCGGAGCGCCATGAGCTGCGCGACCTCAACGTCACCTCGCAGCTGTGGGGCGACTTCGAGACCGCCCACACCGAGGGCAACAACGAACACGTCGTCGCCACCGATACGCAGAAGAACACGGTCTTCGCCAAGGCCAAGGAACTGGGCGTGAGCTCGCCCGAGCAGTTCCTCCTCGGCCTGGCCGAGCACTTCACCTCGAGCTTCGACTGGGTCACCGGCGGACGCTGGGCAGCCGAGGAATACGGCTGGGACCGCATCAACGACCACAACCACTCGTTCTTCAAGTCCGCCCCCGAGGTGCGCACCGCGGTGCTCACCCGCGACGGCGACAAGGACACGCTGATCTCGGGATTCTACGGGCTCACTGTGCTCAAGACGACCGAATCCGGATTCGTCGGCTACCCGAAGGACAAGTACACGACCCTGCCGGAGACCGAGGACCGGATCCTCGCCACCGACATCGCCACACGCTGGGTCTACAACACCACGGACCTCGACTTCGAGGCCGTCTACACCCGCGTGAAGGAGATCATCCTCGATTCGTTCACCGACCACTACTCGCATGCCCTCCAGCACACCCTCTACCAGATGGGTGAGAAGGTCATCGAGGCCGTGCCGGAGATCGACGAGATCCGCTTCTCCTGCCCGAACAAGCACCACTTCCTCTACGACATCGAGCGCTTCGGGCTGGAGAACCCGAACGAGGTCTTCATCGTCGCCGACCGTCCCTACGGCCTCATCGAGGCCACCTTCACCCGCGACGGCGTCGAGGAGAACAAGGAGGCCTGGGCGCAGATCGCCGGCTTCTGCTGAGTTCGGAAATTTCCATCTCCGGGCTTCCAGGGCGCCGCTCTGGGAGCCCGGAACCCCGTGAGAAGGAAAACCCCGCAATGACACAGGACACCACCTCGGCGATCCCGAGAATCACCACCGACGAAGAGGTCGATGAATGGCTCGAGTCCTGGGAGGGACTCGTCAGCGAACGCGGCACCCTCCGTGCCAGCGAGATCATGGATGCTCTGCGCCGGCGCGCGGCCACGAACTCCGTGGCCCAGCCCAAGGTCACCACCACCGACTACGTCAACACCATCCCCGCCGATCAGGAACCGACCTACCCCGGCGACGAGCGCATCGAACGCAGATACCGCAGATGGCTGCGCTGGAACGCGGCCATGCTCGTCCACCGCGCACAGCGGCCGGAGATCTCCGTCGGCGGCCACATCTCGACCTACGCCGGAGCGGCGACGCTCTACGAGATCGGGTTCAACAACTTCTTCCGCGGCCAGGACCACCCGGGCGGCGGCGACCAGGTCTTCTTCCAGGGCCACGCCTCCCCGGGCATGTACGCTCGCGCCTTCCTCGAGGGACGGCTGAGCGAGGCCGACCTCGACGGGTTCCGGCAGGAGGCCTCGAAGGCCCCGCACGGGCTGAGCTCGTACCCGCATCCGCGGCTCATGCCCGAATTCTGGCAGTTCCCGACCGTGTCGATGGGCCTGGGGCCGATCAACGCGATCTACCAGGCGCAGATGAATCGCTACCTGCACAACCGGGGCATCAAAGACACGTCCGATCAGCGGGTGTGGGCCTTCCTCGGCGACGGGGAGATGGACGAACCCGAATCGCGCGGGGCCCTGCAGCTGGCGGCGAACGAAGGACTGGACAACCTCACCTTCGTCATCAACTGCAACCTCCAGCGCCTCGACGGGCCGGTCCGCGGCAACGGCAAGATCGTCCAGGAGCTCGAAGCGACCTTCACCGGTGCCGGATGGAACGTCATCAAGGTGCTGTGGGGACGCGAATGGGACTCTCTGCTCGACGCCGACCGCACCGGCGAGCTCGTGCGCATCATGAACGAGACCCTCGACGGCGACTACCAGACCTTCAAGGCCGAGTCCGGCGGGTTCATCCGCGACAACTTCTTCGGACGTTCGCCGGTGACCAAGGGCCTCGTCGAGCACCTGAGCGATGACGACATCTGGAACCTCAAGCGCGGCGGGCACGACTACCACAAGGTCTTCGCCGCCTACCAGCGCGCCGTCGAGACGGACGGCAGGCCCACTGTCGTCCTCGTCCAGACGGTCAAGGGCTATGGTCTGGGCACGACGTTCGAGTCGCGCAACGCCACCCACCAGATGAAGAAGTTCACCGCCGCGGACATCAAGGCCTTCCGCGACCGGATGGACATCCCGATCAGCGACAAGGTCATCGACGACGATCCCTACGCGGTGCCCTACTACCACCCGGGCAACGACTCCGAGGAGATCCGGTACATGCTCGAGCGCCGCCGGGACCTCGGCGGCTTCCTGCCCGCACGCAGACCTGAGAACTCCTCGGTGACCCTGCCAGCGGCCTCCGACAAGGCCTTCGCGCAGACGAAGAAGGGTTCGGGGCAGCAGAAGGCGGCGACGACCATGGCCTTCGTCCGCCTGCTCAAGGACCTCATGCGTGAGAAGGGCCTGGGCGAGCGGATCGTGCCGATCATCCCCGATGAGGCGCGGACCTTCGGCATCGACGCGTTCTTCCCGACCGCGAAGATCTACAATCCGAACGGACAGAACTACCTCGCCGTCGACCGCGAGCTCTTCCTCTCCTACAAGGAGGCGACCTCCGGTCAGCTGCTCCATGTCGGCATCAACGAGGCCGGAGCGGCCGCGGGCTTCACCGCCGCCGGGACTGCGTACTCCACGCACGGCGAACCGATGATCCCGATCTACGTGTTCTACTCGATGTTCGGCTTCCAGCGCACCGGCGACGCCTTCTGGGCCGCCGGCGACCAGATGACGCGCGGATTCATCATCGGCGCCACCGCCGGGCGGACCACTCTGACCGGCGAGGGGCTGCAGCACGCCGACGGACACTCGCCGGTGCTGGCAGCGACGAACCCGGCCGTGCGCGTCTTTGACCCGGCCTACGGATACGAGATCGGCCACATCGTCCGCGACGGGCTGCACCGGATGTACGGCGAGCACGACCTCGGCGAGGACGCCCGCAACGTCATGTACTACCTCACGGTGTACAACGAGCCGATGCTCCAGCCGGCCGAACCCGAGGACGTCGACGTCGAGGGCATCCTCAAGGGCATCCACCGGGTCGCCGAGGCGGCCGAGGGCACCGGTCCGAAGGCGCAGCTGCTCGCCTCCGGGGTCGCCGTGCCCTGGGCGCTCGAGGCTCGGGGGATCCTCGCCCAGGAGTGGGGCGTCGACGCCGCCGTGTGGTCGGTGACCTCATGGGCCGAACTGCGCCGGGACGCCCTGGAGTGCGAAGCCGCGAGGCTGACCGACGTCGAAGCCGCGCCGCGCACGCCCTATGTCAGGCAGCGACTCGGCGGCGAAGCCGGGCCGATCGTGGCCACGAGCGACTTCGACTCGACCCAGCCCGACCTCATCCGTCCCTTCCTGTCCCAGGAATTCGCCACCCTCGGCGCGGACGGATTCGGGTTCTCGGACACGCGAGCCGCCGCGCGCCGGCACTTCAAGACCGACGCGCATTCCATGGTCGTGCGCACGCTGCAGCTGCTCGCCGACCGCGGCGAGGTGGATGCGAGTGCGCCGGTCGAGGCCGCGAAGAGGTACCGCCTCGGCGAGGTCACCGCAGGCACTTCGGGCACCGCCGGAGGCGATTCCTGAATCAGTCCCGCGGAAGGGGCGGGGCGGTCTAGGCGCCGCCGCGCATGTCCTCGGAGATCTGAGTGGCCGCCGAACGCAGCAGGGGCACGGCCCGGTCGGCGAAGTCCTGGTCGACGCGGCTGATCGGACCGGACACGGAGATCGCCAGGGGAGCGGGGGCATCGGGGATCGACATCGCGAAGCAGCGGACCCCGAGCTCCTGCTCCTGCTCGTCGATGGCGTAGCCGCGCTGCCGGATGCGCTCGAGTTCGGCCTCGAGGTCCGCGATGCTGCCGATGCTGTACTCGGTCGGCGTCGGCATCCCCGCGGTGGTGACGATGTGGCGGACCTGCTCGGCGTCGAGCTCGGCGAGGATGGCCTTGCCGACCCCCGTGTCGTGCATATGGGTGCGGCGCCCGACCTCGGTGAACATCCGCATCTGTCTCTCGGAGGAGACCTGGTCGACGTAGACGATCATGTCTCCGTCGAGGGTCGCGACGTTCGCGGACTCGCCCAGCTCCTCCACGAGGGTGCGCAGATAGGGCCGTGCGATCGCGCCCAGCTGGGCCCCGGCGAGGTTGCCCAGACGGACGAGTCCCGGGCCGAGGGCGTAGCCGCGGTTGGGAAGCTGGCGCACCACACCGAGGTTGACCAGAGTATTCAGCAGGCGGTGGATCGTCGGCAGGGGCAGGTTGACATCGGCGGCGATATGGCTGAGCGTCGCCGATCCGGAGGAGTTCGCGATGCACTCGAGCAGTCCGAAGGCGCGCTCGACGGACTGGACTCCGCCCTTCGATTGGCGGATCGCGGGAGTCTTCGTGTCCTTGCTGCTCATCGATGTTCCTTCTTCAGTAAGTGAGTTTCGGCGGTGAAACTTCCGTTCAGTCTAGTCTGGAAATGGAAGAAAGTTTCCAGATTGCGATGCCTCGGCTAGAATTTCCGCTAGGTAGAAGTTACTATCCATAATACGGAAAACCAATATCAGGGAGGATATTGCTCATGGCTGCCACCAGTCCCGGATACTCCATCACCCTTCGCGTCAGCACCGCGGTCGGACAGTCCGCGACCTCGGACCTCGTCGCCGCTGCCGCAGCGACCGGAGCCGGCGTGACCGGCCTCGACGTCGTGGAATCGACACCGCACACCGTCATCATCGACGTCAGCGCCGACACCCGCGACGTCGCCCACGCCGAGGAGGTCTCCGAAGCGCTCGAGGCGCTGCCCGGCGTCGAGGTCCGCAAGGTCTCCGACCGGACCTTCCTGCTCCACCTCGGCGGCAAACTCGAATCCGCCCCCAAGGTGCCCCTGCGCAACCGCGATGACCTCTCCCGCGCCTACACCCCGGGCGTGGCCCGCGTCTGCAAGGCGATCGCGGAGAACAAGGAGGACGCCCGCCGTCTGACGATCAAACGCAACACCGTCGCCGTGGTCACCGACGGAACCGCGGTGCTCGGCCTCGGCGACATCGGGCCCGAGGCAGCCATGCCGGTGATGGAGGGCAAGGCCGTGCTGTTCAAGCAGTTCGCCGACGTCGACGCCTGGCCGGTGGCCCTGGACACGAAGGACACCGAGGAGATCATCTCCATCTGCAAGGCCATCGCACCGGCCTACGGCGGCATCAACCTCGAGGACATCGCCGCTCCGCGCTGCTTCGAGATCGAGGCTCGGCTGCGCGAAGAACTCGACATCCCCGTCTTCCACGACGACCAGCACGGCACCGGCGTCGTCACCCTCGCCGCGCTGAAGAATGCGCTCAAGGTCGTGGGCAAGCAGATCGAGGACCTGCGCATCGTCGTCTCCGGAGTCGGAGCGGCCGGCAACGCCATCATCCGCCTGCTCCAGGTCGCCGGGGCGAAGAACATCATCGCCTGCGGCCGTGACGGGGCCATCGGACCGAACTCGAAGGTCGACACCGACCACAAGGTGTGGCTGCAGGCCAACACGAACCCCGAGGGCTTCGAAGGCACCCTCAATGAGGCCGTCGTCGGCGCCGACGCGTTCATCGGCGTCTCCGCCCCCAACGTCCTCGACGGCAGCGACATCCAGGCGATGAACTCCGATGCCCTTGTCTTCGCCATGGCCAACCCGGACCCCGAGGTGGACCCGGCCGAGGCCCTGAAGCACGCGGCCGTCGTCGCCACCGGACGCAGCGACTACCCGAACCAGATCAACAACGTGCTCGCCTTCCCGGGCATCTTCCGCGGTCTGCTCGACGCCGAGGCCCGCGATATCGACGAGAACATCATGGTCGCGGCCGCCGATGCGATCGCCGACTGCATCCCGGCCGACGAACTGCATCCCGGCTACGTCATCCCCTCGGTCTTCGATCCCGAGGTGGCGAAGAAGGTCGCCGAGGCTGTGGCCGCGGTGTCCTCCTGAGCGTCGCCGTGCCCGGGCGGGGAGAATGAGAGACAATGAGCACAGGCTCGGCGCCGCCGCCTAGCCGATGTCACCTGTGCAGAGAAAGAGAATGTGAAAAGTGGAACAAACAACCCTGGCCGACATCGATTCGCTGCTCAAGGACACGGATGAGCTTCTGGCCACCCGCTATCCGGGGGAGCGTGATGTGCGCCAGCCGGTGCACACCGTCTACGTTCCCGGGCATCTCTCGACTCCGGACCTGCCCCGCAGCTGGGGCGAGCAGGCATTGGACTTCGTCGATGCGCACGGCGGCATGCTGCAGCTGGCCGAACGGGTCATCACCGCCGCCCGGAAGGAAGCGGGTCCGCAGGCCGGAGGGCAGATGCCGAGTCTGCACCAGGTCGCGCGAGAAGCCGATCTGCTCGCCGAGGCGGTGACCTCGAAGCTGCGGCGCGAACCGATCGAGGACCTCCGCATCGACTTCGAGGACGGCTTCGGCGACCAGGGTGACGAGGCAGAGGACGAGTGGGTCGCCCGCGCCGCCCGCGACGCGGTGGCCGGGCAGTCCGAGACCGCAGCGCCGGCTTTCTACGGCATCCGCTTCAAATGCATGGAGGAGCCGACCCGGGCCCGGGGGCTGCGCACTCTCGACCGCTTCCTCGCCGAGGTGCTCGCCGCCAACGGCTCCCTGCCGGCCAACCTCGTGCTCACCCTGCCCAAGGTCAGCACCGTCGACCAGGTCAGGGCCATGGTGCTCGCCTGCCGCGACATCGAGGCCCGGCACGGTCTGGCCGAGGGGTCCGTCACCTTCGAGATCCAGGTCGAGACCCCGCAGCTCGTCCTCGGCGCCGACGGCACCGTGCCCCTGGCCCCGGCCCTGCACGCGGGGGCCGGCCGGGTCACCTCCCTGCACTACGGCACCTACGACTACTCGGCCTCCATCGGAGTGGCCGCGGCCTACCAGGCGATGGACCACCCCGTGGCCGACTTCGCGAAGAACCAGATGATGCTCGCCGTCGCAGGCACCGGTGTCCACCTCTCCGACGGCTCGACGAACATCCTGCCCCTGGGTGAGCCCGAGGACGTCCACCGGGCGTGGAGCCTGCACGCGAGTCTCGTCCGCCGTCACCTCAAACGCGGCATCTACCAGGGCTGGGACCTCCACCCGCACCAGCTGCCGACCCGCTTCCTCGCGACCTTCGCGTTCTACCGCGAGGGCGGCCCCAAAGCCGCGCAGCGCCTGCGCAACTACGTGTTCAAGGAGGACTCGACGGTGCTCGACGAGCCCGCCACCGCGAAGGCACTTGCCCGCTATCTCAGCCGTGGCCTCGCCTGCGGGGCCCATACCGAGGAATTCGTCACCACGCGGACGAACCTCAGCCTCGGCGAGCTCGAGAACCTCGCCCGCACCGGCTCCCCGAACTGAGGCCTCCGAACCCGCCACGAACCGTTCGAGCGACACCACGAAACGAAGGAGAACCCACCGATGACGACGACCGACCCCTACACCTACTGGGCGCCGACAGGCGGCCACCCGCCGCAGTCGGATCTGCTCACCGACCGGGCGCTGGTGACCGAGGCCTATACGGTCATCCCACGCGGGGTGCTGCGCGACATCGTCACCTCGAACCTGCCCGAATGGACCGGGACGAGGTCATGGGTGCTCAGCAAGCCGGTGGCCGGCGGAGCGGTGACGTTCTCCCAGACCATCCTCGAAGTGGCACCCGGCGGAGGCTCCGACGCCCCCGAACCGCAGCCCGAGGTCGAGGGGTTCCTCTTCGTCATGGCCGGCCAGCTCGACATCACGCACGAGGGACAGACCCACACGCTGACCCCCGGCGGTTTCGCCTTCCTGCCCGCCGGTTCGACCTGGAGTGCGAAGTCGACCGGCACCGAGGCGGCCCGCTTCCACTGGGTGCGCAAGCGCTATCAGCCGGTGGCCGGGCTGACGCCGGAGGCGAAGTTCGGCAACGAGGTCGACGTCGAACCCTCCCCGATGCCGGGCACCGACGGGCGCTGGCGGACCACTCGTCCGCTCGACCCCGACGACCTGGCCTATGACATGCACGTCAACATCGTCACCTTCGAAGCCGGGGCGGTCATTCCGTTCGCGGAGACGCACGAGATGGAGCACGGTCTCTACGTGCTCGAGGGCAAGGCCGTCTACCGGCTCAACGGCGACTGGGTCGAGGTCCAGGAAGGCGATTTCATCTCGATGCGCGCCTTCTGTCCGCAGGCCTGCTACGCCGGGGGACCGGGACGATTCCGTTACCTGCTCTACAAAGACGTCAACCGCCAGGTCGAGCTCTGAGCCGCTGACGGATCCGAGAACGCGACAGCCGCCCGGCAGAAGTGTGGGAACACTTCCGCCGAGCGGCTGTTCGTCTCCCGGCAGATCCCGGGACGGCCCGGGCGAGCTGCGGTCAGACGAGCTGCAGGGTCCGGGCGGTGTACTCGGAGAGCTCGGACAGCAGGGTCTCGTCCTCGGCGAGGCTGCGACCCAGCGAGGGGATCATGTCCTTGAGCGAGGACTCCCAGCTGGCGTACTGACGCGGGAAGCAGGTCTTGAGCAGGTTGGTCATGATCGACACGGCAGTCGACGCACCGGGGGAGGCCCCGAGCAGAGTGGCGAACGAGCCATCGGCCGAGGACACGAGCTCCGTGCCGAAGGCCAGCACTCCGCCGCTCTTGGAATCCTTCTTCATCACCTGGACGCGCTGCCCGGCCTGGATGAAGTCCCAGTCGGAGGGGTCGACCTGCGGGATGAACTCGTAGAGCGAGTTGTACCGGGACTTCTTCGACGAGGCGAGCTCGGTGAGCAGGTAGGTGACGAGGTCGGTGTTGTCCTTGGCGACATTGAGCATCGTCGCCAGGTTGTTCCCGCGCACGGAGAACGGCAGATCGGTGAAGCGGCCGCCCTTGAGGAACTTCGGCGAGAAGCCGGCATAGGGGCCGAACAGCAGATAGTCGTCGCCGTTGACCACGCGCGTGTCGAGGTGGGGCACGGACATCGCCGGAGCACCGAAGGACGCCTGACCGTAGACCTTCGCCTGGTGGCGGGAGACGAGATCCTGGTTCGAGGTCCGCAGGAAGATGCCGGAGACGGGGAAGCCGCCGTAGCCGCGTCCCTCGGGGATGCCGGACTTCTGCAGCAGAGGCAGCGCTCCGCCGCCGGCGCCGACGAAGACGAACTTCGCGCCGACCTTGTGCGTCTCGCGTGCCAGCAGGTCACGCACGGTCACGGTCCAGCCGTCGGCGGAGCGATCGAGGTCGGTGACCTGATGGCTCGTGCGGATGGTGGCACCCTTGTCGGCGACATAGCTGAGCAGCTGACGGCTGAGCGAGCCGAAGTCGACGTCGGTGCCGATCTTCGTCCGCGAGATGCCGTTGACCTGGCCGGGACCGCGGCCTTCGAACATCAGCGGCAGCCATTCGGCCTGAGTCGCAGGATCGTCGGTGTACTCCATCTCGGCGAACAGCGGGTTGCGCACCATCTGCTCGTACCGGTTCTTGATGTAGTCCCGGCCCTTCTCGCCACGACCGTAGCTGATGTGGGGGACCTGATTGATGAAGGTCTTCGGATCCGGCAGGACGCCGTTGTCGACGAGGTGCGACCAGTACTGACGGGACTGATGGAACTGCTCGTTGATCTGCGAGGCCTTCTTCAGATCGATGTGGCCGTTCGAGTCCTCAGGCGTGTAGTTGAGCTCGCACAGCGCCGCGTGACCGGTGCCGGCGTTGTTCCACGGGTCCGAGCTCTCCGTGGCGACATAGTCGAGCTTCTCGTAGACACGGATGTCCCAATCGGGCTGGAGCTCGGTCAGCATGGCGCCGAGCGTGGCGCTCATGATGCCGCCGCCGATCAGGACGACGTCAACCTTTTCCTGCGTGGAGGTCATTTGGACTCTCATTCCTCGTCGCTGACTGCATGTATTCGTCTCTCAGACTACTCTCCGGCGCTGTCGCACCTGTAACCCGGGCCGGAGCATCATGCGCACCTGCGAGCATTATCACAGCGGATGTGCGTCCGGGGCCAGACCCCGATTCCGACCGTTCGGACACTTCGTCCGGACAGCCTGTGTCCGCGGCCACAAGGTGTGCAACTATGGGCACATGTCGAAACGCTTTCTGCTTCGTGACGCCCTAGCGCAGTTCCCGCCCTATGTTCCGGGCAAACCTCCTGTCAGCGCGCCGGGGCTGACCCCGTACAAACTGTCATCGAACGAGCACCATCTGCCGCCGCTGCCGAGCGTCGTCGAAGCCCTCACGGCCGCCTCGGCGGTGCCGGGCAACTACCCGGATCCGTCCGCGGGCCGGCTCGTAGCCGACATCGCCGCCCACCTCGATGTCGACGCCGCCGAGGTGGTCCCCGGCGCCGGTGCCTCCGAGGTGCTGTCGGCGCTGACGAACATCACCCTCGAGGCCGGCACCTCCGTGGTCTACCCGTGGCCGTCGTTCGAGATGTATCCGATCCTCGCCTCCGCCCGCGGCGCCGAGAAGCGCCCGGTCGCGCTGTTGGACAACGGCCGCCACGACTTCCAGGGACTGTCGGCGGCCATCGACGACACGACTCGACTCGTGCTGCTGTGCTCACCGAACAACCCGACGGGGCCGACGATCACCGCTGCAGAGCTCGACGGCTTCATGGCCGAGGTCCCGCCCGAGGTCATCGTCGTCCTCGACGAAGCGTATATGGAGTTCGCCACCGATGCCGAGGCCGCGGACGGGGTGGCCGCCTTCCGCCGGCACCCGAACCTCGTCCTCGCCCGCACGTTCTCGAAGGCGCACGGGCTCGCCGGGCTGCGCGTGGGCTTCGGGATCGCCGATGCGGAGATCGCCGGCGCCCTACGTCAGGTCATCGCCCCCTTCAGCGTCACCGCCGCCGCCCAGGCCGCAGCCGTCGAGTCCCTGGCCAAGGTCGACGAGGTGGCCGTGCGAGCCAAGGAGATCGCCGCCGTGCGCGACCGCTTCGCCCAGGACCTTCGGGACCTCGGATTCACCGTCCCCGATGCGCAGGGCAACTACGTGTGGGTCGCCCTCGATGCAGAGGCGGCAGTGGCCTTCGAAGGTGCGTGCGCGGAGGTCGCCGTGGCCGTCCGCCGG
The DNA here is from genome assembly GCF_017808095.1 of Brevibacterium renqingii. Taxonomy (NCBI): domain Bacteria; kingdom Bacillati; phylum Actinomycetota; class Actinomycetes; order Micrococcales; family Brevibacteriaceae; genus Brevibacterium; species Brevibacterium renqingii. The sequence continues at coordinate 95,291 of NZ_JADBHG010000006.1, read as the reverse complement.
CTCCAGGGCGGAGTGCGGGTGAGCATCGGCCCCGACGAGGCGCTCGACCGCGTGCTCAAGGTCGCAGCCGAGCTGTGAGTGCGGACCTCAGACTCGAGGAGCTGGCCGCCCGCCTGAGCCCGGGGGCCCTGGTCACCGATGCCGACGTCGTCGGAGCCCATTCCTCCGACAAGGCGCTGTTCTGCCCCACCGGGACGGCTCTGGGGCTGGTCCGGGCCGCCGCTGTCGACGATGTGGTGGCGGTGATGCGGTTCGCCACCGAGCACCGGATCCCCGTGGTCACCCAGGGTGCCCGCACCGGTCTGTCCGGAGCCGCGAACGCCGTCGACGGAGCGCTGCTGATCAACGTGGCGAAGATGGACTCCGTCCTCGACATCGACGAGGTCGAGCAGACTTGCCGGGTCCAACCCGGTGTCATCAACCAGGACCTGAAGAACGTCCTGGCCGAACGCGGACTGTCCTATCCGCCGGATCCCGGCTCGGTGGCGATCTCGACGATCGGCGGCAATGTCGCCACGAACGCCGGCGGCATGTGCTGCGTGAAGTACGGGGTGACGAAGGACTATGTGCGGGCCCTGACCGTGGTGCTCGCCGACGGGACCGTGACGAAGCTCGGCCGGCAGACGGCCAAGGGCGTAGCGGGCCTGGACCTGGCCGCCCTGTTCGTCGGCTCCGAGGGCACGCTGGGCGTCATCGTCGAGATCACCCTGGCTCTCAGACCCCTTCTGACACCGCCCCTGACCGGCGTCGCCGTATTCCCCGATATGGAATCGGCCGGGCACACGGTCTCGGCATTCATGGCCTCCGGCGCCGCACCGTCGATGCTCGAGCTCATGGACGGGGCGACGGTGGCGATGATCAACGACTACGGCGACTTCGGCCTTCCCGACGGGGCCGGGGCGCTGCTGCTCGTGCAGTCCGATGCCGCCGGCCCCACGGCCGTGGCCGAGCTCGAGGCGTTCCAGACGATCGCCGAGGCGCAGGGAGCCGCCGAGGTCTTCTTCTCCGACGACCCGGCCGACTCCGAGATGTTCGTCGCCGCCCGGCGGGCGGTGTCCCCGGCGATGGAGCGGTATGTGGGCGCCCACGGCGGGGGAGAGCTCATCGACGATGTGTGCATTCCCCGGTCCCGCCTCGGCGAGTTCTTCGCCCGGCTGTCCGAGATCGACGCGAGATACGACGTCGAGGTGGCCACGGCAGGCCACGCCGGGGACGGCAACATGCACCCCAGCGTGCTCTTCGACGCCTCCGACGAGGAGAGCATCGCCGCGGCCAAGGCGGCGTTCGCCGAGATCATGGCCCTGGGACTCGAACTCGGCGGCACGATCACCGGCGAGCACGGCGTGGGTTATCTCAAGCGTGACTGGCTGGTCCGCGAGCTCGACGAGGGCGCTCGACTGCTCCAGACCCGGATCAAGGAGTCCGTGGATCCCCTCGGACTGCTCAACCCGGGGAAGATGCTCGGCTGAGCACCGAGATGTCGGCCGGAGTCGTCCGGCAGCATCCCCCGATCAGCCGGGCGCCGAGGCGGGTCCACTCGTCGACCGGCCAGGAGTCGGAACCGGACTCCGCGGTCTTAGGCAGCCACTGCATCGACTCCGCCGCATAGCGCTCGCCCGAATTCGGGTAGGCGATGAGCGGCAGGTCGGTGTGGGCCGACAGGGTCCGCAGGGCCGGGGCCACGGCCGAGGGAGGCACGCAGTTGACCCCGACCGCGGCCACCGCCGCCGAGGCCGACGCTTCCTCGGCGAGGTCCGCGAGGCCGGAGCCGTCGGGCAGGCCGCCGGCATCTCCGAGGGTCACGCTCAGCCAGGCGGGCAGACCGACCTCCTCCGCCAGCTGCACGAGGATGCGGATCTCGTCGAGCCGCGGCTGGGTCTCGATCGCGAGCAGATCGACTCCCGCAGCAGCCAAGGCTGCGATGCGTCCGTGGTGGAAGTCAGCATATTCGGCGGCGGTGAGCCGGTAGTCGCCGGTGTACTCCTCGCCGCCTCCCAGCGCCGCCCCGAAGGGGCCGACGGAGCCGGCGACGAGCGCGCGGGCCGCACCCGTGGAGCCGGCCACCGCCTCGGCGGCGGTCCGTGCGACCTCCACGCCGGCGGCGATGAGGTCCCGTCCCTCCGCGACCGGGACAGCGGCGCGGGCGAAGCCGACCGGGGTGGCCTGGTAGCTGGCGGTCGTGAGGATCCGGGCACCCGCGGCGGCGAAGGCGGCATGCACCTCGGCGATGGCCTCGGGGCGGCGGCGCAGCAGATCGGCCGACCACAGGGCGTGGTCGAGGTCGACGCCGCGCTCCTCGAGCGCGGTGCCCAGGCCGCCGTCGATGACGATCGGGGCGTCGGCCTCGGCGGCGGTGAGCATCTGGGTGAAATCCATGCTCTTAGTTAAGCTTGTCCGGTGAGCTCAAACGAATCCCCGGCAGCATCCGAGACCGTGCCCGTCAACGACCGATCGCAGTTCGGCTTCGAGGTGGGTGCTCGTCTGGACAGCGGCGGTCGCACCGGCGTCATCCGCACCCCGCACGGCCGGATCGAGACCCCGGCGTTCATTCCCGTGGGCACCAAGGCCACGGTCAAGGCGGTGCGCCCCGACGAGGTCGCCGAACTCGGCGGTCAGGCGGTGCTCGCCAACGCCTACCACCTCTATCTGCAGCCCGGCTCGGACCTCATCGACGAGGCCGGCGGGCTGGGGAGGTTCATGAACTGGCCCGGTCCGACATTCACCGATTCCGGTGGCTTCCAGGTCATGAGCCTGGGCTCGGGGTTCAAGAAGGTCATCTCGATGGAGGCGACGGGCCAGCGCAGCGACGAGCTGGTGGCCGTGGGCAAGGAGCGGCTGTCGAACGTCGACGACGACGGGGTGACCTTCAAATCCCATCTCGACGGAGCGATGCACCGCTTCACGCCGGAGATCTCGATGCGCGTCCAGCACGAGATCGGTGCGGACATCATGTTCGCTTTCGACGAGCTGACGACCCTGATCAACACCCGCGGCTACCAGGAGGAATCGCTCGAGCGCACCCGGCTGTGGGCGATCCGCTGCATCGAGGAGCACTTCCGCCTCACCGAGGCCCGCTCCCACCGGCCCTATCAGGCGCTGTTCGGAGTGCTCCAGGGCGCGCAGTACGAGGACCTGCGGCGCAAGGCCGCCCGAGACCTGGGAAGCATGGACTTCGACGGCTTCGGCATCGGCGGGGCTCTGGAGAAGGAGAACCTCGGCACCATCATCCGCTGGGTGTGCGAGGAGCTGCCGGAGGACAAGCCGCGGCACCTGCTGGGCATCTCCGAACCCGATGACCTGTTCGAGGCGATCCGGACCGGCGCTGACACCTTCGACTGCGTCTCACCCTCTCGCGTGGCCCGCAACGCCGCGATCTACACCCGCGACGGCCGCTACAACCTCACGGGAGCGAAGTACCGCCGTGACTTCGGCCCGCTCGATCCCGACTGCAGCTGCTACACCTGCCGGAACTATTCGCGCGCCTACCTGCGGCATCTCTACAAGGCCAAGGAGATGCTCTTCTCCACCCTGTGCACGATCCACAATGAGCACTTCGTCGTCAGCCTCGTCGCAGAGATCCGCCAGGCGATGATCGACGGCCGATTCAGCGAACTCGAAGCCGAGGTGCTCGGCCGCTACTACGCGAAGCGGCGCGGTCAGGAGCCCTCGACGAGCTCGTAACTGGGTTCGTGGCGCTTGACGAGCGTGATGACCCGGTAGGTCACCGGCATGAGGACGATCTCGACGGCGACCTTGTAGACGAAGCCGACGATGATGTAGTTGAGGAAGTCGAGACCGGGGATGACCCCGGCGAAGGCGATGACGCAGAACAGCAGGGTGTCGACGAATTCGCCGACGCCGGTCGAGGTGAGCAGCCGCACCCACAGCTTCGATTCGCCCATCCGCCGCTTCACGGCCACGAGCACCCACGAGTTGAGCAGCTGCCCGACGAAGTAGCCGACCAGCGAGGCCGCGACGATGCGCGGATAGAAGCCGAGGACGGCGGCGAAGGCGTCCTGATTCTCATACCCCGGCCCGGGCGGGGAGATGAGGACGAGCCAGAACACGAAGGTGGCCAGAATCTGCAGGCCGAAACCGGTGATCACGGCCTTGCGGGCGGCTCTGAAGCCGTAGACCTCGCTGATGACGTCGCCGAGGATGTAGGCGATGGGGAAGAGGAAGGCTCCGCCGTCGGTGACGATGGGGCCGAAGCCGATGACCTTCGTGGCCGAGATGTTCGAGATGATGAGCACCGCGCAGAACACGGCGAGGAAGACGGCGTAGTAGCGGCCTCGCGAAGATGCGAAGGCGGCGAGTCTCGTCGCGGTCGGGGAGGTCGCCGAGTCGCTGCTGCGACCCGGCTGTCCAGACTCGCTCTCAGGCGTGGGCGTCGGCAACGGTGATCTCCCTCCCGTGCGTGATCGTCAGCAGCTGCTCGTAGGTCAGCGGCATCATCGAGTTCGGGGTGCCGGCCGCCGCCCAGAGCACCGGGTGCTCGCGCAGCGCGACATCGACGTAGGTGGGTATCGGCTCGGGATGGCCGCAGGGGGCGACGCCGCCGATGACCTGGCCGGTGGCCTCGCGGACGAGGTCCTTGTCGGCGCGGTCGAGGGAGGCGATGCCGAGCTGAGCGGCGACATGGTCGGTGTCCACACGGTGGGCTCCCGAGGTCATGATGAGCACGGCGGCGCCGTCGGAGGAGAAGATCAGGCTGTTGGCGATGGCGCCGACCTCGATTCCGAGCTTCTCCGCCGCGGAGGCCGCCGTCGGCGTCGCATCACCGAAGAGCCGGATCTGCGGTTCGATCCCGTGCTCCCGCAGCTCGGCCTCGACCTTCGCATGGTTGCGGTGCTGCTTGGGGACGTCTGCGGCCGGTGCGTCGGACTCGTCGTCGACCGGATCATCGATCTCGGGATCGTCGGGGGAGGGGTCCGGGACGGGCTCCTTGACGGGCTCGGCCAGTCCGCGTCGGCGCAGCAGTGGAGCGACGTCGGGACGGGTGCCGAAGAAGCGCTCGATCGCCGACATCGGATCGATCGAGTGTCCCGGGGCGAGGATGGCCTCGCGGAAGGCGGTGCCGGCCTCGCGGTTGAGTCCGCCCTGGGCTTCGAACCATTCGCTCACCCATGCGGCGATGACCTCGGAGTAGAGGTAGGAGTAGTATCCGGCTGCATACCCGGAGGCGAAGATGTGCCCGAAGTAGGTGGTGCGGTACCGCGGCGGGACGAGCGGAGAGAACCCGGCGGCGGCGAGCACCTCGGACTCGAAGGACAGCACATCGGTGATGTGCTCTCCGGCTTCGAGCGAATGCCACGACAGATCGAGCATGGCCGCGGCGAGGTATTCGATCGTGTCGAAGCCCTGCCCGAACCTCTCGCTGGCGATGAGTGCGTCGACGAGCTCCGCCGGCATCGGCTCACCCGTGTCGACGTGTTTGGCGAAATGGGGGAGGACCTGCGGGTGGAACCGCCACATCTCATTGAGCTGGGACGGGAACTCCACATAGTCGCGCGGCACGGCGGTGCCGGCCGTCGACGGATACGTCGAGTTCGCGAACAGACCGTGCAGGACGTGGCCGAATTCGTGGAAGACCGTGGTCAGCTCGGTCGGATTGAGCAGGGTGGGCCTCCCCGGCCCCGGCTTGGAGAGGTTGAGCGAGAGCGTCACGACCGGCAGCAGCCCGGTCAGGCGCGAGGCGGGCACGAGCTGGTCCATCCACGCTCCGCCGCGCTTCGTGTCCCGTGCGTACGGGTCGATGAGGACGAGGCCGAGGGCGCGCTCGTTGACGTCGGTGACCTCATAGGCGCGGACGTCCTCGTGCCAGCCGGTCACTCCCTCCCGCGGGGCGAAGGTGATGCCGTAGAGGCCGGTGGCCGCGCGGAAGACGCCCTCGGTGAGGACGGTGTCGAACTCGAAGTACTTGGCGACCTCATCGGGGTCGATGCCGAATTCGTCGGCCCGGTACTTCGCGAGAAAGTGCTTGACGTCCTCGGCCGCGACCTCCTCGAGGCCGTAACGTTCCTTGACCCTGGCCAGTTCCGCATCGAGCTGAGCATTCGCGGGGTTGATGAGGGAGGAGACGATATCGGCCGCGGCATCGGGATTGCCGGCGGTCTGATTGTCGATGGCATAGGAGGAGTACGAGGGGTAGCCGAGCAGGCTCGCCTGCAGCGCCCGCAGGGCCGTCGTGTCGGCGACCTGGGTGCGGGTGTCTCCGTCTCCGCCGCGAGAACCGCGGGCCATCGAGTTGTTCAGCACGTGCCGGCGGGTCTGTGCGGTGTCGAGGGACTCGAGCACGAGCTGCTGGGTGAAGTTATTCAAGGTCAGCAGATAGCCGTCGACACCGCGCTCCGCCGCCCGATTCGCCGCCGCAGCGATCTGGTCCTCGTTCATCCCGGCCAGCGACTCGGCCTCGCCGAGGTGGACGGCCAGTTCCCGGGTGTCCTGCTGCAGGGCGCGGGAGAACGAGGTCGACAGACTCGTCAGTTCCGCCGCGATCGTGGCCATCTGGTCCCGCTCCTCCGCGCCGAGGCGGGCTCCCGACCGGACGAAGAGCTCCACCGTGAGCTCCTGCTGCCGCTTGTCCTCCGGATTGAGGTCGGCTGCGGGGACCTGCTCGATGCGGTGGAAGAGATCGACGTCGAGGAGGATCTCGGTGCGGGTCGCCGACAGGGTCTCCCACACCTCGGCGACGGCGTCGGTGAGCTCGGGACGAAGATGGTTCGACTCGACGGCGCTGACCACGGAGGCGATGCGGGTCATCGGCACGGACGCGGTCTCGAACCGAACCGTGGTGTTGAAGAACGTCGGGTCGGTCTCGTCGGCGACGATCCCGGCCACCTCGGTGCGGGCGAAATCGGCGGCCGCGTGCACCGCGGTCAGCAGCGTCTCCGGGGTGACGGCGGCGAAGTCGGGCAGTGAGAAATCGTTCTGCGGGTCGAGGAAGGCCTCCCAGACATTGATGCTGTTCGGATCGGGGCTCATGCTCGACGTACCACTTTCTTCACGGTTGGGAACTCACCGACGATCCTAACGTGAGAGTGCCGACCGGTGCATGATCGCTGGTTACACTTGAGCCCATGGGCACCGGTCAGGGCAGATCCCTCACACTCAACAGCGCATTCAGAGTCGGATTCACCGGCACTCTGGGTGTGGGACTGGCGATCGCTGTGATGATGGCTCTGCAGTCGCTGGCCACCGTGCTCATCTACATCGGATTGGCCCTGTTCCTGTCGCTCGGTCTCGAACCGATCGTGCAGTGGTTCGTCGAGCGCAAGGTGCCGCGGTCGGTGTCGGTCATCCTCGTCATCCTCGCCTTCGTCCTCATCGTCGTCGGTGCCGGGCTGCTGATCGCCCCGATCGTGATCAGCCAGATCCAGACCTTCGTCGGCGATCTGCCTGACATCGTGGCGAATCTCGCGGCGACCGGCTGGGTGTTGGAGCTCGAACAGCAGTTCACCGGCGCGATCGACGTCGACGCGATCTTCGCGAACCTCGGAGACTGGGTCTCGGATCCGAAGAATGTGCTGTCGGTGGGCGGAGGCGTCGTGACGATCGGGGCCGGCATCCTCAGCTTCATCACCGGCGCCATCATCGTCGTCATCCTCACCATCTACTTCGCCGTGACCATGCCGACGATCAAATCCGCCATGTTCTCACTGGTCGCGGCCTCCTCCCGGCCGACGGTCGAATCCGTCACCGAGGAGGTCACCCGCTCCATCGGGCGCTACGTCCTCGGGCAGCTGTCCCTGGGCATCGTCAACGGGGTGTGCTCGGCGATCTTCCTCACCATCATCGGCGCCCCGCTGCCGGCGCTGTTGGCGTTCGTCGCGTTCCTCGGCTCGCTCATCCCGCTCGTCGGCCCGATCACCGGCGCGATCATCATCACCGCCTCGTGCCTCATGGTCTCCCCGGGCCTGGGCATCGCCGCCGGAATCTACTATCTCGTGTACATGCAGGTCGAGGCGTATCTGCTCAGCCCCCGCATCATGAAGGCCGCAGTCGATGTGCCCGGTGCGCTCGTCATCATCGCCGCCATCGCCGGCGGAACCCTGGGCGGTGTGCTCGGCGCCGTGGTCGCGGTGCCGGTGGCCGCCTCGGCGCTCATCGTCATCCGCAAGGTCGTCGTGCCCGCGCAGGCGAAGAGGTAGGGTCAGGAAGGATCGTCGTCGTCGATGCGCGTGATGATGACGTGGATGATGAGCTTGGACAGATAGTAGACGCCGAAATAGGCGGCGGCCGCGAAGAGGAGGCCGGCGAGCAGGTCCCCGTCTCCGCTGAGTCGGGGCAGGGCGATGAAGATGGCCGCGGTGATCGCCGCAAGGTACGGGATCAGACGCAACACTGGACTGTCGGGCTCGCTCATGGTGGTCATTTTAAATGGGGTGAAGGCGGATATGAAGCCTAGGATGGGGTCCATGTCGCAGACGGATCGGGTGACGCAGCGCGAAGAGGCGGTTCCGGGGGAGGCGCGGGGTCAAGTCGCTGATATGACGAGCCCCGCACTTCCGCCATGGCCCGCGACTGCTCCTGCTCGTGGTCGTGTTCGCCTGCGAGCGGTGGAAGCGCGAGATGGTGCGATGGCGCGTGAACTCTCGACCGATCCGTATGTGCCTCTGACAGGATCGCTGCCGAGCCGCGCGACTCAGATGATCGACGGGGAGCGCCGCGATATGGCTCTCTACGCCGCCATTCGGCAGACCGGAGACAGATGATGACGGATCCGTTGCAGGCAGCTGCGCTCAACCTGGAGTACCCCTTCATCGGGCGGTGGATGGTGCAGAACAGTCCCGCCGATCGTGTTCCGAGCCATGGAACCCCACGGTTCGCATCTTCGTTCGCCATCGACTTCGTGCCGGTCGACGAATCGCTGAGGTCGGCGCGATTCGGCGTCGTATCGCTGCTGCGCCCGGAGCCTCCGGAGAAGTTCGCCGGCTTCGGCCGTCCCGTGACCGCCCCTGTCGACGGCACCGTTGCTGCCGTCCACGATTCCGCACCCGATCACCCTGCCTATCGGGGTCTGCCCTCACTCGGCTATGCGCTGACTCAGCGCAGTCGGATCGAGGCGGGCTGGCGGGAGCTCGCCGGCAACGACATCATGATCGACACCGGATCGGCCGTCGTCGCACTCTGCCACCTGCAGCGCGGGAGCACGCGGGTGCAGGTCGGACACCGGGTCCGGGCCGGCGACCTCGTCGGACGCTGCGGCAATTCCGGCAACAGCACCGAACCCCACCTGCACCTGCAGGCGTTCGACAGTCTCGACGTCGAACACGCGACGGCAGTGCGCATTCGGTTCGCAGGAGGGGTTCCCCGCAACGGCGCACTCGTCCACGTGTGAGTCCGTCCGCCTATTGTTCGGCCGCCTCGGCGGGCCTATGGTGGGAAGACACGGACACGTCCGCTCCGCGGGGCGGATGGACTCACACGAAGGAGTGTCATGGCAGTCTACTCAGCACCCGGTACCGACGGTTCGCTCGTCACCTTCAAATCACGCTACGAGAACTACATCGGCGGCGAGTGGGTGCCGCCGAAGAACGGTGACTACTTCGAGAACGTCACTCCCGTCACCGGACAGGTCTTCACCGAGGTCCCCAGCTCCACCGGTGACGATATCGAGACCGCCCTCGACGCCGCATGGGCGGCGGCACCGGCCTGGGGCAAGACCTCGACGACGGAGCGGGCGAACATCCTGCTGAAGATCGCCGACCGGATCGAGGCGAACCTCGAGATGCTCGCTGTGGCCGAGACCTGGGACAACGGCAAGGGAATCCGTGAACCGCTGGCCGCGGACCTCCCGCTGGCCGTCGACCACTTCCGCTACTTCGCCTCGGCGATCAGAGCGCAGGAAGGCGGCATCTCGCAGATCAACGACGACACGGTGGCCTACCATTTCCACGAGCCGCTCGGCGTCGTCGGACAGATCATCCCCTGGAACTTCCCGCTGCTCATGGCCACGTGGAAGCTCGCTCCGGCGCTCGCCGCCGGCAACTGCGTCGTGCTCAAACCGGCCGAGCAGACCCCGGCGTCGATCCTCGTGCTCGCCGAACTCATCGGCGACCTGCTTCCGCCCGGCGTCCTCAACATCGTCAACGGCTTCGGCGCCGAGGCCGGCAAGCCCCTGGCTTCGAACAAGCGCATCCGCAAGGTCGCTTTCACCGGAGAGACGACGACAGGGCGTCTGATCATGCAGTACGCCTCGCAGAACATCATCCCGGTGACCCTCGAGCTCGGCGGCAAATCGCCGAACATCTTCTTCGACGATGTCATGGCCGACGACGACAGCTACCGCGACAAGGCCCTCGAGGGCTTCGCGATGTTCGCGCTCAACCAGGGCGAGGTCTGCACCTGCCCTTCTCGCGCACTCGTTCAGGAATCGATCTTCGACGACTTCGTCGCTGCCGGCATCGAACGTGTCCGATCGGTCAGACAGGGCAATCCGCTCGACACCGACACTCAGGTCGGCGCGCAGGCCTCGAACGACCAGTACGAGAAGATCATGTCCTACCTGCAGATCGGCAAGGACGAGGGCGCCGAGGTGCTCATCGGCGGTGACAGAGCCGAGCTCGACGGCGACCTCGCCGGCGGCTTCTACATCCAGCCGACGGTCTTCAAGGGCACGAACTCGATGCGTCTCTTCCAAGAGGAGATCTTCGGCCCAGTCGTCGCTCTGACCTCGTTCTCCGACTACGACGATGCGATCTCCATCGCCAACGACACCCTCTACGGCCTCGGCGCCGGGGTCTGGGCCCGCAACGGCAACACTGCCTACCGGGCGGGACGTGACATCCAGGCCGGTCGCGTCTGGGTGAACAACTTCCACTCCTACCCCGCACACGCGGCCTTCGGCGGGTACAAGTCCTCGGGCATCGGACGCGAGAACCACAAGATGATGCTCGACCACTACCAGCAGACGAAGAACCTGCTGGTCAGCTACTCCGAGAACGCGCAGGGATTCTTCTGATGAGCGATACGACCGAAACCGCCGCCCTCGAATCGACTCCCCGGATCGAGGGCGAAGAGAGGTCACGGGTGGCGATGACCCAAGCGGCCCTCGACCTGCTGATCACGCTTGTCGACAAGCACGGTCAGCTGATGTTCCATCAGTCCGGCGGGTGCTGCGACGGGTCGTCTCCGATGTGCTTCCCCGAAGGCGACTTCCTCACCTCGGAGGCGGATGTGCTGCTCGGCCACTTCGAGCTGCCCATCGACGACGCCGAGAAGGCCGGACTGGACTTCTGGATGTCGGTCGAGCAGTTCGAGTACTGGAAGCACACGCATCTGACCATCGACGTGGTACCCGGACGGGGGAGCGGCTTCAGCGTCGAAGCCCCGACGGGCAACCGCTTCATCATCCGCTCGGCGCTGATGGACGTCGCCTGAGCGGCGTCTCCTGCGGGCGGATCCGCTGTGAAATCTCACGGGATTTCACAGTGGATCCGCCCGCAGAACGCACGTGCACGCAACTGGCGCCGAGGCGCTCGATCCGTTTCTCGGTGGAGCTCAGTTCAGCGCCTCAGGTTCGCCGAGGGAGAGCATGAGGCGGTTGGCCCAGTTGAAGAACGCCGCGCTGCCGAGCACGTCGACGATGTCGCCGTCGCCCAGTCCCGCCTCCCGCAGCGCCGACAGGTGCGAGGGTCCGAAAGCCGGCGGAGTCACGGTGAGAGCGACCGAGGCGTCGACGACGGCGTCCCAGACCGAATCGCCGAGGCGGGTCCCGATGCCCTCGTCGAGCAGCCGTTGCACGAGATCCCGGCGTCCGGACTCCTCGGTGGCACGTTCGGAATGGACGGACGCGCAGAACAGGCACCCGTTGAGCCTCGAGGCCGCCGTGGCGGCGAGTTCCCGCTCGGCCCGGCCGAGGCCGTCGGTGGTGTTGAAGAAGATGTCGAGATCGGTCAGCGTCCTGGCTCTGAGTGCGTCCGGGTCCCGGGCGAGCAGCCGGAAGTAGGGATTCTTCGCCCGGCCGGCCTCGATGAGAGCCTCGCGCTGAGTCCCGGTCAGCTCCGCCTCGGCGACCGGGGCGATCCAGGGCACCCAGCCGAGACCGGACTGCTGGAACAGCTCGGGACGGGCGAGATCCGGATAGGTGCTCACCCGGTGTCCGAACTCGGCCAGCGCCCGCTCGGCCCGAGCCGAGGCGGTGCCTTCGGATTCGGAGGCCGATTCCACGGTGGTGGCCGCCAGCGGCTCGGGAACCGCGGGGTCCGACGGGGCTGTAGCAGCAAGGGCCGCCAAGCCCGTGCTCACGCGGATCTGGAAGTTGAGGAAGGACACGAGCTGGGCCAGTGTGACGATCCCGTCCTCGTCCCAGCCGGCCGCGAGCAGCAGCGCCAGATGCTCGGGTCCGCAATCGCGCGGGTGGAGCACGAGCAGATGGGCGAACTCGAGCCCGGCGACGAGCTTCTCACCCAGCGTCTCCGCTGATGCCGCCGTCGCGGTGAACCACGGTCCGGGCAGGTTCTCCTCCGCCAGCGACTCGGATTCGAAGATCCCGTAGGGACCCTGCACTCCCACGCCGAAGCCGGTCTCCGAGTCAGCTGACGCGATGGATTCGTCGAGGAGCTCGGCGACCACCCACGACGCGGATTCGTCCTCGTCGCGGAGCAGGTCACGGTAGAACTCCTCGGCGGCGGGGGCGCCGAGGAGGCCGGCGGTGAATGCGGCGACCGCGTAGCGTTCGCGGTAGGTCACCCCGGCCGGATCGGAGGGTTCGAGGAGCGCCTCGAAGCTGAGCTGGGCGTTCTCCTTGGCCTGGGGCCGGTGATCGCGGAGGACGTCGAGAGAGTCGTTCGCCGCGATGCCGGCGAGGACGTTGACGATATCGGTCATCTCAGCGCACACGCTCCTCGGCGACGTCCAGACCCAGGGCCGGAGCCACCTCGGTGGCCAGCAGTTCGATCGAGCGCAGGGCGGCCTCGTTCGTCGCCGGCACCGAATGCACTTGGAAGCTGACATCGGTGACGCGATCGAGCACGCGGTCGGCGCTCATGCGTTCGATCACCTGCTCGGACGTGCCGAGGTAGGTGTCGGTGGCGACGAGCAGCTCATCAAAGCTCAAGGAGGAGGTGTCGTAGCCGACGAGGCGATCGGCCTCGGTCCGCAGCGCGGGCTCGGTGATCTCCCGCAGCCGCGGCAGATCGGCGGCATCGGCGACCACAGCTGTACGCGAGGCGAGGATGCGCGGCGCGGCGCCGTCCGGCAGCTGGGAGAGATAGGTGTCGATGACCGGCAGCTGCACCTCGTCGAGGGCCGCCTCCGGTCTGCCCTGCGGGCGCGGTTGGGTGCGCGAGAGCATCAGCCCGTCCCCGGCGGCCCCGGCGGCCCCGGCACCGCCTGAGGAGAAGGTCGCCTGCCACAGGCGCTGCCCGAGACCGGGACGGCCTGCATCCGCAGCGTCGGGTTCGGGATAGAGCAGATGCTCGGTGGGCAGCGAATCCCCTGAGAACAGGGTGCGCAGGGTCGCGAGGTTGTCGGCGAAGACCTCACGGCGCTCATCGAAGCTCGTGCCGAAGGCGGGGAAGGACTTCGGGTTCCCGCCCGAGCCCAGCCCGATCTCGAGGCGGCCCTCGGCCAGGACATCGAGCACGGCGGCGTCCTCGGCCACGCGCACAGCGTTCTCCATCGGCAGTGTGATGATGGCCGTGCCCAGGGTGATCCGCCGGGTGCGGGCGGCGGCGTGGGAGAGGAAGACGAGCGGGGAGGGCAGTCCGCCCTCCGCGGCGGAGAAATGATGCTGGGCGACCCATGCGGAGTGCATGCCGAAGCGCTCGGCCGCTTCGATCTGTTCGAGGGCGAAACGGTAGCGCTGCCCGGCCGGGGCGTCCTCGAGCAGTCGGGTGAAGAACCCGAGCCGTGGTCCGCTGGTCTGCTCGGTGGTGGTATCAGTCATGGGTCTCAGCTTTCTGCCGCTGCGGTCAGGGCGAGTGCGGGGTGGGGGTCGGCGTGGCCGGAGAATGCCACTGGGTTCGGGATCGCATCGAGCAGTGCCCGAGTGACATCAGTGCTCGGGTGTGCGAAGACCTCCTCGGTCGCGCCGCTTTCGACGAGACGCCCGCGCGACATCACGGACACCGTATCAGCGATCTGCCGCACCACGGCCAGGTCGTGGGTGATGAAGACATAGGTCAGTCCCAGTTCCCGCTGCAGCCGGTCGAGGAGAGTCAGTATCTGCGCCTGCACCGTGACGTCGAGGGCCGAGACAGCCTCGTCGAAGACGACGAGTTCGGGTTCGGCGATGAGGGCTCGGGCGATCGCCACTCGCTGCAGCTGGCCTCCGGAGAGTTCGGCCGGGCGCCGGTCGAGGAACTCCGTCGGCAGCGCCACCCTCTCCAGGGTCTCGGTGACCAGACTGCCTCGTGTGGCGCGGGTGCCGATGCCGAAGTTGCGCAGAGGCTCGGTCAGGGTCGCCCGGATCGAGTGCTTGGGATCGAGTGCCGAATACGGGTTCTGGTGTACGAGCTGGACGGTGCGCCGGAACTCCCGGATCCGGGCCCGTCCGCGCACCCCGCGTCCGGAGCGGCCGAACTCGGCGGCGTCGAAGTCTCCGATGCGCACACGGCCCGACTGCGGTGCGAGGAATCCGGCCAGGGCCTTGCCCGTCGTGGTCTTGCCCGAACCGGATTCGCCGACGATGCCGTGCGTAGTGCCGCGGTTGAGGGTGAAGCTCACGTCCTCGACGCCGATGACCTGATCGCCGGAGCGGTCGAAGACCTGGGTCAGCGAGTCGACGGAGACGAATGGGCGCATGGGGAACGCGGCCGCCTCGGGGAGGGAGGGGCGGGCCTTCGTCTGCAGGGCGGGGGCGTCGGCGAGCAGGCGGGAGGTGTACTCGGTCTCCGGGCGGGAGAAGATGCGACCGGCCTCCCCGGACTCGACGACCGTCCCGGCCTGCATGACCAGGACATCGTCGGCGCGTTCCCCGGCGACGGCGAGATCGTGGGTGATGAACAGGATGCCCATCCCGGTTTCGGCGCGCAGCTCGTCGAGGAGGTCGAGGACCTGTTTCTGCACGGTCACGTCCAGGGCCGAGGTCGGTTCGTCGGCGATGAGCAGGCGGGGGCGCAGGGCGATGGCCGCGGCGATGAGCACACGCTGCCGCATCCCGCCGGAGAGTTCGTGCGGGAACTGATCGGCACGCTTCTCGGGCCGGTCGATGCCGACCCTTCCCAGCAGTTCGATGACCCTGTCCCGGGCCTCGGCACGATTCGTGCGACGGTGGATGCGCAGCGCCTCGGCCACGGACTTCCCCGTCGTCTGCAGCGGATTGAGCGAACTTCCGGGATCCTGCGGGACGTATCCGATCTGAGCCCCGCGCACCCCGCGCCAGCCGGCCGGTCCCATCCGGGTGAGGTCGAGGTCGCCGAGGCGGATCCGCCCGGCCGTGATCCGAGCCGAGGAGGGCAGGAGTCCGATGACCGCGTTCGCCGTCGTCGACTTCCCCGAGCCGGACTCGCCGACGACGGCGGTCATCGCACCGGCGCCGACGGCGAGGTCGAGGCCGCGCACGGCCGGGGAGCCGCCTCGGCGGGCGTAGTCGACGGTGAGGCCGTCGATGTGCAGCAGCGGAGATGCGGTCATGATGTCACCTTTCGCAGGGTGTTGCCGATCTGATGGGTGGCGAGCACGATGGCCATGACGACGAGGCCGGGCAGCACGGTCAGCCACCAGGCGGTGGCCACGAAGTTGCGGCCCTCGGCGATGATGAGACCCCATTCGGGCGTCGGCGGCGGAGTGCCGTAGCCGAGGAACCCGAGAGTGGAGATCTGGAGGATCGCGGATCCGATCTGCAGCACGGCCAGCGAGAGCACCGGCGAGATCGAATTCGGCAGGATGTGGCGGACGAGGACGGAGAAGAAGGTGCCGCCGGAGCCGTAGGCGGCGGCCACGTAGTCGCTCGTGCCGATCTGCACCGCCTGGGAGCGGGCGAGGCGGGCGAACTGGGCGATGGCTGTGACGCCGACGGCGATGGCCGCGTTGATCGTGCCGAAGCCGAGGACGACGACGATCGAGAGGCTGAGCAGGATCGCGGGGATCGAGAGCAGCACGTCGATGGAGCGCATGAGCACATCGTCGACGAGCCCGCGCCGGGTGCCGGCGATCAGGCCGATCGCGGTGCCGATGAGGAGACCCACGCCCACGGCCACGAGCGCGGCGAGCAGGGACTGGGAGGCGCCGTAGACGACGCGGGTGAAGGCATCCCGACCGGTCTGGTCGGTGCCGAACCAGTGCTCGAGACTGGGTGCCAGCAGGGCCGGGGTGTCGCCGCCGTCGTTCGGATCGAAGTGGGTGAAGAGGCCGGGGAACAGGGCCCAGGCGATGGCGATGAGCAGGACGAGTGCAGAGACGACGGTCGCCGAGGTGACCGCACCGCGGGCGGCGCGGGTGCGCGTTCCGGCAGTGTCCTCCGCGCGGGTGAAGACATCGGGGAGGCTCATGGGTTCGTCGCTTTCGTCTCGGGGCCCGTCGCGGCAGCGGTGTCGTCCGTCCAGTCGAGGTCGACGCCGACGCTGGCGGCGGTCGCCGTCAGCGCGCTGCGGGTGCTTGCATCGCTGTTCTTCAGCCCCTTGCCGGAGGCTGTCGTGCGCTGGGTGCGCAGACGGACGTCGATGACGGGGTAGAGGAGGTCGACGGCGAGGTTGATGATGACGTAGCCGAAGGTGGCGATGACGACCACTGCCAGCAGGATCGGGTTGTCGCGGTGGGTCACGGCCTGGGCGGTGATCAGTCCGATGCCGTTGCGGCCGAACACCGTCTCTGTGACCACGGCACCGGCGACGAGCTCACCGAAGACCAGTCCGATGATCGTCAGCCCCGGCAGCACCGCGTTGCGGGCGACGGTGTGGACGAGCATCCACATCTCGGAGGCGCCCTTCGCCGTGGTCACCTTCACGAATCCGGAGGCCTGGACCTCGGTGATGGAGCGGATGAGCACTTGGGCGATCGGAGCCGACAGCGGCACCGCCACGGTCAGCGTCGGCAGCACGAGCGCCTCGGCGGGACCGGGGGAGATCACGGAGACGAAGCCGAACTGGAAGGAGAAGACCTGGATGAGCAGGATCCCGAGCCAGAACACGGGGACGGAGATGAACAGGCTGGGCACCGAGTCGAGAGCCCGCCGGACCCAGGCGAAGGGGCCGGTGGCCGGACCATAGGTGGCGGCGACCGCGATGGCGACGGCGAGGACGAGTGCGGTGAGGAAACCGGAGACCGCCAGCACCGCCGTCGAGGGCAGGGCCGCGGCGATGATCGTCGACACGGCGGCACCGGTCTGGACCGAGTACCCGAAGTCGCCGGTGAGGAAGCCGGTGAGGCTGAGCAGATAGCGGCTGAACCAGGACTCGTCGGCACCCGTGGCCTCGCGGATCTGGGTGATCTGCTCGGAGGAGAGACCCAGCGCCGGGTCGGCGAAGCGGGCGGTGAGCCCGTCGCCGGGGATGAGGCTGAGCAGGACGAAGGCTGCGGTGAAGGCCAGCAGCAGGACGAGGACGGCCTGACCGAGGCGCAGGAGCAGATAGCGTGTGTCGAGGATCATCTCTCTCCTGTCAGCCAGGTGCTGTAGAAGTCGGGGCGCCCCACCGGTTCTGTGGCGAAGCCGTGGACGCGGCGGCGGAACGCGAAGACCTGGGGCTCTTCGAAGAACGGCAGGACATAGGCCTGCTCGACGAGGTAGTCCTGGACCGCCTCGGCGGCCTGCTGCCGTTTCCCGGGGTCGGGCTCCGCGGCGAGAGCGTCGAGGAGCTCGTCGATGCGCGGGTCGATCGAACCGTCGTCGGCGTCGGAGCGGTCTGGTCCGTTGAGGAAGACGTCACGGTTGACCGACGAGTAGTTCGAGCGCAGGTTGTCGAAGTCTGCACGGGCGACCATCGAATGGTAGATCTGCACGGTGTCGAGTTCGAGGGCGTCGAGCGTCTGCTTCGACTGGTCTCCGGGGTTGATCGACAGATGCACGCCGACGCGGCGCAGCTGCTGTTGGATGAGCGTCTGGACCTCGTTCGACCGCGGCTGCGGCAGGGCGATATTCACGGCCAGGGCCAGCGTCTGCCCGTCCTTGACGCGGTAGCCGGCGGTGTTGCGTTCGGTCCATCCCGCCTGATCGAGGAGGCGGTCGGCCCTGTCGGGATCGTGGACCCAGGAGCCCGACTGGTCCGTGTAGCCCATTGCGCCCTCGGCCAGCAGTCCGGTGGCCAGCGGATAGTTGGGGGTGAAGAGCTTGTCGACGATCTCCTGCCGGTCGATGGCGGCGATGAGCGCTCGCCGGACGGAGACGTCGGCCAGGAGAGCGTGCCGGAATCGGAAGTTGATGCTGTTGTTGATCCCGTTCGTCGCCTTCGCGTAGAGGCGGAGCCCATGCTCGCTCACCCGTGATTCATCGGGTGCCTGGACGTCGCGCACACCGTCGGCCTGTCCGGACAGCACGGCCCCGATGCGCACCGAGTACTCGTTGTTGGTCAGGTAGTCGATGCCGTCGAGGTGGGCCCGCCCCTGGTGTGCCAGGTGCGGGGGAGCCCAGTCGTAGTCCTCGCGGGCCCTGACCGAGAGCTTCTGGCCGATGGTCTCGTCGGTGATGTGGAAGGGCCCGCAGGTGTGGATCCGGGTGGCCCCGCCGGGCCCGAATCCCTCGGCATCGAGTGCGAGGGTGGAGTCGGCGAGCAGCCCCGCGTTCATCGTCGAGGTCGCCTGGGCGAACCCGGGAGAGGGGGCCGAGAAGTGGAAGCGCACGCGACGATCGTCGAGGACCTCGCTGCGTTCGTAGTTCGAGATCTGTTCGGACACGGGGAGCGTGCGCGCCTCGTCGCCGCGGCCGAAGAGGTCGAAGTTCCTCGCCACATTGGCAGGCGTCAGCGGTGTTCCGTCCGAATAGGTCACTCCGTCGCGGATGGTGAAGGTGTAGGTCGTCGCGTCGGCGCTGATCTCCGGCAGATCCGTGGCCAGCCACGGGTGCAGCTCCAGAGTCTCCGGATCCTGCCACAGCAGCCTCGCGGAGATGTTGTTCATGATTCCGCCGTTGGGGTAGAAGCCGACCGACGGCGGATAGAGAAGCGTCCAGGTCTGAGGCTCGAAGTAGGTGAGCACCCCGCCTCGGACGGGGTGTCCGGAGGCCGACGTGCCGGTGTCGCGCGGTGTGCAGGCGCTGAGGGTGATGAGGGTGCCGAAACCCAGTCCGAGGCTGAGGATCGATCGCCGGTCGAGGTCGTGTCCGGCGACGCGCGCCGAGGCGGTGGGACGGAGGTCCGTCATGGAGAGAGGTCCTTTGGGCCGAAGTGAGGTAACTGCGAACTGAGGCGAAGATAGTTCAACAATAATGAGCGCAGGTCGTTGCCGAGGGACGGAGGCAGGGGAGGCGGCTTGCGCGGGGCCCGGGGGTGAACTGCATGGTTCGAGTAAAGCGCATCGGCGCAATCTCAGTCAATTCGGAGGCTTCACATTGAGACATGTTGAACGCTTCCGTCTTCGGCCGGCAGGCCGGCGAGGGCTACGGGAATCGTCATATGTGTTGAGCAATAATGTGTTCCGGGTGGCGAATTTCCCACCCAGGAGCAGAATCGCATCGCCCGCGGAACCCCGGGCATTGCCCTCGACGTCCGGGCGGGGGAGACTGATGGCCTACACGCTCGTTTGAAAGGTCCAGGTGGATCATGGACGCTCTGAACACCGTTCCCGCTGCACTCGACCATCTCGTCATCACGGTGCCCGACCTCGACGCAGGTGTCGCCGCCGTCGAGGAGGCCACGGGCGTTCGCGCCGTCCCCGGAGGTGCGCACCCCGGTCGGGGGACCGCGAACTGCCTCCTCGGGCTCGTCCCGACCGGCTGGGCAGACGGTGCCCGCACCTATCTGGAGATCCTCGGCCCCGACCCGCAGCAGGATCCGCCTGCGGACGGGAGGCTGCCGCTCGACGCGCATCTGGCCGCGGGGCCCACCCTGCAGACGTGGGCGATCCATCCGCCGGCCTTCCTCGCGAAGATCGCGGCCGCGAACACGGCGGGCATCGACTTCGGGGAGGTCGCGGAGATGGCGCGCGACACCGCGGACGGCGAGCGGCTCGAATGGCGGCTGACCATGCGGTCGCCGCTGCCGCAGCAAGGTGTTCAGCCCTTCCTCATCGACTGGGGAGAGTCCGCCCACCCCGCCGAGGCGGCGCTGCCGGCCCTGGAGCTGACCGAGTTCTCGATCGAGACCCCCGAGGCCGAGGCGACCCGTCAAGTGCTCGAGGTGCTCGGCGCCGGCGATACCCGCGTGGTCGAGGGCCCCGAACCTCGGCTGCACGCCAGACTGCACGGCCCGGGCGGTGTCCTCGAGTTCTGAAGTCCTCGAGAGACGGACTCGGCGTGGAGGCGCGGGCGCGCGCCTCGGCGCTTGACCGGTTTTCGACGAATCTGTGCCGGTGGCTAGACTCAAAGGCGTGCCCAGTCGTACCCGCCCCGCCTCCCGTCCGCGTCTCCGAGCCCTGACATCCCTTGCCGCGGCCGCCCTGCTCATCGGGTTGAGCGCCTGTGCTCCCGAGTCCGGCCAGCAGACCCGGCCGAGCCCGCAGGAGCCCGAGACCATCGGGGCCTCCGCGAGCCCGACGGGGCAGCCGAACGGGTCGCGCGAGGCCAGCGAGCCGTCCGACTCGGGCGAGCCCACCGAGTCGGCAGACGCCGACGACGCGGGAGCCGGCGATCTGACAGAAGACGATATCGACGCCAGCGGCAGCGGGAACTGGAAGCGCCCCTCCGAGGAGACCGGACCCAACAGGGAGGAGGGGAAGACCTTCAAGGTCGCCGTGCGCGTCGAGGACAACCTGCCCATCGACGTCGACCGGGCCGGTGAGTTCATCATCGACACCCTCCAGGACGAACGGGGCTGGCAGGACATCGACGACGTCTCCATCGAACTCGTCGACTCCGGGCAGGACACGATGATCTCCATCGCCAGCCCCGACACCGTCGACGAGATGTGCCTGCCGCTGCGCACCCTCGGCAAGCTCTCGTGCCGCAATGGCCCCGACGTCATCCTCAACGCCAAGCGGTGGGTCGCAGCGACCGAGGAATTCGACGACATCGTCCAATACCGGCAGTATCTGATCAATCACGAAGTCGGCCACGCCCTGGGCCACGGGCATGAATCCTGCCCCGGTGATGGCCGGACCGCGCCGCTCATGCAGCAGCAGACCAAGGGGCTGCAGGGCTGCGAACCCAACGGCTGGCCCTCGCAGGGCTGAGACGATGGGCGGGATCACTGGTCTCCGGGAATAACTGCGCGCCCCCTCCTGTTGATTGAGTCGTATACGCTCAACTTTGAAAGAGGAGGTCAGCTTTGGCCGCATTCTACGGATCCGCAGGCTCGGGCGGCGACTCGTTCGACGAGTTCCTCGCTCGTTTCCTCCAGGGTCAGAACGGAGCGCGCAGAGGCCGTTCCGTCGACATCAACCGGCTGCTGAGCAAGCGCAGCCACGAGGTCATCGAGGCGGCGGCGGAATTCGCCGGTCGCCACGGGCAGTCCGAGGTCGACGCCCTCCACATCCTGCGCGTGATGGTCGATTCCGAACCCGGAATCTCGGCCGTTCGCCAGGCGGGGGCCGATCCCGAAGCCATCGCCCACGGCATCGAAGAGCGCCTTCCGGCGGCCACCGACATCGAGGCGGATTCCTCGCCCTCGCTCACCGGTTCCGCCCAGCGCGCCCTGCTCGACGCCTATCAGGTCGCACGCGCCTTCGGTTCGACCTACATCGACCCGGAGCACATCTTCTTCGCCTTCGTGCTCAATCAGGAGATGCCCGCCGGACGCATCCTCGCGCAGGCCGGGGTGACCCAGTCATCCCTGCAGGCCGGGGCGGAGGCCGCCGAGGCCGGAATGCAGCCCGGACAGGCCGCCGAAGGAGAGGACGCCCAGGAGTCCGTGCTCGAGAAGTACGGCACCGATCTCACGGCGCTGGCCGCGGATGGCCGTCTCGACCCGGTCATCGGCCGTGCCGAAGAGGTCGAGCAGACGATCGAGATCCTCGCGCGCCGGACGAAGAACAACCCCGTCCTCCTCGGCGAGGCGGGAGTCGGCAAGACAGCGATCGCCGAAGGTCTGGCCCAGGCCATCCACTCCGGTGACGTGCCCAAGCAGCTGCACGGCAAGCGCATCATCGCCCTCGATCTGCCCGGCATGCTCGCCGGAACCCGCTACCGCGGAGACTTCGAGGAGCGGCTGACCGGGGCGCTGAACGAGATCGCCGAGGACGGAGACATGATCGTCTTCGTCGACGAGCTCCACACCCTCGTCGGAGCCGGCGGCAACGGCGAGTCGAATTCGATGGATGCCGGCAACATCCTCAAGCCCCGTCTGGCCCGCGGCGATCTGCACATGATCGGCGCCACCACGCTCAAGGAATACCGCACCATCGAGAAGGACTCGGCACTCGAACGCCGATTCCAACCGGTGACCGTCGGTGAGCCGAGCGTGGAGGACGCCGTGACGATCCTCGAGGGACTCAAGGACCGCTACGCCGAATTCCACGAGGTGACCTACACCGACGAGGCGGTGCGGGCGGCGGTCGAGCTGTCGAACCGCTACATCACCGACCGGTTCCTGCCGGACAAGGCCATCGACCTCATCGACCAGGCCGGTGCCCGGATGTCGCTGGCACGCGGACCCGCCGTCGACGTCGAAGCGCTCAAGCGCAGCCTCACCGAGCTCGAGGCCGAGAAGAAGTCGGCGATCGAGGCCGAGGACTACGAACGCGCCGGACGCCTGCGCGATGAGATCAACGAGGTCACCGCGCGGATCGAGGCGGCGGAGAATCCGGACGCGGCAGCTTCGGCGACCGCTGCCTCCGAGGCGATCATCGGCGAGGAGGAGATCGCCCAGGTCGTCTCCCGGGCCACCGGCATCCCGGCGGCGCGGATGACGCAGAGCCAGAAGGCCCGTCTGGCGAACATGGAAGAGGTCCTCCACGACCGAGTGGTCGGGCAGGACGAAGCCGTGACCTCGGTCTCGCGCGCCATCCGCCGCAGTCAGACGGGGATGAGCGATCCCGATCGGCCGATCGGCAGCTTCCTCTTCCTGGGCCCGACAGGTGTAGGCAAGACGGAGCTGGCCAAGGCGCTGGCGCAGACCCTGTTCGACGACGAAACCGCGATGATCCGGTTCGACATGAGCGAGTTCGGCGAACGCCACACGGTCTCACGTCTTGTCGGTGCCCCTCCCGGCTATGTGGGCTACGACGAGGCCGGCCAGCTGACCGAGCAGGTCCGTCGACGTCCGTATTCGGTCATCCTCCTCGACGAGGTCGAGAAGGCGCACCCCGATGCGTTCAACCTGCTGCTGCAGGTCCTCGACGACGGCCGCCTCACCGACGGTCAGGGCAGGACGGTCGACTTCCGCAACACCGTCATCATCATGACCTCCAACCTCGGCTCGGAGTTCATGTCCGGCAACCCCCTGGGCTTCAACTCCGGTCTGGCACAGGACACGGAGAAGGATCTCAAGGCCAAGGTCATGGGACGGCTCAAGGAGTTCATGCGGCCCGAGTTCCTCAACCGCATCGACGACACCGTCATGTTCTCGCGGCTCGAGCGTGAGCAGCTGCGGTCCATCGTGGAGCAGCAGCTGGCGGCCAGCCGCAAGCGAGTGGAAGCGCAGGGCATCTCTCTCGACGTCTCAGCCGATGCCCTCGACTGGCTTGCCGAGAAGGGCTACGAGCCCGAATTCGGTGCCCGTCCGCTGCGCCGGGTGATCCAGCGCGAGCTCGACGACCGGATCGCGGACCTCCTCGTCACCGAGGCGGTCGACGAGGGCGGACGCATCCGCGCCGCCGTCTCCGACGGAGAACTGACGGTCGAGGCCGAGGTCCGACCGCAGATCCTCACAGTCTGAGGCCGGAGGCGGACCTCAGGGCGTCTGCCGCTGCCAAGGCCCGGGCCGAAGGAACCGTTCCTTCGACCCGGGCCTTCCGCATGCCTGGCTCAGTCGGTCACCCGGGTGCTCTCGTCCGGCTGAGGATCGTTCGCGCCGAGGACACGGTTCAGCACCAGCCGCTCGGCGAGCGTCCATGTGGTCGTCGTCGCCAGGTAGACGGCGGCGGCCAAGGGCACGAAGAGCGCGAAGACAGCGGTGAGGAAGGGCATGAAGCTCAAGGTCTTCATCACGCCGGAGAGGTCCGGCATCGCCGGTGCATCCGAACCGTTCCGCGCCGGGGCCGGTGCAGCGGGAGTCTCCGGAGCCGCGGGTGTGAGCAGGTGGCGGGAGAATCCGGCGACGACGGCGATGAGCACGACGAGGACGAGGTAGACGGTGGTCGCCGTGGCGGTCAGATCTCCTGCGCCGAGCAGCCTGACGAAGCTCGTGTCCAGTCGCAGACCGAAGAGCGTGTGTCCGAGCAGCTCATTGGCGTGGCCGCCGATCGTGGAGTTGATGAATAGCCCGTAGACGGCCATGAGCACGGGCATCTGTGCCAGAACCGGCAGGCATCCGGCGAAGGGGGAGGTGTTCTCCTCCTTGTACAGCTCCATCAGCTTCTGCTGCATGACTTCGGGCTGCTGCTTGTGCTTCGTCTGCAGCTCAGCGATCTTCGGTGCCAGTCGCTTGCGCGTGATGCCGGCTCTGACCTGCGAGACTCCGACGGGGATGAGCAGGGTCCGGACGAGGACGGTGAGCACGATGACGGCCAGGGCCGCGCTGTGGGCTCCGGCGAGGGGGTCGAGGAATGAAGTGAGCGTCGTGACCACTTCGTAGGCGGCTTCGACGAGCAGGCGGATGGGCAGGAATTCGTAGATGTTCATGAGGTCTGTGTCCTTGGGCAGGGCGCGCCTGAGCGCGGGTCGGTTGGGCCGATCGAGGCCATCACCGTGTCGATGCGAGAGGACACTTCGTGGGTGGGACGGAGGCGTAGTGGGGGAAACGGGTTCCCGCGCCGAGGTGGCCGATCGTTTCGGTCGGAAGGCGAAGAGGCTTCGTTCAGGCGATGGCGTGAACGACGCGCGAAGGTGCTCTGGCCAATGCGGTGCCGGGCGTGCCGGGCTCCTCGGGCATGCGGAACTCGCGCACGCCTCTGCGGACATCGGGCAGCGAGGGTGCGCGCGAAGCCAGCGACAGTACGCGCAGGAGCGCGATGCCCGCCCAGGACGCGATGGGCGTCAGAAGGGCGGCGCCGAGCAGTGCCAGGACGATGAGATGGGTCGGGGACTGGGGCACGACCGAGTCGAGGTCGGCAGAGAGCACGACGACGAACAGCTGCAGTGTCAGCCACAGGTTCGTCAGCATCTCATCCCCTCTCCGATCTGTCGATGCTAGCACGCGAATCTGCGGAGATACTCAGCTGTCGAGATCGTCCAGCAGGGCGGGATCGCGGGCGATCCGGACGAGGGCCGATGCCAGGTTGGCGAATTCGTCTTCGCCGACGAGCTCGGCGAGCGCCCGCGCCTCCTCGGGCAGTTCGGCGGCCTTCGCTCCCTTCCTGACGAGAGGGTCGACCAGGGGGCGCACCTGAGGCCACACCGCTTGCGCCTCGCGCAGGAAGATATCGGCTCCTGTCGGACCGATGCCGGTGAACTCCTGGAGCAGCGACGACAGGCGGGAGGAGTCTGCTTCGGCCTCATCTCTGAGTCGACGCAGATCGCCTGACCACCGGTCCATGAGCAGGGCTGCGGCTTCGTCGAGGCGCGTCGCCGTGCTCTCGTCATAGCGTCGATAGCCGCCGCGACCGAGGGCATCGACGCGCTGCTGCCAGGTGCTCTCCCGCAGGTGCTGCGGAGTCCTCCAGCTCGCAGAGAAGAGTTCGCGAGCAGTGGCGAGCGCGATTTCGGAGCTGATCCGGGTCGACAGCAGAAGTGTGAGGACGAGCAGCTGCCACAGCGGCGCCGGCTTGTCACGGAGAGTGATCGAAGCCTCTGCGGCGAAAGTGCGACCGTGCTTGTCGACGAGGAGCCGGGCACGATCTCGCTGTGTGCTCATAGCACTGATCGTAGCTGCGTCCGTCCCGGAAGCGTCAAGACCCTTCTCGTTCCGAACGCATCAAGACCGGCGAGTGACGTACCTCACGTCCACTTCGAACTCGGGCGGAGCTTAAGTTAGGCTGACCTACGTTGATGCCGGGGGCCGATGCGGCTCCCACCCCTTGTCGAAAGGACAGAAATGCCAGTTCCTCACAGCCGCCGGGCCGTCCTCGCTGGAGCCATCGTCGCACTCTCCCTCACCGCCGCCGGCTGCGAGCAGGGCTCCGAGGACTCCGGCAGCGCAGGGTCCGCGGGTTTCGAGACCGTGACGATCAAGCACGCTCTCGGCGAAGCCGTCATCGAATCGGAACCCGAACGCGTCGTCACCCTGGGCCAGGGGTCGACCGAGACCGCGATCGCTCTGGGCAAGACCCCGGTGGGCATGGAGGAATACGCCTGGGGCAGCGACGACACCGGATACATGCCGTGGATCTACGAGGCGGTGAAGGACAGGGGCGACAAGCTGCCTGAACAGTTCCAGGGGGATACGGAGCTCGACGTCGAGGCCGTCGCCGCACTCGAACCCGATGTCATCCTCGCCCCCTGGTCCGGTGTGACCGCCGAGCAGTACAAGCAGCTCGATGCCATCGCCCCGACCGTGGCCTATCCCGAGCAGCCGTGGACGATCGAGTGGGACGACCAGATCACCACGATCGGCAAGGCCCTGGGTCACGAGAAGGAATCCGAGGGGCTCGTCAAGGACATCAGGAAGCAGCTTTCGGACGCCAAGCGGGAAGAGTACAAGGGCCTGACGTTCTCGTTCGTCTACAACTCCGGCCCGGGCACCCTGGGCGTCTTCTACCCCACCGAACAGCGCGTCGCGTTGGTCTCGGCTCTCGGCCTGACCCCCGACCCGGTCATCGACGAACTGAAGAAGGAGTATGACGAGCCGGGAACGGACTCCGCACTCATCGGACTGGAGAACGCCGACAAGCTCAACGACTCCGACCTCCTCTTCACCTTCTACTCCGATGAGAAGAATCGGAAGGAAGTCGAGTCCCAGGGGCTGTACGCGAACATCCCCGCGGTCAAGGCCGGTGCCGTCGTGGCGCCGAAGGACCATGCCTTCGTCACCGGTTCCTCGATCATCAACCCGCTCACGGTTCCGTGGACGCTCGAGCGGTATGTGCCGATGATCGACAAGGCCGTGGAGAAGCTCGACAAGTAAGACGGTCAGTCGAGGGCGCTGAGCTCCTGCCAGTCGTCCCAGCTGTAGACCCAGTCGGAGATGTCGCTGTCCTGCGTCGACAGGCTCACCTGCGACCCGGTGATCTCGACCGGGTCGCCGAAGATCGCGGAATCGAAGTATTCCTTCGCCCGCGCCGTCGTGAGGTTGACGCAGCCGTGGGAGACGTTCTGGGAGCCCTGAACACCCGCCGACCACGGGGCGGCGTGGATGAATTCGCCGTTGTTGTGGATGCGCACGGCCCACTGCACATCGGTCTCGTAGTCCCACTGTTCGGAGGTCATCGTGTATTCGGCGGCCTTCGACATCACGACATGGGTGCCGTTGTAGGACGGTGACTTCGGTGCTCCGAGCGAGGCCGGGAAGTCCATGACCTCCTTCCCATCGCGAGTGACGACCATGCGGTGGGTCTTCACGTCGGCTTCGACGACCTGTTTGCGTCCGATCTCGAAGTCGAGTGTGAGATCGTTCCGTCCCACGCTGTGCTCACCCGTGGGGACGTTCTTCAGCGGCACATCGACGGAGACCTTCGAATGCGCCGGCCAGAACTCCTTCGGTCGGAAGTGCAGACGGGACTGCGGGTTGTCGTAGAGCCAGCCCCAGGATCCCTTGACCTTGCGCTTCTTGCCGTCCTCGTCGGTGACCTCGACCGAGAGCCTGCGTTCGATGTCATCGCGGTACTCCTCGGACACCGTCGAGCCGAAGTTGAGGATGATCGGAGCCGCGACGCCCACGGTCTGGTCGTCGGCGAGGGTGGTTCGCACCGACATCGGTGAGGCGTCGGTGGCGCCGACGGTCACCTCGGCCGCAAGCTCGACCTCGTCGCCCTCGGAAGTGGTGGCCGTGGCGTGGACTTCGTAACTGCTGTCGGCGACGAGGTCGTAGGTCGAGATCCATGCCGTGGATTCGTCCGGTGCTTCGAGCGCGTGGCCGCTCGCGTCGAAGAAGGTGCCGGGGTCGGCGGCGACTCGGGGGTGCTCGGTCTCGGTGACGGTGATGTCGTCGAGGGCGGCATTGTCGACGAAGACGCCGATGCGCTGCCCGGGGTCCAGTTCGAGTTCGTCACCGGATTCGACGACCTCGCCGAACCTGTCGCCCGAGGGGGTGCCGGCGGCCGATGACGTCGGCTCGGCCGATGGGGTCGGCTCGGTGGACGAAGCGGTCTCGGCGGCTTCGTCGGTGATCGTCCCGACACGGAAGACCGGTTCGGCGTCTGCCTCGGCGGTCTTGGCGTCATTGCGAGTCGCATCGGGGTCGGAACTCGACGGCGTGCACGCCGTGAGCAGGGCCAGCGCCGAAAGGGCGGCGACGGCCCCGTGGATCTTCGTGGACAACAGGGAACCTCGTTCGAGCACAGGGATGAGAACTGCGAATAATGGTAGTGAAGCGAAATCACGAAAGTGGTAACAGAAGCGTCTCGCAACCCTGAAACGGGCGGACACAAGCCCATGATGGCGGAGCTGACCTGGGCCGACAGGGGATAAGGGGAGTTGTGGAATTGTGATCTCGGAGAAAGAGGACTCCCCGTGCACCCGCCAGAGCTCGCTTACCCTTGCTGCCTTCCGGCCCTGGGGGAGTTCACAAGATGACGCCACACGGGGAGCCAGAGGCCAGTCTAGTCGAGAGCTGCCCGCGGTCCAAAACGCCGGAAACAGATCAACTCAGGCGTCGGGCCTTGTCCTCGAGGACCTCTCTTTCGCGGTCGTTCGTCGCCAGCTTCGCCGCACGGTGGAATTCGGCGCGGGCCTCCCTGATCTCACCGAGGCGTGCCAGCAGCTCCCCGCGGACACTGGGAATGAGGTGGAAGCGGGACAGGGCACCCGCCTCGGCGAGGGCATCGACTCTTTCCAGCCCGGCGGCCGGACCCCTGGCCTCAGCGATCGCGATCGCCTTGTTGAGGTCGGTGATCGCCGAGGGCTTGATGCGACTGAGGTCGCCGTAGAGGGTGACGGTGCGTTCCCAGTCGGTGTCGTCGATCGTGCGGGCGGAGGCGTGCACCTCGGCGATCTGGGCTTGGATCGCGTATGTCCCGCGGGCCTCACGCAGGTCCAGCGACCGTTTCAGAGCAGCCCCACCGAGGCGGATGAGAGAGCGGTCCCACCGGCTCCGATCCTGGTCGGCGAGCAGGATAGGAGCACCTGTCGGATCGAGTCGGGCGGGGAATCGGGACGCGGTGAAGGCCATGAGCGCAACGAGGCCGTGGGTCTCGGGTTCGCGGGGGAGCAGGCCTGCCGTGATGCGGGTGAGGCGGAGGGCGTCGAAGGCGAGCTCGGGACGCATCCAGTCCGAGCCGGATGTGGCGACGTGGCCTTCGGAGAACATGAGATAAAGGGACCCGAGGACTCCTCCGAGTCGCTCGCTCCACTCGCTTGCAGATGGGAGCTCGAAGGGGATCTCGGCTGCCGCGAGCACCCTCTTCGCGCGGACGATGCGCTGCTGGACAGTGGGGACGGACAGGAGAAGAGCGCGGGCGACCTGCTCCGTCGTCAGGCCGCCGACGACGCGCAGCGTCAGCGGCAGCAGCGCCGCGCGGCCGAGCACGGGATGGGCGGAGATGAAGAGGAGACGGAGCACGTCGTCGTCGATCGTGTCCGGGTCCCACGGCAGGTCGGTGCCGGCCGTGGCGGTTCCTGTGTTCCCCGCGGAGGCGAGGAGGCTTTGGCCGAGGTCCGCGATGCGATCGTCGAGGCGCTCGCGCCTGCGCCAGTGGTCGATCGCCTTCCGCTTAGCCGCTGTCGTCAGCCAGGCCGCAGGGTTCCGGGGCGCACCGGATTCTGGCCAGGACGTCAGCGCGTCGGCGAAGGCCTCCTGAGCGAAGTCCTCGGCGAGGGCGAAGTCGCCGACGTAGCGAGTCACGGTGGCGATGATCCTCGCCGCATCGATCCGCCATGTCCCCTCGACAGCCCGCCGCGCCGATGCCGCCGCGGCCGGAAGAGCCGGAGGCGATCCGGGACGGCGGGCCGCCTCGGCGGGGGCGGGGCTCAGCCGCGGCTGGTCTTCAGCTTGCCCTGGTTGATCCATTCCTGTTCCTTCTGGATCCACTCGTTGTCCTGAGGGAAGTCGTCGACGTCGTTGATCCGGCGGATCTCGAGCTGGGATCCGGGTCCGAGCGGTGCGCGTTTGGCCCACTCGATCGCCTCCTCCTTGGTCGAGACGTCGAGGATCCAGAAGCCGTTGAACAGCTCGCGCAGTTCGCCGTAAGGGCCGTCGGTGACGATGGGGTCCTCGTCGGAGAAGTCGACGACCGACCCTTCCTCGGGCTCGGAGAGTCCTGCCCCGTCGGCGAGCACACCGGCGTTGACCATCGATTCGTTGTAGGCACCCATGGCGGCGATGACTTCGTTGAAATCGGTTCTCGCGAAGTTCTCGACCGCCCGCTGGTCGACTGCGCGCATGATGAGCATGTACTTCATGATGACTCCTCGGTCATTCGTGATCGGCGGAAAGCCTCGGTCAAGGCCTTCTCATGCACTTCGTCGAACAAGGCTATGCGCAATCGACAGGCAGGTGAATGTTTCTCGAAGAACTATTCCGGAAGTGGGATGGTTCACACTCGACTGTCTTGATTTCGCATTGTCGTCATCACTCGGATAAGCTGTCTCGCGGAGGATTCGCCTAGTGGCCTATGGCGCTCGCCTGGAACGCGGGTTGGGTTAACGCCCTCAGGGGTTCGAATCCCCTATCCTCCGCGGTAGAAGTAGCCCCCTCACCTGGGACAACTCGGGTGAGGGGGCTCTTTTTGTTTGCGTCGTGTGCTCGTTCGTGTGCTCCGGCCTACTTTTCCGAACGCATGAGCATAGAGAGACGTTGAACTGCATCTACCTGCATTGTGGGGAGAACGTGGCTGTAGGTGTCCATTGTGATGTCGATCGTCGCGTGCCCCAACCGCTCCTGCACGACTCGAGGATGCACACCGACCTGCAGGAGAAGTGTCGCGTGAGTGTGTCGAACCTCGTGCAGCGTGATCGTCGGGACGTCGATGTCTTCCTGGGCTCGAGCAACCCGTGTGCGCCACCGCCGAGAGACCTCGTTCGGGGACCGTGTACCGCCTGCCAGGTTCCCGAACACCAGCGCCTCACCTCGAGCATAATCAAGGCTGATTTCGGCCCTCAGAGCCCTCCACGCTGCCAGAGTAGCCGTGAGGTCGTCGTCAATGTCGATGACGCGGGATCGGCCCGATTTGGGCGTCTTGAGAGTGTCCCTCGCCTCCGTATCGAGAGCCCGCCTCACCGAGATCCGACTTCCGGAGATGTCCTGCCACTGCAGCGCGAGAACTTCCGACCGTCGCAGACCAGTGCCGGCGATCGTCGCCCACATCGTATAGAAGTCGTCCCGGTACACATTCCGGTCCCATTCGAGGAACGACCGCAGTTGCTCAGCCGTCCACACTCGGATCTCCCGCTTCTGTGCCCGTAGCTGTTTCCGTGATGGTGGCTTGACTGTCGGAGCCTTCGCCGGGTTCGACTTGATCCACCCGTCGACGACCGCTGCCTCGAGGAGCTGTGACAGTGTGACGTGAACCTTGCCGACCGTGTTTGCTGACAGTCCCTCGCCCTTGTGTTTGGAATCGATGCGGCCGGACTTCTCCAGCTGCCGATAGAGACGGGTGATGTCGGTCGGTGCGATCGTGTCGAGCGGTCGTTTCCCAAACGTGGGGGAGACGTGTTTGAGTGCCCGCTTATAGCCGGCGACCGTCGACGCTGCCAACCGGAGCCCGTCGACCCACTGGTCGGCGTAAACGGCGAACAGGGGCGCTTTCGTCGTGCGGATGTCGTCTTGATTGCGGCGGGCATCAGAGAGAGCGTCCTGGGCGTCCTCGTGCGTCTCATACCCGCCCTTGCCGAGACGCTTGAGGGGACTGTTCGGGTCACCGGGAGTTTCCGGCACCCACAACTGCCACCTGTACCGGGTGACGGTGCCGGCCTTATTTTTCCTCGTGTACTTCGACACCGACCCGGACGTCGACCGTACTCTCCGCTTCTCAGTCATCAGGGAACTCGAGACCCGGCGCGATCTTCTCGAGAACCGCAGCGATGCGATCCCAGCACTTTTGGGCATTCTCTGGCCTGAGGGAAAGCCCAGGCGCTCCCGCTCTCCGGCGTTCTCGGCCTGCAGCAGCTGCCGAATTGTATTCTGTGATCGCGGCTCTAACTTCACCGTCATCGCCACGTGATTCGAAGAAATCAGCCAGATCGTCTGGAATCTCTCTTATGGCCTGGCCGAGAACTCTCCCCACGAAATCGCGCTTCGGGCCTCGGATTTGGACTGCCTCACCGCTGAGTGCTGACAACATGTCAGCCGTGAGCCTCCTATAGCGAGCGAAGTCCTCGAACTCGTCGCGGGCCTCCTCCAGGGCCTCCTCCGCGTTTTTGAAATTCGCCTCGGCTGTGCGGGTCAGCCAGTCTTCGACGTCTATTCCACCGCTCCGTGCGATCGCGTTGAGGTCAAGCTCGAGTACCTGGGCGATCGCGGATACTTCATCGAATTTCCCCGCTCGAGCCCCGCCCTCAAATTTCGCGTATGCGTTGCTCGTGATGTCGATGCCGATCTGTCGAAGCTCCGCTGCGACGTCTTCTTGCCGCATGTTCTTCCGTTCGCGTGCTCGTCTCGCCGCGATTCTGAGCTGTTCGGTCGCATCCATGACCCAAGTGTTGCACGACACGCCGAGAAACGCAAATAAGTTTTTTCGATTGTCGTTGCAGGTCAACCCCGGAATTAAGGCCATCCAGACACCGCGAACCTGCCCAAGCGAGCAAATAACTGTATGCGATTGTCGACAAATAGTGTATAGTACCTAGTACGGATTAAGTTACCGACCATGAGGAGAAGACTATGAACCAGGCGACCAAGACAGTTTCGAAGGAAGGAAACTCAATGTCAACAAGCAACAAGCCCGTCATGACGGTTGCCGAAACCAGCAAGTACCTCGGCTGCGACCCGCGCACCGTCGGCAAAGCAATCGAAGACGGCACCATCAAAAGCGTGAAGATTGGGCGTCGCGTGCTCGTACTCCGAGCCCCGCTCGAGCAGATGCTGCGAGGTGAAGCGTGAACCAGGGAGAAGCGATCAAGGCACTCATGGCCCTCGCCACGGACGCAGGGGAGACCGTTACTCGTTCCAAGGTGAAGAAGGTGTTCGTCCGCCTCCGCGATCAGGCCGGGTACACCGACGAACAGGCATACGTGAAGCTGACCGAAATGTTCCATGCCGATCACAGTGTGCTCGTTCCCAACCTCGCGGAATCGGGCGGAAGTTCCGCTGTCGATGCTGAAGTCTTCGCCCGACACGATCGTGCGCAGTGGGAAGGGCCAGTCGATGGATCACATGGCCTTCCGGCATACGCGCCCTTCCCCTCTCTGCCACTGGCATGATCTGCCTGATCTCCCAAACGCACAGGCTCTCTCCAGGCTAACGTCGTCAGTCGCGGCTGACTTCGGCCATGCGCGCCACAGTACCGCTCGTCTCATCCACTGACCGTTTCGCTCCACCAAGGTGGCATCTTACCGGCCGCAGAGGATGTCCACTGTCGAACCGGCGGCGAATGGGATAAAGCTCAAGGGCTCGTTCGCGAAGTGGCCTGCCTTCCTGCTTCACGTCGCCGTTGTGACGGCATCCTGCTCCTCGCGAGGGGTGATTGTGCCAGAAGCGATCTCGTCTGCCCAGTGGCAGGCGACCTTCTGGCCGGAGCTGTGTTCGACCAGAGCAGGACGCTCGTCTGCACAGCGAGTGGGCTGCCGGAACGGGCAACGGGTATGGAATCGGCAGCCTGACGGCGGATCGGCCGGCGAGGGCAGTTCACCAGACAGGAGCATCGGTTTCCGCTCATCCTCAGCCTTGGGGTCCGGCAAAGGAACAGCGGACAGCAGAGCCTTGGTATAAGGGTGCATCGGATGCTCATAAAGCTGCTCGGCGGGGGCCTGTTCGACGATCACGCCGAGATACATGACGGCGATCTCATCGGACACGTGCCGGACCACAGCGAGGTCATGAGCGATGACGATGTAGGTCAGCCCCAGTCTCTCCTGCAGTTCGCGAAGTAGATTGATGACCTGGGCTTGGATGGACACGTCCAAAGCCGATACCGGTTCATCGGCGATCACCAGTTCGGGTTCGAGTGCCACTGCTCGAGCGATACCGAGACGCTGTCGTTGGCCTCCCGAGAATTCATGGGGGTACCGATTCGCGGCACTGTGAGGCAGGCCGACCAGATCAAGCAGCTCGGTGACCTTAGTTTTCGGATCGAAGTCGAGCCGGTGTGCCTTCATCGGCTCGGTCAGCAGCGTCTCCACGCTCTGGCGCGGATTCAGCGACGACAGCGGATCTTGGAATATCATCTGCATCCGGCGGCGCAGCCGCCGGAGCCGCTCGCCGCAGATCTGCGAGATATCGGAGCCGTCGAAGCTGATCGTGCCTTCGGTCGGCTTGATGAGCTTCAGAAGAGCCTTGCCGAGTGTGCTCTTGCCACAGCCGGACTCTCCCACGATTCCGAGAGTCGTTCCGCTCTTGACCGTGAGATCGACGCCGTCGACGGCCTTCACGGCTCCGACTTGCCGTCGAATGAGACTGCCCGCCTTGATCGGGAAATGGACTTTCAGCCCGCTCACTTCGAGCACAACCTCATCGGTCTCGCTTGTCATCTTCGTCTCCTTTCAGTGGGTTGAAGCAGCGAAGCATCCGGGCCTCGTAGGGCTCCAGCTGTGGAGTCGCTTCCAGACACTGATCGATGGCGTGAGGGCACCGCGGCTGGAACGCGCAGCCGTCGGTCCAGGGGATCGTGTCGGTGGGGGATCCTTCGATCGGGCGCAGAGGCTCATCCTGTGGGGAATCCAGACGAGGAACCGATTGGAGAAGTCCCCCTGTGTAGGGGTGTCGTGGGGTTGTGAACAGCTGATATCTGCGCGCAGATTCCACGATCCGTCCCGAATACATGACATGGACGCGGTCACAGAGACCTGCAATCACTCCGAGGTCGTGGGTGATCATGATCAATGACGTACCGGTGTCTGCGACAAGCTCTTTGAGCTCATTGAGGATCTGGGCCTGGATAGTGACATCGAGCGCCGTGGTCGGTTCGTCAGCGATGAGCAGCCGGGGCTCACAGGCCAAAGCGATTGCGATGAGCACGCGTTGTCGAATTCCACCCGAGAGCTGGTGGGGATACTCGCGCAACCGTCTTCTCGGATCGGGGATCCCGACGCGGTCAAGCATCTCGGCTGAGCGGTTCGCCGCCTCTTTCGACGATACCCTGTGATGTCGTCTGATCACCTCGCTGATCTGAGTGCCGATTGTGACTACGGGATTGAGAGAGCTCATCGGGTCTTGAAATACCATGGCGATCTCACTTCCGCGGATCTGATTGAGCTGTCTTCTGCTCATGGACAGCAGATCCTGCTCTCGGTATGTCGCGCTTCCTTCGACGGTCGTTCCGCGCTCCGGCAGGAGCCCCATGAGAGCCATCGCCGTCACGCTCTTTCCGCTTCCCGACTCGCCGACGATTCCGACGTGTTCGCCTTCAGCAATGGTGAAAGAAACTTCACTCACCGCTTCGACAGGATCACGTCCGCGGCGACTGAAGGTGACGGACAGGCCATCGACACTCAGCAGCTGCTTCTCGTTCATCAGCGTCACCTTCTCTGTTTGGGATCGAGGGCTTCACGCAGCGATTCGCCGAGCAGAGTGAAGCCCAGCGCGGTAATCGCAATGCAGATGCCCGGATAGAATGCGAGCCACGGAGCGATTTCAAAGCGATCTTGGGCACTGACGATCATTCGCCCCCATTCGGCTACGGCGGGGTCTCCTTCGCCCAAACCGAGATATGACAGAGCTGCCACCTCAATGATGGCCGTCGCGAGATTGAGCGTGGCCTGGACGATGGTGGGCCCCAGGGAGTTCGGCAGAACATGCCCCATGACGATCGTGCGTCTGCGCAGACCGAGAGCATCGGCGGCCAGCACATAGTCTGCGTTCTTCTGACCGAGCATCGAACCGCGGAGCAGGCGCGCGAAGATCGGGACTTGGCCCACGCCGATGGCGATCATCAGTGCAGCTGAGCTCTTCCCCAGGATGGCCGCGATGCTGATCGCCAGCAGCAGACTGGGAATCGAGAGCATGATGTCGACGATTCGCATGACGATCATATCCACCCAACCGCCGAAAGCTCCGGCCAAAGTGCCGAGAGCGGCTCCGGCGAGAAGCCCGATAGCAGTGGCGACCACACCGATGATCAGTGACTGGCGTGCTCCGAAGATGAGCTGGGTCAGCATGTCCGAGCCCCATCGATCGATGCCTAACGGGTGCCCGGGGCCGTGCCCCTGGACCCAGTAGGGTGTCGACAGCTGCGTCCATTCGGTGCTGGCAGGTTCATACGGGGCCAGCACAGGCGCGAACGTGGCCACGATGAGGAAGACGACGACGATGAGAGCACCTGCGATTGCCATGGGGCTGCGGGAGAGACGCCGAAACGCTCCGCGCCACAGGCTGTCTCCGTGCGAACGCTGTGCGCGTGCGCGTGGCCCGTTGATGGTTCCCTCGGTCATGATTCACGCACCCTCGGATCGATGAGGCCATAGGACAAGTCGACGATCAGTGTGATGAGAGCGTAGATGAGCGCGATGAGCAGAATGAATCCCTGCAGAACCGGGTAGTCGCGGTCTCTGATGGCCTGATAGAGATATTGCCCGACGCCGTCGAGAGCGAACACCGTCTCAGTGAGCACAGCTCCGGAGAACAGCAGTCCCAACTGCAGACCCAGTGTCGTCACTACGGGCAGCAGCGCATTGCGCATGACGTGGCGCACTGTGATCGTCGTGCTGCGAAGGCCCTTTGCTCGGGCAGTGCGCACATAGTCTTCGTTGATGACCTCAGCCACTGCGCCGCGAGTCTGGCGGACGACGACCGCCAAGGGGATCGTCCCCAGTGCGAGGCCTGGCAGGACCAGGTGTTTGAAAGCATCGAAAGCAGCAGCGAACTGACCATTGATGATTCCGTCGAAAATATAGAAACCAGTGGTGTGCGCAGCATCTAGACGGGCGTCCTGCCGTCCCACACTGTCGAAGATCTCGAGCTCTATGGAGAAGACATATTTCAGCAGCAGGGCCAGGAAGAATACGGGAACGACGCTGCCGAGCAGCGACAGGGTGACGATTCCACCATCGACATTCGTGCCGGAGCGTTTTCCAGCCAAGTAGCCGAGAGGAATACCGACTATGACAGCGAACAGGAGAGCCACTACGGACAGTTCCACAGTGGCCGGGAGCTTATCGAAGAATGCCGATAGGACCGGTTCGTGCTTTTTGATGGATTCGCCGAAATCTCCGTGGAAGAGAGCAGACAGATACATGCCGTACTGCTGGATCAAAGGCTCATCGAAGCCATACGTATCGTTGATCCGCTCGATGGCTTCCGGCGTCGCCCGATCCCCCAACAGGGCCCGCGCCGGATCTCCCGGCAACGCCCTGACCCAAGCGAACAGGAGGACGGAGAGCCCGAACAGCGTCGGGATGAGCTGAGTCAGTCTGACGACGATGAATCTCAGCACGGCTCACCTCTCCTCGACAGTCACTGTGTCCCAGGTCTCGTCTTCGACTGGACTGGGCACATAACCGGAGACGCCCGGTGCGAGAGCGAGCACAGGAACGCCGCTTCCCAGCGGCACCCCCGGCAGGCGGTCCATGATCATCTCATTGGCCTTCCGATATGCCGACCGTTGTTTCTCCGGAGTCGGGAGGCCGCGTGCCTCAGCCAGCTGGTCGAACACCTTCCGGTCTTTGAATCCGAACTCAGGTGTGGTGGCGCTGAACTTGGCGCCGAGGAAGCTGTCGGCGTCGTTGTATTCGCCGGTCCACCCGAGCAAGTGGATGTCGTGATCTTCGCCGCCGTGGATCTTCGACAGGTAGACGGTCCACTGGTCGGCGACCGGACGGACAGTGATCCCCACACGCTGCAGGTCATTGCGAATCTGATTGAATGAGTCCTGCGGGCTGGGCAGGTAGGGGCGACTGACGTCCGACGGATAGTTGAAATCGAGAGTGAGATTCTCTTGCCCTGCTTCTTTCAGCAGCTGCCGCGCCTTGTCGGGGTCGTAGTCGTATTCGGTGACCTCATCGCTGTAGCCGTTGGTGGTCGAGGGCACGAACTCATCAGCGACTTCGGAACCGGGCGTCATCGTGCTCTTCATCAGCTGCTCGCGATCGATCGCATGGGCGATAGCTTGTCGTACTCTGATGTCGTCGAGCGGTGGACTGGCCTGATTCATTCCCAGGTATTGGATGTTGTACGGAGGTCTGTGGATCAGATCGAAGCCCTCGTTCTTCAGACCCGGGATGTCGCCTGGGGCCACGAGGTCGAAAGCGTCGATATCTCCTGTGCGGAGGGCGTCCGCACGCGCCTGCGGATCCTCAATTGTCTTGATCGTCACTTTCGGCGTCTTGGGCGGCCCTGCCCAGTAGTCGTCGAAGCCGATGAGATCGACGGATGTGCCGCGGTTCCAGGATTTGAAACGATATGGTCCGGTTCCCGTGGGATGTGCGGTGGCGTATTCAGTTGCCGTCGGGTCATCGCCGGGCTCCGTTCGGCCCCACTTCTTCAACGCTGTAGGGCTCTGCATCGAGAACGCGGGTATGGCCATCGCGTTGACGAACGAGGCGAACGGTTCTTTGAGCCTGATTGTCACCGTGTTCTCATCGGAAGGGCTGCAGGAGTCATAGATGCTGTCTTCGCCGAAACCTTTGAACAGCGTGGACCAATGGTAAGTGACGTCTGCGCTCTGGGCCATGCCTTTCGGCTGGTTGTTCCAATGTTCGAAGTTCCAGCACACAGCTCTTGCGTCGAAATCGGTTCCGTCGTGGAACTTCACTCCGTCGCGCAGAACGAACTCGAATTTCTTGCCGTCTTCGGAGGAGGTCCAGTCTGTGGCCAGAAGCGGTGCTGGTCCGGGTCCGCACGGTTCCGCTTCCACGAGTCCTTCGAAGATCTGATGGGCGACGCGAAACGAATCGCTGTCTGAAACGTGGAGCGGGTTGAGAGTCGTCGGGCTTGCTGAAGCTCCGAACACGAACGTGTCCGTGCCACCCGCAGAGTGGGCAGAGTCTGCGCGATCAGCGAGGGTTCGGCATTCCTGCTGAACGTCGATCTCGGGCTGCCCGGAATTCTCCGGTGGAGTCGAAGTCCCACAACCACTCAGCACGAGAGTGAGCATGAGGACGAAGGCTGCCGAAAGGTTGCGCCCGAGGTCGTGAAAAGCCACGTTGCTTCTCCTGGTCATGGTGATTTAGGGACAACCTACCAAGCCTCAACAGGGCTGAATGAAGTAGCCGGAGCCGCATGCAAATGACCGCATATCCACAACATCACATGCGTCCTCGTGAGTGCGCGGTTGTCGGACCGCCTACACGTGAAAGCTCCCCGATCATGAGGATCGGGGAGCTTCCTTTCACTCGTTGACGAGGAGCTCTCAGCTCAGCTTCTCGGCGATCGCGGCGTTGAACGCGTCGAGGTCGCCGGGGTTGCGGGAGGTGATGAGATTGCCGTCGACGACTACCTCGGCGTCGGTCCAGTCGGCACCGGCATTGATGAGGTCGGTCTTCGTCGAGATGAAGGAAGTCAGCTTCCGACCCTTCGCCACGTCCGCCTCGGCGAGGATCCACGGTGCGTGGCAGATCGCTGCGACCGGTTTGTCGGCGGCGAAGAACGCCTTGACGAGTTCGACGGCGTTCTCGTCCAGGCGCAGGGCGTCGGCGTTGAGAGTGCCGCCGGGCAGGACGAGGACATCGAAGTCCTCGACCGAGGCCTCGGAGACGGGAGTGTCGACGGTGAAGGTGTCGGCGTGCTCCCAATCGCCTTCCATCGCCTGGAGTGTGCCTTCGGACGGCGAGACGATGACGGTGGTCGCACCGGCCTCGTCGAGGGCGGCGCGGGGGCTGGTCAGTTCGACCTGCTCGACGCCGTTGGTGAGGAGGAATGCGATCTTCTTGTCAGAGATGGCCATTGTGGTGCTCCTTAGCGATTGGCGATTCCAAAGTACGAGCGCCGACCGTGCGCCGGTGCCCATACCCCACTCAACGACACAGATGCCGGACTTGTTCCAAGCGACGCCTTTCACCTTCTGCACCCGGCAGCCCTGGTTCGATTCGGACCCATCTGCCTATTCTGGTGAGGATTTCTCGCGACGGATGTCGAAAAGCACCGTCCGGCTCCGTCCCAGGCATGTCAGCGGGCACATCCCGTGCCGGCGACTCACGACTAAGGAGACGATCATGGCCAAGTACCTCATGCTCAAGCATTACCGGATGCCGAGCGAATACATGGACTACACGCCGATGGACCAGTGGAGCCCCGATGAGGTCGAGGCTCACATCGCATACATGAACGACTTCGCCGATCGGCTCAAGGAGTCCGGCGAGTTCGTCGACGCCCAGGCGCTCTCGCCCGAGGGCACCTTCGTCCAGTCCGGGGGAGCGGGCCGGCCTCCGGTCACCGACGGTCCGTTTCCCGAGACCAAGGACCTCATCGCCGGATGGATGATCATCGACGTCGAATCCTACGATCGCGCGCTCGAACTCGCCGGAGAGCTCTCGGCGGCACCGGGCAGGGGAGGGGAGCCGATCAACGAATGGCTCGAACTGCGTGCTTTCCTCGACCAGGCGCCGACCGTGAGCGACTAGGAACGAGCCGTGGGAACCGTGCCCGACATGGATCCTCTCGCCGAGGCGGGGATGAGAGATCTCGTCCCCGCCGTCATCGGCATCCTCGTCAGCCGCGGAGCGGATTTCGCGGCCGCCGAGGACGCCGTACAGGACGCGCTCGTCGAAGCTCTGCAGACGTGGCCGGCCGATCCGCCCCGTGATCAGCGGGGCTGGCTGGTGACCGTGGCGTGGCGGAAGTTCCTCGACAGCGTGCGCGCCGAGGACTCGCGGAGCAGGCGGGAGGAGCGCGTCGCAGCCTTCGAAACCGCGGAAGATGACGCTGCCGGACACGTGGCGACGGCCGACGACACCCTCGAGCTCTACTTCCTCTGTGCCCATCCGGACCTCAGTCCCTCCTCGGCGGTGGCCCTGACCCTGCGTGCCGTGGGCGGTCTGACGACGAAGCAGATCGCCGAGGCCTATATGGTGCCCGAAGCGACGATGGGGCAGCGGATCAGCCGTGCCAAACGCACCCTCGCCGGTCGGCGCCTCAACCGACCCGGTGACCTGCGCTCAGTCCTCGCCACCCTCTACCTGGTCTTCAACGAAGGTCATTCCGGGGACATCGACCTCGTCGCCGAAGCGATCCGACTCACCAGGAGACTGCGAACGATGACCGCGGATGCCGAGGTGAGCGGACTGCTCGCGCTCATGCTCCTTCACCATGCCCGTCGGGCATCCCGGTTCGACGAGGACGATCGGCTCATCGCCCTCGCCGACCAGGACAGAACCCGCTGGGACACATCCCTCATCGCCGAAGGCGTCGGGATCCTGCAGGCGGCGCTCGCCCGGGACGAGCTCGGCGAATACCAGGCGCAGGCGGCCATCGCCGCCCTTCACGCCGATGCCCGAGGAGTCGAAGACACCGACTGGGTGCAGATCGTCGAATGGTACGACGAGCTCCTCGGGCTGAAGGACACTCCGGTCATCCGCCTCAATCGGGCGGTCGCCGTCGGAGAAGCCGACGGTCCCGCGGCCGGTCTGGCCGAGCTGCGCAGCCTCGAGGACAGCCTGCCGCGATACTTCGCCGTCGAGGCGCACCTGCGTGAACGCGCCGACGAGGCCGAGCGGGCGGCCGCGCTCTATGCCCGGGCCGCCGAGCGGGCGGGCAGTCTGGCCGAGCGCGACCACCTGAACCGGCAGGCCGCGCGGGTGCGGGCCGCACGCAGGCGGCCCGGGGAGCGAGGTTGATCACTCCTGCGGGCATGACGGGGCCGCCGGCTCGGCTCGGCGATTACGATCGGAGGGAGCCTCCGGCTCACCCTCCCGCGATCCCATGTCCGAGACCGAAAGGGGCCGACACCGTTTGAGCCACGTGCAGGAGTTCTTCCGCATCCCACCGGGCGAACGCGACCACATTCCCGCGTTCCGCATCGCTTTGGGAGTGGCCATCCCGCTCCTCGTGCTGCTCGGCGTCGACCGCCTCGACCTCGCCGTCTATGCGGCTTTCGGCGCCTTCACCGGCATCTACGCCCGCTTCGAATCCCCGCGTTCGCGGACCAGGCGACAGGCGATCGCAGCCACCGTCCTCGTCGCCTGCGTCGGCATCGGTGCGCTGCTGGGCACCGCGCACACCTCGATCTGGGTGCTCATCGTCGTCACCTCGCTCGTCTCGGGCGCGGGAGCGGCCACCGCTCTGCGCTTCCGTCTCAAGCCCGGCGGATCGATCTTCTTCATCTTCGCCACCGGGGCGGTCGGCTCGATTCCCAACGGTGCTTCCGTCCCGGTCGCCATGGGAATCGCAGCCGCCTCGGCGCTCGTGAGCATCGGGCTGGGTGCGCTGGCCCACCTCGTCGGTGAGCGCATGCCCACGGGCCAGGAGACCTACGTCAGGGTGGGCCTGTCGCCGGTGGGTAAAGCCGACCTCGCCGCCCATGCCGTCCGCTTCACCATCGCCCCGTGCATCGCCGGGATTGTGGGCACACTGCTCATCGACGTGCTGCCGCTGCTGTCGCACAGCTACTGGGCGATGGTCGCCGCGGTCGCCCCGATCACCCCGCCGAAGCGCTCGATCCGGCTCAAGCGCGGGCTCCACCGCGTGGTCGGCACGCTCGGCGGAGTCGTCGTCACCGCTTTCCTGCTGTCCTTCCCCGCCGAGGCCTGGCAGCTCGTCGTCTGGGTCATCCTGCTCCAGTTCCTCGCCGAGATCTTCGTGCTGCGCAACTATTCCGTGGCACTGCTCTTCATCACTCCGCTGGCTCTGCTGATGACGCAGCTCGGCCATCCGCAGCCTGCAGCGGAGCTGCTGACCTCACGTGCCGTCGAAACCGTCATCGGCGTCATCGTGGGCATGCTCGTCGTCCTCGTCGGCTTCCGCGGGGAGAGGAGAAGACCGGCCGAGGCGGCGTCGTCGCCGAACGTCGATGACGACGACTGAAGCGGATCGGGCGCATCCGCTCAGCTGTTCAGGCCCTCCGGATGGCGGGTGTGGAAGTCCGTGGCCTGCTGGAACGCGTGGCCGGCGGCCAGGACGAGCTGCTCCTTGAAATCACCGGCGACGAACTGGGCGGCCAGAGGCGTCCCGCGGTCGGTGGACCCGGCTGGCAGGGTGAGTGAGGGCATCCCGCAGCTGTCGATCGGGGCGGTGGGCACCGTGACGGCGGTGAACAGCTTCGGATCGGTGGCCAGTTCGGCCATCTGCTCGATCGTCGGCGAACCGACGCCGATTCCCGGCAGCAGCAGAAGATCGACATCGGACATGAGCTCGCGCATCCGGCCGGTGAAGGCACGTCTGGACTCGAGCAGCCGGTGGTAGTCGACGGCGCTGAGGCCGCGTCCGATCTCGATGAGCCCCGACAGGTCCGGACCGTATTCCTCGGCGCGTGCCGGATAGGTGTCCGCATGGACGCCCGCGGTTTCGACACCGCACAGCGCCGTCCACTCGGCTGCCGCCTCAGTCAGACCGGGCGTGGCGACCTC
Source organism: Brevibacterium renqingii (assembly GCF_017808095.1). Lineage (NCBI taxonomy): Bacteria > Bacillati > Actinomycetota > Actinomycetes > Micrococcales > Brevibacteriaceae > Brevibacterium > Brevibacterium renqingii. The sequence goes on along the minus strand of NZ_JADBHG010000006.1, from coordinate 51,541 downwards.
GACGACGCGCCAGCCCAGATCGGTGAGGACCTCGATGGTCGACTCGAGCATCGCATTCGTCGCCTCGTCGAAATGAGTATGGGCGAGTTCCCGGTCGAAGCCGACCAGCGGTGCCCGCTCCAGACTCAGCCGGTTCGAGTAGGAGTGGGTCGCCTCGAGCGAGGAGGTGGGGTCGAGCGGATCGTGACCGGCGATCGCTTCGAGGACGATCGCCGCGTCCCGTGCGCTGCGCGTCATCGGACCGATGTGGTCGAGGCTCGGGGCGAGGCCGAAGATGCCATGCCTGGAGACCCGTCCCCAGGTGGGCTTGAGACCGGTGACGCCGTTGGCGGCCGACGGCAGACGGATCGACCCGCCGGTGTCCGAACCCAGCGAGCCGAAGCACAGCCCGCCGGCAGTGGCGACACCGGATCCGCTCGAGGACACTCCCGACCAGGTGGCTGAGTCCCACGGGTTGACCGGTGTCGGCAGATCCGGGTGGTGGCCGGTGAAGGCGCCTTCGGTCAGGCGCAGTTTGCCGAGGACCACGGCACCGGCCCGACGCAGCCTGGCGACGACGGTGGCATCGGAATCGGGCTGGTAGTCCGCATGGACGGTGGTTCCGGCACCTGTCGGCGCATCGTGGGTGTTCGCGAGATCCTTGACCGCCACGGGCACCCCGTGCAGGTCGCCGAGCCAATCGCCGCGGGCCGAGAGCGCATCGGCCCGATCGGCCTCGGCCAGCGCGGTCTCGGCCATGACCGTCGCGAAGGACTGGAGCGCGGGTTCGAGAGCGTCGATACGAGCGAGCATCGCCTCGGTGACCTCCCGCGAGCTCAGCGCTCGGGTGCGGATGAGATGAGAGATCTCGTGCAGCTGCAGAAAGTGCAGGTCGGTCGGTGTCGCTGTGGTGCTCATCATGCCTCCTCGCATCGGTTTCCACCAGCCTAGCCGATGGTCTCACCAGGGGAGATGAGCGTTTGGGGGTTCAGCCTCCGGCGAGCTCCCGCAGTGCGCGAACGTGCGCTTCGAGCCGCTTCGCCCCTTCTCCGGTGATCGAGACCCAGGTGCGCGGGCGCTTGCCCACATAACCTTTCTTCACCTCGACCATCTCGGTCTTCTCCAAGGCGCTGATATGGCGGGAGAGCACGGAATCGGAGACTCCGAGCGAGTCGCGCAGGAGCTTGAACTCGGCCCGGTCACGGTTCTTCAGGCTCGAGACGATGCCCAGCCGAGTGGGATTGTTCAGGTCCGGCTCCAGCCGCGCCAGGGAATCGCCGAGGTGGGGGATCGGCTCCTCGTCCGTCGAGCTCTTCTTCGGTGTCATCGCAGATGTCCGTTCCTTCGCAGTGACATGCTCGTATCAGCGCCGCAGGGCGAGGAAGGAGAAGACCGGGGCGGCGAACCACAGGAGGCCGGCCGCGACATAGGGCACCGGAGTGGTCGTCGCATAGGAATCGGCGATGATGCCGGCGAGGGTGCCGAGGAGGATGAGCCCCAGCCAGGTGAACAGGACGATGCCCGAACGGCGGCTCCAGCTCAGAGCCTTGACGAGGTAGACGACGAGCGCCGGTCCGAGCCAGGCCAGTCCGGCGAAGAAGACGATGAGCTGGGTGGGTACGTCGTCGATGACGCCGATCGCCACGAGTCCGACCGACAGTCCCGCCGAGAGGACGAAGAACAGCGTCACCAACGGCCATGCGTCGCCGGTTCGCGAGTGCCGCTCGTTCGCCTCGACCTGCGCGAGAAGATCCGCCGCCTGGTCGGGAGTGGGAGTGGTGTCCATGTCAGCTCCTCTGCTCGGGCATCGACCGAGCCGATGCTGCATCGTGAAAGTATTTCCACAATATCAAATACTTTCCAATATGGAAAGTATTTTCTCGCGATTCGCTGCTGGGGGCGGGAGGCCGGGGTGCCTGCGCGTCAGTCCGCCGAGGCGGCCACGGTGGCTGCGAGCTCCGTGGCCCGGGCGAGATGATCTTCGGTGACCTCTCCGGTGAAGACGAGGGGATCGAAGGCCAGGGCCCACCCCAGACCGGTGGTGATCTGCTTCATCGCGGTCTCGGCCCCGGTCGTGTCGTAGCCGCCGTGGATCCAATAGGAGAACGGCCTGCCGGCGGTGGGCTCGCGCACGGCGTAGTAGGTGGTGTCGAAGAAGTGCTTGAGGGCTCCGGAAATGTAGCCGAAGTTCGCGGTCGTGCCCAGCACATAGGCATCGGCGGCGAGCACGTCTTCGACCTCGGCTTCCAATGCGGGCCGCACCGTGACCTCGACCTCGCCGAGCTCGGGCAGCCGCAGCCCCGACAGGGCCGCCTCGGCGATCCGGGCGGTCGCATCGGACGGGGAATGATGAACGAGCAGAACGTTGGCCATGGATCCACCCTAGCGGCGGGGATGCCCGAGGTCAGCCCCCGCGTCTAGGATGGGAGCATGGCCGTCATCTTCGATCCCCTGCGCGGGCGCGTGCGCCCCGTGGCCAGCCATACCGACGAGGAGATCGTCGACGTCCTCACCGGTCGGCACTCCGCAGCGGATTGGGCGGTGCTCACCGGAGCCGGGATGAGCACGGACTCCGGAGTCCCGGACTACCGCGGCCCCGACGCCGCACCGCGGACGCCGATGACCATCCAGACCTTCCTCTCCCACCCCGATCAACGTGCCCGGTACTGGGCGCGTTCGTGGATCGGCTGGCCCCGGATGCGCAGCACGCGCCCGAACGCGGGGCATCTCGGTCTGGCCGAGCTGCCTGTGGCCGGGATCGTCACCCAGAACGTCGACGGGCTGCACCAGTCCGCCGCCGAGGCGGTCGCCGCCGAACGCCCGTCCGGACCCGCCCCGAGTCCCGTCGTCGACCTCCACGGCAGCCTCGACCGGGTGATCTGCCTCGACAACGGCCATCTCATCGACCGCGACTGGATGCAGCGGAGACTGAGCGAACTCAACCCCGACTTCGCCCATGAGGTCGGCATCGACCCCATCGACGTCGAGACCGCGCCCGACGGCGACGTCGAATTCGAGGACACCGCGGGCTTCGTCGTCGCCGACTGCCCCGAATGCGGCGGGATGCTCAAACCCGATGTCGTCTACTTCGGCGACTCGGTTCCGCCGGCCCGGCTGCAGACGGCGAACCGCATCTGTGAGCAGGCCCGGGGCATCGTCGTGCTCGGGTCCTCACTCGCTGTGCTGTCGGGGCTGCGCTTCGTCCGCGCCGCCGCGAAGGCGGGCAAACCCGTCGTCATCGTCACCGACGGTCCCACACGCGCTGACGAACTCGCCGATTTCCGGTCGATCTCCCGCGTGGCCGACTTCGTCACGGCTTGGGCATCCAGGTGAATCCAAGCCGGAGATGGAAGACTGGCGGGCATGAGAGACAATCTGGCCCGCGCCGAACGCCTGCGACTCGTCGACACCGCCCGCCGTGCCGGTGAGGACGCCCCCACCCTGTGCGAGGGGTGGACGACCAGGGATCTCGTCACCCACCTCGTCATCCGCGAACGTCACCCGGCCGCGGCACTGGGCATCTTCATGCCGAAGTTCGACGCTCGGCGTGAGGCGAAGGAGAACGACTACGCCTCGATGCCCTTTGCGCAGCTGCTCGGACTCGTCGCCGCCCCGCCGAAGTGGACCCCCGGTGCCCTTCCGGGCGTCGAGTCGGTGATGAACACGACCGAATTCCTCGTCCACCACGAGGACATTCGACGGGCGGCGCTGGAATGGATTCCCCGGCGCCTGTCGCAGCCGGAGAAAGCGACCGCGTGGACGCAGGCCCGCCTCGCACTCCTGGCCTACGCCGCGAAGGCTGACGGCCCCGTGACGATCTCAGCGCCCGGATTCGCCAGCCGCACGGCGGGGAGGAAGCGCGGCAAGGGCTCGGAGACCACGATCACCGGCGAACCGCTCGAACTCCTCCTGTACCTCATGGGTCGAGAGGAGCACGCACTCGTCGACATCAGCTGAGGCAGAACCGCTGCGGTTCGGGAAAACCTCCACCGGTTCGGGGGATGAGTCCATATCGTGCGACCGGATGGTGTTCCTAGGCTGGTCTCAACAGTCACCGCACAGGAGATCAAGCACCATGAACGCAGCCCCCACCCCGAACCCCGTCACCTATGATCAGCGCGCCGAGGAGGACCCGGGCAAGGTGCTCGGCATCGTCTCGCTCGTGGCGAGCCTGTCGACCTTCCTCGGCTTCAACTTCCTCGGACCCGTCATCGGCATCGTCACCGGTCATATGGCGCGCAGCCGTTCGAAGGCCGCCGGGCGCGCCGACAACGAGATGGGCAAATGGGGCTTCATCCTCGGCATCGTCTTCCTCGCCCTGCTCGTCCTCGGCTGGCTGCTCGGAATCTCCATCGGACTGGCCAGCGGCTTGGCGGCCCTACTGGTCTGAACCGATCGGCCCGCTCATGGCCTCGGCCGGTGCTCAGTAGCCGACCCAGGCTCCCCGCTCCTGATCGAGCACTCGCGGGTGCAGCAGCGTCGACGCCTTCGCCTCGTCGACCGATGCGCGATCGCGGTCGGGTGGGAACGTCGTCGAGGCGGCGAGGACCTCGTCGGTGGCGAACCGGAGGTCGTCGGGAGCGTCCTGAGGCAGCCCCACCTCGGGCCCGGGGCCGGCGAGGTCGGCGAGGAAGTACCCCCAGTCCCCGAAGCTGGGGACGTCGACGTGGTAGGCCGTGGTCGACAGCCCCGCCTCGGCGACGGCCTGACCGATGCCCCAATAGGCTTCGGGGGCGAAGAACGGAGACCCGGCCTGGACGACGAGGCGGGCCTCGGACGACATCACCTGCCGGATGAGTCCGTAGAACTCGATGCTGTAGAGCTTCGAGGTCGCGACATCATCGGGGTCGGGAAGATCGGCGATGACCGCGTCATAGCGGGGATGCTCGGCGTCTCGCAGCCAGGTGAAGGCATCGGCGGCGATGGTGTGCACGCGCGGATCGTCGAGGGAGTCCCCGTTGAAATCGGTGAAGTGCTCCGAGGAACGGGCCAGCTCGAGGACGGCCGGATCGAGGTCGACGAGAGTGACCGATTCGACGTCGGGATACTTCAGGATCTCACGCACGGCCAGGCCGTCCCCGCCGCCGAGGACGAGCACCTTTCGGCGCGGACCGTTCATCAGCGGATGCACGAGGCTCTCGTGGTAGCGGTACTCGTCGACCGAGGCGAACTGCAGATCACCGTTGAGATACAGGCGGGTGTCGCCGGTCTTCGGAGCCTCGGTCAGGACGATCTCCTGATAGTCCGAACGCTGCGAGTGCACGATGGGATCGCGGTAGAGGCGCTGACGGGTCGTGACCTCGATATCGTCGGTGAAGACCCAGACGACGGTGAGCCCGCCGACGATGAGGACGAGCAGGGCTGCCAGCAGCGCCTGGGAGGTGCGGGCGAGCTCGGTGCGGAAGAGCCAGAGGACGATGAGGACCCCGACGACGGTGTTCGTCATGCCAACTGCCAGGGCCCCGCGCGGCAGACCGAGCAGAGGCAGCAGGAGGAACGGGAAGGCCAGACCGCCGATCAGACCGCCCACATAGTCGGCGGCGAAGAGATCGGCCACGGCGCTCGAGGCCTTCTGCGCCCGGATCCGCTGGACGAGCTCCATGAGCAGCGGGATCTCTGCACCGATGAGTGCGCCGATGACGAAGGCCATCGCCACCATCGCGACCGTGTACACATCGGCGAAGGCGAATGCGAGGTACAGGAGGATGACGGACAGACCGCCGATGACGCCCAGGGCCGCCTCGATGAGGGCGAAGGAGACGGCCGCGAACTCGGTCAGGCGCTTCGTCGCGAGCGAACCGATGCCCATGGCGAAGACCATGACGGCCAGGACGATGGAGGCCTGGACGATGGTGTCGCCGAGCAGATAGGAACCGAGGGCCACGAGCGCGAGCTCGTAGACCATGCCGCAGCTCGCGCAGATGAAGACGGCGAGGAGAACGAAGAACCGGGCCGGGCCCGGCTTCATCGGCAGGGCGATCGGGCGTGCCGCCTCGGCGGTGCTCAAAGGAGGGCCGCGGCCATGATGCCCGCGATGCCCAGATGGGCGGTGGCGTTGACCCAGACCTCGGGGTGCATCTGTGAGGAATTGATGATGTCGCCGGTCTTGCCCGGGGTGAGCAGTCCGATGAGCAGGAAGCTCACGCCCATGAGGATGATGCCGAGGATGCCGAAGACGAGGGTCGACAGGATCCCTGCGGTCAGGTCATCGGAGCTTGCTCGGATGGCGGCGATGACGATGATCGCCACCCCGGCCAGATCAGAGGCGACGAGGACCGCGGCATTGCGTGACTTCTGCTCCCACAGGATGACATGGAGCTTGCCCGGGGTGAGCAGGTCGACGACGAAGTAGCCGATGACCATGAGGAGGAGGCCGCAGCCCGCATAGGAGAGTACGACTCCGGTCTCGTAGAGGAGGTAACTGAGGAGCATGTCTGCCTTTCGCTGTGCCTATTTTCCGGTGCCTGGCCCGCCGCCGCGGAAGCCTGAGCCGTCGCCGTAGTTCGAGCCGGAGCCGCCGAGGAACGGAATGAAGAAGAATCCGCCTCCGGACCGGGACGTGTCGCAGCCGACGTAGTCGTAGCTGCTGCCGTTCTTCTCGTAATCGCCCTTGCCGGGATTCGAGACGTACTGGCCGTTCGAGAGGTCGTAGTCACCGCAGTTCGCCGCCGCGGACGAACCGCAGCCGCGGAAGACGTTGCCGAGGACGATGAGGACGATGACGATTCCGATGATCGTTCCGCAGCCGATGCGCCGCGGCTTCCGCCCCGAGCCGCCCGAGCCGGGGCGCTGCGGGCCGCCCGGCCGCTGCGGGCCGTTGTTCTCTCGGTCGAAGTCGAAGGAGCCTCCGCCCATCGAGACGTTCGGTCCCTGACTCATACCGCCCATCTCAATTCGCTGCTGCTGTGCACGATCTCCTCATGCTGGGGATAGCAGTGCCAGGACTGCCAGCCGATCCTGCCGGGTTCAGCCCTCGTGAGCGCGAGCGCGGTCAGCGCTCCCGCCTGTCCGGGGAACGCGACCCAGAGGTGGTTCTCAGCGGTGACGGCCAGGTTCTCACCGGTGGCGAGCACCTCGGCGGCGGCTGTCGGGAAATCTCCGTGCACGGTCGTCCGGGTCGCGGTGAAGCGATGTTGAGTGAAACCGGCCCACTGCCCGTGACGGACCGACTCCCGGCCCCAGTCCGGACAGGCCGAATCGCGGGCATCCTCGCCGAAGCAGGCGAACGTCTCGATGAGCGCATCGCTGTTCGCCTCGCGCAGGATCACCTGATGGGAGGAGCCGATGACAGTCAGCTCGAGCGCGAGGGGTGCCGGAGTCTTCGTGCGGGAGGGCACGTCGATGACGCGGGTGGCCAGCGGGGCGATCCGGTCATGGGCGAGACTGAAGCGCAGCGCCTCGGAGCTGGTGTCGGTGAAGGCGACGTCGAGGGGGCGGGGGAGCGTGCGCATCAGCTGCCGGAGTAGATCGTGAAGGAGCCCACCGGCACCGATTCGCCCGTGCTCACTTCCCAGCGTCCGTGGTCGAAGCGTTCGAAGGAGAGCTGACGGCCGTCGCCGGATTGATAGTCGACATAGTCGACCCCGCCCTTCTCGTTGAGTCCCGTGGTGCCTTCGGACCGGTAGGAGGCGGTGCCGTGTTCGACCAGCTCATAGTCGGTGCCGTCGATGGTGATCGTCCGCGCCTTCGGTTCGATGTCGAGGTCGGGCCGGTCCCGCCAGCGCGCGATCTGCACGTCCGGATCGCGTTCGACGCTCAGCCACATGCGGGTCGCCGAGGAGTCAGCTTGGAAGAAGTGTTCGGCCCAGTCGTAGCCGCCCTCGGAGATGCGCAGAGTGCCGCGGACGAAGAACTTCTCGTTGCCGAACTCGAGGAGGTCTCCGGCCTTGATCGATTCGGGATCCCCGCCGGTGTTCTGCTCCGCGGCGAACGGGTCGCGCGGCGCCGCAGGAGCGTCGGACCGTGCCCGGCGTGCCTTGGCCGAACGGGCGAGGACGATCGCCACGGTGATGAGGACGACGATGACGAAGACGAGGACGACGATGATGACTTCTGAGGGCACGAGAGCCTGCTTCGGTTCGGTGGCCGGGTTGGTCCAGCACCACTGTAGTCGACCCGGCCCTCCAGGGCGGTCATCGCGGGTCCGTGCCGGGATCTCCCTCCGGATCTTCGGGGGCCGGGCGCTGCGGATCGGCGGGATCCTCCTCGGCGTGGGGGTCGTGTTTGGGCAGGCGGGAGCCGATATGGGTGCCCGGTCGGGTCATCACCCGGTAGACGAGGAGCGCTCCGAGGCTGAAGACGGCGATGATGCAGAAGGTGAGGAAGATGACCGCGCCGAGTCCGGGTTCCATCATTTCGCCATTCGTCGTCGGTCGAAGTAGTTTGCGAACCGGGCCCTGAAGGAGCCCATGCCGATCGAACCGCCCACGCGCACGAGGGGCCGTCTGCCGGCGGGCACCGCGTTGACCGCGGACCTCACGTTGCCCCAGGTCTTCGAGAGCTGATCGACGTTGACGCCCCAGTCTTCGGGGATGACGACGATGACCGAACCCATGCCTGCGACGATCTCGACCTCGATGACCTCGAGGTCGGTGTCGACCTCGAGGAAGTTGAGTTCGATGTTCGACATCGACGGTTCGCAGCGGATGTGCGGCGGCACCGCCCATCGGGCCCGCCGGTTCTCCGATTCCCAGCCGGCCCTGATGACGAGCGGGTCGAAACGGTCCCAACCGGTGACAGGGTGCGCGCGTCCACGGGCGGCGGTGATCGCCGAGGCGGGGCGGAATCTGTCGGAGGGCAGCTCGGTGACGAGATCGGAGAGCACCTCGTCGAGGTCGGCGGGGAACTTCGCGGCCTGGACCTGCTCCATCCGTTCGTCGAGCTCGGAGACCGTGATCCTGCCGTCGCCGGCGGCCTCGCGCAGAATCTCGATGGCATCGTCGCGTTCCTTGTGACCGATGCGGAAGGTCTTCGCGGGATCGTTCTGTTCGGGATCGGGGGTGGCGTGGCTCATGATTCCTATCGTGCCCGATCGGCTGGTGGGCGACAACGGCGGGACGCTCGCGCTGGGGGGCAGCGGGTGCGGCAGACGCTGGGACCGCGCCCGTATCTCGTGTCAGCCGTTGGCATTAGGCTAGGGGACGTGTCCACCGCACTGTACAGAAGATACCGCCCAGAAACCTTCGACGAGGTCATCGGTCAAGAGCATGTGACCGATCCGCTGAAGGCCGCCATCGAGCGCGGCCGCATCAACCATGCCTACCTCTTCTCCGGTCCGCGCGGGTGCGGAAAGACCACCTCGGCGCGGATCCTGGCCAGGTGCCTCAACTGTGAGCAGGGCCCGACCCCGGTGCCCTGCGGCGAATGCCCGAGCTGTCGCGATCTGGCCAACGGCGGACCGGGCTCGCTCGACGTCGTCGAGATCGACGCGGCCAGCCACAACGGCGTCGATGACGCCCGCGACCTGCGTGAACGTGCCATCTACGCGCCGGCACGCGATCGGTACAAGGTCTTCATCCTCGATGAGGCGCACATGGTCACCTCACAGGGATTCAACGCTCTGCTCAAGATCGTCGAAGAACCGCCGCCGCACATCAAGTTCGTCTTCGCCACGACCGAGCCGGAGAAGGTCATCGGCACGATCCGCTCGCGGACCCATCACTATCCCTTCCGGCTGGTGCCGCCCGAGGCGCTGAACAGCTATCTCGACGACCTGTGCAACCGCGAGGGCGTGCAGGTGGCCAAGGGAGTGCTGCCACTGGTCGTGCGTGCCGGTGGAGGATCCGTGCGCGACACCCTGTCGGTGCTCGACCAGCTCATCGCCGGTTCCGGTCCCGACGGAGTCGACTACGGTCGGGCCATCGCGCTGCTCGGCTACACCCCGGACTCTCTGCTGTCCGATATCGTCGACGCTTTCTCCGCCGGTGACGGAGCCGGGGTCTTCCGCGCTGTGGAGCGGGTCATCGAGTCCGGTCAGGACCCCAGACGGTTCGTCGAGGATCTGCTTGAGCGCTTCCGCGACCTCATCGTCATCAACGCCGCCCCCGAAGCCGCGCACGCCTTCCTGCCCGAAGTGCCGCCGGACCGCTTGGAGCGTCTGACCCTGCAGGCCAACGGCTTCGGTCAGGGCGAGCTCTCACGTGCGGCCGATCTGCTCAACGTCGGCCTGACAGAGATGTCGGGAGCGACCTCGCCGAGGCTGCAGCTCGAACTCATCTGCGCACGCATTCTGCTGCCTGGTTCGGGACGCAGCCGCGATGCCGTCCTCAGCCGGGTCGAGCGGATGGAGCGTCGCATCGGGATGTCGGCCACGGGCGCGGCCGCGAATCTGCCGCCCGCACAGGCGCAGGATCCCGGTCAGGCATCGACGCAGGGCCAGGCGCCGACGCAGGGCCAGGCGGCCGCGCAGGCGCCGGAGTCCGCTCACGGGCAGACGCAGGCGCCCGAGAGTGCTTCCCAAGCCAGCGGGACGCCGCAGAATGCGGCATCCCGGACGAACCAGCCCCCGGTTGCGGCGGGCTACGACGACTTCGACGACATCGCGGCCATGGCCGTCGCCGCCGAGTCGATGCTCAACTCCCCGGCCGAGTCGGCTCAGCCTTCGGAATCCGAAGAGCCGGCGCCGGCCGAGCAAGCGCCCGAGTCCGCCCCTGCACCGGAATCGGGCGACCAGCAGCCAGGATCCTCACGTCCGAACGAACCGCAGCGTACCGCGGAACCGCAGCATACCGCGGAACCGCAGCATACTGCGCAACCGCAGCGGGATGTGCCCGAACAGGCCGCCTCCGCACCCGAGTCGGCAGCGGCGCCTGAGGCCACCTCGGTGGCGGGATCAGGCGACATCGGCGGAGAGATCGAAGCGATCCGTCGCGCCTGGCCGAGCATTCTCGCCGCCGTGGAGAAGCGCAGCCGTCTCACGCGTGCGATCATCGCGGCCAACGCGATCCCGCAGTCGTTCTCCGATGGCGTGGTCTACCTCGGCTTCAACAACTCCGGCTCCGTGCAGGGGTTCCAGCAGCGCGATCACGCGGCCAAGCTGGCCGCCGCGATCAGCGACGTCCTCGGCATCCAGGCACGCATCGACATCGGCGACGTCGGCCGCATCGGCGGCGGAGGACAGGCCCGAAGCGGCACTCATCAGGGCAAGGGCGCCTCGAACCCGCCCGCGAACGACACCGGAGGCAATCGCGGTCCGGCTCCCAGTCAGCGCCGGCCGAGCCCGCAGGAGGTCGCGGCGGTCGTCGGCACCCGGGAGGTCGACAAGCCGCAGGTCGACCACGAGAAGTTCTGGGAGCCGAGCGGGCCGACGCAGGGCCCCTGGTCCTCCGACGACGAGGAGGGAGACCAGCCGGGGCCACTCAGCGAACCGACCTCTGAACCCAGCCGTCTCGACGCGACCGAGAAGCCCGGCCCCGAGCCGGCCCCCGCGGGCCCGGAGCCGGCTTCCGTAGACCCGGCCGACACCGGTGACTCCGAGGCCGGATCTCCCGCGAACCTCGTACCCGATCTCTCCGATGACGATTTCTTCGGGCCGCCTGTCGACCAGGAGACCGGATCGGACGATGACCATGGGGGTTCCGGGCCGTCCGTTCCCCCCGCGCCCGGCCTTGACGGTTCTTCCCCTGACTCCGGCCCCTCTGACGCCGGCGGCCGACCGGCGGGCGCCCCGTCCGACAACCGGGGTTCCTTCGACGGGCATTCGCCGATGGAGTACGTCGAGCCGCGGTGGGATGAGCCGACCTGGCACGACGGGCCCGGACCGGGGCAGCAGGACGCCGCCTCCGATTTCGATGCGACGAGCGCCGGCAGCGGTGCTGTCGACGTCGGTGCCGTCGTCGTCCCTCCACCTGACGACGACATCGACTCCCCTGATCTCGGGGACGCCGGAAGCGTCGGGGGAGCGGCCGCTGCACCCCCGGTCCAGACGGTTCCGCAGGTCCAGTCCGCTCAGCCGGCGACGAATCATGCGAATGAGGCGAAACCGTTCAAGTCCCGCTTCGCCGCGCTCGCGGAGAAGCACGGCGTCCATACCGCCCCAGCGGGCGGAGCCGGTTTCGGTTCCGCTCCGTCGACGGACGCCGCTGACGATGCGGGGCCGCACCCCGCCTCGGCGCCCGATGCGGACGTCCACCCGCAGAACACGGGCTCGGACGAGGACGAGTATGATCCGGAGACGGACCTCGACGTCTCCGAGGCGCCGCAGATCGGAGTCGACGTGATCGCGCGGGTCCTCGGCGGCGAAATCATCGACGAAAGAGAAGTATGAGCGCTGTATACGAAGGTGCCCTCCAGGACTTGGTCGAAGAGTTCGGCAAGCTTCCGGGCATCGGGCCGAAGTCGGCGCAGCGTCTTGCCTTCCATATCCTGCAGACCGACGCCCAGGACGTCAGCGCTCTCGCGCAGGCCCTCACCGACGTCAAGAAGCGAGTGCGGTTCTGCGAAATCTGCGGGAACGTGTCCGAAGAGGCCGAATGCACCGTCTGTCAGGACCCGCGCCGCGACCGAGCGATGATCTGCGTGGTCGAGGAGCCCAAGGACGTCGTGGCCATCGAGCGCACCCGCGAATACCGCGGCCTCTACCATGTCCTCGGCGGAGCGATCGACCCGATGGCCGGAGTCGGCCCGGACAACCTGCGCATCAAGGAACTCATGACCCGTCTGCAGGACGGTGAGGTCAAAGAGACCGTCATCGCCACCGATCCCAATCTCGAAGGCGAGGCCACCGCCACCTATCTCGTGCGTCTGCTCGGATCGCTCGGTGTGACCGTGACCCGCCTTGCCTCGGGCCTTCCCGTCGGCGGCGACCTCGAATACGCCGACGAGGTCACCTTGGGCCGAGCCTTCTCGGGCCGACGCGAAATCGACTGAGACGAAGCACGTCGGCATCTCTCCGGCGGATCTCTCAGCAGCCTCCGACAGCCGGGTCGCCGACCTCCGCGCGGCCAGCATCGGCGGCGGTTCGGCGGGGCCGGCCGGTGGGGACGCAGGGGCGTCGGACGAGGGTCTGAATGATGGGCGAAGGTGAACCGAGATGACCTACCTCATACAATGGTCGAGGTGCCGGGAGCCCGACACGGCTGAAATCCTGATCGATGCAGCACGAGACCTCCATGTTTGGAACCATGGAATCGATCACCTGGCACGGAACTTATCAGCGATAAGGAAGATACTGCAGTGAGCATAGTCGTCCAGAAGTTCGGTGGGTCCTCGGTAGCCGATGCGGAATCGGTCAAACGGGTGGCCAAACGAATTGTCGAGTACCGTCAAGCCGGCCACGAGGTTGTCGTCGTGGTGTCGGCCATGGGTGACAGTACCGATGATCTCATCGACTTGGCCCAACAGGTTTCCCCCATGCCCCCCGCCCGCGAACTCGACATGCTGCTGACCGCCGGTGAGCGCATCTCGATGGCGGTCCTGGCCATGGCGATCGCCAACCTCGGGTTCGAAGCCCAGTCATTCACCGGTTCACAGGCCGGAGTCATCACCGATGAGCAGTTCGGCAAGGCCCGCATCATCGACGTCACGCCCGGCCGGATCCGTTCGTCCCTCGACGAGGGATATGTCGCCATCGTCGCGGGTTTCCAGGGAGTCAGCCAGACCGCGAAGAACATCACCACGCTCGGCCGCGGCGGCTCCGACACCACGGCCGTTGCGCTTGCCGCCTCCCTCGATGCCGATGTCTGCGAGATCTACACGGACGTCGACGGCGTCTTCACCGCCGACCCGCGCATCGTGCCCTCGGCACGCAAAATCGACGAGATCGGCTATGAGGAGATGATGGAGATGGCCGCCTCGGGCGCCAAGGTCCTCATGCTCCGCTGTGTCGAATATGCGCGCCGCTACAACGTGCCGGTGCATGTGCGGTCCTCATTCTCTCGCAAGCAAGGAACCTGGGTGACGGATTCACCCATCCCCGAAGCCTTCCGACAGGGTCGGGGAAAGTCGACCCCGGCAGCGGAATCAGAAACGGAGTCCACCATGGAACAGGCAATCATTTCCGGCGTCGCCCATGACCGCTCGGAAGCCAAGGTCACGATCGTCGGCGTTCCCGATGTCCCCGGCAAGGCTGCGGAGATCTTCAACACTCTGGCCCGGCAAGAGGCCAACATCGACATGATCGTCCAGAACATCTCCACCCGTGAGCCGGGCAAAACGGACATCTCCTTCACCCTGCCCATGGCCGACGGAGCCAAAGCGCTGGAAGCCCTCGACGCAGTGAAGACCCAGATCGGCTTCGATCAGGTCCGCTACGACGACCAGATCGGCAAGCTCTCCGTCGTCGGAGCCGGAATGCGCTCCCACCCGGGCGTCACGGCCACTCTGTTCGAGGCCCTCAGCGACGCACAGGTCAACATCGACATGATCTCCACCTCGGAGATCCGCATCAGCGTCGTCACCCGAGCAGACCTGCTCGACGACGCGGTCCGTGCCGCCCACGCCGCCTACGGACTCAACAGCGAAGACAACGAAGCAGTGGTGTACGGAGGTACCGGACGATGAGCGTGAATATCGGAGTAGTCGGAGCGACCGGCCAGGTCGGAGGCGTCATGCTCGACCTCCTGGCAGACGATCCAGGGTTCGAGATCGGCACCCTGAGGCTGTTCGCCTCGGCCCGTTCGGCCGGGAGCACCATCGACTTCAAGGGACAGTCCATCACCGTCGAAGACGCCGCGGAGGCGGATCCGAGCGGACTCGACATCGCGCTGTTCTCCGCCGGCGGGGCGACCTCGAAGGCGCAGGCCGAGCGATTCGCCGCGGCCGGGGTCGTCGTCGTCGACAACTCCTCGGCCTGGCGTTCGGACCCAGAGGTCCCGCTCGTCGTCAGCGAGGTCAACCCCGAGGCACTCGACGCGGTGGCCAAGGGCATCATCGCGAACCCGAACTGCACGACCATGGCCGCCATGCCCGTGCTCAAGGCCCTCCACGCCGAGGCCGGTCTGCGCCGTCTCACGGTGGCCACCTACCAGGCCGTATCCGGCTCGGGCCTGTCCGGCGTCGAAGAGCTCGCCGGTCAGCTCGAGGCAGGCATCGCCGATGCCCGGAAGCTCACCCGCGACGGCTCGGCAGTGTCCCTGCCGGAGCCGGACAACTACGTCGAACCGATCGCGTTCAACGTCCTGCCCATGGCCGGGGCGGTCGTCGACGACGGACAGAACGAAACCGATGAAGAGCAGAAGCTGCGCAACGAGAGCCGGAAGATCCTCGGACTGCCCGAGCTCCTGGTCGCCGGCACCTGCGTGCGCGTGCCTGTGTTCACCGGGCACAGTCTGAGCATCCACGCCGAATTCGATTCCGACATCACCCCCGAGCGCGCGACCGAGGTGCTCGGTGAGGCTCCCGGCGTCGTCCTCGACGAGGTGCCGACCCCGCTCAAGGCGGCGGGCCGGGACGCCAGCTTCGTCGGCCGTATCCGCGCCGATCAGTCAGCACCTGCCGGCAAGGGCCTCGTCCTCTTCGTCGCCAACGACAATCTGCGCAAGGGCGCGGCACTGAACACTGTGCAGATCGCCGCGCTGCTGGCTGCGAAGATCGAAGCACAGGCAGCCTGACGGTCACCTGCCGAACCGCCCGGGAGGGTCCTCCCGGGCGGTTCGTCGTCTCGCGACGCGGGCAACCGGCGTCGCTCAAGGCTTCGCTCGAATCCAACCCCGAGGAACGTTTCGGTTCTGCTCGCAGCCTTGATCGAGGTGGTGGGAGCCGCCGACAAAACATAAAAGCGTCGCTATATATAAATATTTATATTAGTGACGGGCGGCCGTTCTGAGTATCGTCGACGGTGTCGAACGCTCATCGTTGCCCTGAAAGGCCCGTCATGACATCTTCCCGAATCGCTTTCACCACCGGAGCCGTCGCCGCTGCGACGACTCTGGTCCTCAGCGGCTGCGGGAGTGGGGGCGCGGGTTCCGAATCGGGGGACCTGAGAGTGGTGACCTCGACGAATGTCTACGCCGACATCGTCTCCCACGTCGCAGGCGACCTCGCCGAGGTGACCGCGATCATCGATGATCCGAATCAGGATCCGCATTCCTACGAGGCGACGACGCAGGATCGCCTCAAACTGTCGAAGGCCGATCTCGTCGTCGAGAACGGCGGCGGATACGACTCGTTCATGACCACGATGCTCGAGGCCTCAGGCGCCGACATCGACACCATCGACACGGTCGCGATCTCCGGTCTGCCCGGCTCCGGCGAGCTCGGCAGCGAACCCCACGAGCACCGCCAGGGCCAGGACGGGGACGATGCCCACGGCGGCGGACATGCACACGACCACGAGGAACACGACCATGCGGGCCACGACCATGGATCGTTCAATGAACACCTCTGGTACTCGGTGCCCACGATGACGAAGCTCGTCGACGAAGCAGCGACCCACCTCGGCGAGGCTCTGCCCGAGGGCAAGGACGAATTCCTCGCGAACGCGAAGGAGTACAAGGGCGAGCTGGGCCGGCTCCAACAGGACATCGATGCGGTGAAAGAGGACCACGGTGGGGAGAAGGTCGCCGCGACCGAACCGGTGCCGCTGTGGCTGTTCGCCGACATGGGACTGGAGAACATCACCTCCGAGGATTTCCTCGCCGCCGTCGAAGAGGGCAACGACGTGCCGCCGCTGGTGCTCAAGGAGGCGGAGAAGCAGATCTCCGACGGTGAGGCCGTGCTGCTTGGATACAATACTCAGGCGGCCGGCCCCCAAGCCGAGCAGCTGAAGTCCACGGCCGGGAAATCCGATGTTCCGGTCATCGACCTCGCCGAGACCATGCCCGCGGGTGAGAACTACACGGACTGGATGGGCGCCCACATCACCGACATCGCCACCGCACTCGAAGGGCACAGGCACTGACAATGGCCAAGGAATCCGAAGTCTCCGCTCCGACAGCGCCCCGACAGCCGGTGATCCGTCTGCGCGATGCCGAGCTGCGGTTCGGTTCTCGCGTGCTCTGGCACGACCTCGACCTCGACGTCGCCCCGGGCGAGTTCGTCGCTGTGCTCGGTCCCAACGGCACCGGCAAGACCTCTCTGCTCAAGGTGCTGCTCGGGCAGAACACCCTGTCGGCCGGCACTGCCGAAATCAACGGATCGACGGTGCATTCGGGAAATCCGGCCATCGGCTACATTCCGCAGCAGCGCGGGATCGACCCGCACACCCCGATGCGCGGCCGCGATCTCGTGGGGATGGGCATCGACGGCCACAAGTGGGGGATGGGTCTGTTCTCCCGGGGGCGGCGGAAGAAGGTCGACGAGCTGCTCGCCGCCGTCGGCGCCGCCGATTACGCGCATGCGCCGGCGGGAACCGTCTCCGGGGGCGAGCTGCAGAGGCTGCGGGTGGCCCAGTCGCTGGCCAACGATCCCTCGGTCCTGCTGTGCGATGAGCCGCTGCTGTCTCTCGACATGCACCACCAGAAGGTCGTCGCAGCACTCCTGCACGAGCAGAGGGTCAAGCGCGACACCGCCGTCGTCTTCGTCACCCACGAGATCAATCCGATCCTTCCCTACGTCGACCGGGTCCTCTACATCGTCGGCGGTCATTTCCTCGTCGGCACCCCCGCCGAGGTGATGACCACCGAGTCCCTGTCTCGTCTCTACGGCTCCCCGGTCGAGGTGGTCCGGGTCGGAGGCCGTCTCGTCGTCGTCGGCGGCGAGGAGGAGTGCGTCGACCACCATCACCTCCACGATGAGGACCTCGCACCGGAAGGGGCGGTGAGCCGATGAGCGCAGGAGAGATCTTCGCCAACCTCTTCACCTTCGAAGACTACGGGGAATTGGTCACGCTGCTGGCCAACTCGCTCATCGCTGCTGCTCTGCTCGGTGTCGTCGGGGGCCTCATCAGCGTCTTCGTCATGGCTCGCGACATCCCCTTCGCCGTCCACGGGGTCTCCGAACTCTCCTTCGCCGGAGCCGCGCTCGCCCTGCTGATCGGCTTCGACGTCGTGGCCGGGTCGATCATCGGCTCGATCGTGGCCGCGCTCATCATCGGCGTCGGCGGGGCCAAGGCCTCGGAGAAGAACGCCATCATCGGTGTGCTCATGCCCTTCGGCCTGGGGCTGGCGATCCTCTTCCTCGCCCTCTACGACGGTCGGGCGGCGAGCAAGTTCGGACTGCTCACCGGCCAGATCGTCGCGATCACACCCGCCCAGATCCTCACCCTCATCATCTGCGCCTTCGCCGTGCTCATCGTCCTCGCCGTCGTGTGGCGGCCGCTGATGTTCTCCAGCCTCGACCCTGAGGTGGCCAGGGCCAAAGGCGTGCCGGTCTCAGCGCTCACCATCGTCTTCATGCTCACCCTCGGACTGGCCGTGGCGCTGAGCGTGCAGGTCGTCGGGGTCCTGCTCGTCCTCGCTCTGCTCATCACCCCGGCCGCAGCGGCCACGCAGCTCTCCGCCTCTCCGGTGTGGGTGCCGGTGCTCAGCGTGATCTTCGCCGTCACCGCCTCGGTCGGGGGCATCCTCATCGCCCTCGGCTCACCTGCGGTGCCGATCAGCCCCTTCGTCACAACGATCTCCTTCCTCATCTACCTCGTCTGCCGGCTCGTCGGGGGCCGTCGGATGAAGTCGCTCGACCGTCGCCGCGCCGCCCGCGCCGCCGCCGAGCACAGTGCCTCCCTCACTGCTGCCTGACCGCGGCCCTGATGCCCCAGGCGGGTGGAACAGCCGTCGTCCGGCGGCAGAGAGGGGAGCGGATAGAGTAGGGGGAATGAAGAAGCGTGCACTCCTCGCCGGCGCGCTCGCCGCACCCGCGGCCGCCGGCATCTGGGGTGCGGTCATCGAACCGCATCTCTTCGCCATCCGTCGCCATACCCTTCCGGTCCTGCCGACCGGTGCCGCACCCATCCGAGTCCTCCACGTCGCCGATCTGCACCTGGCGCCCTGGCAGAAGCACCGAGCCGCATGGGTCAAGGCCCTGACCCGACTCGAACCCGACCTCGTCGTCAACACCGGTGACAATCTCTCTGCCGATATCGTGCCGGCCGTACTTGATGTATTCGACGATCTCCTCGACGTTCCCGGTGTCTTCGTCCTCGGGTCCAACGACTTCTTCTCCCCGCAGGCGAAGAACCCGGCGAAGTATCTGCGCTCTCCTTCTCAGGTCAAGCACCGCGTCGCCCCCGACCTCGACGTCAAGGCTCTCATCCGCGGGTTCGAGGGTGTGACCGCCGACTCGGCTGCGACCGGGCGGGGCTGGCATTTCCTCGACAACGCCGAGGCGACTCTGACGATCAAGGGCACCCGCATCGACTTCTGCGGGCTCGGCGATGCCCATATCGACCGCGATGGCATCCGTTGGAGCGCCGGCACTCCCGGCCGGGGACGCCTCGACTACCCCCGATTCGACGCCGAGGCGGGTCTCAGGGTGGGCGTGACCCACGCTCCCTATTCGCGGACATTGGAAGCGTTCGCCTCTGCGGGGGCGGACCTCGTCATGGCCGGGCACACGCACGGCGGACAGATCCGGGTGCCGTTCTGGGGCGCCCCGGTGACGAACTGTGATCTCGACCGGACACGCGCGAGAGGCGTCTTTCCGTATCGCCGCACCCTCGTCGAGATCTCGGCAGGCCTGGGCTTCTCTCCCTACTCACCTGTGCGTTTCTCCTGCCGGCCCGAGGTCAGCCTGCTGACTCTCGCGCCCCGACCCCAGCCGTTCAGCGGTTTCTGAAAGTCTGCACAGCGCGAATTCGTTAAACTGGCTCTCATGGTGTCTCCTGAGTCAAATCCCACTCCGACGAAAATGGGCGCGTTCATGCAGTTCGTGGCCGTCAGCGCGGTCGCGGGAATCGTCGCGGCCGGCCTGGCCATTCCCGGAGTCGGCGTAGCCACAGCCAGCGCGAACAGTGCGGTCGAGATCTTCGACTCGCTTCCCGCCACCCTGGAGGTCAAGGACCTCGGCGAGAAGTCGACGATGCTTGCTTCCGATGGTTCCGAGATCGCGGAATTCTACTGGCAGAATCGCGTCGAGGTTCCTCTCGACGAGATCTCCGAGAACATGCAGAACGCGACGATCGCCGTCGAGGACTACCGGTACTTCGAACACGGCGGAGTCGACATCGAGGGCATCGCGCGTGCGGCGGTGCACAATATGGTGTCCTCGACGACTCAGGGCGGGTCGACGCTGACCCAGCAGTACGTGAAGAACGTGCTGGCGGAGAACGCTCACGCCGAAGAGGACGCCGAAGGCGTCGAGGCGGCGAAGGAATCCGACGGCGTCGAAGGCTATGCCCGTAAGCTGCGCGAGGCCAAACTCGCGGTGGCGGTTGAGAAGAAGTATGACAAGAAGGAAATCCTCAACCGCTATATGAACATCAACAACTACTCGGGTTCGCCGAATGTGTACGGCGTCGAAGCCGCCGCCTACCGTTACTGGGGCATCCACGCCAAGGACCTCAACATCCAGCAGTCGGCGATGCTCGCAGGAATCGTGCAGAACCCCTCGGCGTTCAACCCGCAGCGGTTCCCCGACCAGGTGCTCAAACGCCGCAACACCGTGCTCGGACAGATGCTCAAGTACGGCCACATCACGCAGAAGGAATACGACAAGGCGGTCAAGACCGACCTCGATCTCGACCTGCATGAGACACCGAACGGCTGTACGGCGGCGAAGAGCAATGCGGAGTTCTTCTGCAACTATGTTCAGAACGTCATCATGAATGACGAGACCTTCGGGGACACGGCCGACGAGCGACTCGCCTTCCTCCAGCGGGGAGGTCTGACGATCAAGACCAGCCTCAATCCCGACATCCAGAAGATCGCGGACAAAGAAGTCAAGAAGCGCGTGCCCGTCGGGGACCCCTCAGGAGCCGGCCACGCGCTGGTCACCATCGAACCCGGCACCGGTGAGGTCATCGCAATGGCCGAGAACCGGGAGTACACGGCCGGCGAGGTCAAGAAGAAGGACAAGAACAAGAAGACCTCGATCAACTACACCGTCGACCGCAAGCACAACGGCGGCGGCGGATTCCAGGTCGGCTCGACGTGGAAGCCCTTCGTCTTGGCCACATGGCTCAAGGAAGGCAAGAGCCTCAACACCACGGTCAACGCCACGAAACGCAACTTCCCGGCCAGCTCCTGGAAGTACGAGGGCTGTCCGAACATGGGCGGAGACTGGCACCCGAACAATGCCGGCGACGGTCAGGGCAAGGGATCGATGACCGCGCTCGAAGCGACGAAGAATTCGGTGAACACCGGTTACGCAGCCATGGGCAACCAGCTGAACATGTGCGAGATCATGGAAACAGCGATGGACCTGGGCATCCGCTACGGCAACGGGGAGAGGCTCGACCACGCGGACAAGTCGGGCTTCATCCAGGCTCTGTCGCCCTCGTCGATCCTCGGCACGACGGAGACCACGCCGATCGCCATGGCCGCCGCGTTCGCGACCTTCGCGAACGAAGGCGAGTTCTGCGGACCGAAGCCCATCACCGAGATCAAGGACCGCAACGGCAAGAAGCTCGATCTCCCGGGTGAGGGCTGCAAGCGAGTCCTCGACAAGGACGTCGCCAAGGGCGTCGCCTACGCTCTGACGCAGACATTCAACGGCGGTACGACCTCCGGTCTGGGCATCGGCGTACCTGCGGGTGCGAAGACCGGTACGACGAACTTCGACGTCGGTCATACCTGGCTGCTCGGCTTCACGAAGACCCTGTCCACGGCGGTCTGGACCGGTGACCCGTCGGGCACCCGGGACTGGCGCTATGAGGGGGCAGGTGCCGTCAGCGGTCACGTCTACGGTGCCACGATCTCCGGTAAGACCTGGCAGGCCTATATGCGGCAGGCGGTCAAGGAGACCAAGGGCAACACCGGGTTCCCGAAGCCCAGCAGCAAGTACTTCAAGGGAGGCGGATCCGGAGGCGGCGGTTCCTCGACCAGCGGTCGCAGCAACAACGGCGGCGGTGGCGGCCACGGCGGCGGTGGCGGAAGCCACGGCAACGGCGGCGGCAACGGCGGCGGAAGCCACGGCAACGGCGGTGGAAACGGCGGCGACGGCGGCGGTGGAAACGGCGGCGACGGCGGTGACGGCGGCGGCAGCGATGAGGCGCCCGGCCTCGGCGGCAACTGAGCCGACCAGCTGAGGGCATCGGCCGACTGCGGCAGACCGTCACTTCAGAAAGGCGGGGAGGAACACGGGTCCTCCCCGCCTTCGGTCATTTCGCACGCTGTCCCGTCTCTCGGCGGAAATGCCGACCCGCCTCGGACTGAGCTAGTCTGGGGTCGGAACCGCGTCGTTGCCCGAGTCAGGGAAGTGCCTGGCAGAATCGGGCCGCCGCACACACTACCGAGGAGAATCATGACCAAGTGGGAATACGTCACCGTGCCGCTGATCGTCCACGCGACGAAGCAGATCCTCGATCAGTGGGGCGAGGACGGATACGAACTCGTGCAGGTCGTACCGGGACCGGACAACAATGGCCTCGTCGCCTATCTCAAGCGTCCGAAGGAATGAGCTGAACCTGCCGGCCCGCCGCTCCCACCCACTTCGAAAGAGGAACTATGTCGAAGACCCTTGACCGCATGGCCGAGCTCGGCCTCGAGCTCCCCGAGATCGCGTCTCCCGCCGGTGCCTACGTTCCGGCGCTCCGCACCGGAAACTACGTCTGCACCTCAGGCCAGCTGCCCGTCGTCGAGGGCAAACTGCCGGCCACAGGCCATCTCGGCACCGATGTCGACGTCGACACCGGCTACCAGCTGGCCCGCACCGCAGGGCTGAACGCACTGGCCGCGATCGCCGGCGTCATCGGAGACCTCGACCGGATCGTCCGAGTCGTCAAGGTCACCGGCTTCGTCAACTCCGCCGACGACTTCACCCAGCAGCCCGCCGTCATCAACGGAGTCTCCGAACTCTACGGTGAGATCTTCGGCGACCGCGGCCAGCATGCCCGCAGCGCCGTGGGCGTGAACACCCTTCCTCTGGGCACCCCCGTCGAGGTCGAGGTCGTCGTCGAGGTCTTAGGCGATGCCGCCTAGCACACGGACTCTGCCCGTGTCGTCGGAACTGCGGTGGCTGCTCGACCACTGGCAGTCCGACGGGCGGTGGCCCGTTCCCGAGGCCCCCCGCCCCACCTCGGGGATCGTACTGATCAGGGACGGAACCGAGGGCCTTGAAGTCTTCATCACCCGACAGCTCGATGCCCGCGGCGTCGAGGACCGCAACCGGTGGGCATTCCCGACCAGCAGCCTGCGGCCCGGAGATGTGCGCAAGCTTCCGCTGGCGGGGTGGAACTCCGCGCGCTGTGCCCGGGCGCTGAGCATCGAGAACAAATCCCGCGCGCTGCATCATTTCTCCGCAGCCGCACGCATCACCTTCGCCGCGACCGGCATCCTGCTGGCCGAGGACGTCGACCGAGAGGTCGTGGCCGTGCCGCAGACGGACTGGCGCACCACACGCTCCCGGCTGTTCTCGAACGAGGTCTCCTGGTCCCAGGTTCTGCGCGACCGCGACGTGAAGCTGCGTCCCGATCTGTGCAAGCCATGGCTGCGATGGATCAACACTCCGACCCAGCTGCACCGTTTCGACACCACGTTCTTCATCGCCACCGTGCCCTTCGGCCAGGAGGTCGACTTCCTGTCCCCGAACGAGACCTCGGGCGGCTGGAAGCGCCCGTCCCAGGTGCTCGAAGAGGTCGGAGACGACCCGAACAGCATCGGGGCCAGCGCCCGTCTCATCGTCGAAAGCCTCAGCGAGGTCACGACCGTGGGCGCTGCCATGGCGCAGGTGCGCAATGTTCACCCGCTGCGCCCGGAGATCATCAACGACGACGGCGACTGGAAAGTCGTCATCCAGACCGGCAAGGACCCCCACAGCAAGGGCACGCTGCGCGACCGGGCCATCGCCGTCGGCGAGACCGACAGCGACCAGAGCCCCGGGTTCCTCAGCTTCGGCGGCGATGACGATGATGACGACACACTCGACGAGGAGACCGAGGACTCATGAGAATCCGCGCGAACAATCCCGGCCCGATGACCCTGACCGGGACGAACACCTACGTGGTCTTCAGTCAGGACGACGCCTCGGCGGTGGTCATCGATCCGGGCCCGGAGATCGCCGAGCACCGGGAGGCCTTCCTCGCCGAGGTGGGCCCTCGGAGCCTGCGCGCGATCGTGCTCACCCACCAGCATGCCGACCACTCGGAGATGCTGGGCAGCATCGGGAAATGGGCCCCCGACGTTCCGGTCTACGCGGTGCTCGACCGCTTCGCCCGGCACACGGATCCGGTGGCCGATGGCGACGAGATCTCCTTCGGCGGTGCCCCGGCCGATGTGCTCCGCGTGGTGGCCACCCCCGGCCATACGAGCGACAGCATCAGCCTCATCCACGGCGGGACGCTCTACAGCGGCGACACGATCCTGGGGGAGGGGACCACGATCGTCACTCACCCCGAAGGGTCCCTGCGCGACTACCTCCACTCCCTCGACCGGCTGCGGAGCCTGCTCGATGACGAGGCGTTCGCAGTCATCGAACCCGCCCACGGCCCCCGCATCGACGATCCCGCGAAGGTGATCGACCACTACCGCGCCCACCGATCGGAGCGCATCGAGCAGGTCAGGGCCGCCCTCGGCCAGGGAGCGAAGACCGCCGGCGAGGTCTGCGACATCGTCTACCACGACGTCGACCCCTCCGTGCGGCCCGCTGCCGAGCAGATCGTCAAGGCCCAGCTGGCCTACCTCGACGCCCTGCCCGCCGACGACGCCTGAGCGCGGGGCGCAAGGACGCAGGAACGCCCGGACACCGCAGTGTCCGGGCGTTCGAGCTGCAGAGGCGCCGGTGGCTCGGCGACGTGGGAGGTCAGCGGGCGCGGTTGCGCATGCGGTCCATGTCGAGGATGACGACCGAGCGGGCCTCGAGGCGGATGAAGCCGCGAGCGGCAAAGTCGGCCAGAGCCTTATTCACGGTCTCACGCGAGGCACCGACGAGCTGCGCGAGCTCTTCCTGAGTCAGGTCGTGGGCCACGAGGACGCCGTCGGGGGCCGGCTTCGAGAAGCGCGCGGCCAGATCGAGCAGGGCCTTGGCCACGCGTCCGGGCACATCGGAGAACACGAGGTCGCCGACGGTCTCGTTCGTCCGGCGCAGGCGCTGGGCCAGGGCCTTGAGGAGGTTCATGGCCGCCTGTGGCCGTTCGTTGAGCCAGGTGGTCAGGTCTTCGTGCTTGAGGCTGAGCAGCTCTGACTGGGAGACGGCCGTGACGGAGGTCGAGCGTGGGCCCGGATCGAAGAGGCTGAGCTCGCCGATGATCTCGCCGGGACCGACCACGGACAGCAGGTTCTCGCGGCCGTCGGAGGATTCACGGCCGATCTTGAGCTTGCCCGTGGAGACGATGTAGAGCTCATCGCCGGCATCGCCTTCGTTGAAGAGTACGGTTCCCCGACGGAGACTCCGCGGGTTCATGAACTTCATCAATGCACTGGTGGCTTCATCGTCCAGGCCTGCGAAGAGCGTCGCGCCCCGCACCACTTCAATATCCACTGGTTCCTCCTTGTCGTGATAATCACACATAAATCTACCTGGTCAACTGCATCGATACCAGCAAAGACGCGGGAGTGTGGCCCATGAATGTGAAAACCCGTCCTGCCCGGTGCCGCTGGCACCGCCGCGCATATCCGCGGTGGTGGGCGGGCAGTGCGATGTGAGGGTCCTCACTGCGGAAACATCGGCCACGGATTAGGATGGTGAGCTGTGTTGACGGTGGCTGAGAAGAGCGCGCGGAAGTTCGCGAAGGAGACCCCGCTGGGCCGGACCCGGCGTGCGCGGAAGATCAATCGGATCCTCGCCGAGGTGTACCCGAATGCGAAATGCGAACTCGATTTCGAGACTCCGTTCCAGCTGCTCATCGCCACGGTGCTCTCGGCGCAGACGACCGATATCCGCGTCAACGCGGTCACCCCCGGCCTGTTCGCCGCCTTCCCCGACGCCCACAGCCTCGCCGTGGCCAACCTCGTCGAAGTCGAGGAGCTCATCCGCTCCACCGGCTTCTACCGTTCGAAGGCCCGCAACATCGTCAAGCTCGCCGACGACCTGGTCGAGAACCATGACGGCGCGGTTCCAGACACGCTCGACGAACTCGTCAAGCTCGCCGGAGTCGGCCGCAAGACCGCGAATGTGGTCCTCGGCAACGCCTTCGACACCCCGGGCCTGACCGTCGACACGCATATGGGACGACTGGCCCGGCGCTTCGGCTGGACCGAAGAGACAGACGCGGTCAGAGCCGAGAACGACATCGCGTCCCTGTTCCCGAAGAGAGAACTCACTGTGCTGTCACACCGGGTGATCTTCCACGGGCGTCGCATCTGCCACTCCCGTCGCCCCGCCTGCGGCGCCTGTCCGCTCACGGCACTGTGTCCCTCCTTCGGAATCGGCGAGCTCGACCCCGAAAAGGCCCGCACCATGCTCCGGTTCGAAATGGCACCCGAGGCCACGTCGTGAACGTGCGGACGACACCATGAGCGCCGAGGCGGCCGACCGCAGATTCGGAAGCGCGGGCGACATCCGGCCCGGCAACGCGCCCGACCCGCGGTTCGGTCACGATGTGGAGATTCCGCGGATCCCCGATGAGAGTGCGACGGTCGCCGACGGAGCGCTGCGCTCCCAGCTGGAGGACCTCGCCACCTCGCACGGCTCTCCGCTGTGGCTGCGCCGGATGAAGAAGGCCGGCCAGGACAAGGTCCGGGACGCCGCAGTCCTCATGCTGTTCGGACGGGGAGGACGGGCCCGGACCGAGGCGGGTCGAGCCGAGAGCCGGCGACTGGCGGAGCTCGGCGTCGCCGACGTCGACATCGTCCTCCTGCAGCGGGCGGCGACCCTGCGTCACCACCCGGGGCAGGTCGCCTTCCCCGGCGGCGGACGTGACCCGGAGGACGAATCCATGGCCGCAGCCGCTCTGCGCGAGGCCGAGGAGGAAGCAGGGATCTTCCCCGACACCGTTGAGGTGCTCGGGCAGATGGACCCGCTCTACATTCCCGTGAGCAGGTTCGAGGTCACTCCTGTCATCGGCTATTGGCGACAGCCGGGGGCCGTGCAGGTGATGGACGAACGCGAATCGTATTCGGTCTACCGCATCGCCGTCGCCGACCTCGTAGCGCCTGGCAACCGAGGGACCTTCGCCCGGCCGGACCTGAAGATCACGACCCCGGCCTTCGACGTCGGTGTGCTCAAGGTGTGGGGCTTCACGGCAGGCATCCTCGACTTCGCGCTCGACCACCTCGGCTGGGCGGGAGAATGGGACCCTGCGGCCTCGATCGCGATCGATCTCTGACCGGCCGCCGACAAGAGAGACCGGTCGCCGACAGCCCGAGAGGCGCACAGACAGAAGCGGCGCCGGACATGCTGTCCGGCGCCGCTTCTGTCGTGGCGAAAAGCTGGGCTCAGTACCTCGGACCCGAGGGGTTCTTCAGCGCACGCTTGACCGAAGCGACCAGGGACTTGGCCGAGCCGATCGCCGTTCCCGGGACGGGGTTGCCTTTCTTGAACAGTGGGAGCGCGACGAGGACGAGGACGATCGCGATGACGGCAAGGATGCCGAAGACGATGAGGAAGCTTCCCCACCACGGCCAACCGAGGCCCTCATGGAAGGCAGCCGCACCTGCGAAGATCACCATGAAAGACGACAGGAAGAGCAGGAAGAGCGCGGCGATGGCGAGGCCCGCTCCGATGCCCAGGTTCTTGGCACCGGCAGTGGCCTCGGCCTTGGCCAGCGCGATCTCTTCCTCGGCGATCGCTTTGGAATCGTCGCTGATGCCTTTGATCAGTTCGCTGATCGACCTCTCGGCCATGAGTGCTCCTAAATCGAGAACGGGGACAATCTAACTTAAGAGTAGTCTGAAGGCGCCCAGCGGCCAAGGCGAATCGGCGGGAAAACGGCAAAGCCCGCCGGACGCGGTCGGCTCAGACCTTCGCGACCGACTTCTCGATGCTGTCCATCACCGAGGCATCGGCCAGGGTCATCGTGTTGCCGATCTCGCGGTTCTCCGCGACGTCCTTGAGCAGCCGCCGCATGATCTTGCCCGACCGGGTCTTCGGCAGGTCGGTGACGATGTGGACCTTCTTCGGCTTCGCGATCGGACCGATGTCCTTGCCCACATGCTGACGCAGCTCCTCGGCGGTGTCGGCCGAGTCCTCGACGCCGTTGGACACGATGACGAAGGCGATGACG
The DNA here is from genome assembly GCF_017808095.1 of Brevibacterium renqingii. Classification (NCBI taxonomy): domain Bacteria; kingdom Bacillati; phylum Actinomycetota; class Actinomycetes; order Micrococcales; family Brevibacteriaceae; genus Brevibacterium; species Brevibacterium renqingii. The sequence continues at coordinate 23,433 of NZ_JADBHG010000006.1, read as the reverse complement.
GCCTGCCCGGAGGTGTCGTCCGCGGCGCCGACCACGGCCGCCTCGGCGACGTTGGAGTGGGCGACGAGCGAGGATTCGATCTCCGCGGTCGACAGGCGGTGGCCGGACACGTTCATCACGTCGTCGACGCGACCGAGGAACCAGATGTCGCCGTCCGCGTCCCTGCGGGCACCGTCACCGGCGAAATAGGTGTCCTCGAAACGAGACCAATAGGTCTCCTTGAAGCGCTCCGGGTCTTTCCAGATGCCGCGCAGCATCGCAGGCCACGGCTGGCGGATGACGAGGAGTCCGCCCTCGGGGCCGGCCGGGTTCTCGCCGGAGTCGTCGACGACGTCGACGGAGATGCCGGGGATCGGCCGCTGCGAGGAACCGGGTTTGGTCGAGAGGACGCCGGGCAGGGGTGCGATCATGTGGGCACCGGTCTCGGTCTGCCACCAGGTGTCGACGATCGGGCAGCGTTCGCCGCCGACGACGCGGTGGTACCAGCGCCACGCCTCGGGGTTGATCGGTTCGCCGACGCTGCCGAGCAGGCGCAGGCTGGACAGGTCGTACTTCGCCGGGATCTCCTCGCCCCATTTCATGAAGGTCCGGATCGCCGTCGGTGCGGCGTAGAGGATCGTGGCCTTGTATTTCTCGACGATCTCCCACCAGCGGCCCTGATGCGGGGTGTCCGGGGTGCCTTCGTAGACGATCTGGGAGACACCTGCGGCCAGTGGGCCGTAGGTGACATAGGAGTGTCCGGTGACCCAGCCGACGTCGGCAGTGCACCAGAAGACGTCGGATTCGGGCTTGATGTCGAAGACGGCCTTCATCGAGTACAGCACCTGGGTGAGGTAGCCGCCGGAAGTGTGGAGGATGCCCTTCGGCTTACCGGTGGTGCCGGAGGTGTAGAGGATGAACAGCGGGTTCTCCGAGTCGAAGAACTCGCATTCGTGCTTCGCGTCGGCCTTGCCGACGGTGTCATGCCACCACTGGTCCCGGCCGTCGACCATGTCGATGTCCTGACCGGTGCGCTCGACGACGAGGACGTGCTCGACGGGGGTGTCACCGGCGGACAGGGCCTCGTCGACGGCGGGCTTGAGGCTGGTGGGTTTGGTCCGGCGATAGCTGCCGTCGGCGGTGATGACCACGCGGGCTTCGGCGTCGATGATGCGTGAGCGCAGGGCGTCGGCGGAGAAGCCGCCGAAGACGACGGAATGGGCCGCACCGAGGCGGGCGCAGGCCAGCATCGAGATCATCGCCTCGGGAATCATCGGCAGGTAGATGGCGACACGGTCGCCGGCCGTGACGCCGAGATCGGTGAGCGTATTGGCCGCCTTCGACACCTCGGCGAGGAGCTCGGCATAGGTGAAGATGCGCGAGTCTCCCGGCTCACCCTCGAAGTTGATGGCCACGCGGTCGCCATTGCCGGCGATGACATGGCGGTCGAGGCAGTTGTACGCGATATTGAGCTTGCCGCCGACGAACCATTTCGCGAACGGAGGGTTGGTCCAATCGAGGACCTCGTCGAAGTCCTCGTGCCAGTCGACGAGCTCACGGGACTGCTCGGCCCAGAAGCTCAGGTAGTCGGCGTCGGCCCGCTGGTATTCGTCGGCACCGACATTGGCGGCGGCTGCGAACTGCTCAGGTGGGGCAAAGGTCTCGGCCTGATCGGCGATGCTTTCGGTCATTCTTCCCTCCGACTTCTTTGGTGGATCGAAAATTCTAGTTGCACTGTATACCCGCCGACGGGGGCCGGACAGCAGTGTTTCGTGCGATGAGCGGTGGGAGTGGGGGTAGCCACAGAGGCTCTGATGTGCTATGCGTCACACGCCTCCGATGCCGCGGCACTGGGGATTTGCCCCGCCTCGGCGGTGGGAGAACCTGGCTTCCGGAGGGTGCATCAGGTGTGGATGAGTGCACAGGAGGCCTGTGTTCTGCAAGGATGGGAGCAGAGTCTGTCGGGATCCGTCCCGCGCAGACGCCGCAACACTGTTACCTTTTCCCGAGATCGAGTGGAGTAAGCGATGAGTTCGCCGCAGCATCCAACCGGGTCCGGGCCACAGCCGTGGCAGGATCAGCCCCCGCAGCACCCGGGGCAGAACACGCCCCAGGCGGGCGGTCAGCCCCCGGCATACGGATCGGGCCCTGGACCCTACGGTTCTGCGCCCGGACAGGCCTACGGATCCGCGCCCGGCCAGTACGGCTCTGCGCCCGGGCAGAATGCCTCGGCACCGGGTGCCTATGGTTCAGCCCCGGGCCCCTATGGCTCTCCCGCCCCGTACGGCTCCGCGCCCGGCCCCTATGGTTCGGCCCCCGGCCCCTATGGTTCGGGACCCGGCCCCTACGGTTCAGGACCCGGCCCCTACGGTTCAGGGCCCGGGCCCTACGGTTCGGGGCCCGGACAGTTCGGCGCGGGGCCAGGACAGTTCGGTGCCGCACCGGCTCCCAAGCAGCGGTCGGGCCCAGGGCTCATCGGACCGCTGACGCTGCGCGACCTGTTCCTCCTCTTCGCAGGCCTGCTCGCGTTCATCACACTGTTCGTGCCATATCGTGACTACGGGTTCGAGACCACGACTCTATGGCACTGGAACGTCGCCGATATGGGCGCGCTCGTGTTCACCGTCCTCTCGATCCTGCTGCTGGCGACTGCCGTCCTCGTCAACAAGCTCGGCAACGGCCGTCTGCGGATCGGCTCGCTCAGTCTCGACCAGTTCATCTCGGTGCTCTCGGCGATGGCCTTCACCTACGCGTTCATCGATCTGCTCACCTCGGCGGTCTACTGGCATGTGGGTGCCTACCTGGCCTTCTTCGCCGCGCTCATCGCCTTCTTCGCCGGCGTGTTCACGATGATCCCGTTCTTCGCCCGGGAATTCGCCGGGCGCGAAGACGTCGAGACCCATCCCAAGGCTCGCCCCGTGTCCAAGCACACTCAGCACCCGGCCCCCGTGGCCAATGTTCCCGGCAGCGGCGCGGGCGCACCCGGGTTCGCCCCCTACGGCTCGGCGCCGGCCGGTGCCGGTCAGCCCGGCGGACCGGGACAGCCCGGGCCCGGCGGATTCGGAGACCCCGGCCAGCAGGGCGGTTTCGGAGGGCCCGACCAGTCAGGACCCGATCAGTTCGGTCAGCATCCCGGCGGGCCGCAGTATGGGCAGCAGCACGGACAGCCCGGGCAGCCGCAGTTCGGGCAGCCAGAGCCCGGGCAGCCCGACGACAATCAGCGGCCCAACCCCTACGCACCGCCCGAGCAGCAGGAACAGGAGCGCTCGGCGAACGCCTTCTCGGCGCCGGCATCGGGCGAATCCTCCGACCAGCCGGTGCACAGCACCGGTGACGGCCAGACCTACCTCGGCGCTCGCGATTCGGATGCTCCACAGCATTCGCAGAGCGAACCCACCCAGGCCTTCGGCTTCGGCGCAGACCGCGAACAGGGCGGCGTCCGGGACGAGCAGCCCACCGCGACAGGACCGCAGACGGCCGAGAGCGAAGACTCTCACTCCGGTGCCGCGGCGGCAGCCGCCGGTGCGGGCGTCCTCGGCGGAGCCGCCGTGGCCGGTGCGTCCTCGGCGAATGCTGATGACTCCGAACGCCGACGTGGCCGCCACGCCGCCCCGGACTCCGAGACGGACGATACGATCGGGACCCCGAAGCCGCACGCAGATGAGGCCGTCGCGGATGCCGAAGCGAACTCACCCGCAGCTGCGGGTGCAGTCGACCCGAGCGCGGAACCGGCCCGGTTCACGGACTCCGCGGACACCGCCTCGGCGAGCGATGAGGAGGCTCCGACCGTCGTCTCCCCGGCGGAGAGCAGCGACCTCGTGTCCAAGGTCAATGCGAAGTCCTCGGACACGAACGCCGGCACGGGCGAGGACTCATCACCGTCTCTCGGTCAGGCGACGAACGACCAGCCGGCGACTCGTACCGAGTCGACCACCGTCCCCGAGAGCGAGGAGCCCACTCAATACGTTCCGGTCGCCTCGTACGGCGACCGGTCGGCGGCAGAGGCCGAAGGTGCGGAGACCGGCCGCTCGGACGAGGAGACGGTGGCGCAGACGGCCATCGACGGTGAGCCGGTGCCTGCTGACGCCGGGCAGGGTGCCCGTGAGGACGGCGAGCGCCCCATCATCCAGGCGTTCTGGTTCGCCGTTCCCGAACCGCGCGAAGCCGTGGACCCGACCACCGGGATGCCGGTGTTCACGATCTACCCCGGCGACTGGTACCTCAGCCTCGAGGACAAGGGCTCCTGGTTCAAGGTCCGCGACACCGACGGGCGCGAAGGAATCCTGCGCAATATCGAAGGAATCCAACGCGGCTGAACCGGTCGGCACCGACTCGAACGTCCGCGCTGTGGACGCAGTGCGGCGCGGACGGCGCTCGCAGGCGTCGCCTGCACTGATCGGGCAAGACGAACACCGCCGCTGACCAGGACCGGGGACCGCGGTGCACCGCAAAGGGCGCCTCCTGTGACTCGAACTCACAGGAGGCGCCCTTTCGCTGTCCCATCCACAGGAGCCCGCGCCCGTCTGGTCCGCACGCCGGAACATCAGACAGGCTCGTGGCATGCAGGTAGCCCTCATCACCGACCTCGGCGCAATCACCGAAGAATGCGCCCGGGTGGCAGAAAGCATCGGCGTGACCCTCACGGTTCTGCCTCCCGACTCCGGAGGCTGGCAGTCCGCCTCCCTCATCCTCCTCGGCGAGGACGTCGGGGAAGCACCCGCGACCGATCACGCCGACCGGATCCTCGTCGTCCTCGACGGCGACGAACCCGCATCGACTTGGGCGAAAGCGGCCCACCTCGGCGTGGATCAGCTGGCAGTGCTGCCCGCCGCCGCGGAATGGCTGAGCGGGCGGATGATCGCGGCCATCGAACCTCCTGTCTCCCCGGGCACGACGGTCGGCGTCGTCGCCGGCTGCGGCGGTGCCGGCGCCTCGGTGCTCGCCTGCGCGCTCGCTCGTCGGGCCGGTGCCGATATCAGCACCGTGCTCGTCGACGCCGATCCGCTCGGGGGCGGACTCGACCTCGTGCTCGGGGCCGAGCAGGTGCCCGGGCCCCGTTGGACCGACCTCAGCGCCTCCCGCGGACAGCTGCGCCCCTCGACACTGGCCGACGCGCTGCCCCGTCACGAAGGGCTGGCCTTGCTGTCCTGGGGACGTGACGACACCGTCGACCTCGATCCGGACGTGTTCGACGACTTCCTCGCCGCGGCCGGGCAGGCCTTCGACCTCGTCATCGTCGACCTGCCCCGTCACGCCCCACCGCAGTGGACCCGCCGCTGCCATCACGTGCTGCTCGTGGCCCCGGCCAGGGTCCGCTCCGCGGTCGCTGCCTCCCAAGTCGCCAAACGACTCTCACAGGCCCACCCCGATGTCCGCCTCGTCGTCCGCGAAACCGGAGTCGGCGGCCTCGACGCCGAACTCCTCGCCGAATCCATCGGGCTGAGTCTGGCCGGAAGCATCCGCGATGATCGCGGGCTGTCTGCCGCCGTCGACCGCGGCGAGGGCATCCCGGGAGGAGCCCACCTCGGTCGCCTCGTCGATCGGCTGCTGGGGGAGTGGGTGGAATGAGCGAATGGCTCGACGCCTCCCTCGTCGCCGACGTCCGCAAGACCCTGCTCGACAATCCCGGACCGGTGACCACGGCAGCCGTCGCCGAAGCGGTCCAACGCACCGGCCGCGTCCTCGGGTCGGCCGCCCTGCTCGAACTCGTCACCCGGCTGTCCGCACAGCTGTCCGGGGCCGGTCCTCTGCAGCCCGTGCTCGAGGTGCCGGGAACCACCGATGTGTTCGTCAACGGACCGCGGGAGATCTTCGCCGACACCGGTGACGGTCCTCGGCTGCTCGACCTCTCCCTGGGCGCCGAGGACGAGGTGAGGTCCCTGGCGGTGCGGCTGGCCGCGCTCGGCGGGCGCCGCCTCGACGACGCGAGTCCCTATGTCGATGTGCGACTGCCCGACGGGGTGCGGATGAATGCGATCGTCCCGCCGATCTCGGGCGAGACCACCACGATCTCCTTCCGCGTGCCCAAACGCTCCGGATTCCCTTTCGCCCAGCTGTGCGCCGAGGGGTTCGTCCCCGATGATGTGAGCCCTCTGCTCGCCGAGGCGGTTGCGTCGCGGGCGAACATCCTCATCTCCGGGGGCACCGGAACGGGCAAGACGGCCCTCCTCGGTGCTCTGCTCTCGCAGGTCGAGGCCATTCAGCGCATCGTCATCGTCGAGGACTCCCGCGAACTCATCGTCACCCATCCCCATGTCGTCCAGCTCGCGGCCCGACAGGCCAACGTCGAAGGCGGCGGGGAGGTGACCCTGACCGACCTCGTCCGCAACGCCCTGCGGATGAGGCCTGACCGCCTCGTGGTCGGTGAGTGCCGCGGGGCCGAGGTCAGGGACATGCTCACCGCGCTCAACACCGGCCACGAAGGCGGATGCGCGACGATCCACGCGAACACCGCCGACGCCGTGCCCAGTCGGGTCGCCTCACTCGGTGCGCTGGCGGGAATGAGCCCGGAGGCCGTGTATTCGCAGTTCTCCACGGCCATCGACCTCGTCGTCCACCTGCGCCGATCCGGGTCCGACCGGGGCGTGACCGAACTGGCGATCCCGATCCGGACCGGTGCCGATGGGGTAGTGATGGAACCGGTGTGGGGGCGGCCCTCGCCTTCGGCCGAAGGGACCGTCAACCGGCGTGCCCTGGCACGGTTCGAGGCCGTGCTCGAGCAGAAGTCAGCCGGATGACCGTGCTCATCGCAGTTCTCGTGGCCGCAGGGATCATCCTCGCGGCCCCGTCGGCGCCGGGCGCGCGTCTGCGCGAACTCCTGCGCCGCAGCGAGGGCGCGGAGACCGATCGACGGAGCCTGCGCAGGATCCGTCGCCGAGGCGGGTCCGCAGAGGAGTCACAGGCGGACAGGCTGTGGGCGATCGGCGCGGTGGAGAACTGCGCACACCTGCTCAAGGTCGGGATGACCCCGCAGGCGGTGATGACGACCTTGAGCCGACAGAACGAGGCCTTGGTGCCGATCTCACGGGCGATCTCCTTGGGCGAGGAACCGGGCCGAGCCATCGCCACACGCAGCGCCGAACTGCCCGCTCCTGCCGCCGAGGTGCTGATCGGAATGGCCGCGGTGTGGACCGTCTCCGAACGGTCCGGGGCGCCCGCAGCCGAGATGATCCTGCGCTATGCCGCCGCCCAACGCGATGCCCTCGATGCCGAGCGCGAACGCCGGATCGCGATGGCCGGACCGAAATCGACGGTGCGCGTACTCAGTTGGCTGCCGCTCATCGGCATCGGCCTGGGGCTGCTCATCGGCGTGGAGCCGACGGATCTGGCCACCGGTCTGCCGGGTCAGCTGAGCATCGGCGGGGGTGTGGCCCTCTACGTGCTCGGCCGTTGGTGGATGAGGACGATGATGCTGCGGGCGCAGCGGTGATCGTGATGCTGCCTGTGCTCATCGCCGCCTTCGTCGCACTCGGAGTGCTGCTGTGGTCGGGAACGACCCGTTCGCGCCTGCAGGGACTCCTCGGCCACACCGCTGCCGGGCACGGCCCCGGACCCCGGGCGGGGAAGGGCGCGACGTCCGCGGCCGGGCATTCCACGGGCAGGCACGATGATGCCGCCCAGGAGCCCCGCAGAGGTCGAGCCGACCGTACCGGAACCGGCACAGTCGTCGCCGATGACCAACTGGCCTTCGACCTCGATCTCGTGGCGATCTGTCTGACCTCCGGCCTGCCGATCCCCGTGGCACTGGCACTCACCGCTGAGGCCACCGGGGACCGTTCCGGCCTCCAGCGGATCGGCAGGGCGATGACGATCGGCGGCCGGAAGCTCGCCGAGGACGACCGGCTGCTGCCGGTTCTCGAGGTCTTCGAATTCTCCGAACACACCGGAGTCGGACCGGCTCCGCTCATCGAGTCCGTGGCCAAGGAGCTGCGTGATTCCTCCCGCCGCCGACAGCAGGAGGCCGCAGCGGCATTGGGGGTGCGGCTGGTGCTGCCGTTGGGTGTGTGCATTCTTCCGGCCTTCCTGCTGCTGTCCGTCGTGCCCGTCGTCATCTCCCTCCTCTCGGATCTGGGGACCGTCTTCTTCTGAGCAGGGTGCTGAACCGATTTTCAGGAAGGGCCGATAGGGTCGATGCATGTCACCGGTCACACCCTTCAGCCAACTGTCCAGCGTCGAACAGGCGGAAGAATACGCAGAGAAGCTCTTCGTCGGTCGATCCGTGCGACTGCGACCCCTGCGCGAGGACGATCTGCCCTATCTCGAGCAGTGGTGGTACGACCCCTCGATCGTCGTCCTGCAGAACCACACGGTTCTGCCGCGGCCCGAAGGGGGAGTCTCGGAACAGTTCTCGCAGTGGAGTGCGAACACTACGAGCGACGCCGTGGGCTTGAGCATCGAACTCATCGAGACCGAGGAGTTCGTCGGGCACGTCACCCTGTACGGGCGCAACCCGATCAACCAGTCTGCGACCCTGGCGATCGTCCTCGGTCCTGAGTTCCACGGTCGCGGATACGGCTCCGACGCTGTGCGGTTGGCCGTGAACTACGGATTCCTGCAGTTGGGACTCAACCGCATCGAACTGCAGACCTGGGCGTTCAACACCCGCGGCATCGCCTCCTACACGAAGGCCGGCTTCGTCGAGGAGGGGCGCCGCCGAGAAGCCGTGTTCTTCAACGGGCGGCGCCACGACGAGGTGATCATGGCCATCCTCAGGGACGACTGGGCGAGCAACACCTGAACCGACTCCGAACCGACTTCGTCGCCGCTGGCTGTGGACGCTGCCGCGACTTGCACGTCATTGACCTGTGGAGGGTGAAACGGCTTCCACAGGCACGGTTTCACTCCTGGACATGACTGCCTCCCGCCTCGCAGGCTGATCTTCCGCTCGCAGAGTGCGAACGGAGCCGTTGCCAAGGAGGAGAGCATGAGCACCACGTCACCTGCCCCGGAGATCGACGACCCACCGGCCGGTCCGATCGAGCCCGCGAGGCAGATCGAGCCCGCGAGGCAGATCGAGCCTGGAGGGGAGATCGAGCCGTTCGCCGGCCGTCAGGCCGCCGAGGAGTTCTGGAGAGCGGACACCGGAGCGACCACCGCAGAATACGCCATCACCACGCTTGCCGCCTGCGGATTCGCGGCCCTGCTCGTCGTGATCCTCAAATCCGAACCGATCAAGGAGCTCGTCACCGGAGTCATCCAGACCGCTCTCGGAATGGGAAGCTGAACGGAGATGGAACGCGGACGCTCCCGTGAGCGGCACAGTGACCAGAGCCGCGACGCGGGCACGGCGACTGCCGAATTCGCCGTCGTCATGCCGGCGATTGTGCTCCTCGTCGTGCTGCTCACGGGAGCCGCCGCAGTCGGTTTCTCCCAGCTGCGAGCTTTCGATGCAGCACGATCCGCGGCGCGTGAGATCGCACGCGGGGAGCCCCAGACGGCCGTCGTCGCCGAGGCGAGGAAACACGCGGGAACCTCATCGAAGGTCACCGTTCGCGCCGATGGCGGGTATTCGGTCGTCACGGTCACCATCCGCCTGCCCGACGCGATCTTCTTCCTCGACACGGTCGATGCGGCCGCCACTGCCAGGTACGAAGGGGACAGAGGCGGATCCTCATGACGAACATCGTCGTCGGGCTCTGCTCCATCATCCTCGTACTCGTGACCGCGGTCGGCAGCCTCGGGCAGGCGTTCGTGGCTCACACCCGGGCCCAGAGTGCCGCGGACCTGGCGGCGCTCGCCGCCGCGGACGCCGTGCGCGGACTGGCCACAGGAGAGCCATGTGAGATCGCGGAGGAGGTGGCCGAACGCAACGGAGGCGAGATGAGCGACTGCCGTGCCTCGCTGAGTGAGCAGTCGGCCTATGTCGCCGTCGAGGTCGACATTCCCGGCCCGCTGCCGAAGGTCCGGGAGAAGGCCGTGGCCGGAAAATAGCCCATTCAGCCGAGCACGGTGCGCAGCAGACGCAGCGCGGCGTCCTTGTCCAAGGGCTCATTGCCGTTTCCGCACTTCGGCGACTGCACGCACGACGGACACCCATCGATGCATTCGCAGGCAGCGATGGCGGACCGTGTCGCCGACAGCCACTCTTCGAAGACCTCGCTGCCGCGTTCGGCGAACCCGGCGCCACCGGCCAGCCCGTCGTAGACGAACACCGTGGCCAGCCCTGTATCCGCGTGCAGGGCGGTTGAGACCCCGCCGATATCCCACCGGTCGCAGCCGGCGAAGAGCGGCAGCAGGCCGATCGAGGCGTGCTCTGCGGCATGCACAGCACCGGGCAGATCAGCGCCTAAGACTTCGGCTTCGTCGAGCACCGTCTGAGGAATCGTCCACCACACGGCCTTCGTCCGCAGAGTGCGTTCGGGCAGGTCCAGTTCGTGCTCGGCGATGATGGCCCCGCCTCTCTTCGCCCGCATCCGGTAGGCGACGACCTGATCCTTGACGTCGACGGTGCCGCTGCACACGGCCGCCCCAGAAGGCAGAACTCTCTGGGCATCGGTGTCGACGATCGCGATCTCCGTCTGCGAACGCGGCTGGGTGGTGTAGTCGACCTCGGCGCGTTCGACTGCCACGATGCGCTCCTCGAGGTCGAGATCGAGCACCGTGAAGTCGATGCCCTGATGCGTGTACACGGCCCCGGGATGAGCCCCTGTATGCGCTCCGGACTCATCGACCGTGCCCAGCAGGGTTCCGGTGCTCGCCTCTACGAGGCTGAATTGGCCGCCTCCGGTCCCGCGGATGTCGGCGAGATCGGCAGCCGGGGTGTCCTTGGCCCAGAACCAGCCGGTCGGGCGCGCTCGCAGCATCTTCTTCTCGACGAGGTCGTCGACGACCTCGGCCGAGTTCGCCGGGAAGTGCACGAGATCCGCCGACTTGAGAGGCACTTCGGCGGCGGCCGCGCACAGGTGACCGGAGAGCACATGCGGGTTGCCCGGATGGATGACTCCGGCGTCGACGGGCGCGTCGAAGATGACCTCGGGGTGGTGGACGACGTACGTGTCGAGGGGGTCGTCACGGGCGATGAACACGGCCATCCACCGCTGCCCGGCACGTCCGGCTCGGCCTGCCTGCTGCCACAGCGAGGCCAGAGTCCCGGGCCATCCGGAGATGATGACGAGGTCGAGCCCGGAGATGTCGATGCCCAATTCCAAGGCGTTCGTCGATGCCACCGCCAGCAGCTGACCCGACCGCAGAGCGGTCTCGAGCATCCGACGCTCCTCGGCCAGATATCCGCCCCGATAGGCGGCGACCTTGCCGGTCAGCGATTCGTCGACCTGCCCGAGCTGGTCGCGCACGGTCTGCGCGAGTGCCTCCGTGCCTCGGCGGGAGGCGATGAAGGTGATCGACCGGTAGCCGGCACACATCGAATCGGTGATGACATCGGCGGCCTCGGCCAATCCGCTGCGGCGGTCGCCGCCGGGGGAGACCGGCGGCTCCCACAGGGCGAAGCTGCCGGACGCCCGCGGTGAGGAGTCGGCGGTCACGGCATGGACGTCACGGCCCGTGAGTTTGGCGAAGGCCGCATCGGGGTCCGCCATCGTCGCCGAGGCGCCGATCACGACAGGAGCGGCGCCGTAGTGGGCGGCGATGCGCAGCAGGCGGCGCAGCACGAGCGCGACATGGGAGCCGAACACCCCGCGATAGCGGTGCGCCTCGTCGACGACGATGTAGCGCAGAGATCTGAACAGCCGGGTGAAGCGTTCGTGCTGGGGGAGCATGCTCCTGTGGAGCATGTCCGGGTTGGTGAAGACGATATTCGCGTGCCGCCTCGCCCAGTCCTTCGACGCCTGCGAGGCGTCACCGTCATAAGCGGCCGGACGCATCCCGCGGACGACGAACCGTTCGAGCTTGGCAAGCTGGTCGGCCGCCAGCGCCTTGGTCGGGGCGATGTAGATCGCCGAGGCGGTGCGCAGCCTGTCCCGGCTCGCCTGGATCGCTTCGAGCACCGGCAGCCAGAAGCCCAGGGATTTGCCCGAGGCGGTCGGAGTGGCGATGACGACATCGGAGCCGTCCCTGGCCGTCTGCGCCGCCTCGAGCTGGTGCTGCCACAGTGCATCGACGCCGACGGCATGGCAGGCGTGCCGGAGCTCCTCATCGATCCACTCGGGCCATTCGGCGTCGCGTTCGAAACGCTGCGGGATGTCGCGGACATGGACGATGCGCTCATCCCGGGCACCGAAACCGGTGACGATGTCGAGCAGAGCGGAGGAAGCCATGAGTCAATTATGGCGCAGTCGTTAGGATTCTTCTGTGACTGATCTTCCGCTGACCCACTTGGGTGACACCCTCTACCGTGCCGGATACACCGAGCCGCGGCTGCGGCAGTTCTGGGGTCCGGCGACCTCGGAGGCACTCGCCCGCAACAACGCCGCCCCCGCCATCCACCACTGCATCGATGTTCTGGCCGCGGAATCGGCCGACGCCTTCGACCGTGGCCTGGCGAGCCTGGCGCTGCTGTTCCACTTCCACTGTCGGGTCGCTGTCGCAGACGTCCGGCAGGTGCTGGGGGAGACCTTCGCCACCGCCGCCGAGGCGGGCCTGATCGACATCGAGGCAGATGAGGCGATCGCCCCGTTCGCTCTCACCCCGTATGACCTGCCGGTCGGTGTGCCGCGCGGTTTGCGATCCGGGGACGAGAACCTCTACCTCGTGGCCGATCACGGGACACTGGTCACCCCGGACGTCCTCGCCGGTGAGTACGTGCTCGGTCTCGGCGGGGCCGGACGCACACTCGTGACCCTGACCCCGCGGGACCAGGTCGGCGTGTCTGCCGACATCGGCACCGGCTGCGGCATCCAAGCCCTGCTGCTGGCGCGACACAGCAGGCGTGTCATCGCCACCGACATCTCACACCGCGCCCTGCACCTGGCTGCGCTGTCGGCCGAGCTCAACGGGGTGAGCACGATCGAATTCCGGCACGGGTCCTTGCTCGAGCCGCTGCCGGAGCCGGTCGACCTGCTCGTGTCGAACCCGCCGTTCGTCATCACTCCCCGCACCACGGACACGACCTTCGAATACCGGGATGCGGGGATGATCGGAGACGCACTGGTGCGGGAACTGTTCAGCGCCATCCCCTCGGTCCTGGCCCCGGGCGGTCGCAGCGTCTGCCTGGGCAACTGGGAGACCACCTCGGCGGACAAGCGGGGACCTGAGGCCTGGGTGGGCGCTGAGGACACCTCGGTGCTCGTCATCGAGCGCGAGGCCCTCGACCCGGTCGCCTACGCGGAAACGTGGATCCGCGACGGAGGGATCCCGCGAGCCACAGCCGCCTGGAACGCCGCCGTTGGGGAGTGGCTCGAGGACTTCACCTCCCGCAGCGTCGAACAGGTCGTCTTCGGCTATGTGCTCATGGCCAGATCGACCGGCCAGGATGCCGGTTCAACGGCCACGAGCGCCGGCACGAGCACGAGCCCGCAGGTCGACGACGGTGTGTTCAGAGCGAGGGAACTAGTCACCTCGTCTCCGGCGAACAACCCGCACGGGCTCGCCGAGTTCCTCACGACAGTCTTCGCGATCAGGTCATGGCTGTCCTCGGTCGGCCCCGAGGAGATCGCAGCCACCGCCTTCACCCGGTCCCCGGATCTCGTCGAGCACCGACATTTCGTGCCCGGTCAGTCGGAGCCGAGTTCCATCACCCTCGAGCAGGGCATCGGGTTCGGGCAGGTCTTCGACCTCGACACGGCGTTGGCCGGATTCGTCTCGGTGGCCGACGGAACACTGACTGTGCGCCAAACGGCGGGAGCACTCGCACAGCTGCTCGAAGTGGACGCCACAGCCTTGGAAGACCAACTCATCGCCCAGGTCAGAGCCCTGGCTGCGGCCGGCGTGCTGCTGCCCGACATCGCTTCCTGAGACACTGCGACGAGCGGGGCCGACGGGGAATGGGGATAGGATCGATTACCGTTGACGCCGTATCGGGGCCGAGCCGCCCGATGAGTATCGTCTCCGTTCAACAGTGTTACATTGGGCCGGATCGTCCGTTGCAATGAGCAGCAGATGCCGTGAGAGGAATGTGAAAGCGTGACCACAACCGAGAAGAAGCCCCGTCGCCTCGTCATCGTCGAGTCTCCGACGAAGGCGCGAACGATTATGGGATACCTCGGCGATGGTTATGACGTCGAGGCCTCCGTCGGCCATATCCGCGACCTGCCGACTCCGTCGGAACTGCCCGCCGATATGAAGAAGGGGCCGTACGGGAAATTCGCCGTCGACGTCGACAACGGCTTCGACCCCTACTACCGGATCGACCCGGGCAAGAAGAAGAAGGTCACCGAACTCAAGCGTCTGCTCAAGGACGCTGACGAACTCTATCTCGCAACGGATGAGGACCGCGAGGGAGAGGCCATCGCCTGGCATCTGCTCGAGGTGCTCAAACCGAAGATCCCCGTCAAACGCATGGTCTTCCACGAGATCACTCCCGAGGCGATCGAACGGGCACTGGAGAACACCCGCGATATCGACTCCTCGCTCGTCGACGCGCAGGAGACCCGCCGGATCCTCGACCGCCTCTACGGCTATGAGGTCTCACCTGTGCTGTGGCGCAAGATCCGTGCCGGACTCTCCGCCGGACGGGTGCAGTCCGTGGCCACCCGTCTCGTCGTCGAACGCGAACGGGAGCGAATGGCTTTCGTGCCCGCCGACTACTGGGACCTCGACATCGATCTCGGCCTGCCCGACGGATCGAACCCCTTTGCGGCTAACCTCACCACCGTTGACGGGGCGCGGGTGGCCACCGGCCGCGACTTCGACGACAAAGGCCGGCTGAAGAACACCTCGGCGACGGTGGTCGATCAGGCCCGCGCCGAGGCTCTGGCCGCCGAGCTGAGCGGCGACGCCAAGGACTCCCTGTCCGTGACCGCAGTGGAGTCGAAGCCATACTCCCGCCGTCCAGCCGCGCCGTTCACCACCTCGACGCTGCAGCAGGAGGCGGGACGCAAACTGCGCATGAGCGCCCGCCAAGCCATGCGCACCGCCCAGTCGCTGTACGAACACGGCTACATCACCTATATGCGTACGGACTCCTCGGCGCTGTCGGGCCAGGCCATCGCGGCCGCGCGGAAGCAGGTGACCGAACTCTACGGTCCCGAATTCGTGCCCCAGTCACCGCGCCAGTACGCGAGCAAGCAGAAGTCCGCGCAGGAGGCCCACGAGGCGATCCGCCCCTCCGGCGACTCCTTCCGCACCCCGGCCCAGGTGTCCAAGCAGCTGTCCGGCGACGAGTTCCGTCTCTACGACCTCATCTGGAAGCGCACCGTGGCCAGCCAGATGGCCGATGCCAAGGGCAAGACCGCGACGATCAGGGTCCGTGCCGCGCTCGCCGACGGACACGAGGCCGGTTTCAGCGCCAGCGGCACCGTCATCACCTTCCGCGGCTTCCTCGCCGCCTACGAGGAGGGCCAGGACGCTTCCCGCTACGACACGAAGTCCGGCGAGTCGCGGCTGCCGCAGGTCGAAGAGGGCCAGGCGCTGTCCGTCATCAAGGCCGAGGCCGATGGGCACACCACGGCCCCGCCTCCGCGCTTCACCGAGGCGAGCCTGGTCAAGCAGCTCGAGGAGCTCGGCATCGGGCGTCCTTCGACGTATGCGGCCACCATCTCCGTCATCCAGGACCGCGGCTATGTGAGCACTCGCGGCAATGCGCTGGTGCCCAGCTGGTTGGCGTTCTCCGTGGTGCGGCTGCTCGAGGAGCACTTCACCGGGCTCGTCGACTATGCGTTCACTGCCGACCTCGAATCTGAGCTCGACCGGATCGCGATGGGCGAAGAGGACCGCAACGAATGGCTCGCCGGATTCTACTTCGGCGACCAGACCCAGGACCGTGAGGGTCTCAAGGCGATCGTCGACGACCTCGGCGACATCGACGCCCGTGAGGTCAACACCGTCGCCATCAGCGAGGGCGTGAACCTGCGCGTCGGCCGATACGGCCCCTACCTCGAAGTCGCAGCCGAGGCCGAAGGCGAGGACCCGAAGCGGGTCTCGGTACCCGATGATCTGGCCCCCGACGAGCTGACCGCCGCCAAGGCCGCCGAGCTCATCGAGACCCAGGGCGGCGAAGACCGCGAGCTCGGCGTCGACCCGGAGACCGGGCACACGATCGTGGCGAAGAACGGTCGTTTCGGCCCCTACGTCTCCGAGGTGCTGCCCGAACCAGAGGAGAAGCCCAAGCGCGGAGCCAAGAAGCCGAAGCCGCGGACGGCATCCCTGTTCAAGTCGATGCATCTGGACTCGATCGACCTCGAGACCGCGCTCAAGCTGCTCAGCCTGCCGCGCATCGTCGGTCAGGACGAAGAGGGCACGGACATCACCGCCCAGAACGGTCGCTACGGACCGTATCTGAAGAAGGGCACGGACTCGCGGTCGCTGACCGATGAGGAGCAGATCTTCAACATCACCCTCGACGAGGCGCTGAAGATCTACGCCGAACCGAAGCAGCGAGGCGGCCGGCGCGCTGCGGCTCCGCTGAAGGAACTCGGCGAGGATCCGGAGACGAAGAAGCCGGTCGTCGTCAAGGACGGTCGCTTCGGTCCCTACGTCACCGACGGAGAGACGAATGCGACCCTGCGCAAGGACGACTCCGTCGAGGCCGTGACGCTCGAGCGAGCGGCGACGCTGCTGGCCGAGAAGCGGGCGAAGGGCCCGGCGAAGAAGAAGACCACTCGCAAGGCCCCTGCGAAGAAGTCGACGACATCGAAGACGACTGCGGCGAAGAAATCGACAGCAGCGAAGTCGACGGCGTCGAAGTCCTCTGCATCGAAGTCGACGACGTCGAAATCTGCGGGCAAGACCACTGCCGCGAAGAAGACCACGGCGAGTAAGACGAGCACGTCGAAACCGAAGACTCCCTGAACACACCTCTCGTAGGTGGGCGAAATGGGCCTGCTCACCAGGGCTCGCGGGGCTCAACCATGGCGTGAGCGCTGCTCCAGCACCGCCCACTGCAGCCCAGCCGGTCCGATCGCAGTCGCACGCAGAGCCCAGCCCCGGTGGTGCAGCGGACTCGTCTAGGAACGTGATGCGGCCGCGAAGTCGGCCAGCGCCTGCCCGTCGAGGCGGTAGGTCTCCCATTCGTCCTGCGGCTTCGCGCCCAGGGACTCGTAGAACCCGATCGAGGGCGTGTTCCATCTGAGCACGCACCATTCGAGGCGGGTCAGTCCGCGGTCCCGGCAGATCTGTGCGAGACGACCCAGCAGCGCCTTGCCGGCACCATGCCCGCGATACTCGGGATCGACGAAGAGGTCTTCGAGCCAGATTCCGTTCCTGCCCGTCCAGGTCGAGAAGCTGTGGAACCAGACGGCGAAGCCGATGACCGTTCCGTCGACTTCGGCCATGAGCCCGAACGTATTCGGACTGCCCTCGGCCGGGAACATCACCGCGGCGAAGTCCGCCTCGGTGGCCTCCACAGCATTGGGTTCCTTCTCATAGACGGCCAGCGCGTGGACAAGGCGGAGGATCTGTGGCAGATCGCTTTCGGTCGCTTCGCGGATGGTGACAGTCATTCTTCCTCCTATGAGCTCACAGCACGTGCTTGCCCACGTAGTCGGCCAGGGCAGCCAGCTCATCGGCGGTGGGGGCGACGGGCGTGAGCGGATCGGCCGAGGCATAGTAGGAAGCGAATGCCTCGGCGACGGCATCGACGGTGATTTCGGGGTGGATCTCGCTGATCGAGCCGCCCGTGGAGGGGTCCCATTCGATGCCGAGGGCGGCTTCGACATCGGTGAGGACCGCGCGGATCGGTTCCGGGTCTTCGACCACGACGGAGGAGGAGAACAGCCACGCCCCGGAGACGACGCGTTGGGCCGTGCCTATCGCCTTGATCCGGCCGGCGACGTTGACGCTGTGCTCTCCGGGACAGTACTCGCCGGGGATCTCGCCGAGGCGGGCGTCGACGCCTAGGCCACGCAGCACTTCGACATAGTCGAGACCGAAACCGGTGAACCTGGCGGTCGTGTCCGTGATGAAGGAATCACTCGGTTCGATGTGATCGATGACCAGTGAACCCGGATGGTACGCCGCCGCCCGGCCGCCGAGGCTGCGCAGCGCTGGTGTGAAGCCGTGGTCTCTGGCGGCCTCGATGGCGGCGGCGAAGCCGGGCAGGAACCGGTCGCGGGCGCCGAAGGCCAGGGTCGGCGCTGGACGGTACATTCGCAGCGTTGCGCCTCGGCGGCCGGCCTTGACCGAATCGAGGAGGACGCGAGCGAAGGCCAGTTCCTCGGCCGGTCCCAGCCCCTGAGCGGCCACGGTGGTCATCGCTGTATTGACTGTGTGCACGAGAACAAGAGTAGAGGATGGGAGCACGCCATCATGGTCCGGGTTGTCCGAGATCGCACCGGGTTCCAAGAGATATGTCAGTCGGGACAGATAGTGTAGGGCTGTGAGCATGTTGACGACTTCAGGACACCGACTGCCCGGAGCCCCCGGCCGCCTTGTCACCGAGACCGCGGCCTGGGGAGCCCTGATCGTTCTTGTCGCGATCAGTTATGTGGTGGCAGGCACGAGCGGACTCCTCGCCACAGTGGGCGGACACGCGTTCACCGCCACGGCCGATTCGATCAGCGCCGGAGGGTTCGACAATCGCGTGGGCAGCCTGTCGCTGCTCATCGTCTTCGCCTTGTCCTGCACCGGTCTCTTCATCCCCAGCAAGGTCTTCGCGACCCGCCCTCCCGCCGTGCGCAAGACCGCACTGAGCATCTCCGCGATCATCGAGGCGGCCGTGCTCATCGTCCTCAGCCTGGCTCCCAGCGCCTGGCTGACGTGGGTCGCGGCGCTGTTCCTCGGGGCCGTGGTGGGTCTGCTCATGAGCATCAACCCGTTCACGAACGAGAAGCCGTGGCGCCGCGTGGGCATTCCCGCCGCGATCCTCGTCTTCGTCTCCTGCGCCTTCCAGATCCTCGGCGGATCCGCCGCAGGAACTCAGGCTCTCGGCTGGATGTCGCTGCTGGTCGGAGTCGGCATGGCCGCGGGGTCCATCATCATCTTCCTCACGCCCGAACGTGCTCTGCATGCGGAGACCGCGACCACGGGTTCATTCCCCGAACTCAAGGCGCGTGTGGCCAGGCCCCCGGAGGCGATCGCCAATCCGTGGGTGTGCATCGGCCTGTTCGCCGTGCTCGGTGCCACTTTCATCCTCGCCCAGCCCACCGCGGTCGCCCATGACTACGGACAGGCCGGGTTCGCTCTCATCATCGCCTGCTGCCTCGTCGGCTGGGCCATCGGTTTCGAGATGGGCCCGACCTTCGCTCCGGGAATGTCACGCCCCCGCGTATCCACCTTCGCCCTGCTCGTCTCCGGCGTGCTGCTGTTGGCGACGGGCGGCATCGGCGAACTCTCCGGCAAGGTCGTCTTGTCTGCGGCGATCGCGTTCCTCGTCGGCATCGGCGTGCGTGCCCAGCCCTATGACTTCTCGCGCCGGTACGGAGCCGTCGGCGGCGCGGGCCTGGCGCTGGTCATCAACGCCTTCGACCTCGGCGGAACCGTCGAAGTCGGTTCGAGCCCCGACTGGGTGCTCGTCCCCAGCGATGTGGCGTTCCTCATCTTCGGCATCGGCGCCCTCGTCGCCGGCATCATCGGGCTCTTCACCTTCGACCCCCACAAGCTGCAGGGCCTGTCGGTCGACATCGTCCATGGCTTCCGTCCGCCCAACCAGGCCGAGAACGCCGCCGGTGGGCTCGGCAACTCCGCCGAACGCCTCGGCGCGGGATTCTTCATCGCCATCGAAGGCGGGGACGGATCGGGAAAGACCACGCAGATCAAACGGATCTCCCGTGCCCTGGCCGACGACGGATACCATGTGGAGTCCACTCGTGAGCCCGGCGGCACCGAACTGGGCACGAAGATCCGTTCGGTCCTCTTCGACTCCGATCGGCCGAGCACTCGCACCGAGGCGCTGCTCTTCGCGGCCGACCGCGCTCACCATGTGGCCTCACTGGTCGATCCCAGCCTGGATGAGGGAAACATCGTCATCACCGATCGTTACATCGATTCGACGATCGCCTACCAGGCCGCGGGACGCAGTTTCGACGAGAAGACGATCCTGGCGCTGAGCCGCTGGGCCACCCAGGGGCTTGTCCCGCACCTGACGATCGTCCTCGACATCGAACCTGAGGCCGCAGCCGAGAGGATGGGCGAGCGTGGGGAGAGCAACTATCTCGATGAGGAGAATCAGCAGTTCCACCAGCGTGTGCGCCAGACCTACCTCTCCCGTGCGCACCGGGAACCCGACCGCTACGTCGTCCTCGACGCCTCGGTAGGAGTCGATGAACTCACCGCACGCATTCTCGAAGCCATCCGCGAACGACTTCCGCAGACCCTGCTGAGCCGTGACAGGACCAGCGCCGAGGCATCGTCGGCGGTTGCGGGAGAGGTGCCCACTGCGGCCGATTCCGCAGCGGATGACGATGCCGCAGCCGGTTCCGTCGTGCCCTCCTCTGCCGAGAGCGACGACCCTGCCGTCCACGAATCCTATGCGGCTGGTGAGGACGCCGAGACGAGTGGATCCGCCGCATCTGAGGACTCGGCCGACGGTGATGAGTCGTGGCATGAGCGTGGGCCGCGTTTCGTGCCGGTGACCGGCGACCGTTTCATTCCCGCCGCGGTTACCGACGACGAGGTGGAGATCTCCGGCAGCGTTCCCACCGAACGGGTCGACCTCGGCGCCGATCTGCGGGAGGATTCAATCTCGTCGGCAGACGCGTTTGAGGCCCGGGCAGGCGAAGCAGAGTCTGAACCGGCGTTGGAGCCCTCGCCCGCAGCCCGGAAGCCGGACGCCGATGTCGAAGAGGAGCTTCCGTCGTTCCTGGAGTCAGAGGACGAAACCGAATCCGACGAGGACGCGACCACGACGGTTCTGCCGGCCCGCGGATTCACCCCCGAGGCACTCATCGACGACAGCGACGAGGCCGAAGGCGTTGCGACGGACAGGATCGCCACCGATTCAGCTGAGGAGGCCGAGACCCGAGTCGTCGATCAAGTGGACCCGGACGAGGCCGAGACGCGTGTAGTCGAAACCGGCGATCGGGAAGACCAGGTCGACCCGGACGATGCCGAGACGACTGTGCTGCCGGCGCGCAGCGCTCGAGAGACGAGCCGCGAACGACTGCAGGCGCAGGCGGAGATCGAACGACAGGCCCGCGAGCGCCTGCGCAGGCAGCGCGAGCGCAACAATCGGCGCTTCAACAATCCGGAGGGATCCTGAGATGAGCGTCTTCGACGAACTCGTCGGTCAGGACGAGGTGAGCACTCAGCTCGGATACGCCTTGGACAGTCCGGCGGCAATGACCCACGCGTGGCTGTTCACCGGTCCGCCCGGGTCGGGGAGGTCGAACGCCGCCAGAGCCTTCGCCGCGGCTCTGATCTCCGGAGGCACGGAATCGAACGACGTCACCTCCCGGGTGCTTTCGGGCCACCACGAGTCCCTGACGATCATGTCGACGCAGAAATCGGTCATCTCGATCGATGAAGTGCGCGAGCTCGTCACGAAGGCGCAGACGGCTCCCGTCAACTCACAGTGGCGAGTCGTCATCATCGAAGACGCCGACCGGATGATGGAACGCACCGCGAACGTGCTGCTCAAAGCCATCGAGGAACCGCCTCCAGCCACGGTATGGCTGCTGTGCGCGCCCAGCCCGATCGATGTGCTGACAACCATCAGGTCGAGGTGCCGCCCGGTGCGGCTGCGGATTCCCTCACGCGATGCCGTCGCTCAGCTGCTCATCGAACGCGATCACGTCGGTGAGGATCGGGCCAGATGGGCCGCTGCCGTGGCCCAGAGCCATATCGGGCGTGCGAAGTACTTGGCGCTGAATGAATCCGCCGATGCCGAACGCAAGCAGATCCTCGCGATTCCAGGCAAACTCACCTCGGTGGGAGCCACCATACGGCTGGCAGGCAGAATCGTCGACGCCGCCGCGGAAACCGCGAAGTCTCGAGTCGAGGAGCGCAACGCCGCCGAACGCAGACAGCTCATGACCACACTGGGCATCGAGGGGGAGAAGACGATCCCACCATCGGCCCGGGCCCAGATCCGGAAGCTCGAGGAGGAGCAGAAACGACGATCGGTGCGAGCACGGAACGATGAGCTCGACCGGATCTTCCTCGAACTCATGAGCCTCTACCGCGACATCCTCATGTACCAGCTGGGGATCCGCGACGGGTGGATCAATGCCGGAGAGGTCGACCTCATCGCCGAACAGGCGAATCGGGACGGGCCGGATACCACTCTGCTGCGCATCGATGCCATCACCGAGGCCCGGCAGCGACTGCAGACGAACATGTCGCCCGTGCTCATCGTCGAGGCGGCTTTCGTGCTGCTGTCGAATCCGTGGCTGCAGGAAGACCGCACGGGGACGATCTGAACGTCGCGCCTATGAGCCCGGGGAGAGGAGCGGCTCTCAGTCTCCGGCCAAAAGCTCGGCGACCAGGGCCGCGGTGAGTTCGATGCGTCGCGGGATCCAGATCTGAAGCGCGTGCTCGGTGCGAGCGTGCGAGCCTCCGCCGACGGTTCCCAGACCGTCCAGTGTCGGGGTTCCGACACCGGCCGTGAAATTGCCGTCCGAACCGCCGCCGACGGCGACCGAGCGCAGCGGCGGATGCCCGAGCTTTCCCGCCAGCCGTTGGGCCCGGGCGTAGAGGCCCATCGCCATATCCTCTTCGAGCGGGGCGCGGTTGATCCCGCCCTTGAGTTCGATTTCGGCGCCGGCGACCGTGGGGGTGAGCGCGCGCAGTGCCTCGTCGATGCGCACCTGCTCACTCGCCGAGGCGGCCCTCGAATCGATGCCGACGACTGCTCGGGCCGGGACGGTGTTCGTCGTCGACCCGCTCGTCATCACGGTCGGCACGACCGAAGTGCCCATGGACGGTTTGTGCAGTTTGGCGATCTCGACGACCTGATTGGCCACCTCGATGGTGGCGTTGATGCCCTTCTCGGGCTCGACGCCGGCGTGTGAGGCCAGACCGGTGACCTCGAGCTGGTAGATCGCGACTCCTTTGCGGGCGATCTTCACCGCGCCTTGGGCCGCCCCGCTTTCGAAGACGAGCGCTGCCTTCGCGCCGCGGGCCTCGTTCTCGATGATCTGTCGAGATCCCGGGGAACCGAGCTCTTCGTCGGCGGTGATGAGGAGGCTGACGCCGTCGATGCTTCCTAGTTCGGCACGCACCTGAGCCAGCGCGTAGAGGGCGATGAGCAGTCCGCCCTTCATGTCATCGGCGCCGGGGCCGCGCACGACACCGTCCTTGACGGAGTAGGGGAAGTCCTTGAGGGTTCCGGTCGGCCAGACGGTGTCGTGGTGGCCGATGAGCACGACCTTGCGCGGGCCGGCTCCGAAACGCCAGAGGACATGAGGGTGGGTGCCCGTTTCGATGATGCGAGGCGCGGCGCCGAGCATTCGGGACTGATGCAAGGTTTGGTGACATCTGATCTGGCTTGTTCACAGGCAAGCCTGGAAGGATAGACACCATGCCACA